>NZ_JAGHQW010000009.1 GCF_017744115.1 Salinisphaera sp. G21_0 | reverse complement strand
GTTGACGGTGTCATCGCTGTGGCCAGTGTCGCAGAAGAAGCTGTTTCGGAAACAGGTATGGTGGTTGACGGTGTCATCGCTGTGGCCAGTGTCGCAGAAGAAGCTGTTTCGGAAACAGGTATGGTGGTTGACGGTGTCATCGCTGTGATCAATGGTGCAGGACAAGGCAGGTCGGAAAAGGTTATGTCGGATGCCATGGGCGGGGTTTCGACGGAGAAGAAATCATTGCTGAAATTGCTTGGCATGCGATACTTGGGGTTGGTTTGGCAATCCCGGAGCAAGAGCGAGAGCGGATGAGCGACAGGTTTACACACATCCTCCAGCGGACAGACACCAGGACTGTTACGTAGATCATCGTTAAGATAGGTATCACAAACCCGGGTAAGACCTTCTTTGATACGGACCTTTTCCTCTAAAACCACGCCTTTAATCCTGCAATCAACCGCCGTGGTATTGGTAACGCGAGCACCCCTATACTCACGAACATGCCCTGCCTCAATACCAGCATATGCCCAAGTGCCGTTCGTTTTGACATTACTTTTAACTGCCAGGGTGTTGGCAGCGGTTGCACCCCTTCTAACGTATCCTGTGCCGATAGCTGCATGGGCCTCAGCACCAGAAGTTTCAACCTCGCAATTCACCGCTGTGGTGCCATTCACGGTGCAACCGTCAAAGGCTGTTCCGGCTCCGATGCCTGCCGCTCCATCGTCATCTCTGGTTTCGACCGTGCAGTTCAACGCTGTGGTGTGTGCAACGACGCTGTCAACACCTTGAATAGATCCCGCTCCGATACCGGCATTGGCCCCCATAACAGATTTGCCAGAATTGAAGGTTTTGACATTGCAGCTCACTGCCGTCGTGTTGGTAACAGTGCCATCAACAACATTTCCCGCGCCAATGCCCGCATCGGCATTTTCCTTCCATGTTTTGACGTGACAATTCTCTGCCACGGTATTAGTAACATTACCCTTCTTAACCTGCCCACCCCCGATACCCGCGCTGGCCTCGCTACCGGTTGCTGTAACATTGCATTTCACCGCTGTGGTGCCAGTCACGGTGCCACCTTCAAACCATCCCCCGCCGATGCCGGCAAAACTTTTATCTCCAGATGTTATCACTATGCTGTCCATTGCCGTGGTGTCAGTAACATCGGTCTTGGTAGAATTTCCCCCGCCGATACCCGCATAGCCACGATCACCAGAAGTTGCCACCGTGCAGTTCCGTGCCCTGGTGTTGGTAACTGTTCCACGGGAAATGCTTCCCGCTCCAACAGCGGCATTTGCTTTCTTGCCCACTGTTTCAACGTGGCAGAGAACCGCTCTCGTGTCGGCAACAGTTCCATCTTCAACAACAACGCCTGAGCCAATACCGGCGTTCCCAGATATACCGGAGGTTTTGACTGTGGAGTCCAGTGCCCTGGTGTTGGTAACGATTCCTCCGACCCGAACATGTCCCGCTCCAATAGCGGCATAAGCCTCTTTGCCTCCGGTTTTAACGTGGCAGTCAACCGCTGTCGTGTTAGCAACAGTGCCATTATGAACGGCCCCTGCCCCGATACCCGAGCGTCCCTCATCATCGTCGGTCGTGATGTAACAGTTCACGGCCGTGGTGTTAGCAACGGTTCCGCCATCGACCCATCCTGCACCGACACCGGCATAGGCAAGCCTGCCTGAAGTTGTAACAGTGCAATTCACCGCCATGGTGTTGACAACCTTTCCCTTTTCTTCGGCAATGCCTGCAACAACCCCCCCATCGGCTAGAGAACCCGAAGTACTTACATGAGCATTTTCAACCCGGATATTACTGATCATGGCATTATCAGAAATTTTACAGGCCACCACTGCGGCCGGGCCTGTGGACGTTATATTGGCATTAGTAAAGCGCAGGCGATCGACACGGCCTTTACCGGCCAGTTTTTTTATCAGGCAATGTCTGAGATTACCGATGATACCATTTTCGCCATGGAAGATGCCGGTAAACGGATGGGTCTCATTACCGATGGATTGCAATTGGCTACCATCAATACACGGAACAGTTTGCCGGTAAGTGCAACTGCGTGGATAGCTCTCGTTACGGCCAATCTTGCCCAGGGTTTCGGCATCCGCCACCGGAATCGGCTCGCTGTAACAGGTGGCCGGTGCTGCAGGACAAGGCAGGTCGGGAAAGGGGATGGCGGATGCCATGGGCAGGGTTTCGACGGAGAAGAAATCACTGCTGAAATTGCGTGGCATGTCTAACTGGTCAAGATACTCTTGCCTGGGTTGGCAATCCTGAAGCAAGAGCGAGAGCGGATGAGCGACAGGTTTACACACATCATCCAGATCCAGCGGACAGACACCAGGACTGTTAAATACCCTATCGTTATCCATATCGATAAGAGAGGTATTACAAACCCGGGTATGATTACTAACGATATGGGCCTTTGCCTCCAAACCCAGGGCTTCGATCCTGCAATTAACCGCCGTGGTATTGGTAACGGTATTACCGTTACTCTCATGAACCCGCCCTGCCCCAATACCAGCATATGCCCGAGTGCCGTTTGTTGTGACTTTACTGTTCACTGCCAGAGTGTTGGCAGCGGTTGCACTCTTTTCAAGCTCTCCTATGCCGATAGCTGCATTGGCAATATCACCGGCAGTTGTAACATTGCAATTTACCGCTGTGCTCCAGGCAACGGTGCCACCATCATAGGCAATTGCAGCTCCGATGCCTGCACGTCCCAAATAATTTTTGGTTTTGACCGTGCAGCTCAACGCTGTGGTGCGTTCAACGAGGCTGCGACCTTTAATAGATCCCGCTCCAACAGCGGCATTTGCACTCAGGCCCACTGTTTCAACGTGGCAGTCAACCGCTGTCGTGTCGGCAACAGTTCCATTTTCAACAATGCCTGAGCCAATACCGGCGCTCCCAAATATATAGGAGGTTTTGACTGTGGAGTTCAGTGCCTTGGTGTAGGTAACGATTCCTCTACGCAAATGTCCAGCTCCAATAGCGGCATAAGCCTCATCGCCCCCGGTTTCAACGTGGCAATCAACCGCTGTCGTGTTAGCAACAGTGCCATCAATAACGCGGCCTGCCCCGATACCTGCGTCTGCTCTATCATTTTTGGTTATGATGTCACAGTTCTCTACCTTAGTGTCAGCAACGGTTCCGCCATCGACCTTTCCTGCACCGACACCGGCATTGGCACGCCAGCCTGAAGTTGTAACACTGCAATTCACTGCCCTGGTGTCAGCAACGGTTCCGCCATCGACCTTTCCTGCACCGACACCGGCATGGGCAGACTCGCCTGAAGTTAGAACCGTGCAATCCACCGCCATGGTGTTGTTAACCTTTCCTTTGGCTATGCCTGCTACAACTCCCCCATGGGCTTTACGGCCCGAAGTACTTACATGAGCATTTTCAACCCGGATATTACTGATCGTGGCATTTTCAGAAATTTTACAGGCCACCACTGCGGCCGGGCCTGTGGACGTTATATTGGCATTAGTAAAGCGCAGGCGATCGACACGGCCTTCACCGGCCAGGTTTTTTATCAGGCAATGTCTGAGATTACCGATGGTACCATTTTCACCATGGAAGATGCCGGTAAACGGATCGTCATCACTACCGATGGATTGCAATTGGCCACCATCAATACACGGAACAGTTTGCCGGTAAGTGCAATTGCGTGGATAGTCCGGGTCACGGCCAATCTTGCCCAGGGTTGTGGCATTCGCCACCGGAATCGGCGAGTCGCTGTCACAGGTGGCCGATGCTGCCAGGCCGACAGCAGCAAGGCCGGACAGCGCCCCCAGCACCACCGCCGCATTGGGCAGATGACCAGACCCGGGCGCTGTGCTTGCCGGTTTACAATGCTGCTGCGATGAGTTCTTTTGTGTGTCTTTTATTTTATCGTTGTCGTTTTCCTGGGTTCCGTCCCGCGTTAAAAACGGTACTACCCCAGACTCCCTGGATACATCCAAACTGCCCCATCGTCCCTGTGGCTCTGTAGACGCTATTGTGGCAAGTCGGGAGTCGCTGGCAGTGCCGCCTCTGGGCACGGTCGGTGGCTGTATCAACATTACTGCCTCATCAATACTTCGAACGCTTTTTCTCAAAAACATCCTGTGTCGTGTAAATCAGCGAATAAGAGATAAACACCAATATTTATTTGCTGATTCAAATTCTCTGTGAACAACATAGCTCAGAATGCTAAAGACGTTATGCCTATGTTGAAAAAGTCACAGAAAATACGACGTTGGCCACATACTGATGTGCAGGATTTTCAGAGCCAGAAAATCCTCAGGAGAAGTTTAAAGATCTGACGGAGTGCCACTACCGCCCGGTGATAATTTCAAGCAAGCGGAGTACAGTAACTGGTTTTCTGCTATGAATTCTTTAATGTCTACCCTGCACGGTTTCAATGCCATGGAGATATTTAAACGGTCATTCAGTTTACCTGCCCCGACCTTTTTTCTGCCGGGATGATGAACTCTTTGATGTTCTGGAATTGCGATTATCCCACTGACCGCCCCGGGCTTTCTGGAAATCACCCGGCGATTGTATCCGCTGGCCAGATCTTCTCTGCCCCTTGTTTTCCTCTTCCGGAATCAATTGATGCTTACCGGAACCAATCAGGTCGGAACGATTCATATCCCGCAGGGCCTGGCGCAGGAATGGCCAGTTTTTCGCATCATGGTAACGGAGAAAGGCCTTTTGCAAACGACGCTGATCCAATGTTCTTGGCGTATACAAACGGGGGCTTTTATAGCTGACCCGCTTCAGCGGATTCTTCCGGGCATGATACATGGCCGTGGCCAGCGACATGGGCGATGGATAAAACGTCTGCACCTGATCCACACGGAACTTGTTTTTCTTCAGCCATAACGAAAGGTTCAGCATATCTTCATCTTCACAGCCGGGGTGAGCGGCAATAAAGTAAGGAATCAGATACTGCTTTTTACCTGCCTTTTGGGAGAAGTGTTCAAACATCTTTTTAAAGACGTCATAGGTGCCCATCCCCGGCTTCATCATCAGATCGAGGGTACCTTTTTCCGTATGTTCCGGGGCAATCTTTAAATAGCCACCCACATGGTGCGTCACCAGCTCTTCCACATATTCCGGGTCTTCCACCGCCAGGTCATAGCGCAGGCCGGAGGCAATGGCAATTTTCCTGATACCCGGCAGGGCACGGGCTTTCCGATAAAGCTCTGTGGTCTTCTTATGGGAGGTTTTCAGGTTTTTACAAATCCCCGGAAAGACACAGGAAAGTCTACGACAACTGGCCTGGATCTTGTCATCCTTGCAATTGAGATAGTACATATTGGCGGTTGGACCACCCAGGTCGGATATCTGCCCGGTAAAGCCCGGTACTTTTTCCCGAATATCTTCCAGTTCGGCAATCACCGATTCATGGGAGCGACTCTGGATAATACGACCTTCATGCTCAGTAATGGAGCAGAAAGAACACCCGCCAAAACAGCCACGCATGATATTGACCGAGGTTTTGATCATCTCGTAGGCCGGAATGTTGGCATTGCCATAAGACGGGTGTGGACGACGCTGGTAAAACAGACCAAACACACCGTCAATCTCAGGGGTTGCCAGGGGGATGGGTGGCGGGTTCACCCAGAGTTCACGGTTGCCATGCTTCTGTACCAGCACCCGGGCATTATGGGGGTTGGATTCCTGGTGCAGTACCCGGGAAGCATGGGCATAAAGCACCGGGTCTTTGCGCACCTTGTCAAAGGATGGCAACCGTATGCAGGTGGATGCCGGGTCCAGCGGCTGATTGCGATGCAGAGGCATGGGGATAATGCGCACTGGCTGCACGTCATTATCACCCGCTGACTCCGACGGGCTGCCGGTTTTGCTATCACAAACCGTCTCTTCTACCTCAGCATAAGGACTGAGGCCATAAGCTTCTTCCAGGGACTGAATATCCCGGGGCCAGTCAATCCGTGATGAATCAATCTCGGTCCAGCCGGAAGGCACCGCCGGTTTGATCACCACGGTTCCCCGGATATCATCAATCTCCCGAATGGTCATGCCTTTCGCTAATCGATCCGCCACTTCGGCCAGGGCCCGCTCAGCATTACCATAAAGCAGAATATCAGCGGTGGCATCGATCAATACGGAACGACGCACTTCATCACTCCAGTAATCATACTGGGCAATGCGACGCAAACTGGCTTCAATACCACCAAGCACCACCGGAACATCACTGTATGCTTCCTTACAGCGCTGGCTATAGACGATCACCGACCGGTCCGGTCGCTTGCCCGGCTCCGCGTTCGGTGTATAGGCATCGTCATTACGCACTTTCAGGTCGGCGGTGTAGCGGTTAATCATGGAGTCCATGTTGCCGCCAGTCACACCGAAGAACAGGTTCGGCTTGCCCAGCCGTTTGAAGTCTTCCGGGTTGCTCCAGTCCGGCTGAGCAATAATCCCAACCCGAAAACCCTGGGATTCCAGGAAACGGCCAATCACCGCCATACCAAAGCTGGGGTGGTCCACATAGGCGTCGCCGGTCACAATAATAATGTCGCAGGAATCCCAGCCAAGCGCATCCATCTCTTTACGGGACATGGGCAACCAGGGCGATGTGCCATAGCATTCAGCCCAGTACTTGGGATAGGAGAAAAGGTCCGGTGCGGTTTTCGGTGTGGCCATGGATTCTTGGATGCTGTGATGAAAAACCGGCTATTTTCACAGAAATTGCCCGTCAGTCCTACCCCGGTATTTAAATCAGCAACTACTAAATAGCGAAAGGTTAATAAGACAAACCGGCCCATTGCCATAAAAAACCGTCAATACAAAGAAGGCTACTGCCCTTTATGCTCTCCCTCTTAGGGAGGACATTAAGCTTACCCCTCCATTTTCAATGGCTTTTGAATGGAACCACGAAGGACACAAAGAGCACGAAGGAAAAGAAAATCTCTTCTTTGTGCTCTTTGTGCCCTTCGTGGTTCCATCTTTAACTACCCGAAGAGGGGGAGTAGACGCTTAATGTCTACCCTAAGTGCTCTCCCTTAACCTGCTCTCGCAACGCTCTCTTTAATACTTTACCCGTGGCACTGAGTGGGAATTCCTGAAAAAGTCGTACATAGCGCGGGTATTTGTAGTCCCCCAGGTGTTGCCGTGCCCAGGTTTTCACCAATTCCGGTGACAGCTCACAACCTTCGTGCAGGATCAGACACGCCATAATCTCTTCAACGTAATAATCATCAGGTACCCCGATAACCGCCGCCTGCATAATATCGGGATGAGCCAGCAACACCTCCTCAACCTCACGGGGGTAAACATTAAAACCGCCACGTATAATCAGATCTTTCTTCCGGTCTACTATGTAGTAGTTACCGGCTTCATCACGGCGGGCAATATCGCCGGTTCGGAACCAGCCATCTTGCAACACCGCGGCCGTCTGTTCCGGCTTGTTAAAGTACCCTTTCATCACGTTGTGGCCGCGAATGACCAGCTCACCGTCCTGACCAAAGGGCAGAGGGTTTCCCTCATCGTCAACCACTTTTAGTGCCACACCGGGAATCGGCCGACCAATGGAGCCGGGAATGCGCGCCTGATCCAGAGTATTAAAACAGACGACCGGCGACGTCTCCGAGAGACCATAACCTTCAAGAAGGGTGACGTTGAAATTGCCCTCAAATGCCTGCAAAACATCCACAGGCATAGGGCCACCACCACTGACACACAACCGCAACGTATCGGTAATGGCCTGTCGTTCACCGGCAGACAACTCCGCCTGCGCACCATTCAGGGCAATATACATGGTGGGCACACCAGCGAAATAGCTGATCTGCTCCTGGGCCAGCAGCTTCAGGGTTGTCAATGCCTCGAAACGAACCATCAACACCATGGTGGATGCTGATGCCACGGCATGGAGCATATGGGCCGTCTGGGCAAAACTATGGAACAACGGCAAAACCACCAGATGACTATCATTCACACCGGTCATCAATAAGGCCGAGCAGATAAGTGCATTCATCGACAGGTTATAGTGAGTGAGCTCAGCACCTTTTGGCTGTCCGGTGGTGCCGGATGTGTAGAGAATGGCGGCAGTATCTTCCGGGGCCCTCTCCTGCGGGTCGGCCATTGAGCCGCTGGATAGCAATGCGGATAGCGTGGACTCACCTCGCCATTCATCCTGGCTGAGGTCTGCGGTAATGACAAAAAAGTGTTCACAGCTGTTCACCCGTTGACAGGCTTCAAGTCCAAACTGCCCCAATGGCAGTTCATCCGAACCTTCAAAACAGAGATAGGCGATAGCCTGACTGTCGGTAAGATGATAGGCGATCTCTTTTGGCTTCAGCAGAATATTCAACGGCACCACAACCGCACCGGCACTGAGAATGCCGTAATAAACCATCATGAATTGGGGAATATTCGGGCAACTGACCGCCACCCGGTCACCGGGCCGGATACCTGTTTGCTGCAACCCCTGACCAATAGTGGCTGCCGTATCTTTTAATACCTGATAACTGATACGCCGTTCACCCGCAACAATGGCGGTTTTATCGGGATAAACAGCAGCGCTCCGGAACAGGAAATCAGCAAGATTGGGCATGAAACCAACACCCCGGGGAAATAAAATGGACACCCCAGAACATAGACACCTACCGGTGAAAGCTCAAACTGGCACTTTAAAACAGACTGGTCTGTGACGTGATGATGTTGTCAAAATCCATATCAACAAACGGCAGGATACCATCAGCAATAGGCTTCAACTGTTTATCAATATAGTGATCGTAATCAATCGCACTGTTCCTGTATTCAACAGGTTCAGGGCCATTAATCGTCATAAGGTACTGAACGGTACCTCTGTTCTGATACTGCAGAGGCTTACCTGCTGCCCGGTTATGATCATCGGCCATACGCGCAGCACGAACTTGAGGCGGAACGTTTTTCACATAGTCATTTAAACGCCGACGTAACCTTTTTTTATACACCAGCTGATCATCTTTGTTGCCATTGCGAACGGCTTCAACGGTTGCCAACAGGTAGGCGGAAGGGTTGCTATCGGCAAAAACCAGCCTGAGCAACTCAGCCTGAAACTCACGGGCCATTGGTGTCCAGTCTGAACGAACCGTCTCAAGCCCCTTGCAGATCAGTTCTTCCTTGTCTTTGGTCACTTTCAAGCCAGCATAACGTTTCTTACTGCCCGTTTCAGAGCCTCGAATGGTCGGCATCAAAAATCGTCGATAGTGGGTTTCATATTCCATCTCAAGACAGGAGTCTAACCCGTAGGATGCCATCAACAGGGTTTGCCACCGCTTATTAATGTCTTTGGCAAGACTCTGGCCAACCGCGTCCGCCTCATTCGCTGAAAACGTCCCTTCCAACAGCACAAAGATGGAGTCCGTATCACCGTAGATCACCTGATGCCCCTGCCCGGCAACCCACCGGGAGGTCTGCTGCATGATCTCATGGCCACGCATGGTGATGGAGCTGGCCAGCCGGGTGTCGTAAAAGCGACAGCCACCAGAGCCCAGAACACCGTAGAAGGAGTTCATCAGTATTTTGATCGCCTGAGAACGGACACTGTCGTGTTCTGCCTTGGCCTGATCTCGCTGCTGCCAGAGCTGAGTAATAATCCCGGGCAGAAAATGCCGTTCCCTGGAAAACAATGCCCCTATAAAACCGGGAATGGCGTTGTCAGGATCCTGCAACCCTTCCACCAGCCCCAGGGGATCAATCCTGAACGTTCGGATAATCGAGGGGTACAGGCTTTTAAAATCCAGCACCAGCACATTACTGTATAAGCCCGGCACGGAGTCCATCACGTAGCCACCCGGTGACGCCAGCCCACCACCTTCGGGCAGATTCGGCGCAATATAGCCCGCACGATGCAGTTTCGGCAGATAGAGATTGGTAAAGGCCTGTACGGAGCCACCGATTCGGTCCAGCTCCAGCCCGGTAAGTTCACTGCGCAGCCGGAGAAAGTCCAGCAATCGGGTTTTGGCAAAGATCTCCGTTACCAGACGACAGTCTTCCAGATTGTATTGCGCCAGTTTCTGCTTATTGTGATGGAAATCGTGAGTAATTTCGTTTATCCGGTTACTCACATTGTTAATGGCCTTGCCCTTGCCTAACAGCTCCCGGGCAACGAATTCAAGACTGAAACTCTCAAAGTGCCAGGTGGCCGATTTTAATGCATCAATACCGTCAATCACCATGCGTCCGGGTATGGAAACATAACCTTCGCCAGCGTCACTGTTGCGCTCCCGCCAACTGGCAGACTGACGACCCCGGCCCAATTTTAATGACATTCTGTGCAGGGTCGCACGCTTCAATAACAGCCGGAAATCGAAGTTAATCACATTCCAGCCAATAAACAGATCCGGATCATACTGTGCTATCTGCGCTTCCAGAGATTCCAGCAACGCCCGTTCGTCAGCTACCCATTGAATAGTGAGTTCATCATCAGTCAGGCGTTCTCTATTTGTTGATGGTGATTTATCCGTCGCAGGCGCTTGATCTGCAAGAGGTTCTCCAATCATCAGGACGGTCGATATGTTCTCCCCATAAAGACCGATGGAGTAAAGCTCACCTCTGGCAGAACACTCAACATCCAGAGACACCACCCGAAATGACGGCAAATACCGGGTGGGGCGGATACGGGCATGGCGATATTCCAGAAATCCCTGTCGCTGAATCGGCTCCCCCGTATACTCCAGAGGCCCATAGGTGAAGCGCTCCATCAGGTAACGGTCATGCAGGCGGATATCCGCTTCATAGATGGGCAGAGATTCAGCACTGAGTAACCGCCGGGCTCGCTGGCTGCTGTCAATGGTCTTGAAATAGAGTGCGGTGACTGGCTGATGATGAAATGTCTTCAGCTCCAGATGCCGGAAGGTAAAGGTTATCTGAGCATGGAGCAGTAACGCTTCAGCCTGCTGAAAAGCAGACGTTGGCAGAAAAAAGACGGCCAGCTCGTTATCTATCACCAGGCATACCGGTTGCCCATCGGTCACTACCCAGAAGACCATTTCCGTCTGATTACGCCGGTCTGAACTCTGCCGACTTAAAAGAAATCCTTTTTGCCCTGATGCCATTGTGAAGATTGTGAAAAATGAAGATAGTGCTATCTTACCTTGATTCAGTGAGAAAGGTCAGATGGCTATCAGCAATCAGGTGCTCCCTTTGCAGTCGCCAGTCATGGATAAGCCGACAGATGGCTTATTACCAACCTTATTCATTCCCCCGGAGCAGTATTTGAACTCGTTGCAGAGGGTTCAGGTTGAGAAAGTCTGGATTGGCAGTAATTAGCGACTGAACGGGAAAATCGTACCGTGGGATTTCTTTCGATGTCTACTAACATCTCTTGCAGCGCTGCAACTGGTGATCTAGCCACAGTACTGGTGATTACATACCTCTCACAAATTAATTTATATTCCTGATTCTCACCAATCCCATGCCAGGGCAATGAAACACTTTGCTGTTGATCCCCCAAGACCCGTGAAACCGCTCTTGACGACATCATATTTTGAGCGCTGTTTTTTATACTATCCGACAAACATCGCCTTTTAATACTCGTTCTTTTATTTTGAAACCATACTCGAACCTCCTCTTCTGTCATACCCAGCTCTGCCGCCAGAAAAGCTCGTTCCTGGATTGTGACATAAGCCCTGCGTTGAAATACCTTATCAAGTTGTTTAGCTTTCCATTCAGGCACATATAATCGTTTTCTGGGTGCTGCAAGTGCCGTGCTTGCCTGCTGGGGATGTGATTCACTCGTATCAGCTTGGCTTGTTATCTCCCCTGAAGGAGCTGATTGGCAACTTCCTGCCAGATCATCCTCTGTTCTGGTGGAAATAACCGCCCGGTCAGAAGGCCCGGGACCAGAACTCATACCAGGCCCAGCCAGTCCCTGATGCCTATTGTGATAAGGGGGAAGAGCTGATGCCATGGCAGGCTGGTCAAACAGGGGAATATTCCTTGACACATTACCAATACTGGCAACCTCCATGCCAAATCTATCCGGCAGAAAAAAGTCCCTTGCCTGTGACGTCCAGGGTAATAATTCATCCGCAGAACAAACTGGTTCGTGCCCGGAATAAACTGGCTCAGTATCCGGATGGGCTGCAGCAAACCTGCCGCAGAAAGTCACATTTTCAGGTTTTGTTCCAGAGGCTGAACGAGGGTGAGCATTTTTAGATGCGCCAACTGCGCCAGGCAACGGTGTGCAAGATTGGTCGGGGGAAAGCAATGCAGGGTCCATGAAATCAGCCAGTTAGTTATAGGTAATAGACACAAGAATCAAAAAATCCAGTCAACAGGTAGAAGTTATTCTGTAAAGCCTGTTGACGTTTAGTTGCCAGCTCATGTTTCAGTTGAGGTGGAAGAATCTGACTCATCATCAGCATCAGTTAATTCAATCCCTGGAGTAGTTGCAGGAAGTCCGGGCCCGGGACAACCGGATTGACTATAGTCAGCAACTGAAAGAGAAGATTGTGCCTGAGGAGTATCTTTGAGATTCGCTGATATTATCTGCAACGCTTCATCTGGTGATTGAGCCATAGCCGTGCTGATTACTTTACTCTCGCGAAATAATGCATATCTATGCTGAGCACTAACTTCCTGCCGTGATACTGAAGACACTGGCTGCTTCGTCGAAAGGGCCTGGGAAGCAGCTGCTTTCGATGCCCTGCCAGATCGAGAGCTTTTTATGACCGAAGAGGCCTGCTTTTTGATGGCCGATCTTTTATTCTGAAACCATGTTTGTACCTGTGATTCTTTTACACCCAACTTCAAAGCCAATGTAGCCTTTTGAAACGTGGTTAAATACTTGTTGCGTTGAAAAGCAGTATTAAGTCTCTGAAGTTGCCAATCCTGAAAGGTGGTCCGCAATCTACGTGCATGAAACTCAGGTTCTACTGGCTGGGCATCCATTTCGCTCGTATCAGCTTTGCTCTTTATCGTATCAGCTTTGCTCATTAACGTATCAGCTTTGCTCTTTATCGTATCAGCAGAAACTGACGGACCAGGCTCCCCACCCATAGCCACTACCTGGGTGGAAGTAGCAGTCCGATAAGGTGGCCGGGGACGGTAAACAGAACTCATATCAAATCCTGCCTGCTCTCCCAGGTAATAATGGTCAAGCGCCGGGGCCATGGCATAATGAGTATACAGGGACAAATTCCTTGGTATATGATCGACACTTGAAACTCCGCAACCAAACATGTACGGAGGGGAAAGCTCCCTTAACTGTGACACCATAGGTATTACACTATCCACGCAATGGACTGGCTGCACATCAGTAGTTCGTGCTATGGAAAACCTGCCATAAACTGCCGTATTTCTGACTTCTGGTGCACTGGCAGTACGAGTGTCAACAGTTCCGGATGAGCTAACTACATTAGACAACATGTCAGGTGTTTTTCTAGAGAACGCTGCTGGATCCATAACATCAGCCAATTTGTTGTTGTAGGTAGAACCATACTAGACGCGTGCGTCAAAAAATCTAATGAGCTGTAAAAGTTTTTTCTGTATTCAAGGTGACACTAGGAGGCTGTCCGAGAATAGCGCCCGTAGCGAGGATGGCAGAAAATTGAGGATAAAAATTCCGTTTTGTGAGGTGAATAGCGGGGCTATTTACCGAACAAAACGGAATTTTTAGACCAATTTGCTGCCACCGCAGTAGGGCAGTCTATTCTCGGACAGCCTCCTAGCTCAGATCCATTCACACAAAGTTATTGATGCGGCTGCCAAACTATGAAGCGAGTACTGATTACCGGTGCAGCGTCTGGTATGGGATTAAGCGCCTCCCACCTGTTTGCCGACCGTGGCTGGATCGTCATGATGGCGGACTTGAACGACACCGAAGGTCGTGCCCGTTGTACTGAGCTTCTGGAGGAAGGTTTACAGAATATTCATTTTCATCCTTGTGATGTTTCAGACAGCGCATCCGTCAAGGCGCTGCATGAGCAGACCATGGCCTCCCTCGGTGGCATCGACAGTATTATCAATAATGCGGGCATCTGGCGCGGTGGTGAATTGCACAATACCTCCGAGGAGGACTGGGACACGCTGTTCGCTGTGGATGTGAAATCAATTTTCCTGACCAGCAAATACTTTGTCCCATCCATGATTGCCAACGGCGGTGGTACTATCGTCAATACCGCTTCGGTGTCCGGACTGAACGGTGACTACAACATGGCCGCTTATAATGCGGCAAAAGGAGCGGTGGTCAACCTGACCAGGGCTATGGCCCTGGATTATGGCAAGTACAATATCCGGGTGAATAATGTCTGTCCTTCTGCCTGTGCAACGCCGATGTTTCTGGCCAACCCGACCGATGTCGTCGATCAGTTTAACCAGGCTACCCCCCTGGGACGCATCTGCACCCCGCAAGAGGTGGCCGAGGCCATGTACTTCCTCGCCTCCGATGCCTCCCGCTCCTGCAATGGCGTTAACCTGCCGGTGTCAGGCGGCCTGGAACTCCATACCGGTCAACCGGTGCAATAACCCATGACAAATGTTCAAACAGTTTCAGGTGCTTGCTCGGCCGGGTTTTTTGAAGTTATGACTCTGTTATAAATTTTTGTTATTGTTTCGGAGCCACTGGTAGCTAAGCAGCCGACAAGTGCCCCGGTAAGTATGGGTGCAGTGTAGCTAGCGCCCCAATACATTGCACACACCCAGCCACAAAATACTCCACCGCCGGTATTGGCAAAGCAGTTACCGGCCTTTTTGACACGGCTTACACTTACTTTTTGCAGAATGTGTTGGCTTGTTGGAACGGGTTGACTTGTTATAACGGTTTGACTTGTTGGAACGGATTGTTTGGTTGTTGCAGTGTTCATATCAATATAACCTTTATATGCAATTGAAATATTTTTTTTATAACCCAAAGAAACTTAGACCATTAAATAAAACACCGACAAGTTGATAATTCAAGAATGGACCAGTAAGAAAAAGGCAGGCATGCTTCGGATTTTGCAACGCTGTAAGGATTGTCGGATGAACCGTTTTGCCTGACTGTTATTTTTATTGTGTAAGCACCAATTTAACCAGCGTAATAGCCAACCCTACCAGATCAGCTTATTCTTGAGATGCCTTCACTGCCCAGGGTAGAAGCTGCTCCAGTTTCTCAACCCCCCATAAGGCAGCTCTTTTAAAGTGTGGTTCAGGTATTCGAAAGGCTCCAGGCCATTGGCTTTTGCACTTTCGATCAGGCTGTAAAAGATGGCGCTGGCACCTTTGGGTGTATCAGCAAAAAGCCAGTTCTTGCGACCAAGAGTAAAGGGGGCACCGGGCTGGAATGATGTCCAGCTCTTCCCGGACTCAGGCAAAGTGGACGACGGGCGCATGACAGGTTGATTCATGGTCCACAGTTTCTTTTTCCAATAACCAAACTGTGATGGCCTGACGCCATTTTGTCGGCACCAGGCCTTTTGGCTCAGCCCGGAGTCATGCCAGGCTTCGATTCGTTGCAGCCATTGTTCTTTAGTGGTTTCTGGATTGGTCATTGGAGCCTGATCAGAGGCTTTATGATCCTTGATCAAATCTGAGCAGGGTAGGACGTGGGTTATTTTGGCGCTTACGTTAAACCAGTGGGGTTCCCTTGTCTTTTCTTGCATCGAACTCACGTTACTGTAGTTAGGTACGCTTGGTAACAGGCTGAAATCCTGAAAAGGAGTGCTGAACATAGCATCTACAGAAAAGGCTGAGCAAAGGGGAGCAATCCGAACGATGCCGGTCAAGGTAATGTGCCTATGGTTAAGACCATACTGTTTAAACCCTGGTCATGGCGTTTCACCGCACCCGCAGCCCATGATTGCTACTGAGTTGCGCCGACCTTTGAGAGACCTCTGTGACGCTGGGGTCAGCGAATGCAAATCTCAACCAGCAGGGTCGGGCCACCTGAGATCAAAGCAGGTTAAATGACGGACAGGGAACCTAAGAGCATAGCATCTCTTATGCACTGGAAACATGGGATCGCCTAAGCTGGTCATTGACCTGTATGGCGACAGAGTCTCCGTAGTACCCAATGTCAGGCTGTAATGGTACTGGCAGTCGGTAAACAATCAGGCCTATCCGGACGGTATAAGCAAGCAGTGATGCGAGTGAAAGCCGAAAGGGAGAAGGGGGAAGGGAGGCAGTGTTGTGTGATCTTTAATTTTCGACGGTAATGGATAGTGAATATGCTTTCCGGAAGAACACAACGAAAATTAGAGGGACTTGAGACTACAAAGACATGGCAAAGACTCATGATAGCGAGAAATCGCAAAACTCTCGTACTCTGTGTTGAATGCCATGACCTGCTGCATGCTGGCAAGCTGCCAGACAACAGGTACAGTCCCCGTAACAGCATAGAGAGCCGTGTGCAGTGAAAGTTGCACGCACGGTTCGGAGGGGGGGGAAACGGCAACCTGTTTACAGGAGCACGTTCCCTACCCACTAGGAGGCTGACCGAGAATAGCGCCCGTAGCGAGGATGGCAGAAAATTGAGGATAAAAAGTCGGAAATTTTTAGTGAATAGTGGTTCTATTTGCTAAAAATTTCCGACTTTTTAGACCAATTTGCTGCCACCGCAGTAGGGCAGTCTATTCTCGGACAGCCTCCCAGGTTGAACCTGAAGACTTCGCCCATTATCAAGATCTATTTAATCCAATAGATGTTATCCCTTTTTATTAATTAACCATGATCCATTTGCTACAGGGTGATCTCACAGGGCAAGCAATTGCCAGCGTGCTATCTCGGGATAATGCCCGGGTGCTATTTGTATATGATGACTCATCACATTGGGTGAGGCACCAAAGCACTGCACATCACATTCGTTAGAAAATTTCTTATAATCATCAATATTAATAAGTGCTCCATGAGAGAGGAAGCTGGCTTGAAGATCTTCACCAGTAATGTGTGCAGCCAAATCTGGTTCCGAGAGAAGGATTGTTCTGTGCATAAGTGTAGCGTTAGGGTCATAAAAAATAACCTTCATGCATCCATCCTGCTTCTTTAATCTCAAGGCCATTGAGTGGTCAATTGCTCCATCGTCGCGTGAACGAAAATAAAAGTTCTTTTCGTCGCCAGCCGACATTTTCCAATACTTTTTTACCAGCCCTGTAATGGCCTCTGAAAACTTTCCCTCAAGGAAATAATATCCATCAGCAAATAATCCATATCGATAATTCTCTACAGATTCGTTTGGATGATTAGATGTATTTGCAAAGGTTGACTGCATTTTTTCTGAGGTATTTATTCTTTTAAAACTATCTTTGCCCCGGCCGAATACATTTTTGGCATAAGCCCAGGCAATATGTCGGCAGACTATTTTTTCTCCAGGAGCTATGGTGTCATTATCAGAGCGGCAGACTCGACCATTAAGGTTTTTTGGTAACCAGGAATTATCAGAGTTATACATGGGAATTTGAACGATAGAACCATCCTGCTTGAAAACGAGTTTAACCTGTAAACTTCGCCCTTTTTCATGCAGCTGTTTTATCTTGTTGACAACATAGCAAGTTGATCTCTCGCAGGCTAGCGGGATGTTAATGTTATAAGCACTTAATGGTTCGTGGAGTGCTTTAGTAAACCATGCATCAGGGTGTTCTTTCATCAACTTTGTGGTGATAGAACGCAAAACGCTGACAGAATAACCACCAAAACTTGCCTTGATGCCATTAACAAGCGATTTTGCGGCCCTGACTGGCATCAAGGAGTCTGAATGTCTGTGCCATGAATGTGAAAGTGCCGACTGAACACCAAACTTGATTTCATCCATAATAGCCGCAGCTCCCGCCTGTTATTACCGATTTCCAGCCATTATAGTTAACATTGACTGCAAGCATAGCTGGCGTCATGCAACCTGAAAAAACCTTGCACCACTTCAGGCATTTTTTGTAGTGCTCGCATCTTGCTACGAACAAAACCTGTGAACTCATCTTTGGTCTTCAAAGCGACTTTTCCCAGCTTTTCTTTGGTAAGCGCCAATTTAACCAGCGTAATAGCCAACCCTACCAGATCAGCTTATTCTTGAGATGCCTTCACTGCCCAGGGTAGAAGCTGCTCCAGTTTCTCAACCGTTTCCGCATAAGGCAGCTCTTTTAAAATGTGGTTCAGGTATTCAAAAGGCTCCAGGCCATTGGATTTTGCACTTTCGATCAGGCTGTAAAAGATGGCGCTGGTCTGGCACCTTTTGGTGTATCAGCAAAAAGCCAGTTCTTGCGACCAAGAGTAAAGGGGCGAATAGCATTTTCCGCCGCTGCATTGCTGATATTCAGGTCGCCATCTTCACAGTACACGACCAGTTTTGACCATTGGTTCAGGGCATAGCCCATGGCTTTATGGGTGAGACTGTCTTGGTGGCAATATCGTCTTCGCTCATGATATTGCGCCTGGAGCCAAGGGATTTACGCATTTTGCCAAACAGTTTGGTGCCATTAATCAGCTGCACCTTCCCCTTGCGGGCGTCAGTTTTCTTATTGCTCAGCACCCACACATAGGTGGCGATGCCGGTGTTGTAGAACATATCCGTGGACAGAGCGACAATGGCTTCTAACAAGTCGGCTTCGAGAATATAACGGCGAATCTCGCTCTCACCACTGCCCGCACCGCCGGTAAACAACGGCGAACCGTTAAGGATAATACCGATACGGCTGGGGTTCTGGTTATCAGAAGTTGGAGTAAAGTGCTCACCGGCAGTTTCGTTGGAGGATTCCGCAAAACGACGAATCAACTCTTCAAACACCAGACCCATTTCATGATTGGACACCGCTGCCGGACTGAGATCAATAGTGCCGAACTTTTGTACCGCCTTGAATAGCAGATTACTGGCGTTCAGGGCATCAATAAATTCGTCAAAACGGAAGTGCTCGAAAATCTCCCGGGCATCTTTGGAGAAGGACTGGATGTAATTCTCCAGGTTGTCTTTAATCCCGGTCTGCCCCAGTCTGGACAGGTCCATCTGCTAAGTGTTGAAGAAGGTCAGGCCCTGCGGGTTCTCCGGGTGCGGGTGGCAGGCAGCAGCACTTTCTCCTTGCCATCGGCGGGCAGGTTCATGGTTTTCACCTGCTCATATTTGGCCAGCACCGCCTCTTTGGAGGGCGCGAGTACGCACTCCAGACGGCGCAACAGGGTAAATGGCAGGATGATCCGGCCATACTGGGACTGTTTGAAATCCCCCCGCAGCAGGTCAGCAACAGACCAGATAAAGGCAGCGAGGTTGTTATGGGACTGAGACATAGAGTGTTCTGAATCTTGCAAGTAGGAGTGCGGGTGTGCAGAGATGTTCGGCTGGCACAAACGCCTGGCTTACGACGTCAGTCGCTATTGTGGAGGATATGTAAGGTAGGCTCAAGCCGTGTATTTAAGTAGCTAACCTTCCCTCGCTCTGTGTGGGAACGAGGTAAGGATTGATACTTAGGGTAGACATTAAGCGTCTACTCCCCTCTTCGGTAAGTTAAAGATGGAACCACGAAGGACACGAAGAGCACAAAGAAGAGATTTTCTTTTCCTTCGTGTCTTTGTGTCCTTCGTGGTTCCATTCAAAAGCCATTGAAAATGGCGGGGTAAGCTTAATGTCCACCCTAAGAGTCAAAATATGGTTGTTTCTTTGTCGTCGACATGAATATTGTTAACCTTGGATTTTCCGAGTTTTCTGCGGTACATAAAAAAGACCTCGGTTATACAACACGTGGAGTATTGTTACCGAGGTCTGTTTGGTCAAAAACTAAAGTTTTATGTCAAAATATCAAAGTACCGACAATCAAGCCGCTTTCTGCTGCTGTGGCTCCGGCGTCCGGATCAGGTAATCAAAGGCACCCAACGCCGCATTTGCACCACCGCCCATGGCAATAATGATCTGTTTGTAAGGTGCGGTGGTGACATCACCGGCGGCAAACACGCCGGGTAGCGAAGTTTCACCTTGGGCACCGACAATAATCTCACCACGTGGGCTTAACTCCAGGGTGTCCTTAAGGAACTCGGCGTTAGGTATCAGGCCAATCTGGACAAAAATACCCGACAACTCAATTGTATTGCTGTTATCCGTTGCCCGGTCGGTGTAACGCAGCCCGGTCACTTTCTCACCATCGCCCAGCACTTCAGTGGTCAGTGCTTCGGTAATGATATCGATATTACCCATGGAGCGGGCCTTGCGTTGTAGCACTTCATCTGCTCTCAGTCTGCTGTCGAATTCCAGAACAGTGACATGTTCAACAATACCTGCCAGATCGATTGCGGCTTCAATACCGGAGTTACCACCACCAATGACTGCAACTTTTTTACCTTTGAACAGTGGGCCATCACAGTGTGGGCAATAGGCGACGCCTTTACCCCGATACTCCTGCTCGCCGGGCACGTTCATTTCCCGCCAGCGGGCACCAGTGGCGATAACCAGTGAGCGACTGTGCAATGTTGCCCCACTTTCCAGCTCAACCTGAATCAGATCACCCACCTGTTCCGCCGCCACAATCCGGCTGGCACGCTGTTGAGTCATGATATCCACGTCATAGTCACGGACATGTTCTTCCAGGCTCGCGGCCAGTTTAGGGCCTTCCGTCGCCTTAACGGAGATAAAGTTTTCAATACCAACAGTATCCATCACCTGACCACCGAAACGGTCCGCCACGATACCGGTACGAATGCCTTTTCGGGCACTGTAGATGGCAGCAGAGGCACCGGCAGGGCCACCGCCAACCACCAGCACATCAAACGGTGCTTTTTCCGAGATCGCTTCTGCCTGACGCCGGGCAGCCCCGGCATCCAGTTTGTTCAGGATTTCCTGCACAGATATACGTCCCTGGGAAAACAGTTCACCGTTCAGGTAAACCGAGGGTACGGCCATGATTTTCCGTTCGTCCACTTCGTTCGGGAACAAAGCACCATCGATCATCACATTGGTGATGTTGGGATTCAGGGCTGACATGATGTTCAACGCCTGCACCACATCCGGGCAGTTCTGACAGCTGAGGGAAACGTAAGTTTCAAAGCGGTAGTTACCTTCCAGTGCTTTTACCTGCTCTGCCACGGAATCATCCACCTTAATGGGGTGACCACCACTGTGCAGCAGCGCCAGTACCAGGGAGGTGAATTCATGGCCCATGGGCAGGCCGGCAAAGCGGATTTCACTGCCCGTTGCCGCCGAGCGAACCAGCATGGAGGGTTTGCGCTCATTGCTGTTGTCTGATTTGGTGACAGATACCTTGTCAGACAGGCTGGCAATGTCGTTGGCCAGGGAGGCCATTTCCGCTGACTTATCGCTGTCGTCCAGGAATACCGACAGCTCAACGGCTGTTTTCAGATTTTGCAGGTAATTCTGTAACTGGGCTTTCACATTTGTGTCGAGCATGGTCGCACCCCTGTTTATGATAAAAACGGTTTCTTCCTTTCTTCGATCAGGCTTGTTCTGACCGGGCTTCTCAGACAAGCCTCTGTAAAGCTGGCCAGGAATATTGAACAACGGTTTACTCACTATTCCTGGTCAGCCTTTGAGCCATGCCCGAACAGGCTGTCCGGGCAGGCTATCAGCGGTAATCTATTACTTAGATCTTGCCAACCAGGTCCAGGGATGGTGCCAGAGTCTCTTCACCTGGCTGCCATGCGGCCGGGCAAACTTCGCCGTCATGCTCAGCGACGTACTGGGCAGCCTGTACCTTACGCACCAGGTCTTTGGCTGAGCGGCCAATGCCCAGGTCGTTGGTTTCGATGGCCTTGATTTCACCTTCAGGATTGATTACAAAGGTGCCACGCAGTGCCAGACCATCTTCTTCAATCATCACACCGAAGTTGCGGGTGATGGTGCCCGTTGGATCGCCGATCATCGGGAACTGGATTTTCTTGATGGTTTCAGAGCTGTCATGCCATGCCTTATGGGTGAAGTGGGTATCCGTTGACACGGAGTATACTTCGACGCCCAGGGACTGTAGTTTCTCGTAATGGTCAGCCAGATCACCCAGTTCCGTTGGGCAGACAAAGGTGAAGTCAGCCGGGTAAAAGAAGACCACTGACCACTTGCCCAGCAGGCTCTGTTCGGTCACATCGATAAACTCGCCATTGTGGAAAGCAGTGGCTTTGAATGGCTTGATCACAGTGTTAATCAGAGATTGAGTCATTTGATTTTCCTTTTCGCTTCTCTCGGAGAGTGTTTTCTGGTTTAAGTTTGCCTTTCACGTGATAAAGATTACGACCAAATCATCGAACATAAAAATTAATTAAAAGAATACCTATAATAGATTTACTTAATTGACAAAACTTCGGTTTCCCGAACAAAAAGGCGACAACAGGAACGGTTTATGGAAGTCACGGTAGTATCATCCGCAATACTGATCACACTGGGCATAGTGGCAGGCATCATCAACACACTGGCGGGGGGCGGTTCCAACCTGACGCTGCCAGCCCTGATGGTCATGGGCATGCCCGCTGATATTGCCAATGCCAGCAATCGGGTTGGCATTTTCCTGCAGAGCCTGACCGGAGCCCTGGGCTTCAGGCAACATAACCGTCTGGAGACTGGAGAGATTCTGCCCATGATGATCCCTACCCTGGCGGGAGGCCTGGCGGGAGCAGTGACCGCGTCTTACAGCCCGGAGTGGGCATTAAAGCCCATGCTGCTGGGAGCCATGGTCAGCATGAGCCTGATTATGGTACTGCGGCCAGCCATGATTGTTCCGCCAGAAGGTACTGTGCCATTGAAAGTGGCAGACTCACCGAAATCCTGGGTCGGCCTGACCATAGCCGGATTCTATGGCGGCTTTGTGCAGGCAGGTGTCGGCTTTATTTTGCTGGCGGCGGTATGTGGCGTTCTCCGTTACGACCTGGTGCGTGGCAATGCCCTGAAACTGGTCTGCACCCTGGCTTTTACGGTAGTGGCCTTGGTCGTCTTTATTGTCCGTGACCAGGTGGCCTGGATTCCGGCATTGGTTCTGTCCATCGGTTATATCATTGGCGCACACCTTTCCGTAAAGTTTGCCATTAAGGCCAAACCAGACACACTGAAAAAGCTGCTGCTGGTAATGACCGTTTGCGGGTGTTTTGCGGCGTTATTCTTTTAACGGGAACAGGTTTTTTAACGGCAACAGGTAATTAAAAAGCCGGCGTACTGTAACGGATCAGAAGCAAGTTTTTAACCGTAATACAACCTTCAGTATCCCAGAATACATAGGGGTAGTGGGGATCATCAGCCTCGTATCTGAGCAGAGAAGCAAAATGGGGCCCTAAGGAAGCAATCTTTCCCTGATTATAAGCTTCCATATCGACGGTCACTACAAGGGGATCCTCCTTATGCCTGACGACGCCTTTTATATTTTTGTCCTCAGCCAACAGAGATAGCAATGGTTCCAGTGCCTGGTGTAAATGTTGCCGAATCAAGCTAATGCGCAGCGTTTGGAAATCGTATTTTCCACGTACATCCAGGACATACTTATTCCGTACCATATCTGGCTGAGGATCATCAGCACCCTCTTCTCTTATATCCGGAAGCGAAATATTTGCACTCGTAGACGGTCTGGAAGCTGAAGTAGTCAACAGGCGGATTCTCCTGCAAAGCTCGTCAGCAGTGGTAACAGAACGGCAAACTATTGGGTCATTACTGGGGGTTTCCAACTTTGCTTCAACAACATCGTCTGAATCAGACATTAACGACGATGTACCTGAACATGCCTCTGAGGAATCATTGATTATATGACCTGAAAAAGACGTACCAGCATTTTTTTCAGCCCTTGAAGATATCTGTTTGCCACTGGCAATCTCACTATTGGACGGGAGTGACTGCGCCGCCAGGGTGAGCTGAAGTGAAGCAGGTGTATTCATTAGCACTCGCCCCCCCATGGGATTTCTTTTGTTGATTTATTCATATCAACAAAGTAGTCAACAAATTCACCACCCGCAGAAAAAATAATGCCCGGCAATGGCCGGGCAATTCTTTTACAATCGCTTTTACAGGGTCAGACAAGACCTTTTGGTTTTAGAAGCGCTTGGTTACCGATGCGCTGAATACGTGGGCGGTGTTGTTGTATTCGCCTTTGAGGTTAAATGCAGGAGAAGCTCCTGCGCCAGTAGCAGGGGAACCATCATCGTTATAGTTTCCTTCATCGATTTTCACCGTTCCAGCGAACATATAGCCGTAGGCTGCATCAACAGTCCAGTCATTACCCAGCTCATACTTCGCTCCCACAGTTAACCAGTTACGATCACCATCAGGAATACGGGCCGTGCGGTAATCATCTTGAACCGGAGTCTGGTCAAGTGCGTAGCCTGCTTTCAGAGTCAGCTGATCGCTGTACTTATAACTTGCACCCAGCGCAAATGCCCAGGAGTTTTTCCAATTTTCCTGAACGTAGGTGATAATTCCTGGGGCTGGCGAAGCTCCTGGAATGGGATTAGAGACCGGGCCAGACCCAGACGCTTCATCAGAACTAATGACCAACTTGTCGAACTGGCTCCATCGAGTCCATGTTGCTCCGGCCATTACTGTCCAGCGATCATCTATTTTATGCGTCAGACTGATATCTACATTTTCAGGCAGGGTTATATCCAGCTTGGCTTTTTCAGTCACTGTCCCACCACCAAATAAAGCTCCCGAACCAGTGGCCTCTCCTTTCAGCTTCAGCTTGATACTTGATCTATAGCTAACACCCAGGGATGTTGACTCTTGTGGCTGCCAAATTGCACCAATATTCCAGCCATAAGCCACATCATCGCCTTTAATAACAACATTATCATTCGGTGATTGAGGGTAAACAAAGCGGCTGAGCTCTCCTTCTCCATAGGTAGCGAAAACACCTAAACCCAAGGAGAGCTGGTCAGAAAACTTATAGCCGACTGTTGGCTGGAAATTAACGATAGTAACTTGAGTTTCATCGGCAAGATATCGCCCGGCCCAGTTATCATCGTAGTCTGTGGACGAACCAAATGGAGCATATACACCAAAACCGAAAGAAAGCTGATCATCTACCGGCATTGAGAAGTAACCAAATGGGATCACAGAAGTATTCAGGAACTCATCATTACTACTGCTAATACTACCGACAGGATTTCCACCAGCAGTAATAGTACTTGTTCCTTTAAAATCCCCTTTAGGAACAGCAACAGCCCCACCCACAGTCACCTGCCGCTCTTTCAACAGTGCAATACCCGCAGGATTAGCCGCCATAATAGAAGCATCTTCTGCATTAGAACCCCGCCCCGCATAAGCAGTACCTGCAGCAGCCGCTGAAGATTCATTCAGGGCAAAACCCGCAGCACCAGCCTGCATGGCCAGTGTCAGTGTTGACAGGGCAAAGAGGGATTGATTGATTTTTTTCATTAGTACTTCCCTTCAGGCACATCTAGAGGTGCATTTTTATTATTGTGCGAATGTCGTGTGACTTTTCGTGATCGAATACTAATACATTTGTAACAATTTGAAAAGTAATGAACCACCAGTGAGCAACTTTCCAATACCCCCCACAAAAATCTGCCCACTGCCCACTGCCCACTGCCAACTTTTTTATGCTTCAACCAAAAGCTCTTTCCCAACCCGAGGCACCAACAACAACCTGGCCAAAGCAGGCAACAACCAAATAGCCCCAACCATATTCCAGACAAACATAAAGGTCAGCAAAATACCCATATCCGCCTGGAATTTCAGTGGTGAGAAGATCCAGGTACCAACGCCAATGGCCAGGGTTACACCGGTAAAGGTAACGGCCTTACCCGTTATTTTCAGCGTTGCGTAATAGGCTTCTTCCAGAGACATACCCTGCCTCATAAAACTCTCTAAACGACTGTAGATATATATTCCGTAATCCACGCCAATCCCCACACCCAGGGCAATAACCGGCAGGGTCGCCACTTTCACACCGATCCCCAGGTAAGACATCAGCGCCTGACAGAGCACCGAAGTCAGTCCCAGTGGAATAATAATGCAGAGCACCGCTTTCACTGAACGGAAGGTAATCAGGCAGAGAATACTGACCACCGCATACACCCAGAACAGCATTTTATTCTGCGCCTGGGCAATAATCTCATTGATGGCCGCTTCTACTCCGGCATTACCGCTGGCCATGACAAACTGGAACTCTTCGGTGTTATTGATAGCAGCAAACGCCTGGGTCGCCTGAACCACCCGCTCCAGCGTTTCGGCCTTGTGATCATCCAGGAACAGGATAATCGGCGCACTGGAACAGTCGGCATTAAACAGTCCAGCCGCATTCCCCACCGAGTTGTTCAGCACATAGGGGTTACGGGAGAGGCTTTGCCATTTCAGACTTCCCTCATTCAACCCTTTAATCACCTGCTTGGACACGGTGACCAGCGAGAGCGCAGACTGAACCCCCGGCACATTCTCCATATGCCACATATATCGGTCGATGGCATCCATCACCGGATAACGGCTACAACCTTCGGGCTGAGTTTCCAGATAGGTGACGAACAGATCGGCACTGGTGGCGTAATGGCTATTAATAAACAGGTTATCCAGGTTGTAGCGGGAGTCCGGATGAAACTCCGGAGCACCGGGGTCAAGATCACCAATTTTCAGGTCAGTTGCCTTGTAAGCACCCGCAGCAAAGCCCAGCAGGGCAATCAGGATAGACACCGGCATGACCTTCGGGCTGGCCAGTTTGGCGACCACTTGCCAGACCCGGGACTCCTGCTGCTGGCTCTTTCTGGCATGGTCAACGGAGCGTTTGCTGACTGTGATAAACGACATCAGCACCGGCAGCAGAACCAGGTTGGTTAAAATGATGGTAGCAACCCCGACACTGGCGGTAATCGCCAGATCCTGAATCACCTGAATATCAATCACCAGCAGGGTAAGGAAACCGATGGCATCAGAAATCAGTGCCACCATGCCGGGAATATACAGGGCTCGGAATGTCCGCCGTGCAGCGGTCAGGGAGTTTGCCCCCCGGGCCGTTTCGGCACTGATACTGTTAATGATCTGGACACCGTGGCTCACGCCAATGGCAAACACCAGAAAAGGCACCAGAACCGAGTAAAGATCAAGACCATAGCCAAGGGTAGCCAACAGCCCCATCTGCCAGACCACCGCGATGATGGACGTCAACAGCGGAATAAAGGTGCTTTTCAGACAGCGGGAATAGAGGAATAACAGGAGGCTGGTAACGCCAAGGGCGATAATAAAGAACCAGACAATGGCTTTCACGCCTTCGAACAGGTCCCCAAAAATCTTGGCAATTCCGGTAATATGCAAATCAACACCCTGTGCCGCATATTTGCTGCGCAGCACTTCCAGTTGCGCAGAAAGGTGCTGGTAATCCAGGCTTTCGCCGGTTTCCGGATGTTTCTCAAACAACGGTGCACTGACGATACTGGAACGGAAATCGTTGGCAATGATCCTTCCGACCTGGCCGGATTTCAGAATATTTTCCCGAAGCTGGTCCAGGCTGGCCCGACTGCCGTCATAAGTGTCAGGAATCACCGTCCCACCGGTAAAGCCTTCTTCCGTTACTTCAATCCAGCGAACCGATGGCGTCCAGAGGGACTTCAGATTGCCTCGATCAACCCCCGGAAGATAAAACACTTCATCATTAATCTGCTTGAGCAACTCCATATACTCAGCGGAAAAAATATCGCCATCCCGGGGAGCCACCGCTATGCGAATGGTATTTCCGGAGTTGCCCCCCTCTTCCATATGACGAAGCATATTCTGGATAAAAGGGTGTTCCAGCGGCACCATTTTCTGGAAACTGGCATCCATCCGCAGTCCGGTCACCATCTGCCAGGTGAGAAACAGTGAGACCAGCAGGAACAACAGGCAAACCCGCAGACGATTATTGAAAATCATCCGTTCCACTATTGGTTCGCTGCCTTCCCTGGATAGAGAGGATTGGGATGAATGATGAAAAGACGACATAACTGGCTGCCCCGGATCTTTTAGTTATTATTTTTAAAGCTTACTTAAAATACGTTCACAGTCGTACAATATAAAACTGTTTCTACTCCAACACACTGCCTTCCAGGGTCATCCGGTAGGCACCACCCTGGCCAACAACCACAATAAACCCATCACTGCTCGGTGCCAGTGCACTCAGTGTCATCCGGTCCGGCCGGTGTGAAACCGACAGACCACTGTTGGTACCTGAAGCCAGCTCCGCGCCAGACCCGGTCAGTACCGCCCCGGAATTGCCAACCAGCGCAATACTGCCATCGGTCAGTTTGGTGGAACCAAACAGGGTTTGATCGGTACCGGAGCTGAGTGGTTGCCAGGTCTCCCCCAGGTCCGCACTCTGATAAATATTACCCCGCAAACCATGAACCAGAACACGACCATGCCCGCCACTTACACCAAACCAGGAACCTTCATACGGGCTCTCCAGAGTTACCCAGGACTGGCCCGCGTCAGAAGAGCGAAAGAGAATACCGGCCTCACCGGCCAGAAACAGGTTGCCCTGACCATCGTCGTTAATGGCGTTGTAGTGAAACTCATCGTCATTGGCGATACGGCCATCGATAAATTCCCAGCTCTTGCCGCCGTCTACCGTTTCAATAATGTAACCGTACGCACCCACGGCAAAGCCGTGAAGGCTGTCGCTAAACCATACATCCAGCAACGGTACTGTTGCCTCACGATCAACATACATCTGCTGCCAGGTTTCGCCACCATCTTCTGTCTTCAGCACTATGGCATCGTGACCGACGGCATAGCCAATCGTTTCTGAGGGAAAGTGCACCGCCGTCAGCATTTGCATGGTTGGCACACTGGCCTGCTGCCAGCTGACCCCGTGATCATCGGAGTAGACAATGTGACCACGTTCACCCACTGAAACCAGCCTTACACCACCATCAGTACGGGTCACATCCAATAGAAGACTGTTGGCTGCCTTTATGGACTGGACCGCCGGGCGGTCAACAGGAGGCTTTGAAGATAAGGCATACACCGATTCGGCTGACAAGATTGCAACAGACAGTAATACGAAAGACAGAATGGCAACAGGCATACGACTTCCCTTCTTTTTATATTCTTGTTTTTAGTGAGACGAGTATAAACAAACATTATTGAACAGCGAAGTCTATCCGGGTGTAGATATTGAAAATAAAACGATTATGGATAAAAAAAGCCATCTGTCCGCCTGGTCATGTTGTGTTCATTGCAGGGTATCGCCATCGGTAGTGACCAGCTGTGCCAGGGAGGCTATTTTTTGCCAGCGGCTTTTGAGCATAATAAACGGCAATTTGTGTTAGTATACGCCTGCTTTAGCCGAGCCAACGGTTTTACATTATAAAAAACGATAAAAAAAGGCACCTGTCATGAATAACAAACAGCTCGTACTATCAAGGCACCAAGGTGGCAACACCCCCCGGCAGGAGAACACAGAATGACTGACACTAACGACTTTGTCGGCGTCTGGGCTCTTGAGGAATGGTCCGTTACCCACAAACCATCCGGCTATGTTGTCTACCCATTTGACGGTAATTCCGAAGGCCATATTATCTACACTGAAAACGGTTGGGTATCAGCCACCCTGATGGAAACAGATCGTCCGCCCGTACCGCAGGATCGTCGCCATCTGTTTGCCGCCCGTATGCAACTCGCCCCCCCGGCAGGTATCCAGGCACCAGAATTGACCGCTGAAAAACAACAGAAGTTTGATCGGCTAAAAGAACTCTTCTGCCGCTCCGCCATGGGCTATGTTGCCTATTGCGGCCCATTTACTGTGAGCGGAGATAGGGTACAACACCATATTAAAAACAGTCTGATACCCCAGTGGATAGGTACTGTTCTGGAAAGAAAGTATGAGTTTGACGGTGATCTGCTAACCCTCAGCGCCACCGATGGTGATTTCGCCGATAAGCTGGTGTGGAAACGCACGGCTTAATCATTGCCATCGATTTACATGCGATCTGGTCATGGCACCAGCACTGCTATTGTGGGTGCCACTGAACGAACGAGGCGAATGCTTGTGGAAGCCGGCACCTTGTTCAGGAAGCCGGCTTAAATCGAAACCTCAGAGGCTCTTGGTGACTACTTCATAAACATCAGAAGAAAGGCCGGGCGTTGCTTTAATTCTCTCCAATGCCTTACGCATACGTTCACGACAGCCAGGCTCAAATTTACGCCAGCGGGTTAAAGGCGTCATCAGCCGTGCAGCGATCTGCGGGTTTTTCTTATCGAGATCCAGCAACTGATCCGTCAGGAACTCATACCCCAGGCCATCCACACGGTGAAACTGCTTCATATTGCCGGCAAAACCACCCAGCACAGAACGCAGCTTGTTAGGACTGGTGGCATCAAAAATCTCATGCTGCATCAGTGCCAGAACATGTTCCAGGGTTCCCAGTGATGGACTGGCGGCCTGTACCGACAACCACTGGTCCATGACATTGGTATCATCCTGATAACGTTCCCGGAAATCCGCCAGCACTTCCTCAACCAGCTCACGATTCTGACAGCCAGCATTAACGATACTGACCAGTGCTGCAAAACGATCGGTCATATTGGACGCGCCGTGATACTGCTGCTCCGCCAGCGCCAACATGCCTTTATCATCCAGACTGGTCAGATAGGACAGACTGATATTTTTCAGCGTGCGTTCAGCAATATCTTCCGCCTCAGGTCGGTAAGGCTTATTGATGCTTAAAGAGCGCCACAGAGTTTCCAGTGACTCACGGTGCGCAGAGGCAATCGCATTCTTGACGGTCAAGCGTGCCTGATGAATAAACTGCGGGTAAACCTCAATCGCCTGTTCCGCCAGGGACGCTTCCGATGGCAATGACAGCATCTCGGCTTTCACCGCCAGATCCAGCGACTCATCGGTGATAATCGTCCCGAACGCCTTGATCAGGCTTTCATCCGGGCTGCACTCCCTGCCCTGTTCCAGGGCCGCCACCATTTCATCAATCACACCACTGGCCAGACGCTGGCTGGCATCCCAGCGGTTAAAGTGATCGCTGTCGTTTTCCATCAGGAACAGCAGGTCATCACGGGAATAGTCATACCTGACCCGCACCGGCGCAGAGAACCCTCTTAATATAGAAGGCAGTGGGCGCTCTTCTATATTGTCAAAGGTGAATGTTTCCTTTTCCTGTTTAACATCCAGTACCTGATCGGTGTCTCCTGCGTTATTAAGCGGCAGATCCTCACCCTCTCCGTCCAGCAGGCCGATACGCACAGGAATATGGAATGGCAGCTTTTCTTTCTGCCCCGGTGTCGCAGGACAGGATTGCTCAATGGTCAGCCGGTACTGCTTGTTCTCTTCATCGTATTCATCACTGACCTTAAGTACTGGCGTACCTGCCTGGCTGTACCAGCGGCGGAACTGGCCCAGGTCGCGGCCAGAAGCATCTTCCATGGCTTTGACAAAATCTTCGCAGGTCACGGCCTGACCATCATGGCGCTCAAAGTAAAGATCTGACCCTTTGCGGAAATCCTCTGGCCCAAGAATGCCATGAATCATCCGTACGACTTCCGCCCCTTTTTCATAAACGGTGACGGTATAGAAATTGGAAATCTCAATAAACGACTCAGGTCTTACCGGATGCGCCATTGGCCCGGCATCTTCAGCAAACTGGGCGGTACGGAGAATGTTGACATCCTCAATGCGTTTTACCCCCCGGGAGTTCATATCCGCGGAAAATTCCGAATCCCGGAACACGGTAAACCCTTCTTTCAGACTCAGCTGAAACCAATCCCGGCAGGTAACCCGGTTACCGGACCAGTTGTGGAAATATTCGTGGGCAACAATCGCTTCAACCCGCTGGAAGCGGGCATCTGTCGCCGTTTCCGGACTGGCCAGCACACAGGCTGAATTAAAGATATTCAGACCTTTGTTTTCCATGGCACCCATATTGAAATGATCAACGGCGACGATCATGAAAATATCCAGATCGTATTCACGACCATAGACCTGTTCATCCCACTTCATGGATTTCTTCAGAGAGATCATGGCATGATCGCACTGGTCAATATTGTGCGCTTCGGTAAACAGCCTCAGTGTCACCTCACGGCCACTCATGGTGGTAAAGTGATCTTCCACATACTGCAAATTACCCGCGACCAGGGCAAACAGGTAGCTTGGCTTTTTGAAGGGGTCTTCCCAGGTGACAAAGTGCCTGCCATGGTCCAGCTCGCCACGCTCAATATCATTACCATTGGAGAGAAGCACCGGATACGCTGTCTTGTCGGCGGTGATTCGGGTGATAAACCGGGACATCACATCAGGACGGTCCAGGTAGTAGGTAATCTTGCGAAAACCTTCTGCCTCGCACTGGGTACAAAACATACCATTGGATTTATAGAGCCCTTCCAGGGAGGTGTTTTCCTGGGGTTTGATACGGCAGACGGTTTTTAAAGTGAACGCTTCTGTGGGTGTGGCAATCCTGAGAAAACCTCCCTCTTCCACGAAGTCCGGAAATGGCTGGTCATCAATTTCAAGAGAAAGAAGTTCAAGGTCATCCCCCACCAGTACCAGCTCAGGAAGCTTGTTCCGGGGAGCGTTTTCTGCAGCGCTGGCTGACGGATTATCAGGATTACGACGAATACTCAGCACTGAGGTAACCATCGTATGGTCTTCAAACAGATCAAAGGTCAGGTTGGTCTGATCAATCCAGTAGTCAGGTGCCTGATAATCTTTCAGGTAAATCGCTTTTGGTTGCGAGTCTTTCATCTTGTCCATCCTGTTGTCTTTTTCATAAGCGTTTGCACAGGGACTGTGATTAATTTACAGCCACGCTCACCTTATAGGCGGTATGTTTACGAATATTGACCACACCATTATCAAAAATCAGATACTGTCCCTTAATACCCAATAGCGTGCCTTCAATCAGCGGCTCCTTGTCAAAGGATCGGGATGTCACTTTGGCGGGGTATTCAATCACCGGGTAATCAATATTCAGTACGGCAGACGGGTCAATATCTGACTTTACACCTGCCAAAGGTTGTATCGCCTGAATGCCAAATTGCTCCTGCAATGCGGTAATCCGACTATTGTTCATGTCCAACAGTTCCCGGGCGGTATCCTGCAGGTCCAGAGGGTCAGCGGGTCCCTTCAGCATAGCCCGCCAGTTGGTCCGGTCATTGATAAATTCCTTGAAAATCACTTCCAGCAGCCCTGATTGCTGTCGGGTCGCCACGCGAATAAATGGCATGGCCTGCGTGGCACCCTGGTCAATCCAGCGGGTTGGCACCTGGGTTGCCCGGGTAATGCCAACTTTCAGACCGGATGAGTTGGCCAGATAGACGACATGATCTGTCATACAGAAAGTTTCTCCCCAGGCGGGATCACGGCAGGTGCCCTGATGATAATGGCACTTTTCCGGACTCATAATGCAGCTGTCACACTGGGGCAACTTTTTAAAACAGGGATAACAGAACCCCTGGTTAAAACTCTTTTTGGTTTTCCGGCCACAGTGGCAGCAATGAATTTCCCCCTGGTACTGCATGGACAACTTTTGTCCCAGCAGCTCATTCAATGGCAGCAATTGATCGCCAACGGGCAGTTGGTAGGTAACCTGGCTCTTGCTGTTTTCAGTCCCGGTCAACAGGTCTGAATGCATTTTACTGAGCGATCCGGTGATGGTACTTTCGGACACAGTTGTACTCTTGTGTAGGGTAAGAACGGCCCTGTTATCAACCAACAGAGCGACATCAACATAAAGAGAGAATGTTCAGTTCCTGAAACGAAGAATGGTGGCCTCTTCAGCAGAGCTGTCCTCTTTGGACGATGTACCACCGGATTTGCATTTGCCGGGCATATAGCCGACCCGCTCTGACTCTGGCAGGTGTTCGTGTTCATAAACAATCACCGCCTGCAGGCTGACATCCCGTTCTTCTTCCGTCATGGCCCGGCCATCAGGCCACTTACCCAGCTCCAGAGCCAACTTCAATGCCTGATGAATAGCAGGCGTCATCTTCTCCAGAAAAGCATCTAACTGCATGGTATCGAATCCTTTTCAATCTTTTTCTTTAAACAGTAAACCGGCAATGGCACCCAGCAGACAACCTGCAACAAGACCTCCGGTATGTGCGGCATTGGCCATATTACCAAAGCCAATAGTACCCAGAACGCCGGTATAACCCACCACCAGCCAGGTCAGCATAAAGCCGTAGTAAAACGGCGGGAGTCCAAACTGCCAGTTCCGGTCCACCCTTTCCCGGGTCATGCAATACCCCATCAGGCCGTACACCACACCGGAAAAGCCACCAAAAATAGTATCATCGCCACCCCAGAAATACTGGGTAACATTGGAAATCACCGCAGTAAAAACGATGATGGCCAGTAGATGAATGCCCCCCTGACGAGTCTCCAGCCGACTGCCAAAAATATACAGAGCCAGCATATTGAACGCCAGATGGCTCAGGCCAAAATGAAGAAAGATCGGACTGATCAGCCGCCAGTACTCCCCCTGATCGAGCCCCATGCCAAAACTGCCAAAGTAGAGATAGCCGTTGGCCACCTCGAAGGGAATAAAGGAGAACCAGGCTATTGCCTGCCAGTTGGCACCGGCCCGGGTGATCAGCGCGACCACCATACAGGCCACCATAAACAGCAAGGTGACCGGTATGCTCTGCCAGGGAATACTCTTGAGCAAAGCACCCGCATTCACACCAGCCCTGGGGGGCGCTGCCAGCACTTTTAAATCACCGGACTGCCACTGCTGGTAAAGGCTGGTAACAATACGGGACTTTTCCTCATTCTCAGTCCAGATCACCTGTTTGCCTGACTCTTCTGTGACCTTATGGGGAATCCCCCGGGCATAGAGAAAGTAGGATAGGTCGCTCAGGTCGATGTCTCCGGGGAGTTCCAATGCCCTATGCATAACGTGAAAAAAGTCCTTGAATTAACAGCGCTCTTCCTGATAGTTCCAACGCAACTTGGAACGACAGGACTCATAAAAATTATGGTTCAGAGGGTGCAGCAGCTTTAAACGCTGAGACTTCTTATGAATCGTGATTTCATCCCCCGGTGCCGAGGTGATATGAATCTGTCCATCACAGCTGATCTGCGGGGATATGGTGTTTTCATGGCGAATCACCAGTTTCAGCTCGCTATCGCCATCCACCACCAGGGGGCGGTTGGTTAACATGTGGGGATACATGGGCACCAGAACAATGGCGTCCAGCCTGGGGTGCATAATGGGACCACCGCCGGACAGCGCGTAAGCGGTTGAACCGGTTGGCGTGGCAATAATCAAGCCATCTGCCCGCTGCTTATAGACGAACTGCCCATCGATATACAGTTCAAACTCAATGATTCGGGTCGACTTGCCGGGATGCAGCACCACATCATTTAACGCATCCCCCTGACCAATCACCTTGCCCTGGCGGCGGACCCGGGCCTCAAGAAGAAAACGACTCTCGGCCAGGTAGCGTCCCTCAAGCACTTCTGCCAGCTGGTCATCCAGCTCATCCGGGGAGATATCGGTCAAAAAACCCAATCGCCCGCGGTTGATACCGATCACGGGAATATCGTACAGCGCCAGTGTGCGGGCAGCGCCCAGCATACTGCCATCACCACCCACAACGATCACCAGGTCACACTGCTGCCCCATTTGCTCACGACTGATCATGGTAAAGGAGTGAGCAGGCAACAGACCGTCCAGCTGTTCATCCAGAACTACGGTCGCCCCCCGCTTCCGCAGAAAGTCTGCCAGATGCCTTAGAGTATCCTCCACCTGAATACGCCCCTGGCGGCCGGTTACTCCGACAATTTTGAAGTGTTCCATAAACTCGGTGATGTCGCCTTAGAATGTGAGTTAGTATACGTTAGTCATGAACAGATTTTTACATCAAAGCATACATCATAGTCTTCAACAGGTTCTACAACAGGTTCTTCAACAGACAGCAGAGTGGCGATCCACCCAAAGAAGGCTCGGAATAACATAATTTGATGCAAATCAGAATCCGGGACAAGGTCGTTCAGTTAGCCTGAGTCGACGATATCATTGATTGTTTTGAATCGTTACTCAAGACGCTATTAATAGCCTGTGTAACATACGTCTCGAAGCATTCCCGTTTGCCATTTTTCATTACCACGTAGAGTCCGGAAATATCATCGCCCCAGGTCGCCATCAGCAGTTTTTTTTTGACCTCATCGCTGAAAGGACTGGCCATGACCAGACTCATGTAATCCTTGACGCACGCCTCATGGCCATTTTGCAGCGCCTTGAACAACCCGGTAAAACCCTTACCGGATTTCGCCATCAGCAGATCCAGTTTGATCTCATCGCTGAAGGAGCTGTCCATCACCCGCCCACAGTAACTTTTGACGCACTCACCATGGCCATTTTGCAGTGCTATGTAGAGCCCGGGAAAACCACTGTCGGATTTCGCCCTCAGCAGATTCAGTTTGACCTCGTCGCTGAAGGAGCTGTCCATCACCCGATCCCAGTAACTCCTGACGCACTCACCATGGCCCTTTTGCAGTGCTGCATAGAGCCCGGGAAAACCAGCGCTGGATTTCGCCATCAGCAAATTCAGTTTGACCTCATCACTTAAGGGGCTTGCCATCACCCGATCCCAGTAACTCTTGACGCACTCACCATGGCCATTTTGCAGCGCTACGTAGAGCCCGGGAACACCATCGCCGGATTTCGCCATCAGCAGGTCCTGTTTGACCTTCTCGCTAAAGGGGCTGGCCATGACACAATCCAGGTATGTCCTGACGCACTCAACATGGCCATTTTGCAGTGCTACGTAGAGCCCGGGAAAACCATCGTTGGATTTCCCCCTCATCAGGTCCTGTTTGACCTCGTCGCTCAAGGAGCTGGCCATAACCCGATCAAGATAACTCTTGACGCACTCACTATGGCCATTTCGCAGTGCCTCGAAGAGCCCGGGAACACCATCGCTGGATGTCGCCCTAAGCAGGTCCTGTTTGACCTCGTCACTCAAGGAGCTGGCCAGGACCCGATCCAGGTAACTCTTCACGCACTCAACATAGCCATTTTGCAGTGCCACGAAGAGCGCGGGTAAACCCTTGGGGGATTTCGCCATCAGCAGATTGTGTTTGACCTCGTCGCTCAAGGAGCTGGCCAGGACCCGATCCAGGTAACTCTTCACAAACTCCCCGCAGCCGTTTTCCATTGCCACGAAGAGCCCGGGAAAACCCCTGCCGGATTTCGCCCTCAGCAGATTCTGTTTGACCTCGTCGCTCAGGGAGCTGGCCAGGACCCGATCCAGGTAACTCTTCACGCACTCCCCATGGCCGTTTAGCAGCGCCACGCAGAGCCCGGGAAAACCCTTGGGGGACTTCGCCATCAGCAGGTACTGTTTAACCTCGTCGCTCAAGGAGCTGGCCAGGACCCGATCCACGTAACTCTTCACGCACTCAACATGGCCATTTCGCAGTGCTACGTAGAGCCCGGGAAAACCATCGCTGGATTTCGCCCACATCAGCTCCTGTTTGACCTCGTCACTCAAGGAGCTGGCCATGAGCCGATCCAGATAACACTTGACGCACTCATCATGGCCATATCGCAGTGCCTCGATGAGTCCGGGAGAACCCTTGGGGGATTTCCCCATCAGCAGGTTCTGTTTGAACTCGTCGCTGAAGGGGCTGGCCATGACACAATCCAGATAATTCCTGACGCACTCAACATGGCCATTTCGCAGTGCTGCGAAGAGCCCGGGATACCCCCTGGGGGATGTCACCATCAGCAGATTCTGTTTGACCTCGTCACTCAGGGAGCTGGCCATCACTTGATCCAGGTAACTCTTCACACATTCTCCGCGGCCGTTTTGCAGTGCCACGAAGAGCCCGGGAAAACCACTGTCGGATTTCGCCATCAACAGATCCTGTTTGACCTCGTCGCTCAAGGAGCTGGCCAGGACCCAATCCAGGTATTTCCTGACGCACTCCCCATGGCCCTTTTGTAATGCCATGTGCAGTCCTGGTACACCTTGGTCATTTTTCGCCATCAGGGAAATCTTTTGATTATATGGATCAAGCCGGTTCAGTTGCCCCATGAATTGATCGACCATTTGCGACGAAAAATGTCCATTTCTGAGCATTAAAAACAGGATGGACGAATTCATATCTGCCAGAATCCTGACCAACGAGCTACCGGCCCGGCTCTCAACCGTTGTTGTGGTTAAACATCCCCCCAAAGAAGGCTTGGGGTAATATGATTTGATTGAACAAGAATCCGGGACAAGGTGCTCTATTTTAATCGCCTTCAGGGTTTGCAGGTCAGAGACAATGAGCCGTCGGACTCTCAGGGTGTCGTTGGGGTCATATAAGGCCAGTTTTATTTCCGGTCGCTCAGGCGACCAGTTTATCTTTAGGGCCATCAAATGGTTCAATGACGAAAACAGGTAGGTTTTATTTTGTTCGCTATCGACCAGCTGCTGCTGACAAGCCGCATAAAGTGCCTGGCCCAAGCCTGCCCGGTCAAAGTAATAACCTTCCTGTGCAATTTTATATCCATCCGCCGTGGTGTCATCCAGGGCCTGATCCATTTTAATACCGCTGTGACGGGAAATTTTATCAAGCTGATCAATGGACGTGAATTTACCGACATCTTTCGAGCCAAACTTCCCTGTAGCAAACGCATAGGCCAAATGCCTGCAAGCAATCGGTTTATGATCAAAGAGATTGTTCGCTCTACAGTTGAATCTTCTCAGGTCGCCCTTTGATACGTATTGCAAAATCCCGGAGGTATTAACAGGCAGGGTCTCTGTCGAAGATTCTGTGGGTGTATTGCCACTATCCAGGGGCTTATCCACTTCGGGCTTATCATCCACCTGCAACAGGTAAGTGCGCCCCTGACGATTAAGTTGTTCGATTTTATGGCTGATCAGAGATGCATGTTGGGGAACATTTGCAAACTTACTTTTCTTTTCCCCGGGAATGTTTTTTTGGTCAACAGAATTAATGGCTCGCGAAAATCCAGTGATGAGTATCTCTTCATTGACAGATTGAAAATCCTTCTGTGGTGATCCAGCAAATGAGCGTGGAGGATTCTGCCTGATATTATACATAGGCTAATGGGTGTTTATCCGTAGTCTGTGATTCTTGGCATCTGTTGACATCATCAATATAAGTATCAAATTCTGGCAAAGGATTTTATAAACGAAAGTCTGCCAGATGCTTTAGACCGAATATTTCATAAACTACCCCGAATCTCGCGCACGACCACACGGATGTGGGAGATAGGGCGACGCAGGATGCCAAAGCCGAGGAGGCTGACCGAGAATAGACTGCCCTACTGCGGTGTCAGCAAATTGGTCTAAAAAGTCGGAAATTTTTAGCAAATAGAACCACTATTCACTAAAAATTTCCGACTTTTTATCCTCAATTTTCTGCCATCCTCACTACGGGGTCGCCTAGACGGGCGCTATTCTCGGTCAGCCTCCGAGGATTTTGTGAGGGAGCGCCGTACCGGGGAGTACGGTCGACTGAGCAAAACTCCCTTAGAGCGACAAAGGACCAGCGAGCTCGGGAGCACGTTTATGAAATATCCGGGTTAAGCTGATATTTATAATCTGTGTAACATACGTCCTGAAGCATTCCTGCTTGCCATTTCTCAGTACCACGTAAAGTCCGGAAATACCATCCCCCCGGGTCGCCATTAGCAGGTTTTGTTTGACCTCATCGCAGAAGGGACTGGCCAAAACCAGACTCAGGTAATCCCTGGCGCACGCCTCCTGGCCATTTTGCAGCGCCTTAAACAACCCCGGAAATCCCGTGTCGGATGTCGCCATCAGCAGATTCAGTTTGACCTCGTCGCTAAAGGGGCTGGCCATCACCCGATCCCAGTAAATCCTGACGCACTCACCATGGCCCTTTTGCAGTGCTACGTAGAGCCCGGGAAAACCACGGCCGGATTTCGCCCTCAGCAGATCCAGTTTGAACTCCTCGCTGAAGGGGCTGGCCATCACCCGATCCAGGTAAATCCTGACGCACTCACCATGGCCCTTTTGCAGTGCTACGTAGAGCCCGGGAAAACCACTGTCGGATTTCGCCCTCAGCAAGTCCTGTTTGAACTCCTCGCTGAAGGGGCTGGCCATCACTCGATCCCAGTAAATCCTGACGCACTCACCATGGCCATTTTCCAGTGCTACATAGAGCCCGGGAAAACCACTGTCGGATTTCGCCCTCAGCAGATCCAGTTTGACCTCCTCGCTGAAGGGGCTGGCCAGGACTCGATCCAGGTAACTCTTCACGCACTCCCCGTGGCCAGTTTTAAATGCCACGCAGAGCCCGGGAAAACCACAATCTGATTTCGCCCTCAGCAGATCCAGTTTGACCTCCTCGCTGAAGGGGCTGGCCATCACCAGATCCCAGTAACTCCTGACGCACTCACCATGGCCATTTTGCAGTGTTACGTAGAGCCCGGAAAAACCACTGTCGGATTTCGCCCTCAGCAGATCCAGTTTGACCTCCTCGCTGAAGGGGCTGGCCATCACCCGATCCCAGTAAATCCTGACGCACTCACTATGGCCATTTTGCAGTGCTATGTAGAGCACGAAAAAACCACTGTCGGATTTCGCCCTCAGCAGATCCAGTTTGACCTCCTCGCTGAAGGGGCTGGCCATCACCCGATCCCAGTAAATCCTGACGCACTCACTATGGCCATTGTGCAGTGCTATGTAGAGCACGAAAAAACCACTGTCGGATTTCGCCCTCAGCAGATCCAGTTTGACCTCCTCGCTGAAGGGGCTGGCCATCACCCGATCCCAGTAAATCCTGACGCACTCACCATGGCCATTTTGCAGTGCTACGTAGAGCCCGGGAAAACCACAGCCGGATTTCGCCCTCAGCAGATCCAGTTTGACCTCCTCGCTGAAGGGGCTGGCCATCACCCGATCCCAGTAAATCCTGACGCACTCACCATGGCCGTTTTGCAGCGCCACACAGAGCCCGGAAAAACCCCTGAGGGACTTCGCCATCAGCAGATTCTGTTTGACCTCATCGCTCAGGGAGCTGGCCAGGACCCGATCCAGGTAACTCTGCACACACTCCCCGTGGCCATTTCCCAGTGCCACGAAGAGCCCGGGATAACCATCGGGGGATTTCGCTATCAGCAGATTCTGTTTGACCTCGTCGCTCAGGGAGCTGGCCATCACCCAATCCAGGTAACTCTTCACACACTCCCCGTGGCCGTTTTGCAGCGCCCCGAAGAGCCCGTGATAACCCTTGGGGGATGTCACCATCAGCAGATTCTGTTTGATCTCGTTGCTCAGGGAGCTGGCCATCACCCGCTCCAGGTAACGCTTCACACACTCCCCGTGGCCGCTTTGCATTGCCACGCAGAGCCAGGGAAAACCACTGTCGGATTTCGCCATCAACAGATCCTGTTTGACCTCGTCGCTCAAGGAGCTGGCCAGGACCCAATCCAGGTATTTCCTGACGCACTCCCCATGGCCCCTGTGTGATGCCATGAACAGCCCTGGCACACCATCGTCATTTTTAGCCATCAGGACAATTTTTTGATTATATGGATCAAGCCGGTTCAGTTGCCCCATGAATTGATCCACCATTTTTGAAGAAAAATGTCCATTCCTGAGCATTAAAAACAGGATGGACGAATTCATATCCGCCAGAATCCTGACCAACGAGTTACCGGCCCGGCTCTCAACCGCTAGCGTGGTTAAACATCCACCCGAAGAAGGCTTGGGGAAATATAATTTGATTGAATAAGAATTCGGGAAAAGGTGCTCTATTTTAATCGCCTTCAGGGTTTGCAGGTCAGGGACGATGAGTCGTCGGACTCTCAGGGTGTCGTTGGGATCATAAAAGGCCATTTTTATTTCCGGTCGCTCAGGCGACCAGTTTATCTTTAGAGCCATCAAATGGTTCAATGACGAAAACAGATAGGTTTTATTTTGTTCGCTATCGACCAGCTGCTGTTGACAAGCCGTATAAAGTGCCTGGCCTAAGCCAGCCCGGTCAAAGTAATAACCTTCCTGTGCAGTTTTATATCCATCAGCCGTGGTGTCATCCAGGGCCTGATCCATTTTAATACCGCTATGACGGGAAATTTTATCAAGCCGATCAATGGACGTGAATTTGCCCACATCTTTCGTGCCAAACTTGCCTGTGGCAAACGCATAGGCCAAATGCCTGCAATTAATCGGTTCATGATCAAAGAGATTGTTCGCCATGCCGTTGAACCTTCTCAGGTCGCCCTTTGATACGTATTGCAAAATCCCGGAGGTATTAACAGGCAGGGTCTCTGTCGAAGATTCTGTGGGTATATTGCCACTATCCGGGGGCTTATCCACCTGCAACAGGTAAATACGTCCCTGATGGTTAAGTTGTTCGATTTTACGGCTAATCAGAGATGCATATTGGGGAACATTGGCTGACTTACTTTTCTTTTCCCCGGGAATGTTTTTTGGATCAACAGACTTAACAGCTCGCGAAAATCCAGTGAGGGTTGTCTCTTCATTGACAGATTGAGAATCATTACCAGGTATTTCAGCAGATGAACAAGGTGGATTCTGACTGATATTATCCATAGTACATTATTTCGATGATTTTGATGTGTACAATCTCCGTTCACCCTTAGCGTCCTTCGGTTCCTCAGGACGAACAGAGTTTGGAGGCCATTGATAAAAAGAACCCATCAATTACATTGAAACCATGTAATAGTATATAAACGTCAGTATGAACAGATTTTCACATCAAAGCATACATCACACTCTACAACAGGCAGTAGAGTGGGTACAAAACAGCCCGCCGTTATTTAATCGTACGACCAGCCCTCTTTTTCTTGACTCCCCCTTACCGGCCGGAACAGCCCCGGTGATTCCTGACCAACAGCAACTGGCCCTTCTGGAAAGTCTGGTTAACCAAAAAGGCAATCCCCTGCTCGGCATTTTCAACGAAACCCTATGGCAGTTCCTGCTGAACCAGCTGCCTGATAACCAGACCATTGCCGTTAACCTGCAGGTGAATGGTGAGAAAAATGGTCAGCCTGCCACACTGGGTGAATATGACCTTATCTACCAGCGGAAAAACCAGTTTATCCATCGGGAGCTGGCCGTTAAGTTTTATCTGGGTATGCCTGGTGAAGCTGACAATGCCATGGGGTCTCCATGGCAACATTGGGTCGGTCCCGGACTCAGGGACCGGCTGGATCGCAAGATGGATCGCCTGCTCCATCATCAAGCCCTGTTGAGTGATAGCCATGAAGGGCGGGAAACATTATTAACGCAGGGTATTGTCCAGCCGGTTGCTAAAGAGATCCTGATACAGGGAAGGCTTTTTTATCCCCTGTACCGCACAGATAAAACAGCCATACCGCAACTGAACGACATCCAACTAATAACTCAGGCAGAACAGAATATAACAGCGCAATGCCCGCCACCCGAGTATTGCAACCAGAATCACCTGAAAGGTTATTGGTTAACTCAAAGCCATTTCCTTCTGAGTACCCGGTCCATCACCAGGGATGTCCGCTTCCAGATACCTCAGAAAGTGCAGTGGTTGAATCAGAACCCTGTTGCAGAGTTGCTCGATCATGATGCGCTGATACGCCAGCTGCAACCGCAAAAACGACCGGTGTATATCAGGGCAATCCATCAGGCGCTGCAACAACAGATGCATTTGTTTATTGTGCCTGATGACTGGCCTGAGAGAGCGATAAAGGCTGTAAAACCTACGCGATGTTCGACAGTTCTTTGATCAAATAATCGATCATACAAAAGACAGTGGTGATAAACTGTTCAACTGGCATGGCTGATATCCTTTTTGGAGTCCACTGTTTTTAATAGCAGACAGAAAGGACAGCCATGCCCTATTAGGTCAGTTAAAAGTCGAACATCGTGTATAGTTACTTCCGGCAGGATGATAAGCCGACAGGATTTCAGTCGGTTTCTTCCTGATTCTACTCAAGGGGAAGTCTGAGGCAGTCAAGATTAAAGCCCCCCGGTTTTCTCCAACTTTTTCACGGAACTTCAGGTTGATAAACAAGTCTGACAAGTTATGAACAGTGTCAGTCAATCTTGTGCAATCTGCTTTGATGAAATAAAGGAAAGTCTTGGTACAAGGCGCTCTCCCACTGCAGCGGCCCTGGCTCGAAAGATCCGAATCAAAGACACGACTACAGTCGTAAGGCTACAGCCGTGCACTCATGAATACCACCACGCATGCATAAGCGATTGGGTAAGAATATCCTCACGATGTCCAATTGATCGCCGCTTGATAACGGGCAGTACTCCCTCAATGACCTGGCCCGTAGATCTGCGGAAGGAGCTATTCAAGTCAATTGAGGGCAACCGGATCGAGGATGTGGAGGATATTCTGTCAACCGGGCTCAACCCTGATCAGCGGTCGTTCCCGGATAGGAAAAACCCTCTAACCCTGTCGTTAAAGCAACAATGTTGGGAAATAGCAGCACTGTTGATCAGGGCGGGTTTGACCACCAACAGTAAAGTAGCGCAAAACAACCTGGGCTTGATGTACCTGAACGGTCTGGGGGGGGAGCAGAACTACGCCGAGGCCCTGACCTGGTTCTACAAGGCCGCCGACCATGGGAACGCCAACGCACAAAACAACCTGGGCTGGATGTACCTGAAAGGTCTGGGGGTTGAGCAGAACTGCGCCGAGGCCCGGACCTGGTTCCACAAGGCCGCCGACCGGGGGGACGCCAACGCACAATACAACCTGGGCTCTATGTACTTAAAGGGTCTGGAGGTGGAGCAGAACTACGCCAAGGCTCTCACCTGGTTCCGCAAGGCCGCCGCCCAAGGGGACGCCGACGCACAAAACGACCTGGGCTGGATGTATTCAAAGGGCCTGGGGGTAAAGCAGAACTACGCCGAAGCCATGACCTGGTTCCGTAAGAGTGTCAAACAGGGAAGTGCCGCCGCGCAAAACAATCTGAGCTGGATCCTCAGGGAGTTGCTTCTGGAGACGGAGCAAAACTCCGTCGAGGCCTTTATCTTGTTCCGCAAGGCCGCCAAAAAGGGAGACGCCGCCGCGCAAAACATCCTGGGCTGGATGTACTTTAAGGGGGTGGCGGTGGAACAAAGCCACGGTAAGGCTCTGATCTGGTTCTGCAAGGCCGCTGACCAGGGACACGCTCCCGCACAAAACAACCTGGGCTGGATGCACTATAAGGGTCTGGGAACGGAGCAGAACCACACCGAAGCCCTGACCTGGTACGACAAGGCTGCCGACCAGGGACACGCCACGTCACAATATCAGCTCGGCTGGATGCACCTTAAGGGGCTGGGGACGCAGAAGAACTGCGCCAAAGCCCTGACCTGGTTCGGTAAGGCTGCCGACCAGGGGCACGCCGCTGCGCAATATCAGCTGGGCTGTATGCACCAGAAGGGTCTGGGGGCGGAGCAGAGCTACGCCGAGGCCCTGATCTGGTTCCGCAAGTCTGCCGACCTGGGACACGCCGCTGCCCAGTATCATCTGGGCTGGGTGCTTCTGAAGGGGCTGGGAATAAAGCAGAACTATGCCGAAGCCCTGATCTGGTTCCGCAAGGCCGCCGACCAGGGAGACGCCGGTGCACAACACAGCCTGGGTTGGATGCACCAACACGGTCTCGGAGTGGAGCAGAGCTATGCCGAGGCCCTGGCCTGGTACCGCAAGTCTGCCGACCGGGGAAACGCCGATGCACAAAACAACCTGGGCTGGTTGTACCTGATGGGCCTGGGGGTGGAGCAGAACTATGCCGAAGCCCTGTTCTGGTTCCGCAAGTCTGCCGACCAGGGTGCCGCCGCTGCGCAATATCATCTGGGCACGATGCACCGGAAGGGCCTGGGGGTGGAGCAGAACTACGCCGTGGCCCTGACCTGGTTTGACAAGGCCGCCAGGCAGGGGTACCCCGCTGCGCAAAAAAGTCTGAACTGGCTGCACCGCAACAGCCCGGGGTTGGAGCAGTCAAGCTGCTGACAGCGAACTTTACCCATAGCCTTTTGTCCAACTCCCGTTTCCCGGCTATTTCCATGGCGTAGTTTCATCCATGGGTTTCACCAACCTTTATCAATTGCCAAAAAACAACAGTCATTAAGTCAGCTTTTCAACAGGACGTAATTATGCAGCCAATTTCACCCGCTCTGGCAGCCCCGGGCTGCAATGCCGGTTTTGACCAGCCTTTGCCAGCGCCGGAAACTGCCTCCGGCAAAACACCTGGCTTGTTACAACAAGGCCAAAAACCTATTAGTGACAGTATGTGGAGCCAGGTTCCCGCCGTTCAGGTTATGGCATTTCGTCTGCTCAACCGTCTGTCATCGGAAGGCTGGGCCCGGGACCTGGTAGATATGATGTATCTGGATGATGAGACCCGTGAGTGGGCAGAGTCCGAATTAAGCAGTGAAGAATCAGCAGCCCCCACACTGGATAGCAACGGCAGTGTATTGAATGCGGGTGATACAGTCACGCTGATCAAGGATCTGCCGGTCAAAGGTGCTGGCTTTACTGCCAAGCGCGGCACTGCTGTACGCAATATCTCTTTGACCGGTAATCCTGAACAGATCGAAGGCCGTGTCAATGGTGTCAGAATTGTTCTGTTGACCAAGTATCTGAAAAAAGCGTGAACACCGTAAGTAGCGCCTGTTAAACCACAGGCGCTGTTTTTTTCCGGGAAGCAGCCCGGTCAACATGGTGTTTTTTCAGTTGCAGTGATGGCGTGTATGGCAATACATCCATCACCTGCCCCTGGGTAATCTGCTGCTGAACACTGCGCCAGTAACTGGCGGTAAAAAGATCACCATGAAGACGGATAAAACGTTTGCGGATGGCCAGATCAGGAAATAGAAACACCGGGAACTCTTCCGGAAAAATATCCCCCGGTGAAACGGAATACCAGGGCTCAGCGGACATTTCCTGCTCTGGATAGAGCGCCTCCGGTATCTCGCGAAAATTGCACTCGGTCAGATAGATAATTTCATCGTAATCGTAGAAAACCACACGACCATGGCGAGTTACCCCGAAATTTTTCAGCAGCATATCGCCCGGGAAGATATTGGCGGCGGCCAGTTGCTTGATCGCCCGGCCATACTCATCAAGCACTGCTTCCAGTGCCTGCTCGTTGCCATGGTCAACCAGCTGTTCAACATAGATATTCATGGGCATCATTCGCCGCTCAGTATATAGATGGCGAATCAGCACCTTATCGCCATAGACAATAACGGTAGAGGGAGCTACCTGCTGCAACTCCTGCAACAACTCATCACTGAACCGGGAACGGGGCAATATCAGGTTGGAGTACTCCTGAGTATCTGCCATCCGCCCCACCCGGTCATGGGTTTTCACCAGATAGTACCGGTCTTTAACCATGGCCTTGCTGATATCTTTGGGCGGGGCGAAATGATCTTTGATGACTTTAAACACCATATCCAGGGAAGGCAGCATAAACACCGACATCACCATGCCCTTTACACCCGGAGCGATGACAAACTGATCAGCAGAGTGGTGCAAATGCTGGAGAAAATCCCGATAGAAGACACTTTTACCATGCTTGAAGAAACCGATGGAGTTATAAAGCTCGGCACGTTTCTTTTCAGGCACCAGTGTGTGCAAAAACTCAATACACTCGGAGGGAATCCGGGCATCAACCAGAAAATAAGAGCGGGTAAAGCTGAACAGCACACTAACACTGTCGTTTTCACAGAGCAGGGCGTCAACGTAGAGCGCACCCTGTTCATTATTCAGAACCGCCAGAACAAACGGTTGCAGGTCGTCTCCTGCCACCAGCCTTCCCACCAGGTAAGCGGCTTTATTCCGATAAAAGACCCACTTCAGCACATCCACCCGAACATCACTGCGCCGGACCCATGATGGCTGAGTTTTCTGCAACGCATGGATAATATTGCGAATATCCCTGCGCCGGTACTCCCAGGGCAGTTCAAACTGAAAATCATCCAGTATCTGGCCAACCTGACTGACCAGCCCCTGCTGCTGGCTTTGGTCATTACTTTTATCATTAAAAGCATAGGATCGATAAATGCCCCTGGCGCTGTGAACCTTAAAACCATCAAATTCAGACTGAATAAAACAGTGACGGGGGTTCACCGCTTCGCCCCTGAACAACTTGCGGTAGATGGAGTTATAAAAGGTTTCCGCCAGTTCCGGGTCGGTCCGGTAAGAGATCAAATCCAGGTAAGCATCATGCACATCCTGCCAGCAGCTACTATCGCTGAGATAGGACGCTTCAATCCGGGATGCCAGGGTTGTCATCACATCGGTGACGGCAACATGGTAAAGGTTAATCCGGTCAGAAGCGGCATTTTGTGCAGCACTCCAGTCTGCCTTCAGAAAATGGTCCCGGGCACCCAGGGTGATGTCAGTAAAGCGTGTTCGATAGTCACTGAACCCTTCAAGAACAATTCTGGCAATCTGTCGGGCTATTGAAGTATTCATTACTGCACCATTGCTCTTATATTTTTAAACCAATTCCGCGCCGCCCCTGAAGCCCTCCGGTATGAACCATTAACAGCCGTCTGCCCCGGCAGGGAAGGCCTTGCTTCAGGTTTTCCGCCAGTGAATGCCGGATGGCAAACATGACTTTGCCGGTGTATACCGGATCCAAAGGGATTGCCGTCTCCTGCTCAAAGGATTTTATAAACGACAGCAACGTCTCGGTAGTGCGAGCGTAACCGCCATGATGATAGTCCGTCAACAGCGTCCAGTTAGCCAATGCCTGCCTGGTGTAGTGATGAATATCACCCCGCAGAAAATCGCCTCCTTTAAGGACGGCGACACCGGTCACCTGCGTCTGCGGCATCTCTTTTGCCGCAGCCAGCGCCACCCCTGACAGCGTGGCCCCCGTGCCACACGCCAGCCAGATCTCATCATAGCTCCCCGCAGTGATGCCCCCTGCTGCCAGAATTTCTCGGCAACCCTGTACACCGGACAAATTACTCCCGCCTTCCGGTACAACATGCACATCCCGGGCTGACAAACCTGATTGATGCAAAAGATGGTTAACAAAGACGGCTTCATTCTTTCGACGATAATCACTTCTGGACAGGTATTGTAATTGCATTCCCCAGTTAACCGCATCGGTCAAGGTTGCTGACAGAGATTCCCCCGGCTCTCCCCTGATAACGCCGATGGTTGGCATGCCAAACCGATGACCCGCCGCAGCCAGTGCATGAATATGGTTGGACCAGGCACCACCAAAGCTGAGAATGGCCGATTTGCCCTCCTGCTGCGCGGCAATAAGATTATGTTTCAGCTTGTACCACTTGTTACCGCTGATCTCGGGGTCAAGTTGATCCAGGCGCAAAATATCCAGGGATACACCGGTTTCATCGAGCCACCGGGTTGTTACTGGCTGAACAGGAACCCGCCTGGCCAATAGCTCAATAGATTCGAATACCATATTCCTGCTCCACCGATGAAAATCCAGCCATTTCCTGCCTTCAGCACTGCTGCTGCCTGCTCATTCTTCTTATCTCACTCTGAATGTGCGCCGAAACCTGCCTCATAAATGACTGTCCGTTAGAATTACTGACAACATAGTTAGTTTGTTGATTGATAGCCCATGTTATGGTGATGTTATTACCCTGAAAATGGTTTGACATCGAGGAAAATTATTACCCCTCTTTAACAAAGGATTCGAATCAGTGAACCCGGTTAATCAAGCATCCACTACGATACGTCAGACAAGTTCATCTTCCAAATATCCTCAGCCATCATCGGTTGATGATAAATCATCGGTTGAAGATAAATCATCGGTTGAAGATAAAGAAATACCGGTAAAACAGTTATCGAATACAGATTTAAAGGTAAATATCAAGCATCCCCCGGAACAATGTGCCCAAGCCAGTGATTGCACGTTTCGAAAAGTTGCAATAACTACGAAAACCAGGCTGGTAAATTCTACAGGTCTTACTCTACAGCCCGGCCCCCCCCCTGAAACAACACCAGTAACTGAGGTTTTGCCAGCCAGAAATCAGCAATTACATGGAATCTTTGAGTTAATCAACCAGCGGCTAACTTATATGAAAGCTGTAGCCTTATTCAAGAACATGAATGGTCGGGCTGTTGAAGATTTGAACAGAGAAAAAATCGTGCTTGAGAAGGCACTGTGTGTTGCTAAGAAGGCTGGTTTAGAACCGGATTCCATCACTCATTTTTTTCAGGCTCAGATGAATGCGGCCAAGGCTATTCAACAGGCATATATTGATCAATGGTCTTCTGCCAAGCCAGCAAATAAAAAGCACCACGACCTGGATTCTGAGGTCAGGCCCAAGCTTATGGAGCTTGGTGACCAGATCGTGGAACAAATCAGCGCATATCTTAAAAATGGAGGAACATTTGATAATAACATGCAGAAAGACTTTGTCAGGTTGGTAAATGCAAGGCACCTGTCCGAAGACGACAAAGAGAAAATGTTTAAAAGTCTTCAGAGGATACGTGTGATTTAAAACTGATTGATTGACAGCTGACATTAAAAGGATTTTTTAAGCTGAATATGGCTTGAAATCCAGAAAAATTATTACAACCACTAAAACAAAGAATTCAAAGTTGTGAACACAATTAATGATGCCCCCCCTATTGCAGGTCGGACAAATTCATCTTCATTGCCCACTCAGCCATCATCGGTTGAACATCAGAAAATACCGGTAAAACAGTTATCGAATCGAAATTTAATGGTCAATATCCAGCATGCCACCGGTAATCCCCCTGAACAGTGCACCCAAGCCGATGATGGCACACTTAGAAAAGTAACAGTAACTGCTGATAAAAGGCCGGAAAATTCCCTGGAGCATCCTCAGCTGTCCAGCCAGATCCCTGAAAAAACACCAGAAACTGAGGTTTTGCCAGTAAAAAATGAACAGTTGCTGTCACCTTTGATGATTCGGCCAGAAAATCCCAATCATCTGGTTAAAAGAGATAATTGGCTGCCATATGGTGATCCAGATGTTTTTAACTCAGAATTCAGATTATTTGTTGACCGGGTAAAAGACAGTATTATTAAAAGGACAATCACTGCTGAAGAGTTAATTAAGAAAGCAATTAATACTCGCAAACACATTGAGATTACCAGAAATAACGACTGTGCTGAAGAATTTGGCCTTCTTCGTAATAATCTGCAATTAGTGAGTAAATATCCCATTTGTACCCACACCCCACTAAACTCTACTTATTCCTGCGCTAAACAACGTGCGGTTGCACTGGCCCATAATGAATTCTTTATCAATCACAAAACCAAGGCAGGAGAAAGGTTTATTAACCATCTCTCTGACAAATATAAACTAACCCCCCTTGAAATTGATCAAATACATTATGGCGTGGTTGTGGGTAATGCAGGAGAGAATAAGGTTTATCTAACCCAAATAGTGACCAGCCCCAGAATCAAGAATTATGGAATTGAATATTTTTTTGGTGCATATTATTTGCATTATGTTGGCAAGCATAAGCACTCTGCTTTAATTATCCATACGGATCCTGATCAACTGAATCCGGGGTTACAGCATGTTCAGGGTTTAATTGATCAGGCGATGGCTGGCGACCTTTCGGTAATCCCTCGCATTCACTGGTGGTATGTGCACTTGGCACCAACGGTCAGAGGACCCGGTGGTACTGTAGAAATGATCATTCATGCACTGTGTGCTGCCAAAGGGTACTACCTACCCGGTTGGGCAAAAGGTATAGCGCCTTCCTTTGAGGTACTGGTGGAACCGAATGAAGACGCCTTTTGTCAAAACTACCATCAATTATTTGAGGCTCATCAGGAGGCATTACAAATACTGTTTACCAATAGGAGCGATTAAACCATCGGTTCTTCTGCTGGATAGCAGGTTTACGACAATATTTTGCTATGCTTACCGGTTGTGTAAACACTCTACCTGTCAGACCGGTATAGCTGCCATGAAAAACACCCCTCTCTCCCTGGAAAATTATCAACGCCCTGTTCTGAATATTCCTGATGGTGCTGAAAAAATCCTGCTGCATTCCTGCTGCGCCCCCTGCGCCGGTGAAGTGATGGAAGCGATTCAGGCATCGGGTATTGAGCAGACCGTATTCTTTTACAACCCGAACATCCACCCGGCTGAGGAGTACCGGCTTCGCAAGGATGAAAACAAACGGTTCTGTGACAAACTCAATATTCCGTTTATTGATGCTGATTATGATACCGACAACTGGTTTGCCCGCACCCGGGGCCTGGAAAATGAGCCGGAACGGGGCAAACGCTGCACCGTCTGTTTTGATATGCGCTTTGAACGAACCGCCCTTTATGCTTATGAACACCACTTTTCGGTAATCTCCAGCACACTGGGTATTTCACGCTGGAAGAACATGGAACAGATCAATGACTGTGGCATCCGCTCTGCAGGGCACTACCCCGGTGTTTCCTACTGGACTCACAACTGGCGTAAACAAGGGGGCAGCCAGAGAATGATTGAGCTGTCCAAACGGGAAGCGTTCTATCAACAGGAATACTGCGGTTGCGTATACAGCCTGAGGGACACCAACCGCTACCGAATGGCCCAGGGACGCAGCCGGATAAAAAGACTGGTGAATTTTTACGGCCAGAGTACCAATGCACAGGACGGAAAAGAGGACTGTGCCATTATCGCTAAATCTTCGTGAAAACCATCCGCCAAATAATGTCGACTATTTATGGATTACATAAAGAGTAGTTCCGGTATTGGTGATGCACTTTCATCAACACCAGTTCAATCTCAATCAGAGACACGAAGTGGTATCAGCACGCGTAGGGACGTCATTGTTCGTGACAAGAATGAGCTTTCATTATTGCTCGATTTACCCTTTGAAATACAATCCAAAATTTATACCTATTTGCAGACTCGTGATATTGCCCGTTTAACACAGGCGAATTCATGCATTTACAAAACGCTCAAAAAAGATGCATCAATGATAAGGGCGTGGTATCGCCAGATTGCTTCATCACACCAGGCCATTACGCAAACAATCCTCACTGCAAAAAATAAAGGTCAACTCGAGAATTGGTTGAGCCGTTTTACAACGGATGAGGCATTAGTCAAGCCAATCATGGATCGCCAGGCGTGTTTTTATTTTCCTGCTCTGTTCTTTTCCACTCTCACTAAACTGATGTGTCAATGTAAATCATTTAAATTAGAGACTAAAGCCAGCATCCCCTGTAATAGTTCAAAGGACTTAGCTGCCTTCAGCGCCGATGGACGCCACCTGGTGATCGCCTGTCACTCTGGAACCTGTAAAATCTATGGCCAGGAGAGCGATGAATCATGGGTAGCAAAAAGCACTATCTCCCATGATAAGCAAGTCAGATCAGTCACCTTCAGTGCCAATAGCCGCTATGTAGTGACCGCAGGTATGGATGGCAAGGCGAAAATTTATGGCAAGAAGGACGAACAATCATGGGAAGAAAAAGCCACTACTTCCCACAGTCACTGGGTCCGCTCAGCCAAATTCAGCCCCGATAGCCGCCATGTGTTGACCTACAGTGACGATGGCAAGGCGAAAATTTATGGCAAGAAGGACGAACGATCATGGGAAGAAAAAGCCACTATTTCCCATGATGATAGGGTCAATTTTGCCACCTTCAGCAAAGATGGTCGCTATGTAGTAACCACCAGTTGGGATAAGAGGGCAAAAATCTATGGCCTGATAGACGATGGGTCATGGGCAGAAGAAGCCATCATTCCACATGATGAAATTCTCTACACAGCCTCCTTCAGCCCCGATAGCCGCTATGTGGTGACCGCCAGCCTGGATAGCAAAGCGAAAATCTATGCCAGGAAGGACGATGGGTCATGGCTGGAAAAAGCCATTATTTCCGATTTTGTCTCAGTCAAATTCAGCCCTGATAGTCGCCATGTGGTGATCACCAGAAAAAATGGCAGTGCAAAAATCCATAGACTGAATGCCGATGGCTCATGGGAAGAAAAAGCCATCATTTCCCACAATGCAAAGGTCAACTCAGCCAAATTCAGCCCCGATAGTTGCTATTTAATGACCTCCAGTGACGATGGCAAGGCGATAATCTGTGGCCAGGATAAAGACGGATCATGGAAAGAAAAAACCACCATTTCCCATAACAAAAGTTTCTTCTCAGCCAAATTCAGCGCCGATAGCCGCCATGTGGTGACCGCCAGTCTAGATGGCAAAGCGAAAATCTATGGCGAGAAGGACGATGGATCATGGGAAGAAAAAGCCATGATTTCCCATAACAAAAGAGTCTACTATGCCAAATTCAGCCCCGATAGCCGTCATGTCATCACATGCAGCATAGATCACACGGTGAAAATCTATGGCCTGACGATCAATGGATCATGGAGAGAAAAAGCCGTTATTTCCAATGGTAAGGATATTAGATTAGCAACCTTTAGTGTCGATGGCCGCCATGTGGTCACTGCCAGTTTCGATGGTACAGTGAAAATTTATGGTCAGAACAGCGATGGATCATGGGAAGAAAAAGCCACCACTTCCCATCGTAGTGCAATCATATCAGCCATCTTTAGCATCAATGGCCATGTGTTGACCCTCCATGGCGGTAACACAGCGAAGATCACTGAACTACGGATGTCTGACTGATTGTTTGCTGTCAATTCTGTGGTTAGAAGTTGTCGCATAATTACCACTCGCTCCATTCCTTAACTCGTTGGCCTGTTCAGCCAATTAAATCGGTTATGACACCGTTGGAAAGATAGAGAAGCCTGATCCTTAGGGCCGTGATGGAACTTTTCACCAGCCAATTACTCTCATGGAGGACAAGTTTTAATGGAGTATTGCCATGGATGTTGCCTACGGAACAGGGAATTACGCAAGCCTGTACCCTCAACCAAAGTCTGACACCCAGTCCGTAACAGCCTCTGGCCAATGGAGTGCCAGCAAATCGAACTGGCGAACCCCTCATCCGAGGGAGCCTGAGCGGCAAGCGCTACTGTGGGCCGCCAGGAGTGGGCGTCTGGCGTTTCGGCGAATTTATTTAAATACAGAAAAACAGTACTTTTCAGGTAAGGGGTCACCAAGACCCTTCTCCCTCGTCCTGCCGGGGGGAATGATGCCCACCAAGCCCATACCAAAGAGGTATTGCCAATGGATGGTAGGCATTGTTGATCCACAATGCCTGTATGTCTATAAATGTGATGCTTATACTCAACGTCTGCTGCTGGAGCCTGGCTTGACTCCGGAACAACTGCGAGCAAAACTGCTGCCAGATCTGCCATCAATGTTCTATAGACGTCGTGAGCATGGCGAACAAGTCATCTGGAGAGCTTACCCTCATCGTTTCACCTCGGGACATCTGCGAAAGGATGGAACGTTCAGTTTACCAAAATTGAAACCCGGCAATGACACCCCTGTACTCGATTACCCGGAACTGGTGCTCACCAAATATGGCAAAGAAGACATCAAATGCATCGTTGTATACCTCGATGCACAGATAAATATTGCCGATACCCTGTGGCACAAGCGTCAGTGTGAAGAGGTATTGGGTCTTGAATCATTGCCTCTGGTTGTTTATTGCCACCGAACAGGTTCTGTTCAGGTCAATTTTGATGGTGAGCTGGACAGTAAACACCTGGCCAAGAATGAGGATTCTCTGGATTATTTTGCGATTTCACAGGGCATACCCCCAGAAAATTTCAGAGCCATGTTAAATCTGCTGCCAATGTCTTTGCGGACACAGGCACTGGGCTCAGAATTAACCGTCTCACCAGATGTTGAGCACAAATTGCAACAGGCCATCCAGCTGGTGAGTGATCCCGGTTGTTACAGTTACGAGAAACTTCTGGGATTAAAACAGAGTGGCTTGCCAATCCACCAGCCTTTTTTTCATAAAGGAAGTTTTGAATCTTTGCTTGAAATGCTCCTGACTTCCGAAATGTGCAGATACTCACATCCTGAGCAGAAGCACATTAAGAAACAGGAGAAAGAAGCTTACCGAATGTTTCAGCTGCTTTTGCACAGTGGGGCAAGCCTGCCGAAAGAGTGGTGCGTGTCATTCATTTACTGGATGGACCGTTTTGACAGTAACACAATGCCTCTGGGCATAATGAATTGCATGCTGGCTGCCTTTAGTCCATTTGACTTCCTGACTCTGCTCCATCTCAGACAGATACCTTTGACCTGCTGTCCGGGTGCCGTTGTTGAATTTGACCGCATTTGTCAGGGGCTTAGTCAACAGCAACGGCAGGACGCTCTGGAAGAGATAGTGCAACAATATGTGAAAGATTGCAGATTCCCGACTCTCGACACCATCAAGTCTCACTTACTGGCCCTGTTTTACTCAGGAGCTTCCCTGAACAAAAACTTCATGAAATCTTTTAAATCCAATATGCAGAAGCGAGATCTTAAAGGTAAGATGATTGTTGATGATTTTTCTCCAAATGATTATACCAATTGGCTTGATAATCTATGGAAGCAACGGGAAACTTATCTTTTCTACCAGCATTGGCCAGAGCATGTACAGTGGGCTCGGCGTGAAAATGCGCGCCTGAAACAATCGCTCCATCACGACGATCCCGGCACATCGGCAACATCATTGGCAGCTGAGTCACCCGCAGCGTTACAGTTTTTGGTGAACGCCTTCAGCGAACCGCCGGTCCTGCCTGATCATGTCGGTGATAATGAAAAAACCATCCTGACGGTGTTGCAGCATTATTACCGCCGCCCGGGACCGGAACGGGTGATCAAGAGCCTTGCCAGACAGACCATGCCAACCGTGTGGAAACCACAGCACAGCTGCAGTCATGTTCTGCGGGCCAGGAATAATGGGCTCTGGTATATGGAATTGCTGGAAAAATTTCAGCTGTGTCGCCTGAAAAAAATAGAAAAAGAACTTCTGGCACTGGCGATTATCTTCCATGATGCCGCTGCCGAAGATGTCGACAAATCCGCGGAAGAAACAAGGTCTGCGGGCTATTTCAAACGGGACCTGACCGGGCACTACCCTGAACTGCTACTGGGTAATATCGCACAGGCGATGGTCAGCAAGGAAAACGATACCAGGGGTAAAGACGAGCAGAACCTGCCTGACCCTGTGCGCTGGTATCTGCGCATATTACGCTTTGCGGATCGACTGGACATTATCCGTTGTTATGGGGTCGGGGCTGATTTTCCCGGATTCACGGTGACTGAGCCCCCGGGTTTTGATGCTGCACGTCTTGATTTACCACCGAAGCTGACTGGAAAGTTTACCCCCGGGCCTGGCAACAAGGGTGAATTCCAACGTCACCTGGAAGCCGCCATGCACGGTGCGGCTGATCTGGCGCGAATAACCACGCGACTTCAGGATCATCGCAAAAAAGACTACACCGAAGTCTATGGTCTGAATGAGCATGGCGGCTCCAGGATCTCTGAAAATTTTGAATGGACAACTGAGCCAGTGCAGAGAATGATGCAGTTTATTGATGACAATGTCCGGCGCAAAATGGCCCGGGAGGCTGGTATTATTGTCTGTTCAGACCCTGGCCACCGGGCCTGCAAGGCTGATCAGAACAAAGGGGTCACTTATGGTATTCATAACAGCTGGTATGATCTGCGGCAGGTGGCGATTCCGACAGGAATGACGCTGCTGGAAAAGATGCAGTACGAACATGACCCATCACTGCTGAGCCCGGCAACGCAACAGGCACTGGCGCAAGAGGTGCAGCGGCTGAAGAGCGAAGGTATACGGATGAATCCGGGCACCTTGACGCAGGAAACGCTGGCTTCGGAGGAAGCCCGGAAAGTACTGAAGAAACGTGGTATTGCCGTGATCAGCGAGAAGCGTCCCTACTTCACCGACAATGGCTCCCCGAGAGAATGGCCAATGCTGGTGCCAAAGAAGATATTAAAGCTTGGTGCCCCGCAGAATGCACCAGCGGGGTGGGCATGTACAACCCTTTGATCAGTTGCAGAGTTCCTCAAAATAACGGATTCTGAACCATAATATTATCTTAACCAGAGCGTTTCTGAGAACATCTTCAATCCCGTCGAGCTGCTCTATTCCGCTTTCCTGTCAGGCCGATAAAACCCGGAATACAACGCTCATTTGGTTAACTACTTATTAACACCGTTATCGGGCTACAAACTATGATACGTTTTGTTGCGCCACTGTCAGGCATGTTTATTTTCGCTTTGGCCAGCGGATACCTGACGACTCTGATTCCCCTGAGAATCAATGCGACAGATGGCAATGACTTTCTGGCCGGCCTTATGGGTACCGCCTACTACCTGGGATTACTGGCCGGGTCATTTCGCTCAGAAAGCATTGTTTGCCGGGTAGGCCATATTCGCTCGTTTGCCTGCTTTATGGCGTTGCTCTGTGCCACCGTACTGAGCCTGGCACTCTCGGAGAATACCACCAGCTGGCTGATACTGCGCTTCCTTAATGGCATGGCGGTGGCGGGTATATTTGTTGTGGTTGAGTCATGGCTGCTCTGTGAAAGTGACAGCGCCAACCGCGGCAGAGTACTGTCTTTCTACATGGTGTCACTCTATGGTGCCAACGCTATCGGACAGCTGTTTGTCGGCTTCCTTGACAGCAGCAGTCTGATGCCGTTTATCCTGATCGGTATTCTCCTGTCATTATCGATCTTTCCACCGGCCATGACCCGAATCCCGACACCGGAAATTGAAGAGGCTTCTACCCTGGGATTCAGAAAGCTGTTTGAACTGACACCCTCCGGAGTACTCGGCTGTTTTGCCGGTGGCCTGGTACTGGGTGGTTTGTATTCAATGTTGCCCATCTACCTGGCCGACCTCAGCGGCAGTGATGATCACACCGTCGCGCTCTTTCTGGCCATCACCATGATTGGCGGAATGGCACTGCAGTTTCCGGTGGGCTACCTGTCAGATATTATCGATCGGCGTAAAATGTTGATTCTGGTTGCCCTGGCTGGCTGTGCTATTTGCTTTGCCCTGATCCTCAGTTCCCACGAGAGCTGGCTGTATTATCCGGCACTGTTTCTGTTTGGCGGCGCTACCTTCACGCTCTATCCACTGGCCATCAGCCACGGCTGTGATCATATGCACCCGGATGATATTGTTGCCGGCACTCAGGGACTTCTGCTGGCCTATAGCCTTGGTGCGTGTATCGGCCCGATCTTCGCTTCACTGTTTATGAGCCACATTCCTGAAGGCCTGATGCTGTATTTCATCACGGTGATGGGCACTACCGGTCTTTTCTTCCTGATTCGGATGGCTTACCGTCCTGCGATCTACACCAGCGAAGAGCAGCACTTTATTCCAGTACCACGCACAACACCTATTGTTGCGCAGATTGACCCGCGTTCTGATGCTGAGGAGTTCCTGGAAAGCGAAGATACGGCTAAACCGGCAAGCTGAGGAACTGCCTTTAATCGCTTCCAAATTTCAATGAGGAATTATTTCAAGCCTCCTAGCTGGCATTAATGCTTTAACAACTGATCGGTTGACCAACAAGATTTTGGAATTTATTCACTTTCAACCCTTAAACACAACATAGCCCTTGTAGGAACTCTTCCATCCAGTCATCGTTGTTGACCAGTTCTGACTCTGTCGCCAATGAATCCAAATTCCATTCCACTATTTCATCAAGCCCAAGTGGGTCTCTTCTCCTTTTCTCGCTGGCGTCATTCCATTCTTTCCGTGTTTCTGAATCCACTGCGTAGCTCATTTTGCAGATAGCAGTGCTTAATTCAACATAAGTCATTCGGCTTTGGTGGGGTTCCAACAGTTCAAATTCTGCATTTCCCGATTATCACCCCTCTTTTATCATCGTTGACACTCGGTTTGAAAAGCAGAGATCCGGTATTTTCTCTAGTTCAGGTAGAGAGTGGTTTGTGAGCAGCATTCCTTCCAGCAACCGTTGCTGAATCTTTAACAATGCTGAAGTTTTTTAACTTGGAAAAGAGGGAATGTACGGGCGGCTTTCCCCTGTCTCGCGCTAACTGGATTTTCCTGTCTTTGAGGTTTTTCAGAAAAGTCCCGGCATTCGTTAATATTGCTTGAATTTCTTGCTTTTTTAAATGTGTTCGCAGTTCATTTTGCTGGCTTACAGAAAATTCTGAAATTGATGTTTCACTAATTTCTGTAGTGAGCGGTACATCCTCCATTGGGTCAGGCATGACCTGCACCATCGCTGAGGTATGTTCATTGCCAGTTAATAGACTGTTGTCGCTGAGGGTTGGTAGATTTCTTGATATGGAACTGATCACTCCCGGAAGCCTGGAGGCTGCGTCAGCAGGCATGGCCGGTTCGGTCTCCATTGGCTCCGGATTAGCAGGTAGCGAAGTTGCAGAACACACAATACTCCTGCTGTTGTCAGTAACACGCCTGCGCTTTATGGATGGGATGGGCCCGGATTCAGATTGCAGTTGATGCGGTGGAAATGTTCCAGTGACCGTTGTTGTCTGTTCCACCTGGTAACCTGACATGGATCGCTTTCTTTCTTGTTTTCGGCTGTTTGCTGGCTGGTGCCTTCCGGCTTCAGTGAATGTTAAGGGGATGCCGTGTCTGCGGTTACTGAGGAGGAAGGTGACTGCATGGTTTCTTCGGGGATTACCTGTTTCCAGTTGGAGAATCGGCTGGGGATGACAACAATAGAACGTAAACGCTAATTTAACCAGCGTAATAGCCAACCCCGCCGGATCGGCTTATTCTTGAGATGCCTTCACTGCCCAGGGTAGAAGCTGCTCCAGTTTCTCAACCGTTTCGGCACTGTAACTGGCATAGCCGTCAGTTTGCAGGTAACCGCTGAACCCTTCGAACAGGTGCCGGGGAACCTCCTTGCCCAGGGATGGATCGTAATGGAACAGCACCGCCGGTTGCCTTGGTGGGCCACCCAGGGTCACCCACATGTACTTATCCGAGTGGATGGCCCTGCTGAGTTCCTTGAGTACCTGGATCCGGGTTTCATCAGCATTTATGATGTGCCCAGCTCGCTGATGGTCTGCCATCAGGTTGATCAGGGACTGCAGTTGCAGGGACAACCGGATCAGCCAGTTGGCCATGGTCGTCCGGGTAATGGAGTCGCCATAGCGTGCCAGTATTTTTTCCTGCCGGAACAATGGCAGGGCATCGCAATATTTGGCAATGATGATCCAGGCCAGCATGCTAACGGTCACTGCGGATTTGGGAATGATATCCAGCTCCTCCCGGACTTTGGTGAAGAAGGTCTCAATGGCACCCTGCTTCTCTTCCGGGGGCAGCTCAATACGTTCCTGAAAAGCTGGGGTCAGAAAAGCTGGGGGCAGGTCTTTCATTGTGCAAATATATTGTTTGTTTATCACCATAAACGACACGTGTTATGCAAAATGATGACCCTGATTTTTGTCTTTCCCCGATCCCTACCATCGTACCGGCGGACAGACGGCCTTCCCGGGCAGCGCTTCTTTGCCTTGGGCCTCCGCGCCTCCGCAGACTGCAAACTGCGCCCACCCACCCTGGCGTCTCTGACCCTTTCTTAACGCGAGAAAAAAAAAGACAAAAACGATTGAACACCTATAATTCCACTTTCCGTATCGTATCGAGTGGCCAATTGATGGATGCTATCCGGAGTCGTTTTTCTACCTGCCGGTTAACCGCTCAACACGCCCCCTTATCGGGGCCGAGTGCTGCGCCTTCCTTTGCCAGTGCTGTCGATGACGACAGATCAAATCCAAACGGTGAGGCCCCGATACTGGCGGCCTGTCGCGGCAATAATCTTCCCTGGGTTCAAGAGTTGCTGGCGAACGATCCGGCTCTGGTGAACAGGTCATTCCCGTCGAAAGTTGCTAATACTACCTGGCATGTGTATCCACTCTTCATCGCTGCCCGGAACGGGCATCTCGGCGTCGCGAAATGTCTGATCGAGGCTATCAGCGAGGCCGTGGGAACCCTGCCCGAGGCGGACAAGTCCATGGCCGCCAGGAGGTTCCTGTCGGCCGCTTGCCAGGACGGAGCAACCGCCCTCTACATCGCTGCCCAGAACGGGCATCTCGACGTCGCAAAATGCCTGATCAAGGCGCTCAACGAGGCCGTGGGAAACCTGCCAGAGGCGGACAAGTCCACGGCGGTCAGGGTGTTCCTGTCGAGTGCTTGCGAAAACGGAGCGACCGCCTTCTTAATCGCTGCCCAGAACGGGCATCTTGACGTCGTAAAATACCTGAGCGAGGCGCTTAACGAGGCCGTGGTAACCCTGCCGGAGGCGGACAAGTCCACGGCCGTCAGGAGGTTCCTGTCGGCCGCTTGCAAAGGCGGAACGACTGCCCTCTACATCGCTGCCCAGAACGGGCATCTCGGCGTGGTGAAATACCTGGTCGAAGCGCTCAACGAGGCCTTGAAAACCCTGCCGGAGGTGGACAAATCCACGGCCGTCAGAGCGTTCCTGTCGAGCGCTTGCAAAGGCGGAACGGCCGCCCTCTACATCGCTGCCCAGTGCGGGCATCTCGGCGTCGTTAAATGCCTGGTCGAGTCGTTCAACGACGCCGTGGAAACCTTGCCGGAGGCGGACAAGTCCACGGCCGTCAGGAGGTTCCTGTCGGCCGCTTGCAAAGGCGGAACGACTGCCCTCTTCATCGCTGCCCAGACCGGGCATCTCGGCGTGGTGAAATACCTGGTCGAAGCGCTCAACGAGGCCGTGAAAACCCTGCCGGAGGCGGACAAGTCCAGGGCGGTCAGGGCGTTCCTGTCGACCGCTTGCCAGGACGGAGCGACTGCCCTCTACATCGCAGCCCAGAACGGGCATCTCGGCGTCGTGAAATACCTGGTCGGGGCGCTCAACGAGGCCGTGGAAAGCCTGCCGGAGGCGGACAAGTCCACGGCGGTCAGGGCGTTCCTGTCGGCCGCTTGCAAGGATGGAGCGACCGCCCTCTTCGTCGCTGCCCAGAACGGGCACGGCGCGGTTCTGAATTTTTTGCTTGAACAGGGCGCTGACCCGGAACAGAAATGGGCTCTTTGCTTTCTCGGGAAATACCGGGTATTTAAATGGTGCTTCGCCAGGTCGCCTTTGAAGGCTGCAGGCAAGAGCGGCCATCTAGTGACGGAACGCCGCCTGGAATGCCTCCTTCAAGAAAAAAGGAGAGCCGTCAAACTGCCAAGAACAATAGCTGTGAATGAGACTGTCGCCTTAATGCCGGGCATTGAGGAAACCAGGCTGTGACTCTCTACCCGCGGCTTTAATCAAGAGAGTCTTGTTTACCTGCCGAATTTTGCTTCAGGATTTTATCTGTGGGAGCCGTCACCCATTGCGGTTCAAAAAATCCGGAACCGATTCACCCGCCACTCATACCCATCAATCAAGAAACCGGGGTCAAGAAACCGGGGTCATATATGGTCCGCCCCGCTTTGCAAGGATAAGTTTTCCATCATGACTAAAGAGTAATGCTTCCATTCTCTTAATAAAGAGACCGGCCTTTGGGGTGAGGTCTCAATGCCTCTGGCCCTGATGGAATCCGCTCACTCCCACCTCATCAAGTCTTCGGCCTCTACAGGCCCTGACCCCGGTCAGGTTCAAGGGAGTGCAGGTCTTACCTTTTATGCCATCATTTGAACTTTATCCGCGCAACTCGTTGCAGGCTTCTTACACTGATTAAACGCTTTTGCTTTTCTTGTCTAACGACAAATGTTTAATAGTTTAATGACTATGTTCATGCAGCTGCCTTGTACGGCTCTTTCTTGGTTAACACAGCCCAGGCAATGCGAGCGTTTTTATTGGCAACAGCTACTGCTGATATATTCTTGCCCCTGCGCTGATCAAGCTCTTTAATCCAATTATTACGTCGATCGTCGTGTTTGTCGGCTACCCTGACGATGTTTCTGCCACCGTGTATCAACAGGGTTCGCAGGTAAGTATCGCCCCGTTTACTGATCCCCAGCAACGTGGGCACGCCACCGGTCGATTGTTGCTTTGGCACCAAGCCCAGCCAGGCAGCCATTTCCCTGCCATTTTTAAATGCTGATATATCACCAATCGCAGCAAACAGTGCCGTAGCACTGAGCAACCCAATACCGGGTATGGTTAGCAATAGTTTGCAAGCTTCATTATTGGCTGCAATGGTTTCGAGCTTTTGTTCAAGCTTTTCTACTCGCTCGTCCAAGTGTTTCATCTCTTCGTACAGTTCACTGAGCAGTTCACGGAACAACACTGTTAAACCGTTTTCAGCATCTTCCAGAACCTCTATTTTGGCTCATTTGAAGCCGTTTTGGGAGCGGGGCGGACCATTCCATTAAGTCTTGATTCTTGATCTGCTCGCAAAGCTCAAGCAGCAAAACCGAACACCCAACCAAAAAGCACGCTACCGCCAATCAAATCAAGCACTTCTACCTATTTTTGGTAGCGAGCCACGCATTTATCGAAACAGCGCATAGCAAACCCGAGATATCCGCGTCATCCAATAGTGGAGTTATCCACCTGTTTAATCCCCAGGTGAGCAGTGAATATTTTGAGGAAGTTCAGAGAAAAGAGATCACCGCACTTTTGTCAGATAGCCCTAGCCTTCAAAGCAAGCTGGTGGAGTGCATCTCGAAGGCATATAAAGATGCAATCTGGTATGCGCACATTGAGACAGGTTTACCTGAAGAGGATTTCCCCCCGGATTGTCTCTGGAGTTTTGACCAGTTTATGGATGTCGGCTTCTGGCCAGAGCGATTTCGAAGCTAAACTTTGCCTTTTTACCTCTGATAAAAAAGCTGCCCCACCCTCTGAATATGCTCAACCAGCGCCGGGTTATCAATATCTGCCAGAATGGTTTTCAGTGTCGGGCTGCCTTCTTCACTGGATACCACTGGGAAGGTGAGTATCCAAAACCGGAGACGTCAATGATGCCTTGCCAATGCATCATGATGCACTATTATCATATTCATGATGTATCAAACTAAAAAAGAAAAAGGGGTTAAACCATGCGAACAACACTGGACCTGGAACCGGGCTTGCTTGCCCAGCTCAAGGAGCAAGCAGCCAGAGAACGCACAACCGTGAGCCAGTTGGCAAACCAGCTCATTCGCATGGCTATTTCCGCACAGCAAAATGAACCCGACCAAGTGCCTTTCCAATGGCATGTGGCAAAAAATGGCAAACCTGCCGATGGTTTCGATCCATCGGATCGCAGCTACCTTGATGACCTGGCTTAATGCCCCATGAGTTGAGCGGAATAAGCCATGAAGCTGATTGATACCAACATTCTTGTCTACGCCAGCATTCCCTTTTTTGATGAGCATGAGCTGGCCAGGGCACTTCTGGAGCAGGTTGCCTCACAGAAAACCCGCCACTGCATTACCTGGATCAATATATTTGAATATCTGAGGGTGGTCACCCATCCAAAATTAATCAAGCCGAAACCGTTGGGTATTGAGCAAGCACTCGCCAATATAAGGAACCTTCTCGACCAACCAGCGGTATTCCGGATTGATCCCGGCTCTGACCATCTGCTGTATTTTGCAGAAATTATCCAACAAGTGGCACCTGTCAGAGGCAACTTTGTTCACGACTGTCGTATTGCAGCAGTTATGAAAGAGCACAGCGTCAGTGAGATTCTTACCAGGGATACCGATTTCAGGAAAATCCCTGGTTTTTCTGTGACTAACCCTTTTGATTGATGAGACACTTTCAACCCTGTATTAAAGTTTCAACACCACCGCCGCGTTCATGGCCACCTGGTAAACCACTTCCGTAATATCACTGGTGTACTGCATGGTTTTGTCGTCTACCTTTGGCATCACCAGAATCTCATCGCCGGGCTTGACACCGTACTTCGCCAGCTTGCCACCGGTGAGCCAGCCATCGTTGTATTCGATGCGGGTAATGGTGCCACCGGTATGCAATACCAGTACTCGAGACTGATCCGCCTTTTGGGAATAACCGTCGGCACTGTTGACATAATCCGCTATGGTTTTGCCTTCGCTGAATACCATGGCATTGGGGAACACAACCTCGCCATGCACCTGAACCAGCAAAACTTGGGGTCTTTCATCTTGCATATCTTAGGAGTTGTCTGGAAATAACTTCCCTATTCTCATTGCCTGACTCCGTTCGGACTGAGTGCTGAGCTTGTCGAAGTATCGAAGTTCGATGGCACGACCCTTCGATACTTCGACAAGCTCAGCACTCAGGGTGAACGGAAATCGGGAACTTATTAAAAGACAATTCCTTAGACGGTAGATAACCAGTGACGTGCAAAAAGAAAGACCTAATGGAATGATCCGCCCCGCTCCCAAAACGGCTTCAAATGAGCCAAGATAGAATGAGTTGTTCGGACATCATTCAGAATAAGAAACGGAGCGAGCCATTCATGGGCAAGATTAACAAATCAGGAGCAAACCAGAAAGATCGGTTGTTTTTCTCGGAATCGATCTGAGCAAAAAGAGTTTCCAGTTACATGGAGTTAATGCCAAAGGTCATGTGGCTCTCAAAAAGAAACTTAACCGCAAGGAACTCTTGCCCTTTATGGCTAACCTGCCTCAATGCGTTATCGGCATTGAAGCTTGCAAACTTTTGCTAACCATACCCGGCATTGGGTTACTCAGTGCTACAGCACTGTTTGCTGCGATTGGTGATATATCAGCATTTAAAAATGGCAGAGAAATGGCTGCCTGGCTGGCTTGGTGCCAAAGCAGCAATCGACCGGTGGCGTGCCCACGTTGCTGGGGATCAGTAAACGGGGCGATACCTACCTGCGAATCCTGTTGATACACGATGGAAAACTTTTCCTTGCAAAGCGGGGCGGACTATACATGACCCTGATTTGATCTACCGGCCGTTGAGCTCCATCATCATCCCGCCATTTTCATTATCAGCACGTTAGACCAACCTTTACAGAAAAAAATATAAAGCGGGAACTTTTACTTAACTGGATGAACTAACGGGATACTTACTGAGCCAGTTTCCCGTAATTTGCCGTACATTTGTCCTTGGGGGCAGCTTCTGATTACCCGGGTTTGTACGAAAGCTATTAATACATCTGATCAACCACATGGTACTTCGCCGGTCTTTGTGATCAAAACAGACAATTAGCATTAAGAGCAGCAGTATGGATAAACTCAACACCGCATTAAGTCCACAGCTTCTTGATTTAACGATTTCATCACAATCAGGCAAGCTGACCCCAGGCTCCCCGTACTGCAGCACTCAGACAACCAAAAAACAGATTCCTGTTATTTCCACAGACCATGTATCAGGCTATGTCACAAGAAGGGTTCCAGAAAAAACCATTGCTGACCGAGTGCATCTTCACCAACTGACCAAGACTGATTACAAACAGACATTTAAAAAAAACCGTCTTTTTGAACAACTCATTCCGTCGTTAATGTCAACAACAGGGATGTCGCAAACGTCTGTCCTGACGCATTTGTTACCAGCCCTTGAGTTCACCCCCTATTTAAGAAAAATGAACCCGGAGGAGATGATCAAAGTCTCAGATCACCCATCACATCTTCAGACCGGATTCTTACTGGAACTGATAACCCGGATAAAACAGGGGTATAAACTACAGGATCTGTATCACCTGGCAGGTGAGCAGCCCGCCTCAGCGCATATAAAAACCAATGGGCAGCCCCAGACCATAAGTATTGGCCTGCATCACTTTACCCGGGAGGATCTCGGTGATGAGACATTCCGGGAGCTGCGTGATCGTCTAGCCCCTCCGGGAAAAACGGCAGGTAAAGACCCGGGTGTTATTCTGGATCATGTGCAAAAAAGAAAAGCAGTAGCCATGGCTCACTGGCAGAGGATACTGTTGATGGTTCTGAAAATTCAGGACTCAGCCATCGGGCAGCACATTGCCCATGCTCTCAACACAGAGCCCGGTTTGTTACCTGCCACCGAGGCAGAGTGCACGGCACTGACCGCCCTGATTCCAACGTTGAAATTAACCGTCCATCCCGGCTTTACCCTGCTGAAGCCGCTTTTTTTCTGGCTATCACAACACCATTTGAAAGGCAGCAAACTCAGCAGTCAGCAGCTGACCTGGCTGCAAAGTATGGTTACCAACAAGCTTTACACAAAATTACCAGACCTGAGAAGGACCGGGCTGCAGAAACTCTGTATCTATAAAGAACGTCTGCTCAGTAGTGGCCATGAAACGGACAACCCTAGTATGCAGTGGCTAAAAAAGGGAATGGATAAGGCCATTAATGATGCCACCCCACAACAACTGTCTGAAGTCGTTGAGCTCTTTAACACACTGCTCTGTGATCTCACCCCGTCAGTCAGTGCAGAAAACCGCCTGGGCATTATCTACACATTGCTTAAATTCAGAGACCAGTCCCTGCTGAAAAAACTACTGGCAACAGGGAGCATTGGTAAGGATATTCTCTTGAAAATGTACAAAACCCAACTGATCCTGACCTACTCCATCAATGAAAATGTTACTGAAGCCATAAAGAAGTCCAAAGAACAATCGGTTAACTGCCTGATTAAAACTCTCCAGCTGAGAATGGCGCAGTGCATAATAATGATGGCGTCAACGGATGGGCTATCAGTGCCCTTGGAGGCCGTGAATAAGGCCCGAACCCTTATTGACCATCATAATGAGGGATTGCAGGCCGTACTGCCTGCCAATGAACTTGAGCAGCAAGATTCAGATGATTACTACGACTACGATAGCGATTATAAAAGGTCACACCGCGTACCCGCCCATAATCCTGATTCAGATGCCAGCTGTGACGATAATAGCTGTGACGATAACAGCTGCGACGATGATATCGACCCGGAAGAGCTGCATGCCGGATTGCGCCCCCATGAACCTGCCCGGCATGATTCAGATGATAGCTACGACGAGGATAGCGACCTGGAAAGGTCGCAAGCCGTAATACCCGGTCATAATCCTTACCAGCAAGATTCAGATGACAGCTACGGCGAGGATAGCGACTCGGAAAGGTCACAAGCTGTAATATCCGGTCATAATCCTTACCTGCAAGATTCAGATGACAACTACGGCGAGGTGAGCGACCTGGAAAGGTCGCAAGCCGAAATAGCCGGTCATAATCCTTACCAGCAAGATTCAGATGATAGCTACGGTGGCGATAGCGACTTTGGAGAGTTGCGAGCCGCACTGCGCGCCCATAAACCTGCCCGACAAGATTCAGATGACAGCTACGACGATGACAGCTACGACGATGATAGCTACGACGATGATAGCGACGTGGAAGGGTTTCAAGCCATGCAGCGCACCCATGGACGTTACCAGCACAGTTTATATGACAGCGACGACAGCGACGACGGTGAACGCTGGGTAAGATTCTCCAAAATGGAGTGCCGGAAGGACCGTTATTACGACATAGCACCTTATGGCAACAACACCATTTCAGCAGAGAACTATCTTAGCGTTCCCGACTATCTGCTGACCAGCCACCGAGCTGTCACACTTGATCCACAACATCTGCTTCTGCCCAGGGACAAACACTTTCGTATTCCTTCAGCAAAACTTGAAGACAGTTCACGTACCCGGAGGATTGAACGAATGGGACGCGACGAACAAAAACTACGGGAGGATTTTCTGCTATCGACCCGATCAACTGATCTGACAAAACCGGTTGACTGGCTAAAAATTGAGGTACCCATCACCTTCCTGTTTACCGGGAGCGCTCAGGATAAACGTCAAATCACCTATGTCTACCAGGTTTTCAACACCGAAATTCTGCCAGTTATTCAGCAGGTGGCCAGAGAAAACGACAGCACTGTTTTGGCAAACAGTGGCAATGTACAAGCGTCACTGAAAAGGCAGCTCACTATCAGCCCCGCCACCGAGTCTGTCCCCCGAAAAGCGCGAAAAACAGAAGCTTCTTCTGCAAGCATCACCGAACTCCCCCCTGCCGAGCGGGAGACTATGGACGTTATCAGGGAACTGTTGGCAGTGGCAGAGACAACCGGAGAGCCAGGCCTTAACCTCAGGGGAATCATCACCCGTTTTCAGGGCCAGGCATCAAGCCAGACATTATGCTCTCTGTTACAGCAAATAGAAGCCCTGCTCCCCGGGCTACCTGACACTAACATGTGCAAACAGCTGCTGGAGCTAACGGCCTTTCAGTTATTTGCTGATTTACACCCAACAGACAACCTATTCAGGCGTTTAATCAAAACGCTGTATATCATTCAATCCAGAAGTCGTTCTCTCCGGTTTGCCAATGACTATTACGGTCGCCACGCTAACAGTGAATCCAATAAACTAAAGCTGCAAATGGGTGAGCTTTTCAGAAACGAGTGGTGCCAACCTGATGGTTTACTGGGGAACAGGATCCGGCAGTCTGTGAAAGCCGCTTTCCGGCAAAGTGACCGCAGTTGCAGCTATCAGCAAATAATGGATTCAATCCTGGAATCCATCCGCCCATCGAAGCAGCCCTCTGATGACTACCCATTCATAATCGACCAGATGATCAGGAAAGTAGAAAACAGAATGGACCAACGGTGGGAGTTAAACAGTCTGAAGCAGCAGCAGCAGATATTAACGGCTCATCACCAGCCTGCCTACCAGGAAAACCTTAACCGTGAAATCAAAAACCTGATTAAAATAGCTTCCGAACTTTGTCAGCAGTTTCTTCCTGAAGAGTACGTCAGTAGAACAACACCGATAGCCTGCGATGCTTCCCGTATTGACTCTGACATGGCAATGTCTGACCAGATCAATCCCACTGAGGATAGAGCCCAGCTATCCCGACATTACCTGTATGACCAACTCAAGACACTTATCCCACTGATTGGCACCTGGCTCAATCAAATCAATGACGATGGTCTGATTACCGAGAAAGAGGCTGCTAAAGCCGGAATAGATCGGCTGGAGCAGTTTGCCAACAGCACGACCAGTGCCAATCGCCCCATTCAAAATGAGGACGAAACCTTAAAACAGATTATTGCGTTGTCTGATCAGTTCCACCGTATACAACAGGAGCACAGCCAGTGGCAATCAACCCATGAGACAGCGTCCATCCATAACCAGTGGGTTGAAACCAGAAATACGCTGAAAAAACTCTCAAAAATACACCGACTCACTCCCCCACAAGAGTTGCAGGAACTGATAAACGCGATCATTTCCGGGCCTGAAAACCCTGAAATCTCCCCGGAGGACCGGAAACTGCTGGACACTGTTTCTGCATTAAGAACCTATTACGAAACAGGGCCAGTCAGCAAGGCTCTGTTTCATCCAGATATCCGTGCGTTCAATCAACAGCCTGAGCAACTGGCCCAACGTATTGCCGAGGTGGGCCAGCGATGGAGTTACAGAGCCCTGGATCAACATAATAGATATCGATCATTACAGTACACACTGGACTATCTGCAACACGAAGACCCCATGTACAGCGCACCTGATATTGAGCAACAAAAAGCGCTGCATCGGACCCGTGAAAGGCATGACCACAGCATGTTCCGCTTGCGGAGCGAGCAGGAAAAGTGTGAGTTACACCCGTTGCATGAGATTGATTACCTGCATGACCAACCTCTGCTATCAACATTGGAGTCGATGGCACAGGCACATACCGCAAAACCTTCCGGTATTGATACGGAGCCGCTGAGCAAACAACAACAACAGCAATTACAGGAAGTCATTGAGTCTGCTCCTTTGGAGCCTGCATTATCTGCCGGAAAAAGCCTGTTCGACTTGATCGGTATGGGAGCAAACAGCGAACCGCTGAAAACTGCTGCGAGCAACCGCTCCCGCAAATTTATTAGCAGACACAGCAACTTCGGCTATGACCTGTTTGAGACTATAAATCTACTCAGGGAAAAGAATACCGAAAAGATTGACAATCAACGACAACAGATTGAGAGAGAAAACAAAATCCTGGTCGCGGTGGAAAAGGCGCATAATAAAATTGCCGGGAAGTTGCAAGAATGTAAGGAAGCACTGTTTAACCTGTTAGAAAACCGAATGAATTGCGAGATAATGATTGAAGACCGAACGTATTCTTATGCTGATGCACTTATTGCCTATGATAAGAGAAATGATTATGGCGGCTTGATCGATGCAAGCAGTGCCCAGCGGCAGGCAACTTCAACGCTGTATTCAAAGGGATTGCAACACAGCAGAAACCGTGAAATATATCACGAAGATATGCAATGGCTGGAGCTTGCAAGGAAGTGTCAGTCTCACCATATCGACCCGGAAACTCTTCCGAAAATCCTTCCGGATATCCTCCGTTTAATGAAGCTGGAAAGTCTGGTACCCATTGATGATATAGAAAACAAAATGGCGGACTTACAACAACAAATTCAGGCAACAGAATACATCGTTGCGGAAAATACAGCGCGGGTCAGGGCAGCGGTTGCACAACTGGAAGCCAGCCTGAAGCCAGAGCTTGAGGCTCAGAAAAAAAACACAAGAGCCGCCGAGCTGGCACTGTTCAGCAAAGCCTTTGAGCATGGACATCACTTGTCAGAAGACCGCACTATACAGCGGGTGTTGTGTCAATATCTCCGTGAAAACAAAGATACTGCAAGCGTTATTGAAGAAATTGTTGGGGACTGTAAAGCTCAGGAAAAGCACGTCCCCTGCGAATACACGGATATCATTGAGCCTCCCTGGCCAGCTACCGATGAGCGCAGCTGCCATTGGCGGTCAACGGACAACCTGCCCTTCCAGATTATTAATGTCTCGGGGGCATTCCCCTTACTGGAGTCACTGCATAAAGAGGGCAGAATCTTTCCATCGGAATTGCTGGGGCAGGATGATGAGGGTAAGCCATCCAGCGCGCTGATTTTCGCTGCAGCAAAAGGGCACGACAGGGCTTGCGAAACACTGATCAAATGTCTTGAAGAAACCCGGTACCTCCGCCTGTACTACCTTAATCAGTTGCTGACAGCCAACCCTTCCGGTGATAACAGAAACCTTCTGCACCTGATAGCGCAACTGGCAAAGCCAGCCCTGCTTAAATCCCTGTTGCAACTGCTCAATAATGTCAGTAATAAACAGGATCTCGATACCGATTATCCTTCTGATTGCCTGCAAAACCGGATCGCCCTGGATAGGGAACACTTGTTAAAAACACTCTTGACCAAGGCCGATTATGAAGGGCTCCACCCCACCGACCTGTTGTTGTTCAATGTTGCTAAAAGAATCCGGGAATGGCCAGAAGATAATGTTCAGGCACTCGCCAGCTATAGCAATGATTTTCTGATCAATGAGGCCAAAAGCCTATGGATAACCGTGTCGGAGTCTCTCAGTGTTGAGCAGTCCGGCAAATCCATTGAATGTTTTATGAAAGGTATTGATAACCTCGAAGGACTATCTCCGGTAAAACGACAAGCCGCTGAAACCATGCTGAGAAAACTGATGCGCATATTCAGAGTTCACGGTCCTGCCGGGGTGCATGAACAACTGATGGCTCAGATTACCCGGGCAGACCATGCTATCAAGATATCTGACCAGCATGAACATTCAGTTCCAGGAGGCTGTCCGAGAATAGCGCCCGTAGCGAGGATGGCAGAAAATTGAGGATAAAAATTTCTGCTTCTGAGGAGAATAGCGGGGCTATTTGACGAAAAAGCAGGAATTTTTAGACCAATTTATCGCAACCGCACGACTGCATGGATGCAGGAGCTAGAGCAACGCAGGAGCAGTTGCCGTGTAGGACAGGCTCCCAGCCCATCAAGGTACATATTCATGATAGAGAACCCACTCAGTAAACAGTGCTGCTGGTACTGCCTCATGATCTTCTGCGCGCAAGTAGTCAACCAGCAGATCGTAGAGAGGATTGCGGCATAAATTTTCCGCCTTACCCCTGGCCAGATCAGCTACAGTGACCCGCTGGGTGTACTCGGCAAGCGGTTTGGCATGGGAAAAATGCAGGATGTGTTCAAAACCATCGCCGTATTCCCACTGGTCATAGCACCCGGCAGGAAGTACCGGCTGGATTGCCTGCATCAGATTCGCACCGTAGGAAGTAATATCTTTTGGTAATATCAGACAGTCGCCCAGTGCCAGGGCATGCACCTTTCTCTCGCTGTTGCCCGTCGCCGGACTCACGACCATGGCTGAGTCTTTTTCACGAAAATACTGATGAAAAAAATAGGTGGCTGACAATAGTGTGCATCCTGACCAGACATAATCAATAATCAGCACTTTTCGGTTGCTGGCTATCGACCCAAGAACCTTATCAAAATGATGGAAAAGAGCCTTCTGTTGTTCAGGAGTCATCTTTTGTTTAAATCGAACCCTGCCCTTTTTAAGGGATTCCAGAAACTGAAAATCGGAAAGCGGTATATTGCATGCCGCGTCTTTTCCTAACCGCCCCTGAAGCTCTGCAATGACCGTTGCCGGGCTTCGGCCTATCCCGATGTACAGAAATTCCTTTGGCGGAAAAACCGTGATCACTCTGTCTGACAATTGTTTCAGTTCGCGGATGAACAGAGACTTTATATTTTTGCTGTCCATGACCGCTTTCAGAGGCCTGAATCTCTCATCATCAACACTGATCAAGTGCTTTTCGGTGACAGCCTGTACCTTTATTTCCGGCAGAACCGGAGGGGCCGGGCTGGCAAAACAGCTCAATGATCCTGATATTGTTGGCGTCATCTTAACCTGCATTTATTTTGTAGTTAAATATTGAATGGATTATGTTGGGGAGGAACTTTGATAAGAAAGACAGGTCTTAAGCTGTAATTTAATAATTCAGTAATTCCATGGATTGCTCAAATAAGTCACCGTTACTTGATCCCGTTTTCTCTGATCCTTATTTAGGGTCATCAGACTTATTAGAACAAACGTATATATCTGATGGCAGCGAAAAATCACTGACGTATCATTGCATGTCTGTTCAGATAGTGGACACTCCTTTTCCTGCTTACCATAACCAATCAGATATACCCAACCTCTCCCCTAATCCTATTAGTTTATTAAGTGAATATGGTATTAAGCCTCTGGCACCTTCCGATACAGAAGAAAGTTTAGGTACAGATACTCCTGATAGATCAAAACCAGTTTCTGATAAATATACATTTGAGAACTCCAGTAATAAATCCATTAAGTATACGCTACCGTCAACACCAGACATTCCTTTTAATCAGCAGATCTTCTTACCCACGTGTCAGCCTGAGACCAGTGACGCAACACAAGCGTACTATTTGAATCCGGTTTGTCTATTAACCAACCCTCCTGACGACGTCTCTGAACCACAAATTTCACCACCAGTTACTTTAATAACCCCACTAAACCTGAACCAGACTTCAAGTGATAACATCCAGACAAAAAAAATTGTTGATGCTCCCCCTTCAATAATGAAGCGCCAAAGCGATCCCACTTCACTGGAGAAAAAAAGGAGACACCAAAGGGAGCAAAAAAGGGAACGTTACCAGAATGATCCAGAGTTTGCCGAGCGCCAACGACAACGCATGAGGGAGCGTATCAAAAGTCCTGGTTATCTCATGCGCCAACAGGAGCGCTTGAGGGAGCGGCGCAAAAATCCCGCTTACGCCGAGCGCCAAAACAAGCTCAGAAGAGAGCGCCAAAAGGAGCGTTACCAGAATGATCCCGCTTTCGCAGAGCGAGAAAAGAAGCGTTCCAGGGAGCAAAGAATGCAGCGTCGCAAAAATCAGGGAATTAGATATCCGGGTTCGTCCTCCTGACCTGCCTGGCTCCGGATTTTAAAGAACCTTTTGGTATTTTTTTTGTCTGATGCTTATGTTCGCTTGAATTCAGATTACGTTATGGTGCCCCCATGCAAAAGGCAGTGCATTTAACAGGGCAAGGGTCTTTCGGGTTTGATCAGCACGACACGCTTAAACATTAATAGACACTCTGAAACAACAATAAAATGTAAGTCGTATACGATTTTAAATTCAAGGAGATCATTGATATGTCCATACCTCAGCAGGGAGCAGGCGCTGGTTCACCGGTATTTAATGAATCACAATCTGCAGGTGACAATTATCACCCTGTTACTGCATTAAACGGTCAGTTTTCCGGAATGATGGTCCGTGTTGTCAATGCGTCAAACGAAGCGGGTTCCGGAAATCAATACAGACCGGTGAGTTTATTGCGCCGGGGTTCCCGATATGCGGTAACCACTCACCATAAGCGCTTTAATGAGTTTCTGCTGGGATCAGACCGGATCCTTACTATTCTGAAACCTGAACGCGGCTGCGATATGCGCTGGGCTTTTAAACAAGATGTTGCTTCAGATGCTAATGGAGAACCCCAACATCTGCACTCGAATCGTATCAAGAAAATTACCAGTTGGGATGTGTTAACAATGAAAATGGATGAGTTGGAACGCAGATGGCATTCGTTATTTGACGGATCAACTTTTAGATTATCCTCAGGTCACATTGGCAAGAATGGCTATTTACTCCACAAAGCGCATCCCACATTCAATACGAAAATTGGCAAATATCCCGAGATTATCTGTCAAATTAATTTTGACCACATGCACTATGGCTATCTTCTTGACTTTGGCAGGGAGCTCTCTTTTCGTCGTATTGAAGAAGTTATGGGCAATATCCTGACGCTTGAGCAAAAGAAAGGTAACCTGTCCGGCGGTGAGTTCCGTGAACCGGTTAAACTGTGCCTGTTCAACAGCTTTCAGGGCGTGGTTCACTCCCCGGTGACACTCAGCCGTGCACAAGTGCAACAGCTGCAATACCACACCCATACTTTTTCCCGATATGGGAGCGTCATTGGTTATGAGCATAACCTTTACCAGTTATTGAGCCAGTCCGGCTGTGAGCGATTCCTGAAGCTGTTAGAAAATATCCCACCGCAGGTCAGCACGGTAGCAGTGGAGTTTGGAGAAGAAAATATTGATATCAACGCCCTCCTGACAGCCATTGAGCACTACGATTCAGCAAAATTCATGACCGCACTTTCAGCCCTGGACGACAAGGTTAAAAGTCCGGTCGGTTTACCAAATCTATTGATGGAAGCGTTGATCAGGCAATGCCCGATAAAAGAACATTTTCCCGGAATCAAGTACGACGGGGCAGATAATAATTACGAACAACAGCGCGTCAAACTCAGCTGGGATTACCTCCTGCAACAAACCAAATCCCACTTTGCGGCACAAGCTGTTATCTGTCGGGAGCTATTAAAACACAAATTGTTTGTACCATTATTATCAGGGTCACCAGAGTGTTCAGGAGTCTCCCACAATAATCCGTTGGTGTGCTGTCTTCTGACCGCACACGGTACAAGAGTCCATCTCACTTCATCCTGGAACTTGCCTGACTGTACCTTGTTAATATCTGCCGCACATTTTCGCAGGGCGAATCTGCTGACAGCAGATGAAGCCGATATCATACGACACGAGATGCTGTGGTCACTTCTTTGCCAAAGTGACGACGGCCCCGTTACTGATTCTGACGAGATTATCAGTCGCTTGTCGACCTTGAAGAAGCTATTGCTCTGGTATCATGACAACTACAGGAGGAAGTTCGGTAGTATCCATCTTCATCAGATGGTCGATGAACTGTTTGGCATAGAGTTTTATTATCGCTTTGTTGTGAACCGATCTGATAACGGGGGTGCAGTCAGGGAATTTCTGGAACAGCGATTATCACCCCGGTGCTACAGTGATGAAAAGTTACGTGAGCATTTAGAGAATATAGCGACGCGCAAATCATCTGTTAGCGATAATTTTATTATGTTCCTGGGGAAGGCCTATCGCTTTCCTTTTCCTGCTGTGGTCCGCTCAATAGAGTACGGTCCGAACCAGCTTGCCTGGCTGGAGACATTTCTGGCATCCCCGCCAACCTTTGAGGGCAGGGAAAACCTGCCTGATAGCCGCTATGGGTCAATTACCCAGGTGGTCGGTCAGCATTATTACCAGTTTCCCCATCCCTACAGGGCGCAAACCATCCTGGCGGAGGGCATACAACCCTTTTACCGCAAATGGCACGGACTGGATCACGCCCTGCGCACCCAGCTGGCCACCGAATTCCTTATGGATCAAAAGGTGTTGCCGCACTTTCATAAGCCATTCCGGGAGTTACTGCTTAAGCATCCGCAGTTGCTGGAGTTGCTGCCCATTGCCGAACTCTACCACGATGCTGTCGCTGAAGATGAGCATAAATATCTTGAAGAGCTTCGGGCAGCGGAACTGTTCCAGCGTGATATGACCGGTCTGCAACAGTACCCCGGCCAGCTGGTTACTCTGGTGGCCAGCGCCCTGAGAAACAAAAATTGTAAAATGATGGGTGTGGGTAACCCGTCGTTTATCCCTGACCACCAATGCCCGGAGGATGAGTTACTGCTGCGCCAGGTGCTGCGCTTTGGGGATATAGTGGATATCCTTCGGGTCATACCGCCCCGGGAGGACTTTCCGGCGATCAGACTGTCAACTGACTCAGCCGCAATGGACACCCTGGAAATGATCCATGATGGCCATTTTCATCCGGAAATGATCGAGCTGTTGGCCGTGGTCAATAACCCGCAATTCACCCTGCTGATCCAGTCAGCATTGTTGAGTTTTCGGGATCTGGCCAGCATTACCGGTGGCTGGCATCACCAGACGACCAATCCGTTCACCAGTAAATACCATCTCCCGGTTGATAACCATAAACGACGATTACTGATTGAACAGGCACCGGACCCCTATCAGTGTTTGCGTGAGTGTCTGGACGATCTGGTCCGGTTCGTTATCGCTGAGAAAGCCGGTATCTCAGCCTGCTTCGCAGAACACCGCAAGCACGAAGATTCCCGGCTGCCAGACTGCTGGGATCCGGATATCGGCTCCGGTGGCGCTTATCGAAGTCTGCACAATGAAGAGGAACTTCGACAAATCAAGTTACCAGAAGCCATGACCCTGGCAGATAAGATCATCGTGGCGGCTGATCAACCCGGGCTGGAAAATCAGATTTCCGCTGGCATCCTTGATTCTCTGAAAGCTGAGGCGTTGCGGCTCCAGCAGGAAGCTATCCTGCCCGCTGTTGGTACCCCGGCACAATCTGAACTGGAGCAGATGCTCCTACAGCCAGAATCGCCGGGTGCCCGTCTACTCAATGAGCGCGGTTATATCGTGAAGTCACGTGCACATGAAGGGAGAACTTTTTACCAAATGGTGCCCAATTCCGGGCTTGCAAGGGACTCTTTGCTGCTGCCACCACAGTATGATGATAAGACAACAGGCCCCGCTGCCGACATGCCACCGGCAAAAATATGCAGGTTCCTGTAGAAGACACGACCACACAGCTCAGCCGTCAGTAACAGGACGGTCTAACCGTTGCCAGACCAACCGTTTTAATGGCAGGTTCTCACAGACGTTCCCTTAACCCATTGCACTGGCCTGAACCGCAGGCCTTTTTTCACTCTGCTGCAAAGCATATAAAGCGAAAATTTTCCAGGTTAGACCATCACTGCCGCATCCACATTTTAGCTTTGCGCCCTGGTATGTAGAACCGGTGAAATTGGCTGCTGACTATGAATGTGTCAGCAGGATCCAGGACATCAAAGTAAGTTTGGTGCCAGAAGAATTTATGCTCCTGTGTGTTTACCCAGTATTCCTGGCCATGTTCACACTTGTTGATACCAACCACTCCGGTAGCGTCAGACTCTCCCCGGCTAAACAGCAGAAAACAGTCACCATGCCCTATTATCTTCATGGGTTGCCCCTGGTTGGCCCTGTGGAATTCAAGCATGGCTGTTAAGCTGCCGGACCTGTACGCATCTGCCCAGCGGTTGTCCCCGCTCTCGTTATGATCGGAAAACACCAGGGGGACGCCACCGTCACGTCCCATGATATAGGCATAGGCCAGCTGCTCATCAGTCTCGTCCATGATCAGGTAACGAAAGCCCTGGTTATTGGGAATGTCATGGGTGGTAACAAAAGTAATGGCTCTTCCTGGCTGAAGAGCCTGACCATAGGCAAGGGGATCAACAAGAAGGTTCAGGCTTCCGCCGATTTTGAAAGCATTATACAGGCTACTGAATAGCGGGAAATCGTAAGCGGCAAAGCCTGTACCATCCAGGTAAGGTTTCAGAAACCTGTCGTATTCAGAGTTTCCCGCCCCACCACTGGTAATGATCTCTCCAAAAATGTGCATACCATGCTTGATGTCAGCCGTGATGACCTGGTTTACATGTTCAAGGGGCATATGCTTTGCTGCGTCAATCCTGAAGCCCTTGACCCCCATGTCACGCAAACTCCGAAGATACTTTTGTTGCTGTTCAACAACCCAGTCATTGTTAACCAGGTCCGGCAGACCGGTATCCGGGGGAGCGCCACAAAGCCGCCAGTTTTGAACCTCATAAGTCGAGTTATAGTTATTGATGCAGGTTGCAGGATTGAAGTCCGAGGCAGAGAAGAGGTTCTTGCCCAGGTCACCAAAAAGCCGCAGGGAGGAGTACTTTGTGGGGCTGGCTGCGTATTGTGCAAGGATTTTTTGCCCGGGAAAATTAAGATCATCCCGTTCATAAGCTTCGTTGGCCATGTGATTCAGGACGATGTCGGCATATACGACCACACCATACTGTTTAAGGGTATTAAGCATTTGCCTGAAGTCATTGGTGTCCCCCAAAGGGTTTTCTATCACACGATAGTCCTGGGGCTGGTAACGAGCCCACCATTCTTCACCGGTGCTTTTCAGTGGCGGGGATACCAGGACCATCTGGTAGCCCAGCTTACTTAGCTCATCAGCTTTTTCGCTGACTTCCGAGTACTTCCAGTTGAAAGCATGAAGAATGACGTTGGCGCTACTGTCTTGAAGAATAAGGAGAGAGAGAAAAAGGCAGGCGAGGTGACATATGAATTTATACATAATGGAACCAACCTGGACGAGAGAAAGGAATGTTGAAGAATGGAGGCAGGCTTGAGGGTGACATTACCCGCCCTGGCGGGCCAGGAGGCTGTCCGAGAATAGACTGCCCTTCCGCCTTTAATCTCAGGATGCCTTGCTGTCGAATGTTTCCGGCAGCGTTAATATCCCTGTCGTGGATTGCTCCACAGGAACAGAACCATGACCGGACTTTCAATGGCATCTCATTTCGTTTCTGGCCACAGCAAGAACAGGTTTTTGACGATGGAAACCACTGGTCAATCTTGACCTGGTGTTTTCCTGTCTGCTTTGCCTTGTACTCCAGCTTGGGATCAGCGATGACCATCCGGCATCAGAGATAGCTTAGGCCAGTCGTCTGTTCTTGACCATGTTTGGATTTGAAGCGAGGCTTACCAGCTTCAAGTTTGGGGCTAAAGAAGTTCTGAAATGCCCTATCCAGATTAATGATGGCCTGCTGCAAGGCAATGGAATCAGCATCTTTCAACCATTCGTACCGGCGGCTTTTCCTGGCCATGGCCAACAAGGGTGATTGAATCGTAGCGGTTTTCTTGTTCACTTCCAGAGTTACTTTGCGTGCTTTACGGGCATTTCGCCCACCACGCTGAGGCACCTTAATCGTGTAAGCTCCCAAGGCAGGCTCTTCAGCCAAAGCTTCAAAAAGAAGAGGAGGCTAAAGATGAACCCGTGTGGGCAGCCAATTCAGCGGCTACAAGAGTTAATCTTTTTGTACGACGTTTATCATCTAAGTCTGAGTACTTAAAAGTATGTTCAGCCCATTGCTGAGGAGGCAGTGGTGGAAGCATGGTCTTGACCTATCTCAGAAAAGGTAAGTCAAATATAGAATTTGTGACTAAGAGATAGCTGGATGACTGGGGGCTGAGGCCCCCTTAAACAAGAATCAGAGGCGTGACTTGCTGGAGCTGGTTGAAGACCGGCATAACCTGAAGAGCACCCTGATTACCAGCCAGATGCCGGTTGATCACTGGCATGAACTGAACGGTGATTCGACACTGGCAGATGCGAATCTGGACCAGCTGGTTCATAACGCTCACCGCGTTCCTCTGAAGGGTGAGTCACCGCGAACGAAACAAGCAAAACTGGCGAAGTCCGAACATACGTTCTAAGCTGCAAACCGATGCATCGCTGTGCTCCGATGGAGGGTGGCCGAATGCTCCGGAATGCGCATCACATATCCTGTATGTGCGTTATTTGTTGATCAGAGAAGATTTCATTATAAGTTTGCATAAGGTATTCATCCCTTGACTTTGAGCGTATAGCACACTCCCAGACAATAATGATTCTCCAGCCTTTCTCTATCAGAGTTGCGATAACAAACCGGTCTCGTTTTATATTGGCTTCAAATTTTTTGTTCCAGAAATCACAGCGGGTTTTCGGGGTGTAAGCCAAACGGCAATTTTCATGCCTGTGCCAGAAGCAGCCATGTACGAAAATTACTGTTTTGAATCTTGGCAGTACAATGTCGGGTTTTCCTGGGAGCTGCTTATCATGAAGTCTGTATCGAAGGCCCTTTGCATGCAGATACTTCCTGATAATCATCTCTGGCTTAGTATCTTTGCTTTTGATTTTTGCCATATTTCGGGATCGGGAAAGGCTATCCAGTATATCTACCATTTCCACGTTACCTCTAACCTGGTATCCTGGCGGTTATGATTTTTGAGTTATGGACTGACATGCATCAGAAAATACCATTTGTGGATATTTTTGCAGGGCCTGGCGGATTGAGTGAAGGTTTTTCTTCATACACTCTTTCATCAGGCGATTGCGGTGATATTTATCCTTTCAAAAGTATACTCTCCGCTGAGAAAGAAAAGTCAGCATTTACCACGTTGAGGTTGAGAGCCTTCCTGCGCTGGTTTGTTTACACATTGAAACGACCAGCTCCGCCCAGGGTGTATATTGATTATGTGGCTGACAGATCCAGTGGTGTCCGTCAGTCACCTTCACTGATTCTTCATAATGTTCTACATGCTGATATTCCAAAAGCCGACAGTGTTCAGATGTTTGAGAACGTTATTGCATCCAGCCTAAATGGAGACTGGCAAGTTTTTGCCTCTGAATATTCTGATGAGTTAAGCGATATTCTGGCTGCGGCCCTTTACGCAAGAAATGATGTCCTGCAGTTTGAGCTGGGCGGAGATGAGGTGCCAGAAAAATCAGGCAACATCAGCCCTGTTATTCGTGATGCAATGGAAGGGTTTAACCGTAAGTCGGGCGCTGAAAGTGAGTTTATTCTGGTCGGTGGTCCTCCATGTCAGGCATATTCTAATGCAGGTCGTTCAAGGCGAAGCAGGAATGATCTGAAACAGTACGTCTGTAATGAGACGGGGCAATACATTTTTGATAAAGACCCCCGGGCAACTCTTTATAAAGAATATCTGAGGGTTCTGGAGGCAAATAAACCGGCATTTTTTGTTATGGAGAATGTCCGGGGGATGCTGTCTGCTCAGTTTACCAATGAAGACGGAACGAAAGAGCCTGTATGGAAACGAGTGGTTTCTGAACTCCATGACCCTGCACTGGCGCTCGGTAAGGGTGTGCACACCAATACCGGAAAGAAGTATGTGATTGCCTCTCTGGCTGCCGGGAGTGAATGTTATTACGCAGGCGATAAGTGCCAGCTGGATACGCTGGCCCCTAAAAGATTTATTCTGAGAGCATCCGATTATGGTGTTCCTCAACACAGGGACAGGGTGATTCTTCTTGGGATAAGATCTGATCTGTTGAAAGATGTTTCTTTGGAAGCTGTGCTTCAGAGTATAAAGCTACCCACTGACGTCCCGAAAAATGTGAGTGTTGGAACAGCAATAAGTGATTTGCAGCCCCTGTTCAGCACATTGAGCTCTATCAATACAGACGTGCGTCGTCGTATAATTGTGCCGTCAGCCAAAGCTGAGTCGGAGTGGAAAAAAAACATTCATTTTCTGATTGGGGATGTTGTTCACGCTTTGGACAGGCATTTATCCACCATGGATTTGCCTGAAGGTGAATGGAATGAGCAATTGCAGCAGTGCCTCACTGCAATCAGACGCAAATTTGAATCTGAGGATCTTCTGCAGAGTGATGGGGCTGAGCCATTCATTGATGGTCTTTTTAACGCAAGGATCAGAACAGTACTGAAGGATGTTGATGACACCATTCGGAGCATCTTGGCTAAAGTTGACTCTCTTGAAGAGTTGGGTGAGTACTACCGGTGGGAGAATGATCAGCCAGATTCAGAGGCTCTCAAGTCCTGGTATAAAAACAAGTCGGACGGCCTTCCTGAGCTGAACCATTTTCCCCGCGGTCATATGGATACCGACCTGGCTCGTTACGTTTATGCAGCCTGTTATGCAAAAGTGTATAAAGAGCTTGAGCAGGAGTTTGGCAAAGGGATTCCGGGCTGGGTTCTGGAAAAGGCCCGTGTAAATAATGTGAAAGACTTCCTGAAAAAAGAAGCTGGAATTTATGACAGGATATCCATCAAACAGTTGAAGCAGGTAGAGCTTGATCCGGATCATCAAAATACTCAGTCTTTTGTTGACAGGTTTAAGGTTCAGAGAGCTGAAAGCCCTTCAACGACTGTGACCTGCCATTTATCAAAGGATGGTCACTATTATATCCATCCCGATCCTGTTCAGTGTCGAAGTCTCACTGTCAGAGAGGCTGCTCGGCTTCAGACTTTTCCTGATAATTATTTCTTTGAAGGGGGAGCTACTCAGCAGAGAACCCAGGTAGGAAATGCAGTGCCGCCATTACTGGCGCATCATATTTCAAAAGTCGTATGTGGGTTGTGGCAGCGTCTGGTTGTGTCAGGCTGATAAAGCATACCCTGCCAGGTTATGATTTGTCAGTTTTTTTTGATATACGACATGTAATCAATATGATCAGGTAATATACGCAATTTAATTACAAACCGGGGTTGTTATAATGCTCTGCAATATATATTTTTGTCAGAGCATTATGTCAGATTTGTCCATGGACTCTCTCAGTCGCAGTCAATGTGAGCGGTTGGCGTTTATTGATTTCAGATTATATTTTCTTGGTGAACTCAGGCGCTCTGACATATCTGAAAAATTTGGTGTGGGGCCTGCTGGTGCTACAAGAGATATAGCGCTTTATCGGAAGTACGCAGCAGACAATCTTGTTTTTGATCAGACAAAAAAAATATATGGGCCATCTATCGTCTTCAGCCCTGTCTTCAGTCACTCACTGCAAAGAGCCCTGGGTGCTCTTACTGAAGGTTTTGGTGATATCGTCAGCAGCCTTCCTCCTCAGATAAACTGTATCATCCCGGCTTTCCTTAATGATTTTGATATAGACAACCTGTCTACAGTGACAAGGGCGATCAAGACCGGGAAGGCCATTAAGATAAGATACCTGTCAAAGAGCAGTGGCTGGTCTGAAAGAGAAATAATACCTTCGGCCCTGGTTAACAGTGGCAAGCGCTGGCATGTCAGAGCGTATGATCGAAAAAGATCTGAGTTCCGGGATTTTATTCTGTCGCGTATCTCTGAATCCAGACTGCTGGAAGACTGCTCTGCCCGACATGAAACCATTGAGAATGATGATCAGTGGAATAGATGGGTAGAACTTCACCTGGTTCCGCATCCGGGGCAGAAGTATAAAGAAGCCATAGTGATGGATTATGGCATTACCGGTAAATCATTGAGGATTAAGCTTCGTGCGGCAGTTGCCGGTTATTACCTCCGGTTCTGGAATGTTGACTGTACGATGGATTATAGCCTTGATGGGTTAGAGTATGATCTGTGGCTTAGCAATCCACTGGAGCTTTATGGCGTAAAGAATGCGCTGATTGCGCCAGGGTATGTTGTTCAGGGAAGTCAGGTATGAAAGCTATAAGTAAAAGTACAAAGGGGAATTTCAGTCGTCTGTTAAAACTTGCGGTACTGACTGGTGTTGAGAAGGCTGTTCAGGTTCAGCTTAAATCCAAAGCGTCAGTAAACGTACAGGACAGTGATGGCACCACGCCTCTGATCCTTGCGGTGCAAAAAGGGCATTTCAAGATCTGCAGGCTGCTGCTTGAGAATGGTGCTGATCCTGAGCTGCCAGATTACAGTGGTAAGAAGGCTCTGGATTACGCAGTAGAAAAAAAATATCAGCATCTTGTGAATCTGCTTACTGAGTATATAAAGCCCCATTTGGAAGTGGAACTTCTGCCCTCAACTGACAGCAACCTGAAAGACCTGCCTGGCATTAACGGTCACCTTGCGACTGACAGGAGCAGTGTGAATACGTCCAGCTCAGAAACAGCCATATCCGATAATGATTCAATTGCAGGAATTGATAATGCTGTCAGTCAGGAGAGCTCCGGAAAGCAGACAGTTGTCTTGGAAAGTTTTTCAGAAAGTCTGAATGATACACCGGGAAATAGCTCTCCTCCTGAGAGTTCAGTGGAAGATACAGCCATTTTGGCTGAAGTGGCTGGTTCTATTAATGAGACAGACAATAGCATTACCGAAAGCAGTGAAGTTAACGGGAATGGCTTTGAATCCAGTGATGATTTTGTTGCTGACATCTGGGAGATAGAAGATATTGAGCCAGAAATCTCTCCCAATAGTGAGAAGGGATGTGAAACAGTATCGGTTTGTGAAAAGCATGAACAGGGTAAACGGATAGTCTCTGTAGAAGGGTGTGACCATGTTCATCATGTAACGCAGCCAGACCATAAGGATTCTTGCTCAACGCATATTTTTGCCGGTAATGAAGCCTCATTCAGCGAAGAGGAAGATCTTGGTGGCTGGGAGATAGCCAGTGAAGATATTCCTCCACAGGAAGACAGCGACAGTAAAGATCAGGCCGGTGAAATACAGTCACGGATCACAAAACATATTCCGATTGATTCTGGAGAAGACTGGTCGGACATTGTTATTGAGTTGCCAGAATTTTCGGATAACCCTGATCTTGAACTTTTCAGGAAAAAGTGGGTTTTTGAGGGGTTCAGCAAGCTCTTTGAAGAGGGTGCCCGTACGGGTACTTTGTCGGAAAGTTTTGTTACCGATTATGTGACTGACCTGTATGCAGATCCAATATTAAAAAGTTCCCGTGCTTCTCAATTGTCCAAACCAAGTAATTTGTCAAAAGTCCTGCAGAATGATGCTTTATATGAGCAGCTTGACAGCCGGCTGGAAGAAAAGGTTTTCTATATCCGGCAAGTGCTGGAAAGTTATGGCTTCCTGATAGACAGCCATATGTTTGAGGGGGAGCCTGTTTCTGATGGCTATGAAGATAATGATGCAGCTTCCATTGATGAGGCAATGCTCCTGCTTGATGACATTCTTTATGCCAGGGATGAGCCCATGGGCTACTACTACGCCAGCCTTCCCGGTAAAGAGCTTCTTACCCGGGGGCAGGAAGTAGAGAATGGCAGGCGTAGAGAAGCAGCCCGGGTTGCCATCATGGAGACATTGTCTGAAGTGCCGTTTATCTGTGAGCTTTTTGCTCATCTCTGCCTGGAAGCACTTCGAGAGGATAACCCTGAACAGGCCCTTCAGAAAGTGATTGCTGAGCTGCACATCGTCTCAGATGAGGACAGCACTGAGGAAAGAGTTACTGGCCCCCTGTTCGCGGATGAACAGGAAGATGATGACGATGAGCTGGAGGAACCTGGTGAGGAATACCCTTTTGAGGCAATTGTTGAAGCTCTTGAAGTTTTCCTCGATGCACCAGGCTCATCAAATCAATCGGGTGTACAGGATGCGTTCAAGAGTCTTGTCCTCACTGAGGATACACTGAACATATTGGTTAAAGCGCTGTACCAGTCAATTGATAAGGTCAGCGAGATCAAAAAATCTCTGATCAATCTTTATACCCGGAAAATCAGGATTCCACGTACGGCTGCGGTGAGTGCTGCAGGTCAAAATCCGGGCAGCGAACTGAATCATCAGCTTAAAGCAGAGTATCCTCTTTGCGCAGGCAGACTTGATCAGCATGCTGATGAAATCAACCGGTTGCAGGATCAGATACAGAACGTAAGGCAAAAGACAGGAATTGATTTCCAGAATCTAGTGAGTATCAGCTCCAGGGTAAAAAAATTGCAGTGTGATATTACTGCTGCACGGGATGAAATGATTACCTTCAACCTCAGACTGGTGCTTTCGATTGCCAATAAATACAACGGCAGAGGTCTTGATCATGCTGATCTGGTTCAGGAAGGAAACATTGGTTTGATGAAAGCTGTTGAGAAATTTGACTACAGGAGAGGGTTCAAATTCTCAACCTATGCCACATGGTGGATACGCCAGGCCATTACAAGGGCTATTGCAGATCAGGCCAGAAATATTCGACTGCCTGTCCACATGGTAGAGAGTGTCAATAAACTACAGAGTGTCAGCAGGGAGTTGAGGCAAAAACTGGGTAGAGAGCCATTAGTATCTGAGTTAGCAACAGTCTTGGATATTCCCGAATATAAAGTTATCAGAATACAAAAGTGTATTTCTCTTGAGGCTGAGAATGCTGATGGAATCGCATTCGATGATTACCCCAATCCTGCTTCTGTTACACCAGAAGATTTAAAAATAGAGAGTGACCGGGATCACAAGCTCAAAGCTGTTCTTAAAACGCTGACTGATCGAGAAAAAAGGGTACTTGAGCTTCGTTTTGGTATTGATGAAAAATCTGACTACACCCTTGAAGAAGTAGGCCAAGAGTATGGCGTGACTCGTGAACGAATCAGGCAGATTGAAGCAAAAGCACTTCGGAAATTGAGAGTTCCAGCCATAACAAGTCATTTGAGAATCTTTGTTGACTATGATGCTGTGGAAACACCCTTGCTAAGGATGGCTAATGACTGATTGTAATAGAAGGCACGCACCACCAAAGGCAGGTGCAATGATAGAGGCCCTGCGCGGCCTTGGTTATACGACAGCATCTGCGCTTGCAGACATTATTGACAACAGTATTGCTGCCAGAGCCAGCCGGGTTGATATCAATTTTGTCTGGCAGGGAGAAGAGAGACGCATAGAAATCCAGGATAACGGTATCGGAATGGATGCTACTGGTCTCGATAAGGCAATGAGGCTGGGTGAGCTGAACCCTCTTGATGATCGTGAGGAGTCAGATCTTGGTCGTTTTGGCATGGGGCTGAAGACTGCATCCTTTTCTCAATGCAGAAGCCTGACAGTTGCCACAACGCAGAATAATCAGTTTAACTGTCTTCGCTGGGATCTTGATGTACTGGTTGAAAGCTCTGGTGATGGCTGGTTTATGCTGGAAGGGCCGTCAGATACAGGGCTGCCCCTGGTAGAACCCGTCAAAAATATCGATCACGGAACACTTGTTCTCTGGGAAAAGCTGGATCGTATTCTCACAGATGGTTTTACCGAAGATAATTTTATGGAGCTGATGGATCAAGTTGAACGACATCTGGCGATGGTTTTTCATCGATATCTTGAAGATAAAAGTCAGCGTTTTGAAATTTATATAAATGGCTGCAGGGTGAAACCCTGGGATCCATTTATGACTGGCCACCCCGCTAAATCCTGGAACTCACCGCTGGCATCACAGGCAACTCAAGGTGGCACAGTCGGCGTTGAGTGTCATGTTTTACCTCATAAAGACAGGTTGACGGATAAAGAGTTTGAGTCAGCAGGTGGACCTGATGGCTGGACTGCTCAGCAGGGTTTTTATGTTTATAGAAACCGGAGACTGTTATTGGCGGGCAGCTGGCTCGGATTGGGCAGAGGCCGTTCGTGGACTAAAGAAGAAGCGCACAGACTTGCACGCATCAGGCTGGATATTCCCAATACTGTGGACTCAGACTGGAAAATAGATATTCGCAAGGCAACCGCACGTCCTCCGGTCAATATGAGAAAGTGGTTGATGCGCCTGGCTGAAGATACCAGGGCAAGAGCCAGGAAAACTTTTGCATCAAGAGGCCGACCTGCAAGAACGGGTAACGGGCAGACTGTGGTTCAGGCATGGCGTGCTGATCAGACGGCAGGCGGCGTACGTTACAGAGTGGATGACGCGCACCCTGCAGTCAGGGCCGTGCTGGATGACGCTGGCTCTCTGTTACCGCAGATTAAAGCCATGCTGAGAATACTGGAAGAAACCATTCCGGTTCAGCGAATATGGCTGGATACAGCAGAAAATAAAGAAACACCACGCACCTGCTTTGATGGTGAGGCACCATCAGAGGTGGTTGAGGTGTTGTCTGTCATGTATCAGAACCTCACGAGTAAAAAACGTTTCAGTGCTGAAGAGGCTAAAAGAAAGCTTCTTCAGACAGAACCGTTTCATGATTACCCTCAGCTGGTCGCATCACTGAAATAGTCAGCCTGACAAGGAAAGGAAAATGGCATTAAATCCCACTGAACAGAAGGTCCTCATTTTTGTACAGAATATGCTTGAGGCAGAAAGTCAGGTTACTCCAGCGATTATTCAGGAGCAGATGAATCTTGTTCTGAATATGAAAAAAGAGTGGAGAGCTGACACTGATGAGAGTGCGATTATTGATGAGCTTATCCGCAGAGCGAGCACATGGGTTGGTGATGATGCATTATTGACCAACGACGAAGGCCATATTGCCTGGCTGAACCAGGACCGTAAACAGGGCTGGCGCTACTGGCAGCGCTACCGTGAGTACCAGGAGAAAAAACTGTCCTGGAATATTGTTGAAGGACTGGATAAGTCAACAGATCAGATTCTTGGCAATCTTGAAGATCCAAAACGTCAGGGATCATGGGATCGAAGAGGGCTGGTTGTTGGGCACGTACAGTCTGGTAAAACGGGCAACTATACAGGCCTGATCTGCAAGGCGGCTGATGCCGGTTACAAAATAATTATTGTGCTTGCCGGCATGCACAATAACCTGCGCTCCCAGACTCAGATACGACTGGACGAAGGCTTTCTGGGTTTCACGACGAGTATCATTCAGGATGAAATGCACGTTGTTGGTGTGGGCGAGATTGACAAAGACCCGGCCATACGACCAAATTTTGCAACTAACCGTTCAGAAAAAGGCGATTTTAACACCAAGGCTGCAAGACATCTTGGCATATCCCCAGAAGAGCGACCCTGGTTGTTTGTTGTGAAAAAGAACAAATCGGTTCTGGAGCGGTTACTGAAGTGGATTCAGGAGCATGTGGCCAATATTCAGGATCCTGAGACAGGCAGAAAACTTGTTACCCACCTTCCTCTTCTGATCATAGATGATGAGGCGGACAATGCATCGGTTGATACCGGTGACCAGGCTTATGATGAGTTCGGTAAACCTGACCTTGAGCATGAACCCACAGCAATAAACAGGTTGACCCGAAGAATACTTCATAGCTTTACCCGTAAAGCTTATGTTGGCTATACAGCGACACCATTCGCAAATATTTTCATTCACAACCGTAGTGAGACTGAAAAAGAAGGGCCTGATCTTTTTCCATCAGCCTTTATCGCAAACCTTTCAGCATCATCCAGTTACATCGGTCCTGCAAAAGTATTTGGTCGTTCTTCTGAAAATGGCAGGGATGGAGGCCTTCCTCTTGTTAAAGTGGTAAATGACCATTGCGCTGAAGATGAAAAATCAGGCTGGATGCCAACCAGGCATAAAAATGGTTATTACCCATCAAGTGACCAGAAGCATGGCATACCTGAGTCTCTGAGGGAGTCAGTCGATGCATTTGTGCTTGCCTGTACACTGCGCAGGCTTAGAGGGCAGAAAGATGAGCACTGCTCCATGCTGATACACGTCACTCGATTTACATCCGTTCAGGGGCATGTGAAAGATCAGGTGGCAGCTTATGTGGACTGGCTCAAGAAGCGCCTGGTGCGACGGATTGATCATGACGCAGTCATTCATCAACTTCGATTGCTCTGGGAAAGTGATTTTCTGACAACAACAGAAACCATTCACTCCATGCACCCTGATATGGTGGATGAAAATACGCTGACCTGGTCGCAGGTAGAAGCAGAACTTTCGGATGCTATCTCAGAGATTGAAGTAAGAGCTATCAACGGTTTTGCGAAAGAAGCGCTTGATTATGCGGACAGTGCCGTAGGTCTGAAAGTCATTGCTGTTGGTGGGGATAAACTTGCCCGGGGGCTGACTCTGGAAGGGCTTTGTGTCAGTTACTTCCTCCGTGCTTCCAGAATGTATGACACTTTGATGCAGATGGGGCGCTGGTTTGGATATCGCCCGGGATATCTTGATCTGTGCAGGCTGTATACAACCATTGATCTTATTGAGTGGTTTGAACATATTGCTGATGCATCAGAAGAACTGCGCGAAGAGTTTGACCTGATGACTGCAAGTGGAGCGACTCCAAAGGAATATGGACTGAAGGTAGCTTCGCATCCTGTCCTGATGGTTACCTCCCGATTAAAAATGAGGAATGCTCAAAGCCTTTACCTCTCCTTCAGTGGGCAGTCTGTTGAAACAGTCTCTCTTTTAAAAGATTTAAACTCTCTGGAGTCAAACCTGCAGGCCTTTGACAGCCTCACAGCTCGCCTGGGTGAACCTGAGCCGATTCCAGACAGAAACCGGAATGGCAGTAAGAAGTCCGGTAATGGTATTCAGTGGTCCAATGTGCCTGCAGATGATGTTATTCAGTTTTTAAGCGAATACAAAACTCACCTTGGTGCCACGAAAGTCAACAGCAGGCTGCTTTCAGACTTTATTCAGAACATGACCAGAGAGCACGAACTGACATCATGGACAGTAGCCGTGATTAATGGGGGTCAAAAGAGGAATTACTCAATTAATGAGTCCAGTACCGTTCGGCTGGTAAAACGTACACCTAAAACGATTACTGAGGATCGCTATTCTATTGGAAGACTCCTGTCGCCAGCGGATGAAGCACTTGACCTTGACGACGATGCCTGGAGTGCAGCACTGACGGAAACCCGGAACAGCTGGAAGAATGATCCTGCCCGGTCGGAAGGTACTGAAGGTGTGCCGCCAAAGCAGCCTAATGGTCCTGCTCTGCGAAAAATCAGAGGATTTGGTGCCGGCCATATAGTCGGCCACCCTGAACGGGGGCTTCTGCTTATCTACCTGCTGAGCCCTGAGGGCGTTGATGACAGTTATGATGAGAATACTCCACCAATAGTGTCTTTTGGTATCAGCTTCCCCGGAAGTCACAGCGGCACAAAGGTTAAGTATGAAGTGAACAACGTACTTTGGGAGCAGGAATATGACCCTTCATATTGATGATGAGATCCTTGCTTCCTGGAAGGCATTAAACAATCCGGGTTCAGGTACCGGCTGGCAGGCTGTACCGGTAACCTCTCCGGGGGATTGTCGTATTATGGCTGCCCGCCACTTTCCGGAAAATGATGAAGCACTGCTGATTAGCTTTAATCTGGAAAGTCAGCCATCGTCCACGCAGCTACCTGAGGGCAAAGGTTTTCGGGTAGAAAAAATTCGTGATGAGCGCCTTGGTAAAGGGCTGACATGGATAGGCCTTATAAGACTGAAGTCAGGTAGCCTTGAGATATTTCTTACCATGGTCAGGGATGTTCTGACCATGGTGGGTAAAAAGTCAGGTATGCCTCCGGCAACGCTGTTCAGCGCATTTATTGGACGAATAAGAGCCTGGCAGGAATTTATGAGCAAACCCCGGGCAGCACTCGGACCAGAAGCCGAGGTTGGTCTTTTTGGTGAGCTGATTTTCCTGAAACAGCTGACAGACTCCGGACTTAGCACATTTAATGCTGTTGAGTCATGGTATGGGCCACTGGATGGATTGCAGGATTTTATGCTTGGCCATGGAGCTGTTGAAGTAAAAGCGACTCTGGCTGAGAAGGGCTTTCCCGCAAAAATTCATTCCCTTGAACAGCTGGATGATTCCGTAGTGCAACCCATTTTTCTTGGGGCAGTTCGTCTGAGTAGAAATCCTTCTGGATGGACGCTTTCGGAGTTGATTGGTGTTATCAGGGAGCTAATGTCCCAGGACAGACAAGCCTTATCAGAATTTGATAATCGGCTGTTGAGAGCAGGTTACCTTGATTCACACAGTGAGCATTATATCAGGCAGTTTTCAGTTGCAGAGATCAGAATCCTGTTAGTGGGCGGAGAACTCCCCAGAATGACTCCGGGTACTGTTCCGGCAGGAATCAGGTCTGCCAGGTATGAAATTGACATCGATCAGTCGGCATCTGATGAAGTGCCTGTAGCTGAGATGTACAGACAGTTAGGTATTATTTGAAATGGAATTAGCAGAATTTTTAAGACAGACGCAGGCAGAAGTTCAAGAACTGCTGAATGAACGAATGGATATGCCGGATGAGCCATATCCATTTCCGGAGTCTGTTTTCACGGAAGTTATGATGCAGCATATGTCTGACATCGGTATGACATTCGAACCAGTAGTGTGCCACTTTGATGCTAAAGTCAGTAAGGCAAATGTTAGGCTCAGTGGGTATGCATTATCTGACGAAGTTGATCAACTGGATATGTTTGTCAGCCTGTATAATGGTTCAGGAGAACTTCAGTCTTTGCCTCTGTCTGAAGCAACAAAGGCAGCGGATTATTGTCTGCGCTTTCTTAGCATGTGTGCTGAAAAGAAACTGTCTGGAAAAATGGATGAATCCAGCGAGGCTTACGGGTTTGCTGCAACTGTTGAAGCAGCTTACCCGAGTCTCGACCAGGTTCGGGTTTACGTGCTTACAGACCGCGTGCTGAATGCAAAATCAAAGCAGTTTCAATCCAGAGAGATACAGGGCAAGACAATTAAGCTGGAGGTAATGGATATTGAGCGGTTGTACAGGCATACATCCGCTGGCAAGCCCAGAGATGAACTGGTTGTAAACTTTGAAGAAGTTGCTGGTGAAGCGTTGCCCTGTGTGTGGGTACCGGGGCAAATGACTGAGTATGATTATGCCATGACAGTCATTCCTGGCGAGGCACTGCGCTTTATCTATGAAAAATATGGCCAGAGAATTCTGGAGGCAAATGTTCGTTCATTCCTCCAGGTGACGGGCAAGGTCAATAAAGGGATCAGGGATACCCTGAAAGAAAATCCTGAACGCTTTATGGCTTACAATAATGGCCTGGTTATTGTTGCAGACGAAGCGCATTTAGGTAAGACATCGGATGGTGGCCCCGGGATCACCTGGCTGAAGGGGATGCAGATTGTAAATGGTGGTCAGACAACGGCTTCGCTTTACTTCACTAAGAAGAAAGATAAAGGTGTAGATCTTTCCAGTGTCAAAGTGCCTGCAAAACTTATTGTATTGCGATCTTCTGATTCTGACAGTGAAGACTCGCTGGTTCGAAATATTTCCAAGTATGCGAATAGCCAGAATAAGGTAAATGACTCAGATTTGGAGGCCCATCATGAACTGCATAAGCAGTTAGAGCATTTTGCTAATACTACTTATTGCCCGGATGGCGTCAGTCGCTGGTTCTATGAGCGTTCTGCAGGCAGTTATCGAACTCTGTTGATACGTGAAGGCAGTACACCTGCGAAAAAGAAGGCCCTTCAGAAAGCTATCCCTACATCCAGAAAAGTAACCAAACCGGATATGGCTAAGTTTCTGAACATCTGGGATCAAAAACCTGCTGTAGTCTCTCAGGGAGCACAGAAAAATTTCTTGAAATTTATGGCGACATTGCCTGAGTTTCGCTGGGAATCTGGTGAAGAAACTCCGACCCTTGCTGACTTTAAGAGAGTGATTGCTAAAGGGATCTTGTTTAAAGCTGCCACTAAGCTGATCAGGCCAAAGTTTCAGGCATTTCAGGCAAACATCACAGCCTATACCCTGGCCCTGGTGTCCTTAAAGCTTGGTGATAGAATGAATCTGGATATGATCTGGAATAACCAGGATATTTCCAACCATCTGAAAGAGCAGATCTCAATCTGGTCAGTTGAAGTTCAAAAGTACCTGCACGGGTCTTCTTCTGGAAGAATGATTTCTGAGTGGGCTAAAAATCCGAAATGCTGGGATTATATTCAGGCCGTTCAATACTCCGATTCTATTGAGGGTATTCCTGAATGTAATTGATGCGTAAAGCTGGATTCAGACCTGATCTGGTAATTTTGAAGTTAATTTGAATTGCCAGACCAAGTCTTTGTCTGAGTTTAATCATCAATCAGAGGCCGAAATATCGGCTCTTTTTCTGTATTCCTTCGAACCGCAGTCAAATTTTTTAAGCACCCTATACGACAGCGTTTTCTATGGCCTGAATATCGAGATCAGCCCAAAGTGAATGGTTCATCATCTCCACCAGCTTGAGAAAGCCATCAGCCAACCGCTCATTGACAGAGGAGAGAAAACGAGAAAAACCACTGACTTATGGGAACTTTCTACCGGAAACCTGCTCCAACTGATAAGTTAACACAGGAGCATATTATGAATGGTACTGGTGGTGTAATTAATCTGCCCCCGGAGAATGTCCTGGGTCCCATGTATGAATCTGATAAGGCATCAGCGGTGCCTGAGTTCACTGAGTCGGCAAGCAAGTTTCTGAAGTCAGCAGAGTTAGGAACGTTTCTTGACAATGCCAGGGCCGTTGCCGAAGAGCTGCTTACCCACGATGATCGTCTGGTTGATAGCTGGAACCTTCCCCATCAGCTTACTCCGCTCCACATTGCCTGCCTGGCAAAGGATAGGGTGCTGTTGAAGGCAGCACTTGCTGACCCTCAATGTTGGAGGATCATCGATCAATGCACCTCCGCAATTGATGTGGACGAACTGGCAATTATTACAAAGGATGATAAGAAAATGCCTGCCATGAACGGTGACACTCCTTTGCATTTTGCCCTGTATAACAGCTGGAATGAGGGTGCTTTAAAATTAATTCACGAACTGTCAGCTGCTGGAAAACTCAATAATACGGTAAATAATACCGGCAGTAGTTTACTAAGCGTGGCCGCCGAGTTTGGCAACCTGGATGTGGTGTCCGAGCTTTGTAACTGTCTCAGGCGAGAGTTTAGCCTGGTTTACTTTGACGACTATCTGATGCACAGCACAAACAGCCAGAGCAGTCTGCTGCATCTCGCTACACAGCAGCAAAATCCGAAGGTCTTTGAGTATCTGCTGGAAAATCAGCTGAACATCACTGGAGAGTCAACACTGTTGCAGCTGGATAATGACGGGAAGACGCCAGCTGACCTGATTAAGGAGGTATTGCTTGATAAGCGCAGTGTTGCCCTGGAATCGGATGGTAATGTCAAGAGGTTAATCTATGAAAAGCAGCTAAAAGATGATCAGGCCAAAGCATTGGAAGAATATGAGAGTCAATTGGATAGAAATGATAGTTATACACAAAAATATTTTGAGGACCTCGGCTATCCTGATGGTCCCTGGCAAAAGTTTTATATGGAGAAAAAACACGAGGGCAAGCAGGATCAGTCACCTGAAACTTCCACTTGGACGTTCCCATGTAATCTGGTCTGATTTCTGAGCTGGCATGGCCACGGACTGCCCAGAAATTTAAAGCACACAATGCAAGGATGCACTAATTGATGTGTTGGGAGTTGCTGAATCCCTGGTGGTGTTAAGTGTTTGCTGAAGTACTTCCAACTCTTTAAACAGTGTTCTGGAAATAGCTTAAAAAACGGAAAGGCTCAAACCACAGCATCATTCGTTTAACCCATTGTTTACAGGCCATATAAACGACAAAACCCTTACGACAGACACCGTAAGGGTCAAAGTGTATGGCGGGGTGGCGGGAACCGAATGCGGAGTTTTTTGAAAATACACGCACTACACAATTTCCGAATCAGAAGTTCACCGAATCCGTTGTTTTCTAACAGGCCGCACAATTGCCCAGGCAGAAAACCCAGCCATTACCGCCTTTAAATCAATGCCTGAGCTTTGATGCTCCAATGTCGTCTCAGACACATCACTTGAATGATTTTCAGGCACTTGAGCCACTCCCATTGGTTCACAGAAGCCTTCAGGGTTATCATCAATAACTTCACAACTTGGCTCAACAGTTGGCTCACCTTCAACCGGCACCAATTCTTCTTCAGGCACCTGTTGCTCATTGACGGGTACCTCTTCGACCGGAACTTCCTGCTGCTCCGCTTCAATCTCTGTAGCGGTTACTTCACTGGAAGCCAGAGTTCTCTGCTGGGAAGCCGGCGTTAATCGTGCGAAGGCTTCTTGAGCGTCTTCCGTAAACAGTGGTGTTTCCAGAGCCCTGGCTCGTGCTACCTGCCCCAGTCCCGATTCCGCAAAGAACTGCTTGGCAAAATTACTGAACAGGTTAGTCTGCTGCCCCCTGATCAAATCAAGGCCATTCTGTGCCAGAGAAACAACAAATGTTGCCTGCTGCGCTTCGGTATTGGCATTAAAGGTGAAACGACCATATTCCCCGATCATGACATCCTCACTAAAGTCACCATCAAAGAAGTCACCACCAAAATGCCCCTGCATACGATCCAGGCCAGAGCCGCCAATCAAAGTATCAACACCACCAGTGAACAGGTCTACCGCTTCAATAACAATGGTTGATGGGCTGCGAGTCACCTGTGTGCCATCCCCCCCCATCAGATCATCACCAGCCTGACCATCCAGGAAGTCATCACCAAAGCCGCCCATCATGATGTCACGGTTCAGACCTCCTACAATACGATCATTACCACCAATGGTTGTGCTTCCGGTCCGAACTGTGAGGTAACGCCCTGCTGAGTCATTAACAATGCTGCCATCGTCGCCAATTATGACGGTCTCACCCGATGTATTGTTCATCTGGTCATTGCCAACACCGCCAATGGCCTGATCACTGTCATTGCCCAGGTTGATAACGTCATTCCCACCTGTGCTGTTGCTGATATCGGTGCTGAAGACTTCGTTGCGAATACCACCAACAAAGTTAACCTGTCCGTTATCACCGATAACGGTATCGTTACCGTCCCCTGCCGTCAGTTCATCGTTACCAAAGCCACCCAGAATCAGGTCATTGCCTGAACCGGACTCAATCAGATCGTCACCACCAAAGGCAAGGGCTATGGATTCTGCACGGGTAATAACCCCGCTGTCATCATAGGCAAGAATGGCATTATCGCCAGCAATATGATCATTACCGCTGCCAGTGGTGATCTCATCATCTCCCTGCCCACCAAGAATACGGTTATTACCATCGCCAGCGCTGATGACATCACCACCACCCAGTGTGGCTTCGATGGTTACCATTTCCCGAAGAATGCCACTGTCGTTAAAGGTCAATGTGGCATTGTCACCAGCGATATCATCATTGCCATTGCCAGTGATGACATTGTCATCACCCAGACCAGCAATAATAAGATTATTACCGTTACCGGCTCTGATGGTGTCATCACCACCGGTTTCTGTATCAAGGCTGGTTAACTTAACCAGAATACCGTTGTCATAGGTCAAAGCACCGTTATCGCCAACAACGATATCACTGCCTGAGCCGGCTGTAATCTGATCGTCACCAAGACCGCCCAAAACCCGGTTCTCACCTTCACCAACATCGACAATATCATCGCCAGTGCTGTGGCTGTCACCAGAGGCGGTACTCAGCACCTGCTGACCATTACGAAGATCTATTTCACCAAAGTCGGCCAGAATCCAATCATTCCCCTGATTGCCTTTAACATCATCACCACCTGCACCGGCAATAATAATATCATTGTCTTCATTCCCCTGGATGGTATCGCTATCACCCACGTTGGTGTCTGTACTGTAAATTCGAACGGCTCGGTTACTAACGAGAGCAATGGCACCAAGATCACCAATGATGATGTCATTATCAGACTCATCGATTATCGCCAGACGATTGACGAAGCCATCACCATAGAGTGAATCACTGCCGGCACCACCAAAGATAATGTCATCACCGGACTGCCCGGAAATGTGATCATCACCGCCCAGGTCCGCGTCGATAGTAATAACACTGTCCAGTGTCTGCAGGTCAGTATCACCGTCGACATAATTTAATTGACCATTGTCACCCAGCAGAATGTCATTGCCTGTGCCGCCACGGATAGTGTCGTTACCAAACCCGGCAATCACGACATCCTCACCAGCACTGCCATCAACAATGTCATCTCCGCCCTGATCACGTTGGGAACTGTGAATGCTGATTACCAGACCAGTGGTCAGAATCCGATTGGTATCCAGCTGTTGTACGATTTCACCCTTGTCACTCAGAATAATGTCATTGCCCTCACCACCATCAATGGTGTCACTACCCACCGTTAGCTGGTCTGCAGTATCCAGGTTGTCGTTGAGCAAATCGGCATCGTTTACCACGGTCAAAATTTGCGTGGAGAGATCCAGGCGAGTTGAAACGTCCAGATTGAAACCGGAATCACCATAGATATGGTCATCGCCATCAAGACCATAGATCTTGTCATTACCAGAGCCTCCGGCAATATGGTCACTGTATTGGCTGCCAGTCAGCGTATCATTGCCCTGTCCACCGTAGATCACAACGGAAGCGCCGGCACCTGAAGCATTAATCACATCGTTGCCGGGGTTAGTATACTCTCTGGCCTTTTCGGTCTTCTGGTTCGATGTTGCATTGTAAGTAGAACCGTTCTGAACAGAATCACCCAGGAGGATGAGTGCTCCCTCACTGGCACTATCATTAACAGTCAAGGTGTCATTACCACCACCACCATGTACGACGGTGATCACATTGGAAGCGGTATTTTCAATGGTGAAGTCATCATCACCACTCCCCAGCAGAACTTCGAGCACTTCTATATCGTGATATTCAATACCCTTACCTGACGTCATACCGAGTCCGGTAATCGTATCCTCAGTCAACATACCGGAGTCATTCTGGATGCTGCCATCGTTAAAGACATTCAGTGTATCGGTCTGCTCATCTTCATTCAGTTCAATGTTAACCAGTGGCAATGGCCCGTCAATCTCTGTTGGCAACATGACGGCCTTTGTCAGTTCACGCTTTTTACCGTCTGGTGTGCCACCTTCGATAATCAGTTTGCCGCGAATATCTGAGAGCGTATGCGGCTGCAATGGTGGGTTCTGAACCGGCTGAGAATCCGTTTCAGGCTGGAAGCCGGTGTTAGCAGCCAAAGTCAGCTCAATTGGTGAATCCCAGTCATCGATACCGAAGGTCACACTATTGGTACTGGCATCAAATCGTGGATCAGCACTGCTGAACAGTACCTGTCCATCATTCAGCAAATTTACCGTCACTGGTGCAGCAGGTTGTTTACTGAGTACAATCTGGTAAGCATCCTGTTGCGTCGCACTCACCAGTGTCGAGCCATCGGTCTGAGTAATAATGACCGAACCACTGTCGTTATCCACGACGTCAATATCCAACGACACACTCTCCGCCGCATAGTCACCAGATGCAGAGAGCGTGATACCTGCTCGATAGAGATTTTCAACAGATCCATCGTCTGTTGCAGTCACCGTAAACTGGCCAGCCCAGTTGGTGTGATCAAACGTCAGTGTATCAGTACTCAGAGTCAGCTGACTGCTCCAGTCAGAAGGAATAATCTCAGCCAGAGATACCGTGACAACCTGCCCAATTTCAGGGGTTGTTGCGAGGCGGACATCAAAGGTGATTTCACTACCACCTTCAACCACCGTCAGGTTGCTGACGGGGCTGACAATAATGCCACCCATATCATTGTCATTAACGACTACTTCAACATTATCGATATCCAGCTGATCGAAGTCCGGGTTATCACTGCGGACACTGTGGCTGATCACATAATCCCGTTGACCTTCGGCAGCTTGATCATCCACCGCCTTGATGTAGATTCTGGTGGCATCATCCCAGTTGGTTTCTGAGTCGTAGGCAATGACCAGAGACTCATGGAAAGTCTGACCATCCAGAGAAATCAGAACACTGTCTGCCAACCCATTGGTTTTATCTTTATCGCTGCCAGAGGCTCTGGCAGCAGAAACGGTGACATAAGCAATGGTCGCATCCGACGGTTTTGGTGCATTCAGCTGCAACTCGTAGAAGTCAGTAACACCGCCTTCACTGACCACAACCTCACCATCATCACGTTCAACACCAATGGCACCGTTTTCTTTACTGGCTACGTTCAGGGAGATGCCTTCCACAAAAATATCGTTGTAGGACAGGTCATCACTGAACACACTGTGGTTAACAAAGCTACTGCGGCCTTCTACTGAGTAGGAAACAATGGGCTTAGTCACATCACTGGCGATATTGAAGGTATCTGCACCCAAACCACCAATAATGGTGGTTTCCACATCATCACTGGTGCTGAGCACATAGAAGGTATCATCGCCCTCCAGCCCGTCCACTTCCGCCAGTTCCACACCATCAAAACTGATATTCAAACCGGCACCGAAGATACCTTTTTCGGTGATCATAAAGTTGTCATCACCTTCGGTACCCAGAACCACAACAGAGTCCGTGCCGTTACCACCGTCAATTTTCAGTGGTGAATTAATACTGTATTGAATATCGTCGGCACCCTCACCGCCGAATAACTCCACATCACCACCACCCGCGGTTTGCAGTGTGTTCTTTTTCAGGAAAGCGCGCACCACAAAACTGTCGTCGCCGTCTTCCCCATAAAGTTTAGTAATGCCTTTATTGGAGTAAACTTTGATTTCGTCTTTACCATCACCCCCATAAACAACCATGGGCAGACTATTACCTTTACTAAGGAAGCCAAGAGTCGTTTCGGTGGTTTCAATTTCATCACCTGCAGCAACGGTGCCTTCCGCGGTATTACGATCCAACCCAAACAGCTGGCCAATCTGGAAACGGTCATTGCCAGCACCGCCATCCAGCGTCGTAATAGTACTGTTATCATCACTGAAGAAACTGTCATTACCATCAAGGCCATTCAGCGTCAGGCGGGCATTGATATTCTGGTCGTAGTTGATTCGTTCGACAGTCGAAGTGTATTCGCCCTGACTATCGGTGTGCATGGCTGCTACAAAGTTCGCCCGCAGCAGGAAGGTGTCAGCTTCTGAAGTACCATTGATGGTCAGAGTGTCTGCACCATCGGCTTCAGAACCGGAATCACGGACATCAACAACATAGTCCGCGTTGTTACCAGTGCGATAGATCGTGTAAGTATCCGTGCCGCCTTCACCATCCAGCACAAAGGCATCTTCTGCCAAACGGCTGACCAATTGGTTAATGGTCAGTAGGTCATTACCGGCACCAGTATTGACATCAACATCGCCATCGATATCCTGCACATCAAACAGGGCTGCATCATCACCCTGTCCGGTGTTTACCAGAATGGTGGCAGCATTCAGGCTGCCGTAAAGTTTGATATCACCAGATTCACTGTCCACACTGCCAAGGTCAGTATTAAGGGTCAGCGTTTGAGCGGCGTTGAGCAGACCATCCAGATTCAGTTCAAATTTATCACCAGCGTTCAGAATCAGATTGCCCAACTCAGCATCAATTTCAACAGCATTTACCGTCAGATCATCACCTGCAGACAGTGAATCCATCGCGGTCAACGTGATATCGCCTGTACTGGCGATAACATCTTCATTAATGGTGAGCGGGCTTTGTGCAACCAGTTCGATGGAGCCCTGCACCAGCAGACCTTCCATTTCATCACTGACGCCACCCACCATCAGGGCTCCGGTATTATTAAGAATAAGACTACCGACCAGTACTTCTGCTTCCAGATGATCAATCAGCGTTCTGAGAGCATCACCAGCAGCACCAATACCCTGGCCAGCAACAATGCGTAAGCCACTTGCCGTAATCGTGTCACCGGAGGCATTACCATTCAGAACACGACCATCAGCGGTAAGGTAGATATTGGCATCACCACGACCACTGTTATCGCTGTCCGCAACCAGACTGGCGATAAACAAGTCGCCACGCACTTCTCTCAGGTACGTGCTCTTACCGCTGAGGCTGGTCAGCTGTCCGCCAGTGGTATCAATTTCCAACTGATTACCCAGCTGGCCAATGGTGCCATTGGTGGCATTAAGGAAAATAGAAGACGCTGTAATATCACTAACACCGGTCAGACTGATCAACTCATTATTATTGTCCTGATCGCCATCCAGAATGGATTGGGCTGACTCCAAAATGACATTAGCATCGGAAGTAATCTGACCAACGCTCAGAGAGCTTTCTATTGCATTCAGATATACGTCGCTGCGAGCATTGGCCGAAACATCACCGGTAAGTTTGAAGTCCAGATAGTTATCAATCTGGTTCTGTCGGCTGCCAATACCGCCACCAGCAACCAGCATCAAATCCTGAGCACGGATATTGATGATCGCACTGTTGGCATCGTCATAAGCATCGAGAATATCGCCTGCAGCCTGCAGAGTCACCTTGCCTGCCGTCGTGCTGATTTTCTCAACAACAATATCTGCCTGCCCCGCACCGAAAGTGGTTGGAGTGAAGGAAGATAGTAATCCAGCAGTAAAGGTAAGATCACCGGTAGCGGCCACATCATCCAGATACAGATCGCCAATCGTCGTATTCTTACCCGCAATACTGACATTGCCTTCAACCTGCCAGATATCAACAGAACCCACGGTATCGACACTCAGTTTTGCAGACTCCGCTACCTGAACACGGAACCCTCCATCACCCTGGGAATGAATATTTCCACTAGTAATCAGAACAAGGTCGCCAGCACTGACCAGGGCAGCAGTATTGTGCTCACCGCTGTCAATCAATGCTCCGGCAACGTTCAGTCGCACCCAGCTTGCACCTACAATGTGATCAATGGACAGTGCACCGCCATGTTCGATGGCAATGCCCTCTCCGGCTTGTGCCGTCAGGTTAACATCGCCTTGAAGGTTCAAGTCATCCCACAGCTGAATCGTGACTGAGTTCAGCTGCATCACCAGATCGCCAGAGTTCAGGTTGAACACACTGGCAGGCGCAACACTGGTCACACTGACGAGCTGCCATGGAGAGCCGGTGTCGTCAAAGTTTTCCTGGGTAAGTTCAATCGAGTCACTGGTGCCCGTGTATTGATAAAGAACGGGTACTCCGTCCTGGTCTACCTGAACATAGTCACCATAAGTTACTGAGGTGAAACCATTAGCGGATGCATCCAGGCTGCTGATTTCTGTCCAGTTACCATCATTGTAATTGATATCTAGCTGGGAGATATCACCCGCCGTACCAGTGTATACATAGAAGACATAATCCGTGGCGACGACATCACTGCCTGTCGCCTGGGCGAGGATCTCTTTCTCACTCTCCTCCAGGGCAACAACACCACCGCTCATATCAATGGTGATACGGTCACCGGTCTGGCCTAATCCGCCAGAAGCGTTAAGGATAATTGCGCTACCACTGACCAGTGTCTGGATATTGGCTGCTTCTGCTGACCCGGTATTTCCTGCGCCACCAATAATCGGGGTATCCGGGTAGAGCTTCGCAACAATGCCCGGAGAAAGAATACTTTCAAATACAGGTCGATTGCTGTTTACCTGTTGCTGAATACGGCTTCCGAATTCACTAATAGTACCAGCAGCAGAGCTGACATCCGTCGCTTTCCAGACGGTCAGCTGATCAAAGGACATATCGTATTCAGAGGCAACCGTCAGGCTGCTATTCAATGCCGCAATACGACTCTGTGCATCTGCCAGTTCATCGCCGGAAAGCTGTTCAAACAAATCATTGTATTTGTCGTACGCAGTAACATCGGACAGATAGCCCACTGAGCCATTATCTCGGAGGATATTCCAGTACTGGTGATACAGTTCAGTCACTGCATCCGCTTCATTGGTCACCTGAGATTCCGCATAAAACTGCTGGGCAGCAGAGGTATCGAGACTGGAGGCGCGCACTTCATCATCATTGGCATCCAGAATATCACCACTGTTGGTGGTCAGCTGTACACCATAAGGTGAACTGCCAACACCATCGACTTTTGCGGCAATAATCTGGTTCACATTCATATCACCAGCGTGCTCAGTCAATGCAACATTGCCCTGAGCCTCAACAGTGATGTAACCCGCATCATTTCGGGTGGCTGAATCAATGGTCAGGTGCCCAATATCACCACCAAGTGCCAGAAGCTCAATGACATTGGCAGAAATAGAGACCGTTTCACCGCCACTGGCTTTGAAGATGCCGCCACCGGCATTGATTTCGACAGTATGGCGAGCAGAGATTTCATCGATGTACAGCTTGTTTGAACTACTCTTCCCTTCCCCGGGATTATCATCCTGCACAACACCAAGATAGACACTGCCAGTATTAGACACTACGCGGTGACCTTTATCTGTAGTATTGCCCTCCAGAATCACACGGACAGTGCCTTTCGCTTCAATATCTGCCTGAGAAGTCAGGGCATAAACACCGTCACTCATGGTAATAGCACCATTGGTAGACAGGATATTTAAGCTGCCTTCGTCAGCCATTTTGATCTTACCGGACAGGGTAATATTACCCTTACTGGTAATATTCACATCCGGCTGGCTATTACCACTGAGGAAATCAATGGCGATGTCGTAGTCTGCTTTCAGGGAATGGGTGTAATAATCTTTCAGCCCCTCAACCACAGTAATCTTGGTGTGTACCGTTTTTTTGCGGAGCCATCCGCCACCTGTTGTCCAGGATTCACGATCAAAGTCATAAACATTAGGATCACCCTCAGTCTGAATATAAGTCACCTTATAATCTGCAGACTCAGCCCCTTCAATTGGTAGCAGCACCGACTCGGATTCAAGCAGTGGTTTCTTATCAGTGAACTCAATGGTTTCCCACTTATAGCTCTTATCCTTAACCAGCCAGTCGCCAAACGAGTTATCACCAAACAGGTTAAAGCTCTTCTTCTCGTACTTACGGACCGTTGTTTTGGTTTTGCTCTGGCCTTCTGTCCATACATAGCGTGAACCGGCAGCAACTTTATAAGCAAAAGAATCCGCAGCGCCATTGCTGGTGCTCTGTTGCGCATATTCAATTCTGGCGATGTCATTGCCGGTGGCAGGAATCAATGTGCCAGTGTACTTCGTGTGAGTTGCGCCAGAACCATTGTATTGGTACTCATCCCTGGTCAGCTGCTTACTGTCAATGATGGTGATCTTGCCTTCGCGATATTGACGGTTATCGATATCGTTCATAACCAGCTCATAACCGCTGTTATTGTTGATATTGACAGAAGCATAACCACTGGCCGCCACAATACGTCCATTACCTGTGCTGATAATCTGACCGGAAATTACAACCTCACCACCGGCAGGCACAATGTCTTCAATAATGATTGCCTTTCGTACAGCATCCCAGTATCCATCGACAGGTACTTTGACATTACTGCTGTCATTCGGATTGGCAAAGCTGACACCCGCAATGGCCTGACCTTTCTTATTGGTCAGGTCGACATTTTTAGATCCACCACGGAAGTTTTCATCAATCTCCAGATAAACCGTATTCACCCCACTCTGAATCAGCCCATTGATATTCAGGTAACGGGCGGTCAGAGTGATTTTGCCCATGGAGACAATCTGGGAGTTATCGACATTGATATTGGTGGTCAGTTCGTTGTATTTAGCCTTAAACATTGTGTAGATCAGCGAGGTATTACTTAAACCAGTCTGATAAGAACGCGAGTTGCCTTCTTTGTTGTAAACAAAGTTACGCATCAACTGGTAATTAATATACTGGCGTGGATCTTTATTGGTATGAAACCACGCATCCGAGTTCAGAGAGAAATCACCAGCGGCAAAGACATTGACGGTCTCAGCACGAATCTGGGTAGAGACTTCAATAGAACCTTCCCGGTTATTGATATAGGCACCACCGTTTTCATTCACCACATTACCCTGAATGTACATCCCTTGAGGGATTTCAGGCAGTGTGAAATTTCCGTAAGCATCTTTAATAAACTGCGGGTCACTGTCCTGATAAATAATAATTTCATTCAGTGAGTCAGAATTGTCGCCCTGGCCATCGGTGGACTGAGTACCACCACGGATGGCAATGGAATTAACATCCTTATAATTAATCTGAACGGCACCCGGCGTATAGGTTTTGAGGGAACCACCCACCATTTCAATCCGCTGGGAGTCTTGAACAATGGCGTCATTCACACGCAAGGCAAATGGTGTGCTATTAACGATCTGAATGGTTGCGCCTTCCCGGGCATGGAGGTTGTCCATATTGTCCAGAGCAGCCAGAGATTCAGCGCTTTTGCCATCAATCTGCAGATAGACGGAACCGGGAGCTGCATAAACATCCGGCAGGTCTACCATCAGGATATCCAGTGCCTGATTGTAAACTTTACTGGTGGCGCGGGCAGTATCGGTATAATCCCAGGCACCCGACGTTAAGTTGGTTTTCTGCCACAACGTAGTGTCGGAATAGTCCGCTAACTCAAGAATGCTTTCCTGTTTGATTTTGCTCTGATAGTAATTGCCGTCTGGTGCCTTAACAATCTGACCTGCATCCACAGTATGGACATAATCAGACAGCCCAAGCTCATCAATTTTATTATTGATCTCTTCCAGTTGAACCTGATAGCGGGCAATGGCTTCAGTGTTCGTACTGTGATCACGAATCCAACTCTCTACCTGAGCCTTTTGCTCAAACAGCACCGTACTTAAATTGGTAAACGTCAGGGTAGGTGAATCCAGCTCTCTGGGTTTAACCACGAAGAACTCACCGGTCATGGCGCTGGCAAGAGCGTCAGTAATAGAGCTTTCGTAAATCGGGTAGCCCAGAGATTCAATCTGCGCCAATGTCAGATTCAACTTGGTCCAGCGATTTTTGTTACTGTAATTTTCCTGCTGCAGGTCGATTTCAGCGCTGTTCTGAGGGGTGTACTGGTAATAACTGCCGTTGTGCTCAATCACTGTATCCTGAGTTACCAGGAAGTTGATGGTGCTGAGCGCAAGCTCCTCCATCATATACACCACATCCTCTGGCAATTCTGGAATAACCACTTCACCTTGCGCATTATCTACACCAAACAACAGTTTTTTATCGTCATCGGTCAGCGCATCGATATTGATGACACCATCAGCACTGACTTTACTACTGTCGTTAAGGATGCTTTGTATCTCAGCCACAGGACGAATCTGCAGGAAGGATTTATTATTAACGCCGGCTGTCACCTTGGCAGAATCTGCAACCGAGAACTGGTTGTTGGAAGTGACAGAACCCTCACGGTCAATATCCACACCGTAAGGAACTCCGGATATAGACAGTGTCAGCCCCGACTCTTTCGCCCGCTCACTACCACCGATACCTTCACGGGCTTCAATGGTGATATCCGTCATCGACTTGATATCAGCGTTGTTACCCAAAGTGATGGTATTGGTTTCGGTGATGTCGGCATCTGGAACCGGCACTGCTACATTGGCAGAGGTAGAGACTGATGTCAGTTCGACATTGGCACTGCTCTCAAGAATATTCAGCACACCCTGGCTACTCTTACCAGCATAGAGATAGACGTCTCCAGCCTTCATAGTGGCATTGGCAATGCTGACATTATTTCGAGCATTCGTTGTAGCAATCGCAACACCGGTAGCCGCACTGGACAGTCCGGAAACCGCAAGAATATCGGCACTGGCCCGATTCTCGGAATCCGTTTTCGCGGTCACAAATACTTTGCCCGTGACGTTTTCTATCACCGCACCATCGATATTCACCCTGGCATCAGAATTGGCTTCTACCTTGCTGGTCGCAGCATTGATGCCACCTACGGCACTGACGGTTTCCAGTGTAATGCTATCAACAGTAGTGATGTCATTCCGGGCTTCAATACGAAGGGAAGCTTTATCGTCGTAGCTGCCTTCTGCCACCAGTTGCACATCATCGGTCAGGTTTATACGCGCCTGATTGTTCAGGATGGCCTGGCTCACCATCACATTGACACCCACAATATTACCAGAACCGGTTCTCAGGGATTTACCGTTACTGAACCGTGATTTATCAAAGCGATTCAGGGCATTAATATTGATATCATGAGCGGTAATGGATGAAGGATTATCAGAACCCGGCAGGCCGGTGCTGGCACCAATATTCACATCCGCGTAACTATTAATAATGATATTCAGTCCGGCACCGGCACCAGAGGCTAACGCCACCGTGAAGGCATCTGCACTGGCATCGACGGTTTGATCGAGCATACTGCTCAGGTCAAACTGATCTGCCTCAATCACAACACCCTTACCAATATTGGCGACGACAGCCTGGTAACTGGTGACATTACTCTCTGCACCAGCACCAGCAACATAGCCACCGGAGGCCGCAATGGTTTCTGGCAGAAGGTCATCATTACCGGACGCTTTTACCGTAATACTGGCAGCACCCAGTTGTGAGCCATCACCGATTTCCACCAGCACATCGTCAGAACCATCGTTACCCTGCTCAATATCTGCAATCATGGCACCGGCAGCAACCGCGCCGGCAGCACCACCACTGGCATCGGCACGGGCATAATTGGTGGCATTGGCATTAATAACAACGTCATCAACCGCAGTCAGTTTGGCTGACTCTGTTACGGCTGACACCGTGGTGGTGATATCGACATCGGCACGGTTAGCGCTGGCAGCCGCAAGCGCCGCAGCAAAACCAAAGGCTTGTGTCTTATGGATGTTATTATCCGCCTGGGCATCGATATAAATATTCTGGGCTTCCAGCGAAGTATCTTTGACCTTGCTGGAAATCGAGCTGCGGACATCATTACGAACCAGGGCAATACCAAGAGCGCCACCAATGCTGGCACTGAGTGCCACATTGGTCACATTGATGCTTAAATCGGTCGCTTCACTGGCTTTAAGATTGATATCCCCCATAGAGCCAATCACAGCACTGCTATTATCACTGCCACTGATGGTTGCATTTACCTGATTATTGACCAGGTTAGTGATATCCACACCACCTCCGCTGGCACCGGCCAGACCGGCACTGAAGGTCACCGCTGTCGCATCAACATTTTTCATCAGGGCATTGGCATGGCTGGCAACCTCAATATCGTTGCCGGCAAATACCCGGTAATCCTGATTAGCAATACTTTCGCTGTCGTCTACATTCAGCCAGGCACTCACGGCCATAGCCATGGTGTTATCAATATCCGTTGCGGAGATGGAAAAGGAGCCACCCAGTCCAATAGCTGCTGATATGGCAGCAGCAACGGCATCCGCTTTAACCACCTGACCATCAGCATCAGCAGTGATGGAAATATCATTACCAGCCACCATGGCGGAGTTATTGACATAAGCAGAGGTGCTGCCACCGATGGTATTGTCAAGATCAATGCCAACGCCAGCACCAGCGATCGCAAACTTACCGGCGGCAACGGCAACACCCGCACCATAAACGGTGCTGTCGATAGTCGACAGTGACTGTGCATTAACAACAATGTCGTTGAGTGAAGTTATCTGCGAATCTTCAATGTAGGCAGAGGTAATATGATTGGATCCGATGGTGTTTTCGGACAGCGTTACACCGATGGCTGCTGCCGCACCCCCCTTTCCGGCTCCCACAGAGCCACTGGCAGCTCCAACGACAGAGGTAATAGCAGCATTATTAACCGCGGTAACAGAAACATCCTGATCGCCATAATCTGCATTGGCATAAACCAACATCCAGTCATCTGCCGGTGTTGTACGTTTAACTTCGTCAAGATCTAACAGTGACCAATCCGGTTTGAGTGCTGACACTCCCGCAGCATCCAGCCCCGCCTCAGCAGCGGCACTCTCTGCCAGTGACTGGGCATCATCTGCTGCCGATCTGGCTGATGTAGAGATGGCATTCCAGACATCGGCCTCTTCCTGAAGCTGGTCAGCGGTTTCCTGAAGCTTCACTACATTTTCAAGCTCGGTCTGCCATGCAGCAACGGCTAGCTCTGCCGCTTCGGCTTTTGCTACCGCGTTCGATGTACTGGCATTTAATGATGCTTCTACCGCAGTATCAGCAAGGGCAGCCAGTCGATCTGCTTCAGTCTGGGCCGCATCTGCCGATGCCTGGGCAGCATCCGCATTACTCTGAGCTGTGCTGGCAAGACTTTCATATCTACCCGCTTCTGATGCTAACGCTTCAGCACGCAGCGCAGCGGCTACAGCAATGGCTTTCTCCAGCGAAAGCTCTGTTGCGCCATTATTGCGATAAGTACCATCGATAAAGTAGAACTGCTCACCACTCTCTACCGATGTTTGTGCCACGCCTACACGACTGCCATTTTCATCGTACTTGTAGCCGTCTGACTCGAAATCAGGAGAAAGATCAAGATCACTGCCAATATAGCGATAGACGCCATCGGCAAATTCAACCAGGTCACTTTCCAACAGCTCATCAGTCAGGCTTGAACCTGCATAGTCAGAACGGGGAACCAATGTGATTTTTGAATCACTGATTAATGCCTGACTACTGTTGTTTATTGTATTGGTACCTTTTACACCGGCACCGGCGAGTGAGACACCAACTTTACCACCAGCAATGGCAACAGAAGCCGCTTCAGCCTTTAAGGTAACAGTTGTACCTTCATGGGAACCAACGGTCACACCGCCATTTCTGGCTTGAATATCCAGATATTCAACATTTGCGTAAATTTGATTAGCAACGGTGTTAATAGCTTCCACCGCGCCAACGGTCAGCGTACCACCAAATGACTCACCAACCGCTGCCCCTAAAGAAACGCCGACGACCTGGGCATCAACAGTAGACGTATCGGTTGCATTAACAGCCAGGGACTCAGAGAGGAATTTGGGCCTGCCAGTATTTTGACCTGTAGCCTTGGCTCCTGCGATCGAATCAATAGTGTTCTCTGCAACCGAAGCCGCTACAGCAAGCGATACGCTGCCACCACTGGGTGCAAGACCAAAGGCAAGGCTCGCAGAAGCCGCTACAGATGTGATGGACGCATTGTTAATGGCATTAACTGTTATTTTGCCTGCATTGATATCTCTGCTGTGATCAATCCAGGCCAGCGTCTCACCATAAATCTTATTGGTCGCACCAACTCCGGAGCCACTACCAGCGAGACCCGAGCCATTAGTGCTAACCACAACAGCCGCCGAACCCGCTCCAACTTCAGCATCGACGGTCATGTCATTCGTCGCATCAATATTCAGATCACCATCAATGGTCAGAGCGCTATCCTCCATAAGAGCTTTGACTCTGAGGCGATCATCACTCGTACCAATAGTGTTTTCGGTGATGGCTGCACCAATGGAAATACCGGCACTGCCACTGCCGGAGTCTGCCGCAACAGCCGCAGAAACAGCTACTGTCGTTGAATCTATATCCGACTTATTGGTCGCTTTAATGGAAACGTCGCCATTGCTGAACAGGTCACTGCTTTCAACCAGGGCTTCGGTTGAGCCACCAATGGTATTGCCAGCATAGGCTCCGCCGCCACTCAGAGAGATTGCGCCAGAAGAGCCAAACGTAGCAGCCAGAGAAGCGGCAACGGAATGTGCCTTGATCGTGTTATCGGATGAAGCAGACAGAGACACACTACCGTTTAATTGATCTTCTTTACCTCCATTCACATGGTCAAGCCTGGCCACTGTATCAATATCAACCTTGTTTTCAGCCAGAGAAACTCCAACTGTGATCCCGGCAGAACCTGAACCTGCGGCATAACTGCCAGCAAGCGAAGCACCTACCGCCGTACTGGTGATTTTTGAGGTATTGGTGCCTGTCAGGCTCAGGTCGCCCACCATAATCCGATCACTGCTGACAGTGGCCTGGCCGGTTGGCGTATTATCGATAAACGACGCAACCTGGCCAAAGATGGAATTTTCAGCACTGGCACCAGAACCACTGCCGGCAATGGCAGCCTGACTACTGCCGGTTACCGCAGCAGAACCAGCACCACTGTTGGCATTAATGGTCATATCACCAGTGGCGGACAGGGTTAAATCACCGTCAGCATCAATACTGGTATCTTTCAGATAAGCAAGAACACCATAACGGTCACTTTGACTGTTGCCAATCGCATTACTGGTCAGCGCTGCACCGATGGACACAGCTGCACTGCTGCTACCACTGCTTCCTGATGCCGCTATGGATTCAGCAACCACTGTTGCATTGATGGTCGATGTGTTGGATGCAGTCACCGATACATCTGAGTTACTGAACAGGTTACTGCCATTTATAGTGGCTTCGGTAGCACCGTTAATGGTGTTATTGGATGATGCACCTCCCCCACTCAGGGACAACGATCCAGATGAACCATAGGTCCCTGCCAGAGATGCAGCGACAGAGGTAGAATCAATAGTCGCTGTTGAGTCTGCTGACAAGGTAATACTGCCAAGCTTACGTTCTGCAGAACCGCCACTGACACCGGCAATACGGGCAGCTGTATTGATATCCAGGTCATTTTCCGCCAGTGATACACCAATACTGACCGCACCGGTTGCACTGGATGGCGCATAGCTGACACCAAGAGATGCACCTACCGCTTTGCTGGTTATTTCGCTGTCATCCTTCGCGGTAATGCTGACCGCCCCGGCAAAAATCGAATGGCCGTCAGTCGCTGTCGTATTATCAATGTAAGCCAGTACATCCGCGTAACCACTGTTGCTGGCTTTTGCCCCCGCACCACTGGCAGAAAGACCTGCGCCTCCAGTGCTGCCTGCTACAGCACCAGAACCCGCGCCGGCATCTGCTTTAATGGTCATATCACCGGTCGCAGAAAAGGTCAGATTACCAGCGGTATCCACTTGCGAGTTTTCCAGATACGCCTTCACTCCCAGAGGATCATTTTCAGCACCAATCTGGTTACTGGTGACTGCGGCTCCGATGGAAACACCCAGACTTCCACTACTGGTATCTGCAGCAGCGGCAACGGAAGCCGCCACAACTGAAGCATCAATGGTTGATGTATTGGCAGCAATAACGGAAAGATCAGCATTGCTCTTGAGGTCGCTGCTACGGACAACAGCGGACGTATTCCCAAGAATCGTATTATTTGAGGAAGCACCACCACCACTTAATGCCGCAGAGCTGCCCGATGCAGAGGAGTAACTGGCTGACAGTGAGGCCGACACTGAAGTGGCAGTGATCTCAGCGTTGGATGACGCACTCAATGAAACAGAACCAGTTTTACGACTTGAGGAACCTACATCAACGTTATCGATAATCGCTTTGGTATTGGTATTCACCTCATTTTTTGCAAGAGAGACACCAATGCTCAATGTGCCAGTACTGGATGTTCCGGAATAGGCACCGGCAATGGTTGCACCGACAACGGTACTTAAAATGTCTGAGTCGTCTTTAGCGTCAATGGTGAGTTTATCAGCCAGGAGTGTATGCCCATCTGTGCTGGCCTTAACACCCGAGTCAATATCAACCTTCACCGTGTTTTTGGCATCAGCACCTACACCACTAAGCCCAGCCCCAATACCAGACTCCGATTTGGCGACAGCCACAGAAGCAGCGGTAATCACCGATGAAATATTCTGAGTGCTTTCTGCGTTCGTACTGACTTCACCAGTGATGTCTATATCCGAGTTATTAATGACTGCTCGTAAACTGTTGGCATTGTCGCCATTGTCCGGATCACCACCAATGGTGTTCTCAGCAAGGCTGACGCCAATACCTCCCACTACACCAGCACCTGTCGTGGCACTGCCATAAGCCAGGTTAGCAGCGACAACCACACCCGTCACCGAACCATCGACATCCGCATCCAGAAACACACCGATCGCTTCGTCTGAAGCGCCCTGATTGGAAGTAGCCTGTTTAATGATTGAACCATCAACCAGCGCTTCGGTGTCGCCATAGACTTTGTTGTTCGCCTCAGCACCGGAGCCGGTTAACGTGACGGTTGTATCCGCACCGGTTTGAGACCCAATAGCGGCACCAACCACAACGGCAGTAATATCGGTTTCATTATCAGCGACAATGTCCAGACGAGCGTCATCAAGGTGCCTGGCAGGCAGTGTAATCACACTGTCGCTCATAACGCGGGCACGTGTGTTCATGCGCACCATGTTATTGCTGATGGCCGCACCAACGGCAATCCCTACTTTGGTGTCAAAGTCCGGTTTGGAGTCTTCTGCAAACGATGCACCCAGTGCGACAGATACCATATCTGCCTCACTTTTTGCCTGATGCTTAATCTTTCCGGTTTCAACGGTTAGGTCGGTACCGCTGATCAGGGCATCTATGTCGCTATTAATGTTATTTTCAGCAATCGTCGCACTGACAGCACCGTTACCGGCATAGGCGACACCCAGGGCAACGGCATAAACCTCTGATTCATCTTTTGCCTCTATACTGACAGCAACATCGCTACCGTTTTTACCGGTGACCGTTAGATCATCGACATCAATAAGATAGGCATCGATATCCGCCGTCACATTGTTGACCGACACGTTTCCTGTCAGGGCTATACTGCTGGAGTTGCTTTCCACTGAAGACTCAGCAATACCGGCGATGGAAGCAGCCACTGAACTGGTAATCACAATACTGTCGTTTTTCGCCAGCACATCCAGCGTTGTCAGATTCACCGATCCAACATTGGTAATACCGGAGCTCACAGTAAATGTCGCATCGTTCATTAAGCCAATGCCAGCAGCAGCCAGGGCAACCTTGTTAGCGCTGGCGCTGGCATAGGTAATTGGGAAGGCAAACACACCGCTGCTTTCCGTGGCTTTCAGGGAAAGATTCTGTGCATTGAAACTGGAGAGATTCAGAATACCGGCAACAGTAGTGCTATTTATCGTGTTAAAAATGAACGCACCTGCTGCGCTGATACCATAAGGTGTGTTTTCTGTCTTAGGCGTTTCTCCACCTGATGGTGTCACCTTACCGGTTGCCCAGGAAGCACTGAGCGCTGTACCAATAATCAGGCCTCCGCTGTCCGCTGCAATACGCGCGTCACCATTAACGACCACTGAGCCCGCTTCGGTCATATTGTCTTCAGAACCCACCAAAGCCTTAGTTACTTTGGTGATATCACTGACCGCCGCTGACGCACCCACACCCAGCTTGCCTGCACTGCCCATCGCGCCTGCTGCAACAATCAGATCAACCCGGTTATCAGCAACAACCGACAGCCGTTCAACGCTGACATCCCCATCATCTGCGCCAGCAACCAAAGTGACTCCAGACTGAATCAGGGCAATGGTTGTGCTATCAATGGTGTTCTGCATATAGAGGCCAGCAATTCCCAGGCTGGCTGTACCTGAACCGCCGGCGTACCCGAGATTCACGGCAAAAACATCGCTATCCGCCTTAACGGAGACCTTATCTGCATAAATGTCAGCACCCGTCTCTATCATAGCCGTGCTGGTATTGGTGATATTATTCAGGAAGACACTGGCACCGACACCGTTACCACTCTCTGAAGCGCCAAGCAGTTTGTAGAGATTATTGATTTTTTCAATAGACGACGTTGTAGCAGTTTTATTACCCACCCAGTCTACTGATTGATTATTGGTATTTGAGGTAATAGAGAGATTACGTGAAGCAGAAGCATCGGGTGCATCACTGAATGAATCAAAAGCACTGATAAAGTCAGCTTTCTGGTTAATCTTCACCAGCCCTTTAACCAGGGCATTCGCTGTTTGTTTTGAATCCAGATATGAGAAATTCAGTGCAAGAGACGTTTTCGCTCCGGCGGCTTCTGATTTGATATCGTTATCCAGCAAATACAAGTCAGAATCACCGCCAAAGAATTGATAGGGAAGACTGCTATATTGATTCCCTAACAATTCCCAGCGGGTTCCATCACTGAAATTCTCTGTAGCCAGAGTGAGGGAGCTACCATTAAGACCTTTAAATTTGTATACAGCACCAAAATAACCAATCTCTGGCGGGGTTCCGGTGTTACCCCATTGATACTTTGAGTCATCGAATCGAATCAGATCACCATTATTAATCTTATAGTTTCCACCGATTTCAGACTTATCAACCAACTTGGGTTTTACGTATTTTATAGTGGTATCCGGCGCAATCAGGCCGGTTAAGTTTTGAGCCGTTGCATTAACATTAATGGCACCCAGTGCATCAAGCTCAGTATTGCCCCGAACCTGTGCCTGAGCATTGTTATCCAATGACGCAATGGTAACCGAGACAGCAGCACCAAACGGAACCTGCTTAAACTCGCCACTGCTGGTATCAGTTCCTGCCGTACCTTCTACCTGACTTAATTGAGATGGTGTACTGGACGTAGAAGATGTTGCAGTTAACAGACGACTCTCGGCGGTTGCCAGTAAGTCAAGGCTGCCGCCTGCATTAATATCACTGTCAGCACTGTCCTGACCAAGATAAGCATGCACCTGGTTACTGTCTTCTGCATACACAAAAGCAATACCGACGGTGGCTTTTGTCGGCTTGAGACGATCGCTGGGCTTAACCTTTTTCTGTAGCCACTTGCCTAAGGGTACTTTTTTATTAAAGGCAACCTTCTGTTTCGCGGCATCTTCATACTTATCAAGAACACTGGGCACTCGATCAACAATGGCTTCAGAACTGGTCGGATTCAGCTCCGCCTGTTGCTGGGCCGCTTCTACAATCACATCCCCATTAACCAGAACATCACCGGCAAGCACAGCTTCGGTATGACCACTTTCAACCTGGACCGCGACACTGGCTGCGGCCTTGCCTGAATTACCCGCCTCACTGGCAGCAGACACCAGGCTGTAATCCACCGTTGCCGCCTTAACTGTCAGGTTTCCACCTGCGGTAATGCTACTGCCGCTGTTCACTATCACCTGGGAGTTTGAATTCAGCACACCCACAGCAACACTGCCGGCAAAGCCCTTCAGGCCAAACAATGGCTCAGCGTCAATATTCAGGTAATTATCTGCCTGACCAGTAATACTGATATTACCTTCAGCGTCCAGTGTTCCCTGAATATCGATCACGGCGTCGGTATCCAGCACCCCGACAGCCACCGCAAGACCTATGGAAATGGGTGAAGCATTGACTCTGGCGATGGAGTTGGCATGGATGGTGATGTTATCACCCTTGAGGGTGGTGCCACTGGAGATGGTAATTTTGCTGGTCACATCGGAGCGACTGACACCAGCAATCAGTTTGAAATCTTCAACTTCGTTTGCCAGATCATCAATGATGGGAATATTTTCACCAAAAACCCCATCATCGTTATTCATATCCCTGTCAGGGTTCGACTCCGCGCGGGCAAGAATATTGATATCTTTACCCTGAATCGTCACATCACCGATGGTTACCGTGGCCGATTGCAGATCGACGTTATAGTACACGGGCAGTGCCGCCAATATCGATGCAGCACCCTGTTCTAGGCTACCGTATATCAGGTTACGCCCATCAATGGCTTCAATGGTGATATCACCGCTGCTTGCCGTGTTTTGGCCAACCGCTGTGACATTGTTGTTTATCTCAACAATGCGGGCAGCAAAGGTAATATTACCGGCACGATCTGTCGAACTACTGTTATCAGTTTGAATGCTGCCATTAACAGTAATCTTGCCATTCAATGCACGGAATTTAAGATCCCCTCCCGTCCAGATCAGATCACTATTAATGGTGAGATCATCGCTGCTCTCTTTAACCGCAACGTAGTTGCCACCGGTAATGGTTGCCCAGCCAAAATCACTGACCGTAAAGTCAGCACTGCTGCCGTAAAAGACAACCTCATTCGTATTGGTATTATCATTAAGTTCAACGGTGACTTTGTCAGTGTTTACATCAGACCGGCCATCCACACTGAGACGAATTTCATTATCACCAGAGCTGCCTTTCAAGGTAGCCGTTGAAGTGGCAGCATCCAGAACCAGATCCAGTGTGGCACTGCTTCCATCCAGCAACTCTGCTCCGTCTATAGCAAGCAGTTCAGCAGCTTCCAGATTACCGATGGTAACGGAGGATGAAACATCGATGGTTTGAGTGGAATCGGTTGGGTCAACATCCTGACCTGACCAGGTCAGTTTATCGTCTTTTATAACCAGTGTTGTATATAAGCTGGTCGTTTCAGCAGACAGAATATCCCGGCCATCTTTCCCATCCACTTCAAGGTCTATGGAATCAATGATAAAGAAATCCGTCCCCTTAGAGCCGGTATATTTATCCTGACCTCCATTCCCTTTCTGACTGGTCAGTTGAAGAGATGCCAGCAGGCTTAAACTCACACCTTTAATAACCGTACCAGAAGTGCCAGAAGTAAAGCCTAAAACCGTAAGGATACTGTTGTCAGTACCAGCCACACCCAGCGTTGACAGCCCATTAAATGTCAGTTCTGCAGAAGCCTGATCAAAACTGATTAAGGGATTATCACTACCTCTGTCGTCTGCTGCATTGATGAGATCAATGAGTTCTTGCAAGGTTGAAGAGGAGCTGACATCGATATCAAGAATTGTGCTGCCATCTTCCAGAGTCAGCCTCAGAGTATGTTCAGAAAGCGCATTCCATCCGGCAATACTGTCAAGGCTGGTACTGGCCGATACTCCATGAAAGCCATCTGCATCCAGCATATCATTTCCAGCACCACCAATCAGCGCCGACGATTCAAAGCCCTGATGCGAAAGAATCGTTGCCCCCAGCATTAACTGACTATTGTCAAGATCAAGGGTATAGCCACTGGCCGCATCAGCCACATTACTCACATCAGCGACAATGGTGTCGTAACCTTCGCCACCATCAATGGAGTCGGCGCTGATTGAGGTAACAAAAATAGAGTCATTGCCTTTACCGGCATTGATGATGTTTATGCCCTGGGTGCCGGTAATGATATCATTGCCACCAAACGTGGTGATTTCTGACTTTCCTGAAAAAGCAGATAGATTGACATGGTCTACTAATTCACTCCCTGACAGTTTCAATGTGTCATTACTGTCAAAGCTATTCAGGGTATCAACCGATTTATTACCGTTCGTTGTAATCGAAACGATATTGGCACTTTCACTGTCAGAGATTGCCGAGGCTATTCCCGTTCCCGCATACAAACCGGTGAATTCAAGCTGCCACTTGCCATCAACGGTCTTACTGACAGCAATCTGGCCAAACGGTATGTTCAGTGCCTTTTCAATAGATCGAACAATATCCCAACCGTCTGCATCCCAGGCAATGGTGTCAGTGTTAAAAGTACCATCAGATGTTGAAATAGATAACGTAAAACCGGTACTGGTTTTGCCGGTAGGAATATCAAATACCCAAACCTCAGAGGCCCCCTGAGCCAGATCAAGCTCATAACTCCCGGATGCATCTGATATCGAAGCTCGTCCGGCAAAATCTTCTTCGAGGGTATCCTGACCAGAACCACCGGTGATGGTATCTGCACCGCCAAGGCCGCTCAGAGTATCGCCATAGGAGGATGCATAAAGTTCATCATCCAGCTCGGTACCGACCAGGGTAATGTCGTACTCTCGATGTGCGGCTGCATCATAATCTGCATGGGCAGGGTCAAGGTCTGCTTCGTGCTTCGCATTCCTTGCATCCAGTCTATAACCTGAAACATCTCCCGCTTTGGAGATCGCTTTAAGGTAAACGGATTCAATACCCTCCAGAGTATCTAAACCGTCATTACCAATCGTCAGCGTGTTATTTTCCAGCTTGAAGTCAGCAGCCCGGACTTCAATCAGCTGATCGTAACCATCACCACCTGTAATCTGATCAGCACCTGCTCCACCGATCAACAGGTCATTTTTGCTGCCACCAATCAGCGTATCATCACCACTGCCACCATCGAGATAAACCTCAACCGTCGCAGCGGAAAAATCAAAGCGGTTATTACTGTCATCACCTCTCGCCGCCAGCAGATCTACATCCTTTGCTTCCAGCTTGCCACTGGATGTAAACGACCAGTCACTGCCATCATTCGCCCAGGTTCCTGTTTCGTATTCAAAAACGTTGACTGCATCTCCCGCCCCCCCCTCTGTGGATGCATTAAGCTTCAGGTCACCATCAACCTGATCAAAGAGCACCGTATCAAAACCACCATTACCCTCGACCTTATCGCCAGCACCGACAATGAACAGGTTGTCGTTGCCATCGCCTGTCAGCGTATCGCTGGCTTTGGAGCCAATAACGGTATTAAACCCGGTAATGCCATCAAAACCAGCGGCTGTTTCCAGATCCAGGTTAACGTCCACACCGGTCTCTCTCTGACTGTAATCCAGATAATCTGAACCACTGCCACCCAGAATATCAAAACCGGAAAAGGTGATCTTTGTATTCGACGGTGTCTGTGTAATGCTGCCTTCAACACCTTCAAGGGTCGACAGAACACCTTTACCATCTTCGTCTTTATCAATCAGCCAGTGATAATCATCATTAATGGCGGCCAGTACGTGTCTGGATTCATCGGCCTGATTTTTCTGATTTGTCTGAAGCGCTTCGACATCCAGAAACTCCACAATGCCATTAGCGCCCATGGAGCCTTCATTTTCGCCGTTAATCTGCCAGGCACTGTCTGTGACATCATCACCTGCAGCGACAGTATCATTACCGCCCCGCCCATCAAACTGAAGCACAAAAGACTGCTCACCCAGATCAAGGAACGATTGATCAATTGTTAAACTGTCCGCACCTTCTGACCCCGTCACAGTAATAGTGCTCCCCGCCGCAATATCACTGATTTTCTTCTGACCCAACACTGTTTTATTTTCGTCGACCAAACGAAGATATTGTTGCTGATCAGTTTCATTAATAACGACCTGAAGTGTAACCTTGGCATCCTGCTCTAATTGGAGTGCGTTATCCTGCAGTGCAGCAATGGGGTCGGCTGAAAGCAGCAGTCGGGGCTCCAACTGCTCTAGAGTGAAGAAGTCTTCCAGCCTTTTACGACGCTCCTGCTGCCGTTCCTGCCGGAACATTTTCTCAAACAACCGGTTTAATTTAGGAAATAAGCCCTTACGAGCCGATGCAGCAATATCTGACGGGTATGATTTGCTGTTATGGGTTTGCTTATCCATTAGCCGGTCCGCTTGTTATTGTTCTGAATCCAATGGTTTCCAGTCTCAGGTGGTCAGGTCAAAGACTGGAGACCTTTTTCGATTAAAGACATCAACAACACCCTTACAGCAAAACGCACGACATAAGCCGTGCTATTAATAGAGCCCTATCAACATCAACACTAAAGCCACATTAGCCTTAGTGAATACCTGCTGCTTCTGCGCTTTCAGTATCGGCTATCTCAGAGGATGAGATAACCTGCTTTGGCAGTCGCTCAATGACTTTATTCAGGTTATTCAGTGACTGAAGGTGCAGGTAAATCAACTCCAGGCCATCATTGGCCATCAGGGCTGACAGTTCTTCAGCAGGAATACCTTTCAGCTTTTCACGATTAATGGTTTTAAATCCGGTCAGGGTCCGCTCTTCCTGGCCTGGCAGGGTGAATTTCGCCCCCATTTCTTCCAACAGACCCAGCTCGTTCAATTTTTTGCAAAACAACTGGGTACGTTGATACTGAGTCTGATAGTCCTGCAGAAAGCTCAAAACTTTCTCAAGGTACTGGGTTTGTTCACCTTCTGCATCAAACAGGCGCTCTCCTCGACCGTCCTGATTACAACCGGCATAAGCTTCATCCAGACACAACGTCAGCGTTTTTCCATCATCAGAGGTCGCAAAAACAAACGGATAGCGACGAATAAACGCAGGCACATAGGGTGCTTGCCATTGCCCCTCTTCATCAACATAGGCGTTTTCACCTTCACGAACGCCCATCACAACTACTGGAACCACACCGTCGTCTTTGCCAGCAAAGACAATCGCGTAGTCCTGAGACGCTTTTGGAAACTCTACTGCCATTAAAGGTACTGAGTTAACCTCTTTGGCAAAGGCATAATTGTTTTCAGCCTTGATAGACCAGTCAGAATGACGTTTTTTATTGACGGCTTCTACCTGTCCATAAATCAACAGTTGCACACTCATTTATTATTACCTCATTCCCTTACATTAGAATTCAGCCACCAAAGGCCAATAACGCATTTGTATCCGTTGATAAACTGACACCATTCAACAACCGGTTTATACCCACAATATCCGCTTCAGAGAGGCTACCCGCCGCTCGTTTGAGGCGCAGATGATTCATAAGATAATCATAACGGGCAGCAGAGAAGTCACTTCTGGCAATAAACAACAACCGTTCACTATCCAGCACACTGCCACTGGAGATCACGCCAGATTCAAATGCCGTGCGTTTACCCTCTGCCGCTTTCTCATAGGTTTCCACGGATTTTTGTAATGCATTGACCTTACTGATGGAACTGACAATCCCCGTATAGGCTGCCTGAGCTTCTCGGGCCACCTGACGAAGTGCCAGCTCTAATTCATCCTGAGCCTTGTAATGACGATTAATGGACTCACGCACTTTTGATGAAACCGCACCACCAGAATAAATTGGCAAGGTCATTTGAAAGAGGACATCCCGGGAATCCACTTCACTTCCGCCACCAAACAGTGAGCCGCCGGTTTCCCTGGCGCTCTGGGTGACCACAAGATCAAAAGTTGGATAATGACCGCCTTTCTGGCGGCGCACTTCCTGCCAGGCTACGTCGACAGCACTCTGTCTGGACAAAACCGCCGGGTTGTTTGCCTGAGCATTATCCACCCAGCTTTTCATCGTAGAAGGGTCAGGGCGTTGCAAAGCCAGATTCTGGCCAAGAGCATTCAAGTTATCTGGCAACTTGCCAGAAATCTCCTTTAAGCCCTGGAGCGCATCATGGAGATTGTTCGCTATTTCAATCTGACCGGCCTGAGCCTGCATGTAACGTGCTTCGGCATCCAGTAAGTCGGTGCTATTAGCAAGACCATTGGCAAATTCCCGATCCACCAGCTGGAAATGTTTCTCAAGCGCCTTTACTTCAGCGTCAATTGCCTGATAACTGTCGCTTTCTCGCAATACCGTAAAATAAGCAGCTGCTACTCTCATCACCAGATCCTGGCGCACATTCTCCAGGTCCGCAGCAACCTTCCTCACTTCGGCCTTTGCCTGTTTGAAGTAGGCCCAATTGCTGTAGCTGTAGATAGATTGGGTCAGTGAAAGGTTTTGCTCATCGGTGGGAAACGAAGTACTGCCTTTTGCATAAACCGTATTGTCTGAACTGACAATATCCTGTTTTGATTTTGTTTTGCTGTACTCAAACTGGAGGCTTGGTAATAAAACCGCACGAGCCTGCGTGTATATTTCTTTGGAAGCTTCGTGCTCAAACATCCCTGCCCGATACACCGGGTCATGATCAAGCGCCTGTTTATAAACATCAAGCAAATCAGCAGCCTGAGAATACAAAGGCACTACCGTTAACCATGACACTGTAAGGATAAACCTTTTCAGAGACGTAGCCTTGATACCGGGTGACATGTTCACGACCCCCTCCTTGAGCGGTGACATTTCGACGAACACCCTGAAAGGGTATATACGTACTTACTTTTTATTGATATTTTATTTAACTGTTGATTAAAAAATAAATGGCAAGCACTTTCAAGAAGAAGTGTGCAAAAGTTAACAAAATAATACCCTTAGTTTCACCATGGGTTTCTAAAAAAAATCAGCCGTATAGAAGCGAATGCCAATGGATGAACAAGCAGTTTCTGACTCCGAAAAAATACGACAAGACAATAGCCAGCTGACTCACCAGACATCGGCTGACTATTATAAGGAGTGGCTGCTTGGTCAGAACTATATGATTGACGGACTGCATTGCAGCCTGATCATGGTCCAAACTGATAACGTGCTCTTCAACGTGGCATCCTGCCAAAAGAGCTCAACTTATTTCCCAAGGCTGGAAGCACTGGCCAGCCAACTCTCCCATTGGGATCAACCACAAATCAGTACACTGCATAGTGATGGGAGCAGTAGCGAAACATTTGCTCTCCTCTACCCGGTACAATCCAATGATCCATCTCTTCCTAACCAGCGCCCTATAGCATTGGTCGCCATTGCACTGCAAGCCAACTCTCAGGAAGCATTGCAAAAAGCGATGGCGTCGCTTCAATGGAGTACTGCGGGGCTTGAGATTATTGATTATCAGCACCGCTTTGACGCGCTGAATTTTCAACAGAAATGCACTTCTGACCGGGTCAATATTCTCGCCAGAGTGCTATCGGAACCAAATTATTCTGCAGCAGCCATAGGGCTGGTCACAGAGCTGGCTACTCTTTTTAATTGTGATCGGGTCAGTCTGGGTGAATACCATAACCATCACACGACGTTGAAGTACCTGTCCCACAACACACAGTTTGGCAAAAAAATGAACCTGGTTCGTGCCATTGAACAGGTCATGGATGAATCTATCGATCAGGACCGCCCTATTCGATTCCCCCAAACAGAAAACAATGGGTCAGCACTGACGCTTGCCCATAAAGCACTGTCCGGGCTACAGGGCGATGCCTGCATATTATCAATACCTGTATATTCCGACCATAAAGTGACTGGTGCCATTGTTCTTGAAACCAGCCCTGCCTACCCTTTTACCGATGAACAGGTAGCGCTTTGCCAGAGTATTATCAGTCTCATCAGCCCTTCTCTGAACGACAAACGTCAGAATGATCTTTCACTGTGGCAAAAAGCGGTAGACTCTTGGAAAACCCAGTTTAAACGACTTACAGGGCCAAATTACCCGGGAAGAAAACTGGCCGCTCTGTTGTTAGTCGTCTTTTCTGTATTCTTTACCTTTGCAACCGGCACCTATCGCTTATCAACCCAGGCCAGAATTGAAAGCTCAGCCCAGCGAGCAATTGTGGCACCTTATGATGGCTATATAGAGAGCACCCATGCGCGCGCTGGTGATACAGTCAATTCCGGAGATACGCTCATCAGCCTTGATGATCGGGATCTGCGGCTGGAAAAACTGAAATGGCTATCAGAACAGGCAAAGCTTAATCGCCAGTATCAGGAAGCCCTGGCACTCAGGGACCGGGCAAAAATCAATATCATCACGGCACAGCTTCAACAGGCTGAAGCGCAGCTGGAGCTGGTCAATAGCCAGTTAATGAGAGCCAACCTGACCGCCCCCTTTGATGGACTGGTTATCAGCGGCGACCTTGATCAGCGACTTGGCAGCTCAGTCACCAAAGGAGAGGTTTTATTATCGGTATCTGAACTGGATGAATACCGCATAAAAATGTTGGTCCCGGAAAATAGAATTGCTGATATTCAGCCTGGACAAGAAGGTACTGCTCATCTTTCAGCCCTGCCGGAAACATCTTTTGATTTTACCCTTAGCAAAATCACGCCTTTAACCGAAGCATTGGATGGTTCTACCTACTTTATCGTTGAGGGTGAGCTCTTATCCGACACGAGTCTTATACAGCCCGGAATGGAAGGCATCGGCAAAATCATTATTGATGAGCGGAATCTTCTGGGCATCTGGCTAAGGGAAACCCGGGAGTGGCTTCAGCTTAAACTATGGGCCTGGTGGGGTTGAGGTAACGGATGTCAGGATCACTGTTCAGCAGCTCATGGTATAAGGTGGCAGACCTTAAAGTCCGGCTTAGAAAGCATGCCCATATCCACCGCCACGTGTATCGGGACAACGTCTGGTATGTACTTCAGGATCATGTGACAGGCCAGTTCCACCGGTTCAAGCCTGCGGCCTATCAGATAATCGCCCTGATGGATGGCACTCGTACTCTTCAACAGATTTGGGAAATAGCCTGTGAAGAGCTGGGGGACAATCTACCCACTCAGGATGAAGTTATCCAGCTGGTGGGCCAGCTCAACAAAGCTAACGTCATTCAAACGGACAAACTGCCCGATATTGATCAATTACAAAAACAACGATCACAAGTTATCCGTAACAAGTGGCTGCAACAGATTAAATCTCCCTTGAGCATACGAATACCATTGGTAGACCCGGAAGCATTTCTTTCTGCAACATCATCTATTGCCATAGCCATCTTCAGCCGTTTAGGCGCTATTGCCTTTTTATTCATTATTTTACTGGGTGGCGTACTGGCCATCACTCACTGGGAACCCCTGACAGAAAATCTCAGCGACCGCTTATTGGCTACAGAAAACCTGCTGATGATGGCGCTAGTCTACCCCTTTGTAAAACTCATTCATGAGTTAGGGCATGCCTACGCCGTTAAGCGCTGGGGCGGCGAAGTACACGAGATGGGGGTTATGCTACTGGTCATGTTTCCAGTGCCTTATGTTGATGCATCCGCAGCATCTTCTTTTCATAACAAATATCAACGAATGTTCGTGGGTGCCGTTGGTATTCTTGGCGAACTGCTGATGTCAGCTATTGCCATGATAATCTGGGTCAGTGTTGAACCGGGTGTCGTGCGCGCACTGGCTTTCAATGTGATGTTGATTGGCGGTTTCTCTACCCTGCTCTTCAATGGCAACCCATTGCTGCGCTTCGATGCCTATTATGTTCTGGCTGATTACCTTGAAATACCCAACCTTGCCGCCAGAGGGAATGCTCAGGTGGGTTATCTGGTGAAGCAATACCTGTTGAAGGTTCAGGGCTTAAAATCCGTCACCCAAAGCCGTTCAGAATCCATCTGGCTAGTCGGTTATGCTGTTTTATCCTACATATACCGACTGTTCGTGATGGTGGCTATTTCGCTACTGGTTGCTTCCAAATATCTTTTTATTGGTGTTTTACTGGCCTGCTGGTCTATCTGGAGCAGCTTGTTAGCACCTATTACCAAAATGATTGCCAAACCAGTCTCTGACCCTCAGCTCTGGCATAAAAGAAAAACCATTTACCTATATTCCTGCATCTGCGTTGGCCTTGTTTTATCACTATTGCTGATGATCCCGATGCCCTATCAAACCTATAGCCAAGGTGTCGTTTATATCCCGCAAGAAGCCATCATCCGGGCTCCGGCTAATGGCTTTATTGAAAAGCAGTGGGCAGAAACGGGTTCTGAAGTATCTGCCGGCGATTCCATTTTCACTATGGACGCCCCTGAACTTATCGCCCGAAAGAAAGTGTTAACCGCCCAGGCCAGTGAAGCCAGGCTGAGATACCAGGCTGCAATTGATGACCGGACTCAGTCCGACATTCTTTCCCAAGAAGTGCAATTTATTAATAATGAACTCCTGGAAGCCACAGAACGTATCCGCGCACTGACTATTAACGGAGTGACCGATGGTGAGTTAGTGGTTATTGATCGTTCAGGCATTGATGGCAAGTACTTTCAACGTGGTGATGTACTGGGTTACATCGTCAATTACGACCACTTACCTCTAACTACGGTGATTTCTGAGAGTGATATCGATCAGGTCAGGAATCAAACCAAACAAGTTTCCCTGAAGTTTAGCTCTTCTCCAAATCAGGAATACCACGCCGAGATTATCAGGCAACATCCTTCATCAACCCACATTCTTCCAAGTCATATATTATCAACTGAAGGTGGTGGCCTCATCGCTCTTGCTCCAGATCGAGAATATGAACTGCAAAGTTATCAGGGTTACTTCCGGGTCGATATTGAAGCTGAAAATGCACCCCGCCAGCGCTTTGATGAGCGCCTGCATGTGCTTTTTGAACATGACCCTGAGCCACTATTCTGGAGGTGGTATCGAGATATAAGACGACTATTCCTGAGGCAGTTTGATGTTTAAGCTTCCACAACGACGACCGGCTTCAACACTAGACCGCCCTCAGAAATCCATTCCCGGGCAGCAGATGTCAGCACGAATCTGGCGCTGGATAACGTCAATCGTTCTGCGCCCTGTTCAGGCTCAGGTTTGGATGTACTACCCTCTCCTCTGGAAAATAAAAAGCTATCAGTCTGGTTTATCTGCACTTTCTGATTCAGGACTGGACAACGAAATCCATGTTCTTAAATCAGTATTGCAGAAGAAAGGACTCACTCACACTTCAGTAACCAAAGCGTTTGCAGTTATACGAGAAGTGTCTGGTCGTGAGTTGGGTATGTATCATTTTGATTCCCAGTTGCTGGGGGGGCTTGCCATTATCTATGGCAATATTGGCCAGATGCAGACAGGTGAAGGCAAAACACTGACCGCCACATTACCCGTTGCTGCTGCAGCTCTTGCAGGCATTCCATCCTATCTTGTAACGGTTAACGATTACTTAACACAGCGCGATGCTGAACTGATGATGCCGGTGTATCAACGGCTGGGGCTTAGTGTTGGTGTTATTATTCAGGGGCTGCAAACCAGTGAACGACAGTCGCAATATGCCTGCGATATTGTTTATTGCACTAACAACGAACTGGCTTTTGATTATTTGAAAGACAGCATCATTCTGGAAGGTAAAAACAGCTCGCTTAATCTTCATGCGCAGAAACTGCTTAACCCTTCCAGTAAACATAAAACCACTGATATAGACGAACTGATGCTGCGCGGCCTCCACTTCGCCGTCGTGGATGAAGCGGACAGCGTTTTACTGGATGAAGCCCGCACACCACTGATTATCTCAGGAGAAGAAGCTCCCATCGCTGTCCAGCAGGAACTCTATGCTCAAGCCATGACGATCGTTCCTGAACTGTGTGAAGGTAAAGACTACAAAATCTGGAAAGATCGACGCTATATCGAAATCACTCCTTCCGGTGAAGAGCAAATAGCCAAACTCACTAAAAACCACGGGGCGCTCTGGAAAGGACGGGTACGCCGATTAGAACTTATCAGACAGGCCTTAACGGCCTGGCATCTCTTCGAACGCGATAAACAGTATTTGATTGATGACTCGATGAAACAACGAAAGGTCGTTATTATCGATGAGCACACAGGCAGGATGATGCCGGATCGCACTTGGGAGCAAGGGCTTCATCAGCTGATCGAAATAAAAGAAAACTGCCCTTTATCGGCCCCCAGAGAAACCTTGGCGAGCATCAGCTTTCAAAACTTTTTCCGTCACTTTCATCACCTGTCGGGTATGACCGGAACCACCAGTCATGTACGCAGTGAACTATGGAGGGTTTACAATCTGCCAGTAGTCGATATTCCCACCCACAAAACCAGTCGGAGACAATTTCTCCACTATAGAATCTTTCAGAAAGAGCACCAAAAATGGCAGGCTGTGGTGTCCCGGGTGAGAACCTTGAGAGCAAAAAATCGCCCCGTATTGATTGGCACTTTATCTCTGGCCGACTCTGAGCAGCTGAGCCAGTATATGGACGAAGCGAACATCGATCATCAGGTTCTCAATGCCCGACAGGATAAGTTTGAAGCGGATATCGTTGCCAAGGCCGGTGCGCCCGGCACGATCACTATTGCCACCAGCATGGCTGGGCGGGGCACTGATATTAAGATCGACGAAGTAACAGACGACAACGGAGGTCTTCATGTCATTATTACCGGCTTGCACGAATCATCACGTATCGACCGGCAGCTGATTGGCCGTTGTGCACGCCAGGGTGACCGCGGAAGTTATGAACTCCTGTTATCCCTTGAAGACTCTCTTTTGAGTTCAAAATGGTCTGGGATACTGCAACAACTATTCAATCTTCCACTCCCAATATTTCTGAAAAACTGGTGTGCATTAATAACTTTCCGTTTTTGCCAGAGCCAGTTTGAACACAAGCATGAACGAGCCCGTAAACACTTACTACGCAGTGACGAGCATCAACGGGAACTTCTTTCATTTGCCAATTCGCGGGTATGAATTCCATGACCAGCACTAAACGTCAAATCTCCACCATTATTTCTGCACTGCTTTTATCCTCCTGTGCTCAGGTCATATTCGCACAGACCAGCACAACCGATTTCGGTCAGCTTAGCTGCCTTCTGGAGCCCAGTAAAAGTTCAGATTTGAGCAGCGAAGTGCCCGGTATCATTCGTGACCTGAAGGTGCAACGGGGCGACACCGTCAAAAAAGGTCAGGTTCTTATGGTTTTGAATTCAGATATCGAACAGGCAACCCTGAAAACGGCGAGAGCTCGACTGGATTTTGCTGAGCGCAAACTGCAACGTAATGAAGCTCTCTACAAAGATAAGCTGATCTCTGACCACGAGCAGGATGAACTGTTGACCGAAAAAAGGCTTGCCATGCTGCAGGCCGAGGAAGCACTTGTCCGACTGCGCCAGCGGGAAGTCCGCAGTCCTTTTTCCGGCGTCATTACCGATGTTGTTAAAGAGCCGGGGGAATATATCGACGACTCTCATTTTCTACAGGTGGTTAGTCTCGACCCACTGCATGCCCAGGTCATTTTTCAGGCAGATCTTTACGGACACATCAAAAAAGATACCCCCATAACTTTGTTTACCAAAGGTTCTGAGCAAGGATTCACAGCGCGGATAAAAACTCTTGACCCTATTATTGATGCGGCCAGTGATACCTTTGGCATCACCGTTGAGGTCAACAATGATCAACTGCAACTGATTGCAGGTTCACGGTGTCGTATAGAAATTTCAGCAATACCGAGTAGCATTCAATGATTTTTTGCTTTGATAGAAAATCGAAATGCATCCGTATCCTAATGTTCAATCTTAGGGTAGACATTAAGCGTCTACTCCCCTCTTCGGGAAGTTAAAGATGGAACCACGAAGGACACGAAGAGCACAAAGAAGAGATTTTCTTTTCCTTCGTGCTCTTTGTCTCCTTCGTGGTTCCATTCAAAAGCCATTGAAAATGGAGGGGTAAGCTTAATGTCCACCCTAAGAATGTTCAATACTATCATGGCCATGAGAACCAATTATGCTATCTGCTAATTCAACCCCAAAAAAATTCGATGATTTATTCCAGCGACTCGACACAAAAAATTTTTTTCACGGCTGTTGCAGTATCCAGTCTGCATTCCAGAAAGAACGATCTATTAAGCTGAAGCCTGGCCAAGTCATAGACCGCAGAATACTGATGGGTTTTGAAAAAGAGCAGAAAACCATTGAGGAGTGGTCTTTATTTTTAAAATTTCTCAATGTCCCGCAGGAGGTCATACGTCAAATCCTCAACAATATTCAAAATGCAGACACACTTTTATTTGGAATAGAGGAGATGGATGATAAAGCAACATTAAAAGTATATTTGGAATACTGGGACTTTCTTGTTTCCCTCATTCAACAAGGTAAACATGATCGTCAACCTTTTGCCCTGAATCGTGGATATAAATGGGAAGCTGACAGTCCAGAACATTGGAAGGAAGATATTTACTGGTGTTACCCACTTTTAACACTGACTGAAATACATAACCGCATAAAATCACTCACAGTTATTAATGATGCGATTTTCAAATACTTCCTGAGCCCTGTACTTTTTCAAAACCGATCTTTGGCAGGGTCACAGCTCATTTATCTTGAAGTTATCGGGAAAGACAATGCAAGACAATCCTTTGATATCAATTGCTATAAGGGACAGTTATCAGTGGCAGATGCATTACCCTTCCTCCTGGAACTGGCTCAGCAATGGCATATTAGAAATGACTTGTTAAAAGTGCTGCCCAAATACAGTACACGCTCTCTCGGGCATATTTCTGGAGGATTGGGGCGAGATAATCAGCCTTTTCTCTCCATATATGTCGAAGATTGATTAATGTACTCCTCACATATTGATATGTGCCAAAACCTTCCACATCAAATTTGAGTAGACTGTCGCCACTTTCAGGGGCGCGGTTTATGAGCAGAGTTGATGGACGCAAACTAAGTCACACAGTTCGCGAATCATTGCTACCGGATAAAATCGGGATAATTACTGGTAGCCCCCGATGGGATAGTAAAAGTAATTTCCTCATCCGGGAAGAGTGCCTGCTTTCAGCAAACTGGCAAACATAGCCCCTGAAGCCTCATCAAGCGATTGATGAGGTGCTATTTCTTCCAGCAATTCAGGTATACGCACTTTCGAAACTGTCTACGATTTACCACCCGTTTATTTTATTCACTGATCGCTAACTTCACTGCCTTTTGCGCATGTATTTCTGTTGTGTCATACAGTGGTATGGTCGTCTGGGTCTGTTGAACCAACAAGGCAATTTCAGTACAGCCAAGAATTACTGCCTCAGCCCCTTGGTTATGCAGGCTGCTAATGATCTTCAAATATTGGTTGCGGGAAGCGTTGTTGATCTGGCCAAGACAGAGTTCTGTGTGAATAACCTGATGGACTACCTCCCGTTCAGCTTCATCCGGAATAACAACTTCTATACCAAACTTGTCCGACAAGCGATTTTTATAAAACGCTTGCTCCATGGTGAAGCGAGTGCCCAATAAACCAACCCGTTTTATACCATCTTTAACGAGAAGCTCGCCGGTTGCATCAGCAATATGCACCAGAGGAATAGCAACGGATTTTTCAACAGCCTCTGCCACCTTATGCATGGTGTTAGTGCAAATTAAAAAGAAATCAGCCCCACCTGCTTCAACAGAACGAGCCGCAGCGGACAGGATCTCTGCTGTCTTATCCCACTCACCCTGATGCTGAAGCTTCTCAATTTCAGCGAAATCGACACTGTAGAGGGCGACCCTGGCTGAATGTAACCCCCCAAGAGATGTCTTAACGCCTTCATTAATTCCCTTGTAGTAGCTTAGAGTTGACTCCCAACTCATCCCACCAATCAATCCAATCGTTTTCATTATTAATATTTACCAATATAACCAGAGAGATTCTGCACAAACCCCACAAAATTAATGGAACTTTTTTATAGTTGTACTATCGAACTGTGTAAAAAGCTAAATTTGCCTATATTTGCAGACTCGGGGGACTCATGCAATTAACCTCTGGAGTTTTTCAAGCCATGCTGACTTACACTCCGTCTGATGAAAGAGCAATCTGGAAATCCAGTTCTTCTAATAATCATTGACCAATAGAGGTGAAACCATGCACATCAGTGAAACAATTATCACCAAACCACCCAGCTCCCCTGCAGACTGGCAAACTGCAACAACTAAAACAGTCGAAGCCCTTGCCCGGGAGGTTGCTGCATATCCAGGAAAAACCTATCTGTCAGAATCTCGAAACGCGTTCTTCAGTCATAATCCATTCTGGCAGCATGAGCGTTTCAGGTTTACTCCTACTCTGAAAGCACCATCCCATATTGGCATGGTATATAGAGGCGATTCGAGGCCTCCGGAAACCATTTTCACAACGGGATTTAATCAAAAATCAAATAATTCAGACTTTATTAACGATAATGATTTCCTTGCAGCTCTGCTCAATACGCAATTGAGCCCTTATAATTCAGGATTACGTAATCCAAAATTCCTGTCAGTCTTCGCTGGCAACCAATTGGTGAATAAAAAAAAAAATGGTTTTAAAACCAGAATCCAGGAAAAAATAGAAAACCCTCACACGGATCAATGTATAAAAGCATATACAGCAGCATTTCTGCCACCTTTGGATCCAGTAAATCGCACCCATTCAATTTCGTTAAGCATATGTGCAGAGTTTGAAATATTTACTGACCAGGAGGATGATAAGTCGACAGGCATTTAGGAGGCTGACCGAGAATAGTGAAAATCGCGCACAGGTAATGATGCCAACAGCGAATATAGATTCAGAAAGCAAAGATAGTTCGCACATGTTTCACAGCCCCTACCGCCGGAATAGCCGCGAACCTACAAAATTACAACACCGTAAACCACAGCGAAAGCATAATAGAATCAAAAAGTTAAACGCTGTAATTCTCGCAAGGGTCAAAACCACAGCTTTTCAGAGAGGAGAGAGAAAAGTCAGAAAAACGGGAGGAAACAGCTTTAAATACGGAAGGCCACAAACCACAGCATCATACGTTTAACCCTTTGTTTACAGGGTCTATAAACGACAAAACCCTTACGACAGGTATCGTAAGGGCTTGAAGATATGGCGATGGGGCGGGAACCAGTGGCGGAATTTTTTGATAATAATTTTATTACTACCATAGTACTCCAAAACATATTCCCTTTATGCGCTATGGTATATCTGGCATGATCCGGCCAATTCACAGTTCACCGGTTAAGATTTCGTATGTCATTAAAACCTTTTAAGCTCAACAAGAACGCCTATCTGAGCGATCCTGATAAGTGCAATGATCAACTACAGGACTGGGTTGAGCAGTTTCTGGATATCTTTTATGAATCGCCTGAATATCAGAAACTCTCAAAAGCCAATCAAAAATCTGGCGGCATGATGTTCAGCTTGTTTATGGAGCTGAACATGAACTACCTGGGTAAAGGACTTGAGTCCATAGATCTCAAATCAACCCGCGAGGTGATGACCAAGCTATTCCCTCGTAAGATGATCTGTTCCGATACGCAAGCAAAAACGATAGTCCCCGAGATTATCGCTTGCTGGCAGTGCCTGCAGCGCTTGATTGATGGTTCAGCCCAGAAGAAAAAGCTCAAGCATGCCGAAGCCATTATTAACTACCTTCAGAGTATTAAAAAGGACTACCTGAAAATTTATAACCACCACGATGCTTCAGGCCCAACAGTAACCATTCTGGAAAGCGCAACACCCGATAAAACCAGTACTCAAGATGACTGGATAGAAGCACTGATTGAAGATGCGGTCACCAACCTCGCGACCATCCGTAAGCAACCGGAACCACCTCAGAGCTGGCATCGCCTTTATGATCTCCAGTCATTGTCACAGTTCCTGTTTGCCGTCTGTATTGAAGGCATTGACGAAGACGAGTCTGATGCGGTTGCCGCGCTCCTTTCGTTTGCTCTGCACAGTCTCTTTATCCAGATTCGTCAGGGTAGTCATCAGGCTACTCACTTCTGGCAGGAAGTTGAACAAAATATCATGTTATCTTATGAGCACGATGAACTGGACAGCGTTGCAATGACACCCCTGTTGGGTGTTCTGGCTGGTCATCGGCAATACCTGTCAGAATCATTTATGGAGTTCATCCATCATTGGCAAACGGAGACTCATGATTCGCAAGACTCGAAAAGTGACTTTTCTCTGGAGGACCTGAATAAGATCTGTCAGGCCATGCTGGAAGAAATTCCCGATGAATTCACATTTGCCTCCGTCTGGCAGGATCAAATGGGCTTTATGCCACCGGAAGGCATTAGCTTAATTGGCCAGCAGATACTTTCTTTGGATAACCCACGATATGGTGATTTCCTGAGTTTACTGGTGCTGGATGAACAGGAAAAGAGCGCTGTCGCTATAGCAGATCTGCTGGCCAACCACCCAAAAGCGATCACGCCCTTAACATTGGAACGAATGATCCGTATTCGAAACTGGCTGCCTAAAGCAGTTCAGACTCACATTGACAAACTCATCAAAAATGTCCGTAAGTTGGGTGTCTGCCCTTCCGGGAAAAAAGTATCCACCGATGGCGAGATACAGGCATGGATGACCTCCGTGGATGGCAGTGGTGCCCAGGGAGTGATGATCATAGTCAATGATATCAACCATCCTCGCGCATTCCGCCTGGTAAATTTTGTACTTAAAGAAGCCGTCGGGATTGTCGACATTTCCGTGTCGCCGCCAGAAACCCGCAAAAAACTCCAGCACATCATTACCAGTACAAAACAACACGGCGTTCCCTTTGAGAAAGTAACCAGTGAACTGATTCGGAAACTTATCCCGCCATTTATGGCCTTGAATCTCAGCAGTAAAACCTGCCTCAGTGCAGATATGCTGGAAGGCATGGAGCTGCTTGGTCTCGATAACTGGAATCCGGCGTCGGCACAATTTGAGACCCTTAGCCCCGAACTGTTGAGTTTCAACACGCCACCATCCGATCAAGAGATTGCCAGTGTCCAAAAACGCTCTGTCAGTTGGACAAATTCTGCTTTTGCTGACAGCTGGCTGATCTCGGATGCATTCACCATCACAGGTGGTACCGTGAAGAAGATGATCAGCGATGTCTGTGACCAGGTACTTGAACCCAAAAAAGGAGTCTGGCGTGAACGTATGCAGCGCATGTGTCTTTGGGCTAATGCCTGCGAAAGTAAGCAGAGACAAAAACAGGCACGGGATTTTGCCGTTGTCAGCTGGTTACTGGAACAGGATATGCCTGCCAGTCAAATCAAACTTCTGGAGAGTATCGTCAAAAAGTCGCTTTAATTGGCTCCCAACCTCGCCTGCAGGTTAGTCAACCGGCGGTTCGACTTTCGGTTTCGGGCCGCCATACCCACCGCCTTGGGTTGCCCCACCAGCACCACCATCTTTTTGCCCCGGGTCACACCGGTGTAGAGCAGGTTACGTTCCAGCAGGGTGAAGTGCTGCATGGCCATGGGGATCACCACACAGGGGTATTCGGAGCCCTGGCTTTTATGGATGGTGGTGGCATAGGCCAGCGACACTTCGTCCAGCTCATTGACCGGGTAAAGTACCTCCCGACCGTCGAACTCAATCATCAACTCGCCCTCCTCAATATCAATCGCTTTGACCCGGCCAATATCGCCGTTGAACACCTCCTTGTCGTAGTTATTGACCGTCTGAATCACCTTATCCCCCGGCGCATAGGTCCAGCCATACCGGGTAACCCGGGGGTGGGCATCCGGGTTCAGGGCTTCCTGCAAGGCCACATTCAAACTGCGGGCACCCAGTCCGCCCCGGTTCATTGGAGCCAGCACCTGGATATCGTTGACCGGATCAAAGCCAAACGTCTCAGGCAGCCGCCGTGTAACCACCGACATCAACTTGGCAAACAACTCTTCAGGCTCTTCGCCGGTCAGATAGAAGAAGTCCGTCTCCTCCCCTTTTTTCGTCACCCTGGGCACCTGGCCACGGTTGATGGCATGAGAGCCGGTAATGATCTGTGAGGTGGCCGCCTGCCGGAAGATTTCCGTCAATCGCGCCACCGGCACCTTGCCGGACTCAATCAAATCTCTCAGTACCGACCCCGGCCCCACCGATGGCAACTGATCCACATCGCCCACCAGCAATACCGCAGCCGAGTCAGGCACTGCGCGCAACAGCTGATTCATCAGCACCACATCCACCATGGAGCACTCATCCACCACCAGCAGATCCGTTTCCAGGGGATTCTCAGCATTGCGTTTGAAGTCGAAGGCGGACGGATCAAAATCCAGCAACCGGTGAATGGTGGTGGCTTCCTGCCCTGTCGATTCAGACAAACGCTTGGCGGCACGCCCCGTTGGCGCACACAGCGTCACCTCAACCCGCTTGGCCTGGATGATCTTCAGGATGCTGTTCACCACTGTCGTCTTACCCACGCCCGGACCACCGGTAATGATGCAGAACTTATTCTGCACCGCCAGGTCAATTGCTCCTTTCTGGGAGTCGGACAGCTGAATGTTGTTTTTCTCCTCCACCCAGGGAATGGCTTTGTCCATGGCAATGCCAGACCAGCCGGAACGTCCCTGAAGCAGGCGGTTCACATGGTTGGCAACCCCCTGCTCGGCACGGTAGAGCGGCGTCAGAAACAGGCAAGGTACCTCACCAATGGTCTCCGGTGTCAGCCGCTCTTCATTAATCTCGCACTGAATCGCTTCCTTAATGGTGTCTTCCGGTATTTCCAGCAGCGTGACCGCGTCGTTAACCAGAGCCTCAAACGGTCGGGCACAATGACCTTCTCCGGAACACTCCTGCAACACATGGCGCACCCCGGCCTGGGCGCGTATTAACGACACCCGGTCGATCCCCAGCTGCATGGCCAGGTTGTCCGCCGTTTTAAAGCCGATGCCGTGAATATCCAGCGCCAGCCGGTACGGGTTCTCCTGCACTTTCGCCACGGACTCGTCGCCGTAGGTTTTATAAATACGCACCGCCCGGGCTGTGCCAACACCGTGGGATTGCAGGAACACCATAATCTCCCGGATCACTTTCTGCTCCGACCAGGCCGAGGTGATCTTCTCCCGCCGTTTTTTACCGATGCCCTCCAGCGCCATCAGCCGTTCCGGATTCTCCTCAATAATATCGAACACCTGTTCACCAAAAGCTTTGACCAACCGCCTGGCAAAATGGGGGCCGATGCCCTTCACCATGCCGGACCCCAGGTATTTCTCGATCCCTTCCAGGGTATTGGGTGTGACGGTTTTGATCTGCTTAACCTTGAACTGCACCCCGTGCTTATGGTCGTTAAACCAGATGCCGGTGGCATCCACAAACTCACCGGGTGTCACCGAGGGCGTGTTGCCGGTCATGGTCACCAGCTCACGCTGCCCCCTGCACTTGACCCGAATCACAAAGAACCCGCTGGCTTCGCTGTGGAAGGTAACCCGCTCCACCGATCCCTGAAGATGAACCAGTGGCTGATGGTCGGTGTAGGGCTGACGGTGTTGCGAAGCGAATGTCATTGATCTGTTGTCTACAATTTAAGGCGGTATTAAAAAATCGAATCGCTTAAGGATAATATCAAGCGTTCACAAGATAAACGACTCTATTTTTAGTGCATCCAGCCCTTCAGGATAAAATCCAACTCTCATTTTTGAACCAACATTTCAAAACTTATTTCGAAGTCAAAAACTGATGTTTTCGATCAAAAAAATCCACCATAATCAACACCAACATGAATACATTTATTTTTGGCTTCTCTCCCCATGACCAAGCTCAACATTAACCTGAACGCACTCTATACCGCCAATACGCTGAAAAAGGGTCAACACTACTTTGCAAATAATCATGTGCTCTATGTTGACTTGGATGAAGAAGAACACAAATTGTCGGGTGCCGTTATGGGGAGTAAAGGTCACCACTATGACGTTGAGGTCTTCTTGGGGGCAGAATATGATGACCCGGATGAAGACCCCATTGCAGGCGTTTGTTCATGCCCTGTTGGTATCGATTGCAAACATTCCCTTGCGTTGTTATTGGCGGGAGAAATGCAGTATGGTGCACCCCGGCTTAACCGATTAATCGGTAGCATTGAAAATCATACCTCAACAGTTCCAACTGAAGCTGATCAAAAAACAGATGAGCTGTCAGTCCTGACAAAACGCAGATCAAGCTGGCTACATCACCTGCAGGCAATGGCTCGGCAAGTTTCCGGTCAATTATCCGCATCAACAGGTACCCATTCAGGAAAAAGTAATAACTGCGTTGTTTATATTCTCGATGAAACCCCATACAGTGGAGGGATCTTTGTTCAACCCTACTTATCCCGTTGGTTAAAAAAGGGAGGCTTTGGCAAGCCTAAGATCTATACCAGCGCCTACAACTGTCTGCACCATAACAACTGGCCTGCCAGCATGAATGATGGTGACAAACATATTTTCAAACTGGCGTATATACAGGCTAGAATCGACCTGTATGATGCCCAGATCAGCCTTAAAGGATCAGAGGGTCGTGAGCTCCTTGATAAAATACTGGGTACCGGTCGTTGTCTGGCAGGAGAAAGACTTCTGCCTGTTGCTCAGGGTCCACAACTGAAGGGGGAAATTCGCTGGCAACTTGATGACCAGGGGCTTCAGCGACCTGTTTTATTTGATGCCAGTTCAGGCTACCCGTTGCAGTTACTGCCAACCGCGCCTCCCTGTTATTTGAAAACACTGCATGATCAGGTCGAGTGCGGTGAATTAACCCATTTACCGGATGTACGTTTACTCGGTGCCATTATGGAAGCTCCGCCTCTGGATGAAACCGGCGTTGAAGAGACCAGTAAAGTCCTGAAATCGCTCTTTAAAGGGAGAGAGAAAACCAAAGAGCGCAAAAGTGTACAACTCCCCAGAAAAATCACCGCCATCACCGTTGCCCCACAGCCCGTTTTACAGTTAGACACCCTGCCTATGGTAGGCTCGAAAACGGATCAGCTGTTGGCGCGGGCAAAACTCTTCTTTGCCTACAACAATAATCGCATCCCTTTTGGAAGTCCCGGAGACACCATTCCAGCAGAAAACAATAACCACCAGGTTATTCCCCGTCAAAAATCGGAAGAAAACCGACTGCTGCAACAGCTTCAAACGTGGATGGAACCGGCACTTCAGCGCCACAGTGATATTATCCGACAATACCCGGCACTCAAGCCCTATGACCTGATAATGGCACTCCCCGGAGAAGACCATCGCCGGTACTGGCTGCATTTCATGACCAATGTCCTGCCAGAGTTGGAGGCGCAGGACTGGATCATTGAGATTGACGACAACTTCCCCTACCAGTTTGAAGCCATCTCCGATGATGACTGGTATGCAGAACTGGACGAGTCCGAAAACAACTGGTTTGACCTGCGTCTTGGCATCACCATTGATGGCACATCCATTGACCTGCTGCCTTTGCTTGCCCGGCAGATTCATCAGCTGCCCACACTGGATGAACTAAAGAACATGCCGGAAGACACCCGGATTCCGATTGCCCTGCCCGGTGGCAAGTTTATTCAACTGCCTGCTGAACGGTTAAGGGTAATTGCCGGAACACTGTTAGAACTCTTTGGCGATCGTCCATTAAACGAATACCAACTGCAGAACTACCACGCCGAAATCTGGCAGGAGCTGTATGAACAGCTTGGTTTGCCTTGGGCAGGTGGTGAAAAGCTACTGGCATTAAGCAAAAAGCTGAAAACTTTTAAACGACTTAAGTCAGTTAAAGCGGCAAAAAATCTGCAGGCAAACCTGCGCAGTTATCAGCAGCATGGCCTTTCCTGGCTGCAGTTCCTGAGAGAGTTTGGATTGAACGGTATATTGGCTGATGACATGGGGCTGGGCAAAACCCTGCAGACCCTCGCCCATATCCAGCTGGAAAAACAACGCCTTGGAGACCAGCTCCCGCCCTGTCTGGTGGTCTGTCCCACCAGCCTCCTCCATAACTGGCAACATGAAGCCAGCCGGTTTACACCCGATTTAACCGTACATATCCATCATGGCTCCAAACGCGACAGCGAGGAAATCCAAAAAGCAGACCTGGTGATTACCAGTTACGGCGTCATCCAGCGGGATTTTGAGCAACTGGCAAAAACCCGGTTTCACCTGTTAGCCCTGGATGAATCCCAGGCGGTAAAAAACCCCAATGCAAAAAGTGCCAGAGCAGTGCGCTGCCTTAACGCAGTGCATAAACTTTGCCTGACCGGTACGCCAATGGAAAATCATCTGGGTGAACTCTGGTCGCTGTTCGATTTTTTGATGCCCGGCTTTCTCGGTGCCAGGGACCAGTTTACCCGTTTTTATCGAACCCCTATCGAAAAACAGGGAAACCAGCAACAAACCCAAAAACTGCAAAAGCGCATTGCACCATTTATGTTGCGCCGCAGTAAAGACCTGGTGGCCAGAGAGCTGCCCGCCAAAACCGAAATTCTGCGCACTACCTCGCTTGAGGGCAAACAAAGGGATCTGTACGAAACCATCCGCGCCAGTATGGAAGCCAGGGTTCAAAAAGAGATTGAAAAGAAAGGTCTTGCCCGCTCCCAGATTGTTATTCTGGATGCTTTGCTCAAAATGCGGCAGGCATGCTGCGATCCGACACTGGTCAAGCTGGAGCAGGCATCCAATATCCGGGAGTCAGCCAAGCTTGATCTTCTGATGGACCTGGTACAACCCATGGTAGAAGAAGGTCGAAAGATACTCATCTTCTCGCAGTTCACCAGTATGCTGTCCCTGATTGAAAACCGTCTGCACAATGCCAGTATTCCCTGGGTAAAACTGACCGGCCAGACCCGTGACCGGAAACAACCCATTGAGGCTTTCCAGCACGGTGATATCCCGGTCTTCCTGATCAGTCTTAAAGCTGGCGGCACCGGCCTGAACCTCACCGCGGCAGATACCGTGATCCACTACGATCCCTGGTGGAACCCGGCGGCAGAAGATCAAGCCAGTGATCGTGCACACCGCATCGGGCAGGACAAACCGGTATTTGTCTACAAACTGATCACCGAAGGCACCGTTGAGGAAAAAATCCAGGCGCTGAAAGAGAAGAAAAAAGCCATTGCCGATGCGATTCTGAGTGAGGGTAGCGGCCGACAAAAACCATCAATCACCGCAGAAGACCTCAGTGTACTCTTTGAGCCTTTGAAGCAGGCTTAATATTTTTAGGTTCACGCTCTCCACCCCCGCAGCTCGAAACACAGGGCAGCAACTTATGGAGTCGGGGGCTGGATGCGGTTCGCTCAGGGAGTAGTGGCTGGTCCATACGTAGAAAACAGGATTCACTCATGCCTGGTATTTTTATATCATGCACATCCGAACACATCGGATGAAACTACCCTGTCGCACTCAGTTCCCAACTAGACCATCATCCCTCTGAGCTATCTGGTCCCATGCTCCCCGGCGTCAATAAAAGACAATGGTATAATCCATGGTAGTATGATTTTGACTTATTGGTCAAAGACAACAGTGGTTGACAAAGTGTCAAATATAAAGAACTGACACCTGTTTTACTTTCTTGCTTATTTTAAATTTATCTTTGAAGAATTTATTAAATGGATGACTTGATTTCAGATTATTACCATGAGTTAAATCTATAGGCATTTGGCAATTGTGAAAGAAAGACGCCCAGAAGCGAAAATTGTTTAGGCTGTTTTCAGAACCAATTCTTTGATGGTAATGAGATAAGTTACGACTGTGAGGAAGAGAGAAAGCTTTATTTGCTAAGGTATTTTGTTGTTCACGTCATGGAAAACTATCATGGTGCAACCAATATATCTTGTGATGTGCTCGATTCTTGGTTTGAGGTTGAACATGTAGATATATTGTCTGTCGGAGGAGGACCAGGCTCTGATGATATGGCAAGGATTTTCCGGACACTTTTTTACGCTGCCTTGGCAAGTTTTTGCTCATACACGAACGGTGCCAGGTAGCTATTAGTCGAATGCTTTCTCTGACGGTTATAAAACACTTCGATATACTCAAAAATTGCCTGATGCGCCTCTTCCCGCGTCTGAAAGTCCTCATGATGAATGAGTTCTGTCTTCAG
>NZ_JAGHQW010000099.1 GCF_017744115.1 Salinisphaera sp. G21_0 | reverse complement strand
GGGGTAAAAGGGCAACCCGTAACTGGGACCTGGAAGATGAAGTCTGGCTGAATCCAGACCGGTCAGTTGCCGGACAGCTAAGGCAAGCTGTGTGAGTTGAGGCGACAACTATGTTGACAAACACCGCGTTAGCATCAACAAACTTTCCCAGAGTAATCGTCTTAACTTTTCCAGCATGACGCTTTTGCACCTGAAAGGTCTTGGTTCCGGACTTACTACTGACCTTGATTCGCAAGCCAGCCCCCAGTTCATCGCGCACAAAATAATCTTGCTTAGCCGGTTTCAGAGCCATCAACTTACTCTTGCTGAAACGCATAACCTTTTTATTGCTCATCACTGAGTCCTCCCTGATCAGTCGTAGTGATAGAGTCAATATGCTGTTTTTTCAGGAGAGAGCCATGAAGTAGCGGTTCCATCAAATCAAAACGATGAAGAACGATTTTTATCCATATTTTTTGGCGTCTAAAAAAGCCAATCTTATGGATGACCAGAACGATCAAGAGCGAGTAAAACAGATAAAATAATGATCGATATAGACGACTATGGATACAATCTGACGGCGAAAAACGAGAAAATCTCGATCTCAGGTGTAGGCTATACGTAGGATAGAATTTTTTGAAGGGAGAAATGTAAGCACTTACTGTCAGTGCAGATACCGCCGTTATGGCGCACCCGAGAGGATTCGAACCTCTGACCTCTGCCTCCGGAGGGCAGCGCTCTATCCAGCTGAGCTACGGATGCACTTCCAGAGCAGCAGACAGCTGCTCCAGCGGTTGCCAATAATACTGATCCACCCTTGGACTGTCTATGATTTTTTTACTGCTGCCTGGTACCAATTTCAAAAGCGTCTCAGTCTTCTTTTAATGACCTGCTCTCATCATCGGCATTCCGTGAGCTGGCTCAGTAAGTTGTTCAAGCCCCGGTCGAGTACTTAATAATGGCAAACCACGATAATTACCGAAACCCACAATGTATAAACCCCTGTTTCGGGGATACCAATTGATCTATAATCCCATTGCCCGGAATAATTCGGCTACACAGGCGAAAGCTTATCAGCGAGTCTTAAGCTACTTTTTACCAGCTCTGGCAGTATCAGCTCTGGCAACGCCTAAAATAAGATAGCCATTAATCGCCTTAAGAGGACAAGCGAGTGTCAATGGGAACTCATATGCGTGCTTTGATTCTGTTAGTCGGGGGACTATTCGCGTCGCTGGTGTTTGCCAAGCCGACTGCAGACCTTGATTCAATTACTCGTGGTGAGATAAGCGAGCGTCTTGCTCCTGTGGGCTTCGTCTGTCTCGCAGGTGAAGAGTGTGCCAGTGCCGCCGGGGTAGTAGCCAGCTCCAGCAGTGGCCCGAGAAGTGGCGATGCAATTTACAATCAGTTTTGTGTGGCCTGTCATGGCTCTGGCCTGTTAGGTGCTCCCAAAAAGGACGATGCCGCAGCATGGCAAGCCGCTGAGAAAACCGCTGGCGGGTTCAGCAGCCTGCTGTCCAATGCCATTAACGGTATTCGCAGTATGCCTGCCAAAGGTACCTGTATGGATTGTTCTGATGAAGAGATCAGTATCGCGATAGAACACATGAGCGGCCTCAAGCCCTGACCTCTTCCTTCAGTTTGATCAGCCGCTGGCCGCTTTTGCCAGCGGGCTGATAAATCCTTCCGGCTTCACCGCCAGTATTGAGCAGTAGATGCTGTTCATGATGTTTTCAGCCGTATTCCCCACCAGAATGCCTTCCTTATGGCGACCAAGCGTGCCCATCACAATAACATCAACATTCAGCTCATTGGCCAGTTGCTGGATTTCGGTCGCCGGGTTGCCCCTGAGCAGATGAATGGATACCTGCTGGTCATCATTCTCAGTCACGCCAACTTCCTGCATGACCTCCTGTAATTTGTTGTGGTAGCGCCGCTGGGTTATTTCCTGCAATTCATAAAGCTCTTCATCAGACAATGTTTTCAGGGAGCGCCGACCCAAGGGTACATTCCAGACACTGACCAGATGCAACGCAGCCTTTTCCTGACTGGCCAGATAGAGACCGTATTGTAAAAGCGTGCGATTCAGATCATGGGCATCCGAGTCCGGGTCGCCAGCATCCACGGCCACCAGGATTTTGCCATTGAATTGTGGGAGCTGATCCCGGTCGGCCATCATCAAAATGGGCACCGGGCATTTTCTGAGCAAAGCCAGGTCATTGCCCGTTAACTGTTTACGAGTCAGCGCGCCACTGGCATCCGCCAGTTTGATGACCAGGTCAATATGATGTTCTTTGATCACCTTGTAAATGGCTTGCCGGGGTCGGCCGGGAACAATCAATGTCTCTGCTTCGATCCCCTGCTCCCAGGCCATGGCCTTGAGGCGCTCAAGCTCATCCTCAAGTTGCTGCCTGAGGTGGTCTTCCAGTTTTTTTTCCAATGGGACAAATTGCAGATGATTCAGAGTTTCCAGGCTCTGGTCAAACAGGGCGATCAATAAGGTGGCCCGGTTATCCAGAGCCAGCCGAAAGGCCTGCTGTAGCTCCATATCCGAGGTGTGTTGCCGGGTAACGGCCAGAAGAATCGAACGAAAAGCATGCATCAATTTAGTCTCAAACCGATCACAACCCTACCCATTATCGCAGGAATTGGTCGCCCTGCCAGATATTCTGTTGATAACTCCGGAATTCTGCCTGGTAACCAATAAGTAGCTAACCATATGAAATCATATATTTCTGACTCCATATGGCCAGCTACTTAGGAACAGACTTGTAGAACAATGTTACTGCTATATAATCTCGCTCCCTATTATTTTCCTTGTATAAGGTTCACGGCACGTTTATGAAACCGATTAAGAGAACGTTCATCGTCGCCGCACTGCTCTGTGCTGCCCAACTCCAGGCCTCAGATGACAAGGCTGAAAAACTGTATTTCTATAACTGGACCGATTACATCGCGGAAGATACCGTCAAGAACTTTTCCGACAAAACTGGCATCGACGTAGTTTATGACGTTTATGACAGTAATGAGGTACTTGAAGGTAAACTGCTCTCCGGTCGCAGCGGTTTCGATCTGGTCTCTCCTTCCCACGATTTCTACAAGACCCAGATTCGTGCCGGTGTCTATGAGCCGCTGGATAAGTCCAAACTGCCTAATTTGAAACATCTTGATCCCGTCATTATGAAGGCGATCTCAGACAACTTTGATGAAAACAATACCTACGGTATCCCTTACCTCTGGGGAACCACCGGTATTGGCTATAACAAGGCGGCTGTCGAAAAAGCGCTCGGCAAGGATGCCCCTGTGGATAGCTGGTCTCTGATCCTTGAGCCGGAGAATATGAAGAAGCTGCAAAGTTGTGGTGTTGCGTTTCTTGACGCTGCAAGTGAAGTGCTGCCGTCTGTGATGGCTTACCTCGGCATTCCCGGCGATAGTCTGGATATGGCGGATTACAAACAAGCCGTGGCCAAGATGAAAGAGATTTCTCCTTACATCGCTTACTATCACTCTTCCCGCTCTCTGTCTGACCTGGCCAATGGCGATATCTGTGTGGCCCTGATGTGGTCTGGTGACGCGATGATTGCCAGAGATCGGGCTAAAGAAGCGGGTAACGGCCTGGATATCCGCTATGTCGTGCCCAAAGAAGGTGCAGCCATGTGGTTTGATATGCTGGCCATTCCTAATGATGCGCCTCACAAAGACGCCGCCCACCAGATGCTGAACTACCTGATGGAACCTAGGGTGATTGCTGATGTGACCAACTACGTGACCTATAGCAACCCTAACCCTGCTTCTAAACAGTATGTGGATGCAGATATTGCTAAAGACCCCGGTGTCTTCCCAAACGATGAAACCATGGAAAAACTCTTTGTTTTCAAAGAACTGCCATCCAAACTGAAGCGTTACATCACCCGCGAGTGGTCCAGAATAAAATCTGGCAACTGATCTTTTGCCAACAGTTATCAGAAGTTGATCCTTCTGATAACTGTCACTCTGGCTCCATTTATCCAATAACCGCTAAAAAAAACCTCCAGTACTGCCCAATACGCCATAATTTATAAATTGAATCATTTTCACCCGGCCATTACATGGACAGTAACATCACCTCTCTCAGTATCCTGATTTTGGAAGACCACCCCTTTCAGCGAGTGGTGGCAGAGCAAACGGTCTCAGGCCTTAATATTGACAGACTGCATACAGCAAAAAGCAGCAAAGAGGCTCTGAAGTTTCTGCAAAACAGGGATGCCGTTGATATCGTCATCTGTGACCTCGATATGCCGGGTATGGACGGTATCCGGTTTATCCGCCACCTTGCGGAGCAAAAGCTTGCCCGGGGCGTAATTGTGCTCAGCGCCATGGAGGCAGCTTTAGTCCGAATGGTCAGTGATATGGCTCAAGCTCATGGCCTGATGGTGCTGGGCCATATCCCCAAACCAATGTCCCGTCCCCGTCTGAGAGAATTACTGGAATTTTACTGCTCAGAACAGACTGAGAATAACGCCTGCCCCGTCACCACCAGAGAGCTGGTCTTTGATGAAGAAGCCCTTGAGAAAGCCATTGAAGCCAATCAGTTCGTGCTTTACTACCAGCCGAAGGTCTTGCTGAAAAGTGGCCGAATGATTTCTGTTGAAGCGCTAACCCGCTGGCATCACCCGGAAGCTGGCGTTATCAGCCCAGTCCACTTTATCCCCATGATGGAGAGCTCTGGCCTGATAACCCCCATGACCACAAAAATGATCGACCTGGCACTGGAGCAGATTCAAGTCTGGCGTGAACAGGGCAGAAACATTGCCGTTGGCATCAACCTTTCTGCAGCCACTCTCACCAATACAGACCTTCCCGACATGCTGATTGGTAAGATGCGGGGTTTGAGTATTCCACCAGAGCTCCTGACTCTTGAGATTACCGAAAGCAGTCTGATTGAAAATGCTGCGCTTTCCCTGGAAACACTGGCCAGACTCAAACTCCATGGTTTCTCTCTCTCTATTGACGACTTCGGTACTGGCTATTCCAGCATGCAGCAGTTAAACCGAATCCCTTTCAGTGAGCTGAAAATTGATCGCTCATTTGTCTCTAATGCCTGTAGTGACAAAAACCATAAAGCGATTGTTGAAGCCAATATCAGCTTGGCCCACAAATTGAATATGCAAACCGTTGCCGAGGGAGTAGAAACACTCGAAGGCTGGCAATTGCTGAATGAGTTAAATTGTGACCAGGCACAAGGCTACTTCATTGCCAGGCCAATGCCCGCCGATGAAATCCCCCGGTGGGAGCGGGAGTGGCTGGCAAGACAACCGATTACACTACCCAAGCCCTGTATCTGAAAATGCATTGACACAGGTAGTCATGCAATCTGCCAATATTTTTCTGCCTGAACTATATTCACTTTTCGAAAATGATGTTTCATTGATCTGCTTCAGTACGTTTGCTGCACCGTTGATGCATGATGAACACCTCCAAGAATTTTAAACTGTTATTTGCATCTCAAGGGTTGAATGACGTCTATGTCGCGTATTCTCAAGCTGTCGCTGATTGCAGCCTCTTTCTTCTTTCTGTTTTTCATTCCCGCTGAATTTATCCCTATTGCCAACCTCACCATTGAACAGCAACGGGTGCTGGCTATTTTCCTGATGGCCACATTGCTCTGGGTCTCTGAGGCCGTGCCAGCCTATGCAACGTCACTGCTTATTCTGGGCCTGCTGGCCACCATGGTGTCCAATACCAGCCCGTACTTTCTCCGGGAAGCATTGAATCCGGAGGCCATGCTCAGCTACAAAGAAATTCTCAGCAGTCTGGCAGCCCCGGTTATTGTCCTGTTTCTTGGCGGTTTTTTCATTGCCATTGCTGCCACGAAGTACAAACTGGACATCAACCTGGCCAGAGTATTGTTAAAACCCATTGGCAGTGATTACCAGAAAGTGATGCTCGGTTTGATGGGTATTACCGCCTTCTTCTCCATGTTTATGAGTAATACCGCAACAACAGCGATGATGCTTACCTTGCTGACGCCATTGCTGGCAAACGTTGATACCACGGATAATGCCGTCAAGGGTGTTATTCTTGCTGTGCCCATTGCCGCCAATATCGGCGGTATTGGAACCCCCATCGGCACGCCACCGAACGCCATTGCTTTTCGCTATTTAACCGGCGAGCATGCCATCACCTTTGGCGAGTGGATGCTGTTTGCCATCCCCATGGCCGTGGTATTAATTATGATTGCCTGGGTATTATTGCGTAAACTTTATCCGGGAAACATCAAAGAGCTTGCCGTTAAAATCGAATGCACCTTTGAACAATCGCCAAAAGCCTACCTTGTTTATGCAACAACCGCCGCGACGGTACTGCTATGGACCACCTCCAGCATTCATGGCGTAAACTCGTACACTGTCGCCTTACTGCCAGTTATCGTTTTCTCCCTTTCAGGCATTATCGATACCGACGACATCAAAAATATTAACTGGGATGTACTCTGGCTGATTGCCGGCGGTATTGCCCTGGGCTATGCCCTGGAAAAAAGCGGCCTGGCACGCTCTATTGTTCACACCATTCCCTTCGACACCATGGGAACCTTTGTGGTGTTATTCCTGATGGCTGTGGTCTCAATGGTGATGGCAACATTTATGTCCAATACCGCCACAGCAAACCTGCTGATGCCAATTGCGGTTTCAGTCGCTACGGTTCTGAGCGGGCTGGAAAATTATGGCGGGATCAGCCTTATGGTTATCTCGGTTGCTCTCTCAGCATCCATGGGAATGTCACTGCCTATCAGTACTCCACCCAACGCTTTGGCCCATGCCACCGGAATGGTTGCCAGCAGAGACTTTATCAAGGCTGGTAAGTTCATCAGTACCATTGGTGTCATTCTGATCTTTGCAGTGATTACCCTGCTGGGTGTGTTGGGTTACTTCTGATCAGACTCCCTCTATTTGGCAACCCCGAACTCGGGGTTGTCATCTCTTTCAACGTCAAAAATAAAACGCATACCTGACATTCCCCCTTAAAAGAAGCCCATCCAGGTCATCAGCATCAATACCGAAAAGATCAATAAAACCCCCAGCGGACTTAAAATCTGAGCGGTTTTGATAAAGTCCCTGGTATCCACCAACCCTGTAGCATGAGCCAGTGCATTGGGCGGTGTGCTGATTGGCAGGCCCATCCCCAGGGAAGACGCCAGGGCAACCGCCGTACCCATCACAACCAGTCCTCCCTGCTCTGCAATACTGACCACAGAATTGGACATGGAGATGGCAATGGGCATTAACAGGTTTGCAGTGGCCGTATGGGACATAAATGTCGCCATAATCATACAAAGCACGCTGATGCCCAGGATGATGGTCACCGCATCGAACTGTTCAAATGGCACCATACTGACAAGCAACCCGGCAAGACCAGACGAGGCAAGCGCAGTACCAATGGCAATACCACCGGCAAGCAGCCAGAGCACATCCCAGCTGATATGCTTCAGATCATGCTTATCAACAATGCCACACAGGCTGAATACAGCCACCGGAATAATGCCAACGGCACAGGCATTAATGCCGTGGACATCGGAGAACACCCACAGCAGGATGGTCACCACAATAGTGATATAAACAATGTACGGCTTCAGCCCTCTTTCAAAACGGCCATCAATCCGGACATCCAGATCGCCACCATTGGAGGGGTACATCTTTTGCAGTAACCACCAACTGAAAGCAATCATAGCGACAGTAATCGGTACGGCAAACAGCATCCAGCCACCAAACGACAACGCATGCTCACCGACAAAATAACGGAAAGCGATGGCGTTGGGCGGAGTTCCAATCGGGGTCCCCATACCACCCAGGTTTGCGGCAATAGGAATACTCAATACCATTGCCCGACATCCGGGATCTTCACTGTCCATTCGAGCCAACAATGGCGTCATAATAGTCAGCATCAACACACTGGTCGCTGTATTGCTCATGAACATGGAGAAGGTGGCCGTGATGATCATCACACCAAGCATCACAATTTCATACTTCTGGCCAAAAGGCTTTAACAGAACACGAGCCAGATTGATATCTACCTTGTACTTGGCACAGGCCAGAGCAATAAAGAACCCGCCCAGAAAAAGGACAATGATGGGTGATGCCAGACTATTGAAAATAGACACATAGTTCAGCATGTCTTCACCAAGACCATCCCTGAGCGGAAAAGGTGCGCTGTTTGAAGCGGTCAATACCAAGAGTGTAATAATCAGAAGAGATGTTGCAAAGGCTGGCACGGCATCACTGACCCACATCAGGGTTGCCAGAATAAAAATGGCCAACACCCGCTGCTGCAAAATTGACAAGACACCTTCGGGAAACACCATTTCCGGAAAGCCGAACAGCCCCAGAAAGATGATTGCTATTGGAACAACCTTTTTAAGCGGAGTCATTTACAACATACCGTACATGAGCAGTTAAAATGGATCAGCGTGCTCTAAAGGCTGGAACGCTGAAGCTGATCAACAGAAAGCAGACATAATCATTTTTAAATAATTAACAGTTAAGACAATTAAATTGTTCAGTGCAAAATTGTGCCTATCAATACCTTGAGCCAGAACACAGACTTATTAATGAATAATTTTGCATAAGATAAGGTTAAATACTATTAATCAGATCATATAGATAACCTTTTCTTAAAGCATAAAAATAGTGAAAAAATATACAATATAAAAGCTTTGCATGATTATGATGTTAGAAAAAAAACAGCAGCAAAAACATTGAACACTCACAGGTCAGAGACCCAGACTTAACCAAGGAAATAAATAACAAGTTTCAACAACTCATCTTTGGAAAAGATAATTGCTCTTACAAACAATCAATTTGGTGTGAAGAAGAACATTCACAGAGATGGTGATATCCCATGGCCAGAATCAGGTGCATTTGATTCAAGCGCAGCGCTACTTAAGCGAAGATAGGATTTTTCTGTTGCACTTTTTAACCATGATAAAATAAAACCCCCGACAGCCAAGCTATCGGGGGTTTATATTTTGTGCCTGAAGATGACCTACTCTCACATGGGGAGACCCCACACTACCATCGGCGATGCATCATTTCACTGCTGAGTTCGGGATGGGATCAGGTGGTTCTAATGCTCTATGGTCTTCAGACTAAACTGGTATCTTCAAGCTTTACTCTCAAAGATTATAGAATTTGGTGCCTGGCGATGACCTACTCTCACATGGGGAGACCCCACACTACCATCGGCGATCGGTCATTTCACTGCTGAGTTCGGGATGGGATCAGGTGGTTCTAACCTTCTATGGTCGCCAGGCTTAACTGGTTTGAGTGGGCAGTTGGCAGTTGGCAGTCGCCAGTTGACTTCTACTCACTCTGGAATCCGTTGTTAATTAAGCTGTTCTTGCTAAACACTCTACTGCGCATGGCGGTTGACTGCCGACTGGTTACTGCCGACTGCCCACTGTCTTTTAAATCGCTTTGGCGTTATATGGTCAAGCCGCACGAGTCATTAGTATTGGTTAGCTCAATGCCTCACAGCACTTACACACCCAACCTATCAACGTCATAGTCTTTAACGGCTCTTCAG
>NZ_JAGHQW010000098.1 GCF_017744115.1 Salinisphaera sp. G21_0 | reverse complement strand
GCAAATCGATGCGTCGCTGCGCTCCGATTAGGGGTGGCCGAATGTTACCGGAATGGGTGGCCGGATACTTCCGGAATCAGTGGCCGAATGTTAGTGGAATGGGTGGCCGAATGCTCCGGAATGCGCACTCACCTGCAACTGCTCCAGCAGTCGCAGGTCCGTTTACAGGAATATAAAAATGAGAACGAGTCCCTGCGAAATGAAAACGAAGCTCTAAAGCATGAAAATGCAGGGAGAAGATGCTGATCAGTATGAAATCATTGACCATAAAGACACCTATCGTCTTGCACAACGCCCCGGCAGCTACGTTATCCTGCAATATCAGCGCGATGTCGTTCGGCATAAGCCGAGCCAGACCCTGACCACGGTTGCAGCCCCCTCAGGTCTGTTTGATCGAAGCTTTGCTGATGTCAGCTTTATTGCCGGCATGCTGGTTGATAAATACCTGTATCACCTACCACTTTACCGCCAGCATCAGCGACGGAAGCCAGCGGTGTTACCATCAGTCGCGGTACCCTGACCAACCTTGAACAACGCGCAGCCCAGTTGCTTGAACCTGTTGCGAAAGAGCTGCTCAATAGCTGCCTGGAAAGCAAAACCCTGGCTCTGGATGAAACGCCCGGAAAAGCCGGTGTCAAAAGCAAGGGAAAAATGAATAAAGGCTATTTCTGGAGCTTTTATGGCGAGCGGGATGAAGTCGCCTTCATCTACTCGATCAGTCGTTCCTGTGATGTGGTCGAACCCTACCTGAAAAAATTTGAAGGCGTATTACTGACCGATGGTTACCCAGGGTATGAAAGCTTCTGTAAAAAATACCGGAAGATCACTCATGCCGAGTGCTGGACACACAGCAGACGCTACTTTGTTAAATCAGAGAAGGCAGAACCTGAAGCTACCAAAGAGGCGCTGGCTCTGATTGGTGGACTGTACAAGGTAGAAGACGACATTCGCAAACAGGAACTGGAAGGTGATAAAAAGCGAGACTACCGACAGCAGAAGGCAAAGCCTCTGGTTGACCAGTTCTTCACCTGGAACCGTGAGCAACTTCATCGTCTTGATCTGGTTCCCAGCAATCCATTGAGTAAAGCCCTGGGCTATGCCCATAAGCGGGAAAAAGAACTGCGGGTTTATCTGGATGACCCATCAGTAGATATTGACACCAATCATTTGGAACGAGCCCTTCGTTGTATCCCGATGGGAAGAAAGAACTGGATGTTCTGCTGGACTCTTGAGGGTGCCGATAATGTTGCTGTGTTCCAAACACTCATCGTAAGCTGCCGTCTGGCAGGCATTGATCCCTATAAATATCTGGTTGATGTTCTGCAACGTATCAGCCTCCATCCTGCCCGGGAAATCCGGGATCTGTTACCACGAATTTGGAAAGAAAAATTCGGGGCCAATCCGTTAAAATCCGATCTCGACAAATAGGGGGAGTCTGCCCCCTGTTTAGACGCTTACTCTCCAAGCCTGGTTTGACTAGCGTCGCTGATTATCACATAAAAATTATCAGGCGACGGATTTTAACTGATCGGGGAATTTTTGCGATGACATCAGAGATTTTCAGGCTCATGTCAAAGAGTTTAAGTACGGTAAAAAGTTGCCGGGAGCCGTTTATTGGTCATGTTAATTATCAGCTAGCGATACATTAGCCAGTCTGCCACTGTGATGATGGCCCTTCCTTGTTGACCTGTAGGGAAGTAGCCCAGGCAGACTGGTTTAATTGCACACAAAACTAATGTCTACAGGAAGTCATCTGTACTTACAATATACTCAAGCCGGTCTGCCTCCACGGCTATTGTGTAAGCGCAGAAGATGAACTCTTCCAGTGACATGTTCTCTTCAGGATGCGTTATCCGCCCTGAGATATCCCCTTCTGAATCAAGAAAGAACTCAACGACATCGGTATGTCGGTTCCGCTCCCAGGTGTATTCAATAATTTTCCGCTCACGGTTCTCCCTGAATGCCCTGATGGCATTTGAGGGTACAGCCTTGCTGGTAAAAATGCAGAGGTTAGCTGATTGTCGAATAATGACCTTTTGGGTTCTGGTTGTAATATTAATCCCCAGCCTGAAAGTAAGCTGTAAGGCGGCATCCTGTTGCTGGGTATCGAAATCGGCGATGCCATTTATATCATCAAGGCCATTGGCCAGAGTCTGGGCTTGCTGACAGAAATTATGGATTTTTTCAGAAGGTTGTTGATAAGTAAGTTCCACTGCCTGTTGGTGAAAACGGTTGAAGAAGGCTTCAATCTCTTCAGGCTCAGTCATGCTCTCGTTGCCAACCAGTATCTCCGCATTTCTGTTTAGCCTGAAGGTATGATGGCCTTCTTCTTCGGCAATAATCCGGTAAAAAGTGCGTTCAGAATATATTTTCATACATTGCTCTATGCAATGGTCGGATATTTTATAGTAAGAAAAGGGTTCTTCAGCGATCAGTAGAATCTCACCACCATTTTTGGCCGACTCCAGCTTTACCGAAAGAATCCGGTCAGAGCCGGGCAGGCGGTAACCCTGTGTTAAGACAGAAGGGCCGCAGAAGGTTTTCAGCAGGCCTTTGATATGCAGTAGTGTTGATGTTGTTTTCTGCTCCAGTGTTTCCAATTGTGCAAGCCGGTTACCAGCTCCCGGTTCCGGTTTATTCGGGATGTAAGGCGACTCCAGAGGAGTGGTGATTTGCGGAGGAATTTCTGATTTGTCCGACAGGGCCTCCTGAGTATCAATCAGATCTTTCCGGACTGTTGAGCTATCGCCAAACTCGTGGAGCGATTTAATGAAATCATTCAGGTTATGGCATAACTGGCGGACTTGCAGTCGCTCAATGCTCTCCCGGATATGGGGAAAAGTTACCTGAATGAAATCTGAACTGTCGGTAATTTTCTGCTGATGATGGTGGTTAATAAAGCGACGTTGTACCAGCGAGTTAACGCGGTCCACGCGACCGGTTTTCTGCTCAATCCCGATCGGTGTTCCCGACAGGCCATAGTGATAGATGCTGTCACAAAAGGTATGGAGGTCTTCGCCCTCCTGGAATACATCGGTAGAGATCAAGGCCAGGGGGTAACCGGGCATTCGGAATTTTCGCGCCTGGGCAGAACGGTTGCCCGCTGTTTCACCCGTGGCACCAATGACCGGCGAAACCGGGTTGAGACGGTGACTGAGAAAGGTTCGACGTCTTTCCAGAGGCTCATCAAATACCTCGGGAATATTGGTTTTGATAATAAGGTCTAATTGTCCGGTTGCCGCCAGGGCGGACAGTTCTGAAAAGGTTGAATAGTCACTCTGTAGTTGCTGAGTTTTCAGCATGGTTACCAGATCATTCATCCAGCACCTGCGGCTGTTCTCTGTGAGCGGGCCTGCCCCTGGCGAATTCTGGCAAGATAAAGGTCAATGACACCGTGGCCGGTACGCAGGCAAAGGCTGATCAAATGGACGTGAATATCCAGTTTGTCGTAGAGCTCTTCATCCCATAAGTTCTTCCGCAACTGTTCAAATACCCTGGATTGCAACGGGAACAGGTCACTGGCTAGCTGATATCGGTGCAGTGCCGTATAAAATGTCTCTAGCCGGAGATTATCCAATAACTGGCCAGGCTTAATCTCGGTGTTAACGGCTTTGCGCAGGTGTTGTGGCGGCAGATGCTGTTCCAGCGCATTGGCTATTTTTAGCAAGCCTGCCTGTTGTTTGTGTTCGGCATACCATTGCAAAAATCCGATTTGGCAGGCCCGGTAAACATCCAGAAGATCGTCTTGCAGTTGACTGGCAAGATGGGGTTTGGTCAGGGCTAGAATGCTGGCATGGTGCTGGTTGACCAGCAGCTCCAGGGAATCTTTATAGTGTTCTGTCACATATCGTGCCCAGTTGAGCTCCAGTAACAGGCTAATCACCTGGTTCTTGGCGGTAAGTCCTTTACGCAGGCCATCGGGTGTTGGCAAGAGTTGCTGGCCGGATCGCATGATGTCCTGGGCTGCCTGGTCCAGTTCACCCCGGAAAAACCAGGAAAAGAAGGTGTCATTTTTGGCTGGCTGATGATCTTCAGTATCGCCTTCTGTGCTCTCAACGAACTGACCTTCGGAGATATCACTATCTTTGGTCAGACTGACTTTGTGGTAGGTATCGAATAGCCGGGTAAAGATCTCCCTGAACGGGCTGTCTGGCGCGAGCTGGCAGAAAATATGGTTTTTCAGCCAGTGGTTATACTGGTCATCCAGTTTGTCTTTCAGCTCTTTAACACTTTTTACCCGGCGTACAAAAACAATCTGTTTTTGCCCTTGGTGAAACAGTTTTTGTGCCAGCTGCTCAGTGACTGAATCCATCTTCGGGTGTGGCAGCGTTTTTCCAAGTCCTGCCTGTTTGAAACTGTCGACAATATGGGCGACCACATGGCGATCCATAGCATCGTTCTGCTGCTTTTCTGTTTCATCACCATCAAACTGGACCGGCTCTGTTTTGGCGGTCTGGGCATAACTTTCAAAAGAGGCCATCATGCCAATCTGGAAAGCAGGGCTACTGCCGCTTTTGGTTAACGTATCCCCGACTTTTTTTTGAACCAAGGCTGTGACCAGCTTTTGTTCATCACTGTTCAGGGTGATTTCTGCCTGCTCTCCCTGGCGATGTTCCGTTCGGTACATATTTCGCGTGTGGAGCGTGTCATTAACCTTCAGTGCGTTGAGCCGGCGCACCATAAATGCCTGCAAGCGGGTTTTGATGCTATCCCTGTCGTTATTATCAATGTTGTCAGGCAACAGGTGTTGTTTGCCGATCAGGATTAACTGGTTGCGTAGCTGGCTGATATCCCTGTCATAAGGCGTGGCTGACAGTAGCAGGGCATTTCTGGCCCTGGGCTGGAATTTTTCCCGGTCACTGAAACCCAGCACCTGAGAAAGTACCCGATTCCTGTCACTGCTGTTTGCGTCTTTTTTAAAGTTATGAGCCTCATCAATAATCACAAGGTCAAATGTCGGAAGAATGTAATTGAGTGCAGCCGCATACTGGTCTTTCACCTCGGCTTTTGAATGAATAATACCCTCCCATTGGTGTGCAGGTACCAGTGTCCTGATCGACTCACGCTTCCCTACCCAGCTGCTTTCATCATCACTCAAACTGATGCTAAAGCTGCTTTTGCTGATGAAAATATCAGAAAAATGACCAAGAGATGCGGTTCTGATCAATTCAGGTACATTACGGCAACTGACGTAGGGTGATGCCGGCTTGCCAGTTACCGAGCGAATTCGGTAGTGGGAGGTTTGAATATTGTATTTGGTCATGCTCAGGTATTCCCGCAACCACTTTTCCTGAACATTGCGGCTTGGGCAAATATAGAGCACTTTCAATTTTGGATTGAAATAGCGAAGGAAGGCCACCACCCCGAGCGCGATATAGGTCTTGCCCATGCCCACTTCATCGGCCAGGTAACCCATGCCGATATCAGGATTGACCAGCATGTTATGCAGGGCCACGGCACCTTCCAGCTGCAGATTTCCCAGGTCACCCAGGGCTGGCTGACCACCGGAAAAATCAATGATGTGGCGGGCCGTCTCTAAATCAAGAGGCGTCATGATTATCCCCCGTATTGTCAGCAGTCTGCTGTTTGTACTCTTTGAAAAATTGCGTTTCAAACCAATGAAAAAACATCAATCGACGCTGTTCACTGTTGTCTTCCAGTTGTATCAGATCGCCTGATTTGAGCTCGGTGATTTGCCGGAGGTATTGTTGAAGATTCGCCTGTACGTTGGGGCGGGGGTTAAATTCCGAATATTGGAGTATTTCAATACTGCATAGCAGAATAAGATAGGCTGTTACGGCGCTGAACGAGTCACTCTCTGTCTTGCTGGTTTGCCTGATCAGCACGGGAATGCTGTCCAGTCCGGAACCGGTGAGGTAGTAATCCACCTGAACAATGTCGCCCTGTTCCAGGGCGGCTGCCAATCGTCGTCTTAACATCCTGAATGCGTGGAATATTTCAGCAAACTCACAAAAAAACTGCTCCTCCACCAGACACTGGTCATCGTGAGTGAGCTCACCCCCCTGATTTTGCAGGATCAGCTTGATCTCCTGGGCATTTAATGTGATGCGTTCACGCTGTTCACTGGTCATGCCTGCATAAATGGCCAGAATGTCTGCAGCGGAGAGTTGTGGTAAGTCCAGTGGTTTATGGGTCCAGCCTGTTTGTTGAATCAGGATACGATGGGGTTCAAATGCCGTTTTACTCTCCACATCCATTACGGTGATGGTTACCAGGGCACTGTTCCTGAGTAGTGCTTCTATTGATTCTATGTGTTCATCGTTGTGCTGATAGTGGCTCAGTTTTTGGCTGATAAGCCAGGGGCTGAGCATGGGGGAATTTTCGGCACCCAGAAATTGAATCTCATAGCTACACTCTTTTGGTGTTCGGCCGGTCAGTGTTTTGGTTAACCAGTCATAGCTGATATGCAGTTCTGGCAACGTTGTTGCCGCTTCTGTTGCGCTCTGCCCGGTTTCTTCATCAGAGGGCACTTTAAAATTGTCAATGGTTTCGACTGCAACCCGCTGTAGCAGGGGTGTTCCCTTTCGGTCAACCTGTACGAAATAGCCAGATTCGATATTTTCATGGGTGGCTTTATGGGTGAAGTTCACGGAGCCGACAAATACCCGGGATTGTTTACCGTTATAAAAATGAAAGATCTTGCTGTGGGTTATGCGAAAAGGTTGTTCATTGATGGCCAGTGACTTTTGCAGATCTTCATGCCATTCACCCCAGGCGATGCTATCCGCCTCATTGATATGGTGAAAATACGCTTCATGGCAGAGTGCTTCACCTTCCTGGTTGCGAGGCAGAAAGAGCGTAATTTCCCGAAGGTTAAAGTCGGCAAATAGTTTCTGATGCAAGTCACTGTTATGGTTCTCTGGAAAATATGGCGAAATAATCTCCAGTGACCAGTCATTGCCTTGTTCCAGCAGTTTGCCACTGCGTTTACGCAGGAATCGCTTCAGTCTCAGGTCGGCAAGGGAAAAGTAATCGACCTCCTGTGCGGAGTTGCTGCCCCGGCAGTGACTGAGAAAATCCTCAATTAACGTCAGGCCAGCACTGTCCGGTGTGCTGAGTTTACCCTTAAGCCAGGCAATATCTTCTTTTATCCGGTTCAGGAACGCCCGCTGCACCTCACCACTTATGATGGTTTCCCAATGCTGAACTTCCACATTATGCCACCAGCCAGCCCGGGTGATATTGTTGGAGCCGGATGCCATCAGTAAGGTGTGTTGCCCGCTGTCATTATCGGCAACCAACAGGTAGATGTTTTTTGCATGAAAAGCCGCATTACCCATATGCACACCATGACAGAGATACTCCATCTGGGGTGACCGGTCTGCAGATTGCCGGAATATGGGCAGGTCGTAAAACACATCCAGTTTGATGGCTGATTTTCGCAGTGCCTCCCGGACCTGAAAAAGCTTCACCCGTTCGTCGGTTGACCAGGGGATGGCCGGGCTCATCAACTCCGAGATAATATCAAGCTCAAAAAACTCCGGTTCAAAATTATAGGTGGTGAACAACCCGGCGATCACGGTCTTATTGATGAGGCGATCTGTCAGCTCATTGGTGATTGATGACTTATCCATGGTTTATACGCCAAGCCTCCCTGATGATGGCTGATGCTGATAATGCCGGGCAATCCGCAGATAGGATTTCAGGAAGTATTCGTAATCCCAACGTTTTTGCAGTGCCTCGCCATTTTCAGCCAGGCTGGCGGTTTCGCTCTTGACCGTGACCCGCAATTTATCGCCTGCCAGCTCTACCCAGGGCGCACCTCCCCGACCTGACATAACCTCTTTGTTCAGCAACAGGCTAATCTGAATGGCTTCCCGGTAATTGCCCTGTTTAAAGGCCAGCAATATTCTTTCCAGTTCAGCTTTACGAGGGAAATCTACGCCATTGAGATTATCAACCAGCCAGCCATAGCCGTATTGTTTATCTTCAAGGGTCTGGATAATGGTGGCTATGGACTCACCATCTTTCATACGACAGTAGTGAAAAATATTATTAGTGGCAGTCAGAATACGTTCGATATCAATAATCCATTTCAGGGCACGTTGCAGATCCGGGGAGGGGTGGCTATCAAAGAGGGTTGCCAGGTAAACCGGTAGCTCATCAGGGCCGGCATCTGGCAGCTGGCCAAGCTGGATAATCCCCCTGGTCTTTAGCCATAGCTCCTGTTGTAAACGATTCCCCCCTGAACCGAGCAACAGTGATTCCAGAAGCGTTTGCTGGATATCCGGATGATTGATGGCAGTAAGGAAATCATGACTGGCGGCTTCCAGGTGTTGTTTTGTTACGGAGGATGATGTCAGCAGGTCAATGAATAAACACTTATCCAGCCGGGCCTCCAGCAATGCAATAATTTCCATTCCACTGGCAGTGAGCTGTCGTTTATTACCCTTAATCAGTCCAGTATCCCGTAGTGCCGATGAATAAAGACCCCAGAGGCCATAACTGGTCTGGTTACTGAGTATTTGCTGAGTTTTTTCATCAATGCTAATGTCTGTATTTTGATCAGCAATCCGCCGGGCTACCCGGTTTTTTCCCATAATACTGCCAGAATTTTGATAGAACCGAAGGTAAGCGGCCATCTGTTCATAGCGGAGGAAATACTTTTGTATTTCCGCCTGACTTTCCGGGGATGGGTCTTGTGCCGCCAGTTCATTTGCCCAGCAGAAACCAAGCAGGGCAACGGTAAAATTCTCCAGGGATGATGTAATTGTGGTCAGGTTACCCACCACCTGACGCCCAAAGTGGGTCCAGATCAGTTCAAACCCTAACGGGTCACGGGAACCTTTTGGTCGTGCTCTGTCGTCTAGAAGACTGATAAAGGCCATAGGTGCAGGTGCTGTTATGAGTGAATGGATTGGGTTGTTATCTCTTCAGCCCATTGGTATCTCTTCAGCCCATTGGAACAGGGCCATTTGCGTATTCTGGCGAGCGTGAACACCTATTCTGGCTAGCGTGAACACCTTCAGGCTCTTAAGCATTGCCCAAGCCTATTTTTAGTCCAGGTGTTCACGCTCGTCCAATTTACCTTTTGTTTTCCTCATGGATTCGCCCTTCAAATTAATCCGGTGGGCATTGTGTGTCAGGCGGTCCAGAATGGCATCTGAAAGCGTTGCATCACCGATGCTGTCATGCCAGCCGGATACCGGTAATTGGCTCGCGACAATGGTGGAACTCTGGTTGTGCCGGTCGTCCATAATCTCCAGAAGGTCGTTGCGCTGCCTCTGGGTGATTGCTTCCAGCCCCCAATCATCCAGGATCAGCAAGTCAACCTTGGCTAACTGCCGTAATTGCTTGCTGTAACTACCATCACCATGACCAATGGTTAATGCGTGCAACAGTCGTGTAATTCGCCAGTAACGAACACTGTAACCCCGCAGACAGGCGGCGTGCCCGAAGGCACAGCTGAGCCAGCTTTTACCTGTACCATAGGGGCCGGTAATTAACAGGTTTTGTTTCCGGTTTATCCAGTCACAGGTGACCAGCGTCGTTATTTTTGACTGACTGATACCCCGGGCCTTTCCATAATCAATACCTTCAACCGTTGCAGCCAGTTTGAATCGGGCTGCCTTGAGTAAACGGGCCAGGCGTTTATCGTTTCGCTCAGCATCTTCCTGGTCAACCAGTAATGCCAGTCGTTCTTCGAAGCTGAGATTCTCATAGGTACCGGGGTGTTCTCTTTGTACTTCCAGTGCATCAGCCATACCGGT
>NZ_JAGHQW010000097.1 GCF_017744115.1 Salinisphaera sp. G21_0 | reverse complement strand
GTTGATGTTCTTCAACGCATCAGCCTCCACCCGGCCCGTGATATCAGGGAACTGATACCGCGACTCTGGAAAGAGAAATTCGGGGCCAATCCATTAAAAGCCGATCTCGACAAGTAGGGGGAGTCTGCCCCCTGTTTGGACGCTTACGTATCAACTGGTTTTCCACTCCTGAAAGGGATTACCTGTAAAACTGAATTCAGATTCGCAACTTTTGTTTTACTGAGAAATTGTTTTACTGAGAAATCCTTCCTGTCATAACCTAATCAGATTATTCAGGGTGTTCATGGCCTGACCATCATTTAGCCTGGCAGCTATGTTCAACCAGTGCAGCGCTTTGTCCCTATCTCCCCAAAGACCCACGTCACTGTTCAGAAGCAGGTGGCCAAGTTTGCTCATGGCCTTGACATGGCCCTTCTCAGCTGCCTTGGTCAACCACTGCACCGCCTGTTGGGGATCCCCCGGAAAGTCCTTGCCACTCCTGAGATACAGGCAGCCCAGGTTGTGCATGGGCATGGCATCCCCATACCTGGCAGCCCTGAGGTAACAGCTTTCCGCCTGGTGCAGATCTTCCGGGAGGCCGTCGTAACCATATTCAAACAGAAGCCCCAGGTTGTTCAGGCCGATCGGGTCAGTTGCTCCCCTGCTGACCAGCAGCAGAGCAGCATCAGGATGCTTGTTGAGCAGAGCCTGGGCCAGGGGGGTATTCCCCTGGGTCTGGCCCGCATCCGGGGCTGCCCTCCGGTTGAGCAGGGCCCGGATCATCCCGATATCGCCCTGGATTGCAGCGTTGACCATCTGCTGCTCCCAGTTCGGGGGCAGGGGCAGGGTTGTCAACACTACCTCCTCAATGACCACCTCAATGAGACTCCGCTCCAAAGGGCACGTCAGGTTATTTTGTAACCAGGTAGTAATGCATTCGAGGTGGAATATATGCTTGCAGGGCTCGGCTCTGGCGATGCGCCTGCCATTAAACTCCGGATGGCTCGGTGGGAAGATTTTGTCTAAACAGACTGAGCACACTTTTAGTTCGTGGGTGGCTACTGCGGCACTGGATGAAACGTTGTTCATGTCAGGCATTCCTTTACGTTGTCATGACTTTTATATTTGTGCCGCATTCGACCATTTGCTTTCGGAGAATTCACTGACTAATTAGTTAGTTTCTCTGACACTTTGATCCACACAATATTAATTCACAAATTTAATCCACAAAATAGAGTAGGGCTCTTTTGAATTTTAAGTGGGTAAGCAGGTTTCATTAACCTTGGTAAAGTCCAGCTTACCTGTCAGTAAATACACCATGATTTTGAAGTGAGGCTTATTGTAACCTCGTGCTTTTCGCTTAGCTGCCTGTATCACTGAATTCAAACCTTCCAGTAAGCCATTATTGATCTGGCTATCCTTCCAGTTGAGTACACCATCCCAGTGTCGTTTTATGGTCTTGGCGGCTTTAATTATGGCTCTTGTAGATTAAGAGGGCACAAGATGCGTACCTGCATGCACAAGGTCTCCGACTGCGCGAGGCTCACAGGTTACTTGCGGTGTAGTGCAACCTGTAATATTGCTTTCTGCATCACTTAACAACATCAGCACCTCGGACTATTTGATTTCGCAGCTCAATACTTAGCCTACAGGCTCCCCTGTCAACACTTCACCGGATACCTTACGATATACGGCTCATGACTCGGGGCTGGGGCGACACGTCAGTCTTAACCCACAGGGACTTTCACCCTTAACATCTTGCCGATTTATCTCGGCACACTAAGCACTCAATAAAAAACCCAATAACAAAGGAAAAACTGCCAAAACATTTACAATAAGCAGATGAAACCATCATCTCCCCATCGGGTCTGAACAGTTGGTTAAAGTTATTCAACGTTCAGGCTAAATAATGCAGTCGGTACTTGCATCGTCGTATTTCCCCCTAAACACTCCCGCTAATACAGACTCACCCCGGCAGCATCCTGGAGCAGCAGATATCAGGAAATGCCCAGACTTCAACAGCACCCCTATTCACCATCGTCAAACACGACCGGTCCTCGATAAGATCAGCTATTGCTCCGACTCATCCCGGAACTGTCTTGAGTCTTCAGACAGAGAAACACCGTCGTTAAACCAGAAGGGGGCAGGAAAACCGGCAACAACAGATACTGACACCCGCTCTGGCGACAGCACCTGTACACTGGACAGCTGCCATTCTGAGACTGAAAATATCAGCCCCCGGAACAGGACAGACAAAGAAAACACAACGGATGCTCCAACTTCACAAGCTGACCCGGCTGTCGGTGAACAAGACAGCGTCAAGGCACCAATAGAAGCAGAAAGCTCTTACTGGCATTCCACGGCACAGTATATTCTGTCAGGCATAAAAAAACTCGCCAATGCCGCCCTGCCAACACCTTCAGAGGCCCTGGACCATATCAATCTTGATATGCCCTGCTTCAGTGAAGAATATGACGAGGATCAAGACATTGAGTTGCCCATAGATGTCGATGCCATCGACAGTGACCTGAATAGCAGGGGGCACGTTAGCAAAGCGCAATCCAAAAGTGTTCAACCCGAAAAAGAGTGTTCCAGCACAACCTATGAGTCGGAAGAAAGCGACAGTAAAACGGCAGACGCTTCCCACAGAAAAGATAGCGTCGTCCATAGGGCACATCACAGATCATCAGAACTTCAGGAAATCTACCAACAGTCACTGCCCGTCGTAAAACTCTCACCACACACCTATGGCAATCCCAGCAACATTGCCATTGATGGGGAAGATGACCAGCCTGAGCTGCTGATTGCACTTTATCCACACGGCATCTTACAGGCCCTGCTTATTTTATTCCCTGAAACCGCCCTTGAGATTCTCAAAAGTCGGCTTGCGAAGCTGGGCAGCACCTCAATAGATACCTTTGAACAACTCCGAAAATCCCGGATGCAAAACCGTACCGGATTCAGGGTCACCCTGGCAACCAACCTGGCAACCCTGAGAGAAAACCTCAACGACCTTGAACGTGATCGGCACAATGTCAGATTCCAGCTCGCGATGTTGAAAAATCTGAGAAAATTTGAGCGTCAATACAATGTGTACTGTCTGGAATCAAAAATGGATGCCGACTTCCTGGTACAAAAAGGAAGGCTATCTTCCAAGCAGTTAGCCACTGCCATTGACAACGTCGAGGGTAATCAACTTAAAGACCCAAAACCCCTTAAGCCCTCTACCTGGCTGAGACCGCTGGGCTACCAGTGCAAAGAGCGTGAAATCATCTTAAGGGGGGCTATGTGGAGTCTGGCAAAATATCATCTGGAAAAATCCGCTCAAACCGTTCTTAACGAGCTTATGCAGCTCCCACCGGTGAGGGTACCGGTTTCCGGAACAGACACATGCAAGAGGAGAACAGTTAATCACTACATCCGGGAACAACCTGAAACCATACTAAAAGTGTTGACTTATCTGGTTTGCCTGAACGTAAAACGGTATCGATGCATAAGGCATATAAAGGCAGCTAAACTTGCCCTGGCGACTGATCAGCAAGAGTGCACAGCAGAGAGTGTTCAGGCTTTATTCAGTCGGCTGATCAGGCAGGATCTTATACCAGAAATAGCGACGCAACTGGACAATGAGATCGGCTGGCTCCATGCCAAACGCCTTGAGCATGAGATTGAATCACCTCCAGCTGAAGCCAGTCTGCCAAGCTTGATGGATCAACGACAACATATCCTTAATCTTCGATTACTGAACCACCAGCCGCCCCCCGAAGAAAAACAAGGCCGCCTTGCCTGTACAGAGCATGAAGTTTCTGCCCGGTTAATTCATCATTTTCTGAGCACCCAATCACGCCCAAACCAACCGGCCCTGTTTCCACAGTGGTTGTTTCTAAAGCCCCCCGCTGCTGATCGTATACGCACCGTACTGTCACAAAACAGCAATACTCTCGAGCAATCTTTTTACCTGGCCACATTACAATTCATTGATGCAATGAACCGCTCTGAACAGGATGACAACTACGACAGTTGCCTGCACTGGATGCAGTGCTACTACGACATGACCTATGCTGAACAGCAGCTTCTGATTCACCTGATTGACCAGGGTGTGCCTGACGGCTTACTGCCCTGTGAGCATTTCGAGCAGAATATTGATGTGCTCTGGCAATTGGCAAAATCAAGAAAAAGCATGGGCCTGCGGCCACTGAACCCTGACTCCTATGCATACTATCTCAGCTACCTGAATTTTATCCGGAAGGAAGAAGAAAGCATTGAAGACAGCATTGCCGAGCTGTATCGCAAGCGGTATTTAAAATTACTGAATTATGATCCTTATCAAGAATTTAAAACGCTCTTTGGCGATGTATTTAACTGGGGGTCACAAGCCAGCAGAACCATCTGTCAGAAAGCCGGCGAACTGATGCAGGGATTAAACGCATCAGGGCTGCCCAATGCACTGGGCTTTCTTTATAAAGAAGGCAAAGGGCTGATATCGTCACTGTTCTCTGCCGACAATCCAATCCACACCTTAATAACCGACACTCTGGGTACAATATTGAAAGTAGCCCAACAAAACCCAAAGTTTTTTCGGGTAATGTGGGGTGATTTTGCACTCCTGATGCCTCAGCTGAAAAGCCTGCTTGGGCAGGACACATCGGTAACAGGCCTGCTTGAAAGCATTGAGATCTGCATGCGCGGTCATGCCCTGGCTTCACTGTTTTCCGGTGACAAACAACAGCCACTGGATGTTAACCCGCTGGAAAATCCGCAAGTGGCTACGGTGATCAAACGGTTCCAGCTGCTCCGGGACATGATTACCGCGTTTCATACCGGACTGCCAGTAATCGAAATATTTTTAAGCAATAGCCTGGATAACCTGATCAAAAAGGCTAAAAAAGTCGCACAGAATGTATTATCCACCTATCTTGCCAGACACTGTCTCAGCCATATGAAGCCGGCGATTTTCCGCTTGTTGAATAACCTGCGCTGTGCCCGGGATTTAATGCCCAGCCTGACCCTGGGGCTGACCTCTGACTGCCTCGCCGCCATGGCTCCGGAGACAACCGTCAGACTTGCCCATCATATTGGCCGGCGGACCAGTGTCGTTGGTAATGTCTTGGGTTTTGTTCTGGATCCGCTGGTTATGCGCTTTGATAAATACCAGGAGAAAATCAACAACGCCAAAGCCAACCCATCCAGTGTTGCAGCGCGCAGTGAGTTAACAGCAGAGCGGAAAAAGGTGGCAGGCATTCTCGGCGTATCATCAGTGGTTACCACTGCCGCCATTTTGTTGGTTAATGCCTTTAACATTGTTCTTCTGTTGAGTAGCCCCTGGCTAACAACAGCCTGTATCGGGATCATTACCTTTTTTGGCAGCAGCTGCTTTGTCGCCCGACGCTATAATGGGTTGGATGAAGTCTGGACATCACTGTCCGAAACCATTTCAGAACAGATGGAACGAACCTTTGCCAAAGACAGTCCAAAGGCCATTAAGGCAAGACAACAAGCCCACCAGATCAGTAAAGATACCCTGACAAAAATGTCAGAAATCAGAGAACAGGCACTGAGTGGATGGCAGGACTGGCAACAAAACCAGCTACTAAGAGAGTTAAGCAAGTATTGGCACCAGCTGCAATATAAGGAAGAGATGCTTCAACGTATCAAGTCTACGGTCCGGGAAAAGTGTCAGTCCGATATTCAAAGAGACGCACAACACATCCTCCATTTTGTCCGGGCAAAGGCACTGGTGGAAAATGCTCTCAGGGACCCGGATAACATATCAGCCAATCCGGATCACCTTGCTGATTTCAACCAACAGTTAGCCCATCTGTATTTTCCACCACTGGATGCAGCACTGTTTCCCTATCAGTTAATAAACCTTGAACAGGAAATCAATGCATTTTTAGAGCATTCCTGTGGGACTGACTGCCCCGGAGAAAACATCAAGGCAATTATGGATACCGTTGAAAACTATCACATCGACCTTCACAAAGGAGAGTACCTGTTTAAGCTACTGCAAATGCGACAACTTCAGTCTTTATCACTGGAGGGAGACAAGGCTGACGATCAACCATTTCATCAGACGCTGCATCATTGCAGCGAAACAACCATGGCGCACTTGCCAGACCAGCTGACAGCAACAGTCATAATGGCAAAGTCCCGGCAAAAGTGTGAACGGCAGCAACTGAAAAAGGAGGAGCAGATCCGGGAAGCAAGAATGAAAATGGTCACCCGGCGGGCATTACATGACTGCCTGAAAGGCGAAACAAACTATTCAGCCAGCAGCATCCCCGACTTGAGCAAAGACCCATTGTTCAAAACTCACCTTGAGCTGCAAATCAGAGAACTTGAAAAAGCCAGCCTGCCCTGGTCAATTGACTATACACTGCCATCGGCTCGAACCAGCGACTCGCCCCCTGCGGGATGCACTTATAAAGCCCTGGAAGCAGGCAAAGACCTCCTGACCTCATAAGCTGCCCGATATGACAAACAGGCCGCTCTTTGTATCGGGCAATATGGTTGACTATGTTGCGATGATTAAGGAATTGTCCCTGAATAACTTCCTCTTTTTCGCCACGGAGGCACGGAGTCACAGAGGAAAAGAGTTTTTCTTTTCTCCGTGCCTCCGTGGCAAGGTTTTTTCTTTGCTGGACAACATCGGATGTGGAAGTTATTCCAGGACAGTTCCTAAACGCTCACAGACGGAGGCTCTGCCTGGGCAGCCGCCTTGCGTTCAGCCGCTATGCATGCTGCCGCAGTAAAGACGACATCGGTAGAACTGTTCAACGCCGTTTCCAGAGAATCCTGGATCACGCCAATAATAAAACCGACAGCAACGACCTGCATGGCAATATCATTAGAGATACCAAACAGGCTACAGGCCAGCGGGATCAGCAATAAGGAACCACCGGCCACACCGGAAGCGCCACAGGCAGAAACAGCCGCAACAACACTGAGCATCAAAGCGGTTGGCAGGTCAATAGAAATACCCAGTGTATGAACCGCTGCCAGCGTCATTACGGTAATAGTAATGGCGGCACCTGCCATATTGATGGTAGCCCCCAGGGGAATGGACACTGAGTAGGTATCTTCGTGGAGATCCAGGCTTTTACACAGCTGCATATTCACCGGAATATTGGCTGCCGAGCTGCGGGTAAAGAAGGCCGTCACACCACTTTCCCGGATACAGCGAAGCACCAGGGGGAAAGGATTCTGACGAATCTTCAGGTAAACGATCAACGGGTTAACGATAAACCCGATCATCAACATGCTGCTGATCAGAACCACCAGTAACTTGCTGTAACCGGCCAGCACCCCAAAACCGGTCTGGGCAATGGTATTGGCAACCAATCCGAAAATACCGATGGGAGCCAGCTGGATGACAAAACGTACAATGGCAGAAACCGCCATGGACAGGTCATGCACCATAACCCGCGTAGACTCACTGCCATGACGCAATGCCAGGCCCAAACCGATGGCCCAGGCAAGAATACCAATGAAGTTGCCTGTCAGCAGAGCCTCAACAGGGTTCTGCACGACCTGGAACAGCAGTGTATGGAGAACCTCCATAATACCTTCCGGAGGCAGGGCCGCACCGCTGTTGGTCACCAGCGTCAAGGTCACCGGGAAAAGAAAACTCATGGATACCGCGACAAAAGAAGCCGCCAGTGTGCCAAAAATATAGAGGAAAACAATCGGCCGCATGTTCGTGTGCTGCCCCTGTTTCTGGTTGGCAATGGAAGAAGCCACCAGTACAAATACCAGCACAGGAGCCACCGCTTTCAAGGCCCCGACAAACAGGGAGCCCAGAAAAGAGATGGCCACCGCAGTTTCCGGCGAAACAACCGCCAGACCAGCACCCAGGGCAATACCGATAATAATCCTGAGAACCAGGCTGGTGTTTGCCATTCGGTCATAAAATGATTGCGCTTGACTCATGATTTACCCGCTGTACTACATTCAAGTTTTTATCAGTCAATAATTTATAACTTCTGCCTCACGAGATTCCCGCGCATGCAAAGTATTACCGGCTGCGGGGATTACGTAAAAATAGTATCACAGTACTGAGGATAAACTTCAGATTTAATTTTTTGCATCAATTACGTCAATTGCATCTATCCTATTGCCTACCGAAACAGACACCAGAGCACGGAAATGAGACAGATTCTAGTCCCGAAAACCATCTTTGAGCTGCAACCCGTCAAGGACTGTCACGGAAAAACCAAACTGGAAGAGAAACCGAAAGTCGTCTGGGACATAAGAAACGTCGTGGTGATACCACCAGCGGAGCTCCTGACTCAACTATTGCGCGGCAGATATTGAGAGTGCGCTGTTCCTGTAATCCCCCGTCAATAAAATCCCTCTGAAAAACAACAAGTCCTGCTCAAACCCCAGGGCTTAAACCAGCTGACTCAGCTGCTCTTTGACATTCTCTGCCGTTGGGCGCTTTTGCGGGTCTGCCCGGGTGCACTGGCCTATCAGACGAATCAGTGGTGCCAGTATGTTCTGATCGTCTTCAGCCAACGAAATACTTATCGGACCGGACGGCATATTCAACGCCAACAGGCTCTTTTTATTGGCCAGGAAGCCCGTGGTCCGGTCCATTGCCTGCTCCAGTTTTGCACCATCATACAATCCACAGGTTTTCATATAGTCAAATAGTGATAACTGCAAACCTTCCTCCGTTTTAAACCACTCCCCTTCGCCAAAAGTGGTACAAACGATAACCGCCAGCATTACACCAAAAGACCAGATATCGCCCTCCCGGGTAGCGGAGGTATATTGCCAGGGGGCAAACGGTTGTTCAGGATTGTCAAAAACGCCAGGAAAGCGCAGCTCTGGCGGTTGCCAGGCATTGTTATAAAAAATGAACCGTTTGCTGCCCAGCGTATCCGGCCCCGGTGCCACATCCACCCTACTGAAACGCTCCGGCAAGCCCGGGCCCAGCCAGCCTGACACCTCCCGAAGTCCTTCCAGACGGATATCACCGTGGGCCACTCCCCGTTCGTGCAGGTTTGCCAGGGTATCCACTACCTGGCTCAGACCATGGATAACATCACCGAGAACAGCGCCTTTCGACAAACATTGCTCCAGGTAGGGCTCCGCCAGACTTTCCAGCAGCGGCCACAGCCCTGTAACAGAGGAAGCAATCCCTGCGTCAGCCAGCCTGGGCAACCCCTTTATTCCCCATCGATAAATATGTTGCTGCCGGGCGGTGGTGGAGACCATCTCCAGCAATTGATCGATTGACTCATCCAGCCTTTCTGCCTCCGGTGCTGCCAGGACAGACGGAAAAGAAGGGCTTCGCTGATGGGGCTTGCCAGCTTCATTGAGCAGTTTAACGTTCTGGTCATTGAGCAGCATTAACGTCCCCACTGGCTGGCCTTCGCCATCCGCCCCCTTGACCGATACCTGCCCCGCCCGGGCAAACCAGGAATATCGTTGTGGCTCAATGGTGATGGCTCTGCCAAAGCTGCTGATATTCAGGGAGTTCAGCAGCGTAACCTGCCAGCGCTCGTCTGAATCCATATCATTCCTGCTTGCTTTTCTGAAAACCTCGTAGGTTTCCCACTCGGGTTTCTGTTCAAGCAGTTTGATAATCAAATTATCGACACGGTGGACAATACGATATTTGAATGCACTGCCAACTTCACCCTTTTCATCCGACACGACCGCAGGAAATTGCAGCGCAGAAGCATTCTCAACAACTGGCAGGGACATCAATGAACTCCTGTATGGCTTTTTTATTGTCAGGGAATTAAAGATAGCTCAATTGGGTATAAACAGTGATGTCATTGTTAAGAAACTGCGGTGAACAGAACTGCCTCATGGCTTTAGACAGACAAGGAAACCTCATCAATTAAATGGGTTATGAAGTTCCAGGGCATTCAGGAAGCTGTTGCCCCGAACAGGGGCCTTGGTGAACAAGATCAGCTATCTTTCTGACTGCGGCTGAAGGTATCTCCCAATACAGCAGTGCCAATGACGAAAAATTACATGCAGGGATTACGTAATGACCAGTCGGTTATAGTTCATCATTCATACCTGTTTTGGAGGTGTAAACAGGCTTCAGTACCATTTTGGTGCCCCCTGATTTCATGGGGACAAAAGTATTTAAATTATTTATCTGGAGGCGAACGGTATCCAGCATGTCGGCTGCATTCATCCTGTCCAGGGCATGATAAAAATCGGCACTTTCAGTTGAAGTGCGGTTACTGAGAATACCAAGTGCATTCTGGATATAAAAAGAAAAAGAAAAGAAAAAAAAAGAAAAAAGAAAGAAAAAAGGACACCCACTTTTTAAAAAAGAAAAAAGGACACCCACTTTTTAAAAAAGAAAAAAGAAAAA
>NZ_JAGHQW010000096.1 GCF_017744115.1 Salinisphaera sp. G21_0 | reverse complement strand
TACTGTAGATTCGCTATACGCACCAGCCGATACCCCCATACAGCCCGACTTACACGGCGTTCTGCATTTTAAAGGCTATATCTTCTGATTCGCATTTTGTGATTTGTATATTTTTCGGTCAAGCAACGCGTGTGATGACAAATTGCTTTATTTTCATTTAAAACAACAAATTAACCATTCAGTTGATTTTCTACATATACGAACTAGCTTTTACTGTATAAAAAAACAGCATTGAGCAGGACTTATATGAGATTACAAGAACGCTTTCAAATTGCCATTCGCTCTGCCGGTTACTCTCTGTCTACCGAGCGCAGCTACTGGGACCAAAACCGGGGTCGTAAAACCGGGTTCGGTTCTTGAATCTTGAACACATCGAAGATTAAAAACTGTCTTTCAATTCTTGCCCTAAAATTCTCAACCCACTTTTTCAGTTTTCTAATGCAGAACTATTCGCACTGTTTTTAATCGAGATCTGGTCGTTTAACGTCCAAAAGTCGTAAATAACACCAAGGCCAAGAAAGCCAATGGTAAACAGATACAAAATTCCGGATATCCATTTCCCCAGGTACATACGATGGACGCCGAATACACCAAGGAATGCCAGCAAGATCCATGTAACAGAGTAATCATACTGGCCACTATGGAAACGAAAATCCGCTTCCCGATCCATGGCCGGGATAAGGAAAAGATCGATCAGCCAGCCAATGCCAAAGAGACCAAGGGTGAGCAACCAGATAGTCCCTGTTACCGGTTTGCCATAATAAAAGCGGTGAGCGCCAAGAAAACCGAAAATCCAAAGTACATAACCGATAACTTTACTATGAGTGTCGTTCATTTTTATCACCTGAACCATTGGAAAAACGATGGGATCTTGGTTTTGCACACTATATTTTCTTGACCAGAAAAGTCGGCTTAATGTTTCTCCTACCCAATGTCTTAAATCAAAAGAACATTGCAACACTTTCCTGATCCGCACCCACGCTACCGCCCGTCCAGCCTTTTTCAGGAATAGTCAGGTCACGCTTTTTTGAACGACACTCAATGTCTAATTGCATAGGCATAAAATAGTATCATCGAACAGATTACAGTGGTATTTGTTTGGCAGGATGCAGCCGATGCCCATATTTTACACTTCCTACATGGCCAATAATTACAATTCTGTTTTTTGTATATATATCCTTCTGCCAATTACAGACAACATAAAAGCAGCTTCAATAAATCCACTTCAGCAGTGCATTATTATCAATGAGTTAGATATCACAACCCATAACTTACACCTGAATATCCTCAAAAAGTACTCCTATTGAAGCACTGTATGTATTCTCATATATAAGTTTTATAGCACGATAGTTCTCAACATCCTCAACTGAATAAACCGATAACAATAAATGGACGTATATTATGAACAAAAGGAACATTTGGCTCGCCAAGGTCTCTCAGCTTGTTTATCTCCCGACTCGCCTTCTGGAGTCCTGCCTTATGCTTCAGCTTTGCGACGGCAGACTGCTCCTGATCTTTGGCTCGCTGGCCTTCGCCGGATTCCTGGTAGCGTTTGATGCTGTTGGGGATCTCGTTAATATCCACCGTCATCTCGTGCAGTTCATCGGTGTAGCGATTACGGTTGGTCACCTTGTCTCGCACAAAGCTGCCCAGCAATGGATTGTCTTGCAGAGTGGAAGTTGGTTTGTCGGCAGCGCCCATTGCTTTTCGGGTTATGGCATCGGCGGCCATCAGGGTATAACTGCCCAGCGACCGCCTCAAGGAAGCCCCACGCCCCGGAGCCATACCCAAGTTTGATGCAGAACAAATTTGCCAGATTATCGCCATGTCTTGCGACAAACCCGAAGACCATGGTTATCCCTTCAGTCATTGGTCAGAAAACTCATTGGCCATGGCAGCAATAGATAAAGGTATCGTCCCATCTATCTCTCAGAGGCAGGTGGGGCGTTTTTTAAAATCAGGCCGACATTCGTCCCGACAAGGTTAAAGGCTGGGTCGAAAGCTCAAGGGATGAGGCGTTTGAAATACACTGCGCCGATGCTTGCGACATCTATCATCAAGCCCTTTTCCGGGCGGAACAGGGTATTCGCACCATTTCCTTCGACGAAAAAACGGGGAAAAGGTTCACTGGATGAAATTACCCTCTGGACACCACGACTTAAAAAAGCGTTAAAACTTCTGGATGATCACAACAACGGTGAAAAGTTTGAGTACGTGTTCGGTGCACCCAACATTGCCGCCAAGCGAGGCATCCAGATGTCACCAGGGAAAAAAATGCACAAAAACACGTTAGACAGCCAATGGCAGAAACTGATCAACCGCGCAATAGATGAAGGACTGATTAACGAGAAGTGGCACCGACCTGAAAGCCAAAGGCGTGTCTGACCACGAAGGATTAGTATCAGGGCATAAAACACTGGAAGCGAAGAAAATCTGTATCCTGATGACCCAAGAAGTACAGGGTAGAAGGTAACAAGAAGGAAGAGAAATGAGAGAAGATATCACCGGGTAATTATCCGGTTTTTTTTGCCGCTAATTACACGACATATCTTTGAGAATTGGTGCCCAGGAGAAGACTCGAACTTCCACGACCATACAGTCACTAGCACCTGAAGCTAGCGTACCACTCATATATTTCAACCACTTACCTCAAATCGTTTCAGGAAAAAGTGCGCAAGTGTGTATTATTTTTCGATATTTTCGCCATTTTTTTTAGGACAAATTTTAATGGAAACACGTTGAAGGAAAAGAGTTTTAACCTAAAGTTACTGTAATAATTATTACAGTAATAATTTATACGATGAAGTTTTACAATCTGGAAACAGAGTTCAACCACTTGCAAAACTGGAGCAATAAGGCAGCCACTGGCGGGGCATTAATGACGATTGTCACAGGCCGCAGGAGAGTGGGAAAAACCGCTTTATTGAATCAGGCTTTCCCCCGGGGAGGTGAGCATCGGGCCCTTTATCTGTTTGTTTCGAGAAAGCAGGAACGCCTGCTCTGTGAGGAGTTTGTTGAGCAAATACGCGCTTTGTTAAACGTTCCCATTTTCGGCAATCCGTCCTCACTCAGGGAAGTGCTGGAAATATTGCTGCAATACAGCTGTACCGAACCATTAACCCTTATCCTGGATGAGTTTCAGGATATTCAGCGCGTCAATCCCGCCTTTTTTTCAGAACTCCAGCATCTCTGGGATCAGTACAAAGGCAAAAGCCAGATGCACCTGATTTGCTGTGGTTCACTTTACAGCCTGATGACGCATTTGTTCCAGAACAGTAAAGAACCCCTGTTTGGTCGCGCTGACAACCGGATTAATCTGCAACCTTTGAAAACCCAATTCATTGCTGAACTCCTCCATGATCAAAAAAGATTCAGTCCGGAGACCCTGTTGCAATGGTACATGCTCAGCGGCGGTGTCCCGAAATAACTGGAATGGCTGGTCGATACCGATGCCCATGAAAACATCTGGCAGACACTGGTCAGTGAACACAGTTTACTGATTGAAGAAGGTCACTACCGACTGGCCGAAGAGTTCGGTCCGGAGCATGGCACGTATTTTTCCATACTGACGGCCATCGCTGCAGGCCACACCAGCCACCCAGCCATAGAGTCACTGTTGGAAATATCCGTCGGACCACAACTGGATCGATTAGAAAAAGAGTTTGAAATTATTGAACGACATCGGCCCGTGCTATCCAAACCGGGTACACGACTGGTGAAGTACAGAATGGTGGATGCATTTCTGGCATTCTGGTTTCGCTTTATATACCGCCATCGCAGCGCCATAGAAATAGGCAACTATAGCTTTATTCATCAGGTGATTGAACGGGATTACCCCACCTGGAGCGGGCATTGGCTGGAACAGATGCACCGTGAGCACATCGCTGCCAGTGGGCAATACAATATTGTCGGCAGCTACTGGGAGCGGGGAAACCAGAACGAAATTGATATTGTTGCCATCAACGAACTGGAAAAAAGTGCCTTAATTGCAGAAGTAAAACGCAATCCGGCCAATATCCGGTTATCCCGCTTGCAGGAAAAAGCGGAAAAGCTTCGTCAGCAGCTGAAAGGGTACGATGTGCGGTTTGAAGGGTTTTCGCTGGAAGATTTTAGCGATTAAATAATAAAAAGCGGTTTATCCACCACAAGCGGTGAAAACCCATGACATTGAACGCAATATCGAACCGTACAGATATCAACGCCTTCGGATCAAATTCCGGTAAGTTGACTTACCGACAGTAAGCTTTTTGCGGTGCTACCGTCTCAGAAAAGGCCGCCAGCCCAAGGGGTGCAGGCCATCCCTCTATCGGGGCACAACCGGCGGATCAGTTCCGGTTCAGTAAGCCCTGCAACCGGTCCCGGTCAAAAATCACTTTCTCAAACGCCACCGGTGAGTCCGTTTCAAAATGGATCGCCGCAAACGCCGGGCAGTCATCATCCTCGCCGTCCGCTTTCATTTCCATCAGGGTGTAACGGTAGGCACCGGTGATCTCCCGGTCGTGGAGACTCTCCGGCAACACACAGATTTTCAGGATCCGGTTGCCCTGACTGAAGGTAAAGGCAGGGCCGGTATCATGGCGGTAGGAGATATCTTGAAAGTACTCGGGAATGCGGATGCCCAGCGCATAGTTACCACCAAACTGCTGCTGATAACATTCCATATCATCCCCATATAGTTATTGCGTTTTGGTATCACTGTTTTCTTGCTGATGATGGCCTCTTACGGAGGCGAGTCGGCCAGATCACCAAGGCCGTTTTTTATTTTTGATAGCTCCGACCATCCAACTTCGACCTGTCCCACTCATTAGGCCCATGGATCATCAGGCATATCATAGGAATCGCTCCCGGCTCTGACTGCGGTTGTTATTAGCCCCACTTTGCCGCTTGGGTAATAGACCTGAGTTTCACCTTATCACGGTGGGCTGCCGTTATCTTCCCCAATTTATCCTGGCCTGCTTAACTGATCACGAAGGCTCCGGATTCCAGGGGCAATCATTGCATCATTGGGAATATGGACTGAAATCCCGGGATGGTGGATCATATTCATAACCTGTCAATAATGCCAGAGAGCTTGCTGGATGATCAGTAATGGTGGGCATAAATAAGACCAGACTCACTGACTTTAATAAACAACTCTCTATGCTCTTTGGCCAACACCTTCAGCCTGCGCTTTTTGTGTGGTTTAACCAGTGCAACCGCTAAAGTAATGGCAGCCAGCTCGGCAACACGCTGGTTATCCGACAGTTTCAGTTTATGCAAACGCGCTATATTCTTCCTGGAAATAGTTGACTGACGCATAAAACCAAATATTTCATTTTCCTGATCAATTGCACATCTTTCCTCTTTGGGTTTCTTAGAGCACTCTTTGCAGATATGGTTCTTATGCCCTTTACCGGAAAACTGTTCATTTGGCTTGCTACAGGCACAAATCCTACAGTAATGACCCATTGATACCTCTTAGTTTATTTCATCGATAAATTCATCTTCCTCAATAGCTTTTACTAACCCAGACAGGAATATAGCATGTAAGATATCAAACAGATCGTAATAAACCACGGGACTCATTAAGTAATATTGTTCGCTCAGCAAGCTCTTTAGTGGTTAACAACTCATGGTAAATCTCGATGTATCGCTTTCTGACACGGCGAAACTCAAGTGAGCCATACGCCTCACCCATCCACTCCCGCTCGTTATCCGTAATCGCGTTATTGACCTCTTCTGGCAAGTCATAAATATAATCCAGATTGTGGAAGTTGGATGCATGCCAGATATCATATTCCTGCTCAAGGGGCTGGCCCAGCACGTAAGGGATCAGATAAAGATTTGCCAGCATCAGCTCCGCCAGTTTGTAGCGCGCTTCCACCGGTTTGTTCATTCTCAGCAAGCCCAGAGACCAGCACAATGTCTGGATCGGTTCGCCCGCATCATCAGGAAATTCTTCCTGGTACCAGTTAAAGTAACTCTCTGACTTCTTCAAATCGTTCAGGACAAGGTACAGACTGAACAGAACATAGCGTTTACCGCTGCCATCACTGATGAAGTGATATTCTTTTTTCTCTTTGTTGAGCGCCGATCGATAGCTGGAAATTCTGGCTTTCAGCTTTTTTTCAGTTTCAGGGAAGATCAACATCGAATCTCTCAGATTTTATTCACACGCTTTCTCATCGCGGTGATGCAATTGAAGAATAATGGCTTTGCCAATGGTCGTGGCGGTTTCTACCCGGATAGTCATAGGGCTTCTCTTTTATTAACGTCTGTTTGCACAACGATCCGATCAAAACGAGGTAATAAATTTCTGCAGTATAAGCCTGCGTCCGATAAAACAGTACTACAGATCCGTGCGCAGCTTATTTCACTCTGGATTGAATGTCACCAGACCAATTGCTTATTCTGATCAAAACCAACAGCAGGTTTCACTGTGCCCCAGCTGGACCAACCTTGCAGCAAACACTTCACCTACCGGCAACTGATTGAGTGCGGTGAAACCCGGCAATCATCGTCAATTGATAACCTGCCACTGGCTGAGCAGAGCTGGCAGGCCCTTGCCGATTTGGCGATTCATATACTCGATCCGGTTTATGAGCAGTTTGGTGACCTGGAAATCACCTATGGCTTTTGCTCCCCCCCGTTGGCGACGGCAAGAAAAAAACTGGCCAAAAAACAGGGTGTGCTGCCCTCGATATATCCCAAATTGGATCAGCACAGCTGCTTTGAAAAAAACAGGAAGGGAGACATCATCTGCTCCCGGGGAGGAGCCGCCTGTGATTTTCATGTACCGGACACCTCATCACTGAAGGTAACCACCTGGATAGTTAAACAGCTCCCCTTTGACAGGCTCTATTTTTATGGACACGACAAGCCCATTCACGTTAGCTATAACAGTGAGTCTCAAAATGCAGCCATATGCATAATGACACCCAAAACCAACGGCCAATAATGGCTACCTGAAGGGGCAATACACCGTGTTTGACTACGGCTGCGGCCATGGCGATGACCTGTCGGAATTACAGGCCCATGGCATCACCGCCAGTGGCTGGGATCCAAACTGGCGACCCGAGGGCGAAAAAACAGAAGGAGATCTGGTCAACTTTGGCTATGTCATTAATGTGATCGAAGACCTGGAAGTTACCAGCCAGTATCCTTAACCACAGCCACTCACTGATCATCCATAGTCGTTTTATAAATGACCTGCCGCCCCCGTTAAGAATCTATGCCGGTTGTGCCACACAGCTCTATTCAGAAACCGATGGCGTAGACCTGGTAAAAATTCATATCCGTTCCGGCAAACTGACCCTGATGACCTACGAGGGTTTTACAACCCAGCCCATTCCCATGCTTCGTGAAAGGGTTAAGATTAACCTGCGCCAGCGCACTGTCGATTTTTTTGACTACGGCTATGGCGACTACGACCCACAACCACTCTACTGGAAGTCCCGGTTGATCGACGCAAGTTTTCCCGATTATGGCAAGCAGGAGTCATTCGATAAACGCCTTTCCGGCTTGAACATTCCTGAGCTGGCTGACGGGCATGGCCCTTCACTAGAGAATCTGACTGACCTGCTTCGTATAAATCACGAACTCACGATTAAAGGTTACCGGTTCTTCAAAGCACAGAGCGCCATCGCCCCCTCATAATGCACAGCACGAACAGTACAATGCCGATTATCAAAACCGTAAAAGCTGACCAGAGTGACCGGCCACATCCCGATAGCAAAAGATCTATATATGGACTATATTTAGGCCATAAACAGGAGGCAGAGTGATGAGAATTGAACCGATCAGTTTCGTAAAAAAGAATGCGGCCAACCTGGACCTGGAAGAACCGATCGTTGTGACCCAAAATGGTAAGCCAGTCTATGTCATTGAATCCTTTGAAGATAGAGAGCGCAGGCAAGAAGCTACCGCGTTGCTGAAGCTATTGTCTTTTGGTGCCAAAGACGAGGCAGAGGGCAAAACACTGTCGGGTGACCAGGTACTGAATAATATCAGGGCAAAGTATCTGGATCATAAATGATGCGGGTTATCTACCTTGAGTCCTATCAGATCTCTATGGAGCTGGTGATAGAACACAACGCATCCAGACATCCTGAAAACCTGCCAGGCCATATCGACAAACTGGCTGAAATCCAGGCGGCTTTTGAAACGCAAGTTACTGAGAACCCAAAATCATGCCCCGTTAATTACGACCTCGAACGTTATTTTGGCCTGCAGTTTCGCGAATACCTTAAAGATGGCTACAGGATTCTCTACCGGGTTGATGACTCGAAAGCCGTCATCGTAACCTTTATCTTTATGAGCCAGTTTCAAAAAACCAGCCGGTTATTGGAACAGTTTGTTTTCCGGCGTTAGCTTCTGCCCTGGCCAACCACCGAACCGGTATGATTTAATCACCTTCAGCCTTAAACGTGTCATTTATCAAAACCCGTGGCATCATACAGCCATCTGAAGTATTACCAGCAACCCTCACTAATGTCAGACAGCATCCCCTTCTATGACCTGAATGCCGAGTCTTTTTTTAACACAACGGTCGACGTCGATACCCAGTCCCTGTATCAAAACTTTCTGCCACATATACAAGAACATGGTCATATACTGGATGCTGGCTGTGGTTCAGGCAGAGATGCCAAGGCCTTTCTGGAGCTGGGTTATCAGGTGACAGCATTCGACGGCAGTAAAGCCATGGTCAATATGGCCAGGAATCTCACTGGCTTGGCTGTTGAGCACTCATTATTTAAAGACTTCCAGTCAGAACAGCAATTTGATGGTATCTGGGCCTGTGCCTCGCTCCTGCATGTTCCTTATACAGAACTCTCCGATACCTTCACTCATCTGGCCTCGTTCCTGAAAATGGATGGCATCTTCTACTGTTCGTTTAAGCTGGGCGAAAATTACCAGCTAATCCGTAATGGCCGGAGTTTCACTGATGTAAACTACTCTGGTCTTATAGATATTCTCAGCAATACGCCACTGAAGATCAGCCATCACTGGCAAACATCCGACCTTCGCCCAGGCAGAGCCAATGAGCAATGGCTTAATGCCCTGCTAACCAGGATTTAGGTATTCCTCGTTCTAGTCATATCCCATTTCTTCCTAATAATATAGTGACTTTTTCTTTGATTCAGCCCTATCTGCAATATTTTCTACAAAATCTACCTGACGATTAAAAGAATCTGTGAAATTAAGTTTCTTTTCGAATTCAGCTTTAGAAAGTGGGGAACTAAATACATCTTCATACGTCTTGCAGTATGCAACTGAAAAGGGACCAAAAGAAATTTCACCTTTTGAAATCAGATCTGATAATGAAGAAATCATTATAAAAACCCGCTCTGAATAAAGGTTATATGCCTTCTCATTATCACGGGAAGAGGAAGTCATAAATTCCATAAGAATAATAGAACTTACAAATGCTTTTTCAAGCTTACTTAATTGATTGCATTGATCCAGTACAGCACTAAATATAGTTTTACTAAAGGGATTGCCATAAACAACAAAAGAAGCGAGGTTATTAGGAAGGCCAGCCCGACGTAATAGACTATCAGCCCCTCCTTGAACACCTATCATTTTAAATTTATTCAAAAAACCGAACATAATACATCTGCCTGATAACAAGGCTCAATTTTATTAAATCACAAAACCATAGTCATCAGCATTATCCGCATGTCTTGCATCATTTAACTCGATATTGGTTTTGCACCTAACGCCGCATTCAGGTGCGCCAAAGACGTCACCTGGAATGCTTTGTTAGCCGTACATTGAATTAAGTAGCACTATTGATAACATAATTTGGAGTGTTACTAATGAGAATATTTGGATTGTTTTCAACAGCGATGGATATTGTTGAATGTTTTAGATCCGCAAGTGTCTGTGACTCTTTGCTATTTCTGCTAATTATTTTACTTCTTTTGTTAATCGAAGATAAGCTGAATAATGCAGTCTAGCGCACTAGACTGCTAACCATATTATCTAACTTCAATGATAGTATCTGGTTCTGCAGGCCAGTCTTGAGGCTGGCCATATTGAATAAGCTTATTATTGTAAAAATAGAACCACGTAACTGTGCTTTCCATGCCTGTAAGTGGATTTCTCTTTTTATGCCCGCTTGGGATGAAAGAATATTCATCTACAAGAAGCTCCAACACTTCTACAGTTCCGCCAGGGTACCTTTTAGCCCCTCTCGGTTTTACTTCTGGAAATAGGCTGGCAAATTCTTTTTTGCTCATTCCCATTTCCATAGCAATTACACGCTTGTCATAATCAGATTGACTTATTCCTGAAGTGCTGCAGCCAGTTAAAAGCACAGACAGAACAGCAACTAAAACTTCCTTTAAGTATTTTGATATTCATTAAAATCTACTGCTGAAAATTTTACTCACCCTACAGTAACACAGGTTAAGTCACCTGAATGTAAGTAATTTCTCGCCAAGTGCTGCCATGCTTGGCTGTACGGCTAACGCTTGGTTCAGGTGCGCCGTAGGCGTCACCTGGAACCACTTGGTACGCCCGGCATGGGCATGAACTGATGGGGTGAAAGTCCCCTGTGGGAGAACCTACATCTGACTGGCGGTAAAGACGCCTGCTGATGACAACCACTAGCTTAAGGCAAGTGCAGTCCCGCGAG
>NZ_JAGHQW010000095.1 GCF_017744115.1 Salinisphaera sp. G21_0 | reverse complement strand
TGAGGTTCTATTGGCAACAAGGTCTCTGGTCCAGAGTAAAGGGCGCTGGGATCAGCTTTGGTCTAATTACATGTCCGGTAAGTTTTTAATTGACGTATAATTCAATTATCAGATTGAGAGAGCACCCGCCCGTGATTTCTCCCATCATAGCGCTGACCGAAACGATTCGATTTACTCACCAGATCATCCATTATTTCTGGTTTGATGAGGGCATTAAAATCTTGTGCAGAGTTTACTGAACGGTGCATTAAATATTGAGAAGGGCGTGTGCCAGAAGAATGATGAAATTCGTTACATCTCGTGGTAGAGCGGGGGTGACTATCCCGCTGTCTGACTGTAGCATGTCTATATCGCCCACGCCTTGAAGAAGGGGCATGGCCATTCGGTTGGTTGTAACCGTTATCTGATCTTGTGTATTGACCACTGATACCAGCAGAACTTCTATCCATAATTATATTTCATTAATTCATGAAAATATAAAAAGCAGACTTCCGTTCTGCCCAGAAGTTCATTTTGCAGAAAAGTTTACTTGAGTCATGATGGAAGGAAGGCGATTACTGGCTGTTTGTTTTCTTCCTCTTTGCCGGGTTGGTTTGCTCTTGTAAATGTTGTTCACCAGTCACGTATGCAGCGTCTGTCCACCCTCTTTTAAGTGAAACAGAGTCATGACCCTGTGGCGGGATGCTTGCCCTGATCATTATTTGATCAATATAGGGTTTCATTAAATCGTTGTTCAAAAGCTGGTTAGTCGGGATTTCAATGACCTCAAATCCTGCTTTTTGTAACAGTGCGATTTTCAGCAGAGTCGAACCATTCCTGGTTTTGAAATCACCACCCACATAATGAGAGGGACCCTGAACTTCAATCACCATGTTGTGATCTGGCAGTAGCAGGTCAACTGGAGGTAATGAGTTCAGACTCTTTTCCTCTTCGATCTTCAAAAATGGAATAGATGATTTGAGTTGATCGCGGAAGTCGACCTGGGTTTTTGAAATGTTTGTCTGGTAATGGCGGATGACCGGACACGCTCTGCCAAGCCAACTTGCGGCCATGATCATGATGGATTGATCCTCTTCATTATCTGGCGAGGTATTTTCCAGGCGAGTGAACAGGTCATCCATGTGCTTCTCAAGCACATTATTTTTATTGGCATTGGAGTCTAGAGACAACCTGGCACAGCATACCATGACTCCCCAGAGAGACATCGATATCTCTTTCTGAGAAAACTGAAGCTTCTCACTGATTCGATAGACGAGCGATTCGAACGTAGAGGTAGCCACGTTCAGCTCAACGAGTTCACCCAGTTTGGCCGTGGCCCACAGCAGGTTGGCAATATCCTGGGCATTAAATTGGTCTTTCTGTGCATTAACGTGGAGCAACAACGCGGCCACAGCCTCGTTGAGTCCTGGTGTCTGCTCCTGTCCGTTGTCCACCAGTTTCGCCATGGCCCACAGCAGGTTGGTGAAACTCTGGGCATTAAATTGGTCTTTCTGTGTGTTCACGCAGGTCAACAGCGCAGCCACCGCTTCGTTGAACTCCCGTGTCTGCTCGTACCTGTTGTCCACCAGTTTTGCCATGGCCCACAGCAGGTTGGCGATATGCTGGTGAATAAATTGGTCTTTCTGTGCATTCACGTGGGGCAACAGCACCGCCACGGCCTCGTTCAGTTCTGTTGTCCGCTCCTGCCCTTTGTCCACCAGTTTTGCCATGGCCCAAAGCAGGTTGGCGATATGCTGAGGAATAAATTGGTCTTTTTGTGCATTAACGTGGGGCAACAGCACCGCCACGGCCTCGTTCAGTTCTGGTGTCCGCTCCTGCCCTTTGTCCACCAGTTTTGCCATGGCCCACAGCAGGTTGGCGATATGCTGAGGAATAAATTGGTCTTTTTGTGCATTAACGTGGGGCAACAACGCCGCCACGGCCTCTTTGAATTCTGATGTCTGCTCCTGGCCGTTGTCCATCAGTTTTGCCATGGCCCACATCAGGTTGGCGATTTCCTGGGCATTAAATTGGTTTTTCTGTGCGTTCACGCGAGGCAACAGCGCGGCCACGGCCTCTTTGAACTCTGGTGTCCGCTTCTGGCCGCTATCCACCAGTTTCGCCATGGCCCACAGCAGGTTGGCAATGCCCTGGGCATTAAGTTGGTTTTTCTGTGCGTTCACGTGGGGCAACAGTGCGACAACGGCCTCGTTGAATTCTGGTGTCCGCTCCAGCCCGTTGTCCAGCAGTTTCGCCATGGCCCATAGCAGGTTGGCGATACCCTGGGCATTAAATTGGTCTTTCTGTACGTTCACGTGGGGCAACAGCGCGGCTACGGCCTCTTTGAGCCCTGGAGTGTGCTCCTGCCCGTTGTCTAACATTTTCGCCATGGCCCACAGCAGGTTGGCGATAGCCTGAGGAATAAATTGGTCTTTCTGTACGTTTACTTGGGGCAACAACACGATCACAGCCTCTTTGAGCTCTGCAGTGCGCTCCAGCCCCTTGTCCACCAGTTTCGCCATGGCCCACAGCAGGTTGGCAATATGCTGAGGAATAAACTGGTCTTTCTGTGCGTTCACGTGGGGCAACAGTGCGACCACGGCCTCGTTGAGCCCTGGTGTTAGTTCCTGCCAGCTGTCCACGAGTTTCGCCATGGCCCACAGCAGGTTAGCGATTTCCTGAGCACTAATATTACTGGCTTCAGGTTTTTGGTTGCACTTGAATAGTATTGCATCCAGTAACGTCGATAATAAGGCAGCTTGAGTGAGCTGAACACGCTCATCCATGGGTTTATGTGGGGTAAAAACACCCGCTGAAGTAAATGAGTGAAGTGTTGTCGTCAGGCTTCGCCAATTCCAGCTCCGTGTTACGGTAAAATTTTGCAGCAAACGCATCAGCTGGCTTTGTTCAGCTCGATTTAACGGTCTTTGAACAGCTGACGTGTATTTTTTAATTGAACTGGCATACTGCCCGTGGTTTCTCCCATTATAGCGATCACCGAAACGCTCCGATTGACTCACCAGATCATTCATTATTTCTGGTTTGATGAGGGCATTAAAATCTTGAGCAGAGTTGACTGAACGGCACTGTAGATGTTGAGAAGAGCGTGTACCAGAAGAATGGTAAAATTGATTGCGAACCGGTGCAGTGCGGGGGGGATGATTCCATTGTCTGACTGTGGCATGTCTGTATCGTCCACGCCCTGAAGAAGGGACACGGCCATTCGGTTGGTTGTAACCGTTATCTGATCTTGGGTATTGACCACTGATACCAGCATAGCTTCTATCCATAATTATATTTCATTAATTCATGAAAATATAAAAAGCAGACTGCTGTTCTGCCCAGAAGTTCATTGTGCGGCAAAGTTTACTTGGGTCATGATGGGAGGAAGGCGATTACTGACTGTTTGTTTTCTTCCTCTTTGCCGGGTTGGTTTGCTCTGCTAAATGTTCTTCACCAGTCACGTCTGCAGCGTCTGTCCACCCTCTTTTAAGTGATACAGAGCCATGCTCCTGTGGCGGGATGCCTATCCTGATCTTTATTTGATCAATGTATGGTTTCATTAAAGCTTTCTTCAAAAGCTGGTTAGTCGGGATTTCAATGACCTCAAATCCTGCTTTTTGCCACAGTGCGATTTTCAGCAGAGTCGAACCCTTCCTGGTTGTGAAATCACCACCCACGTAATGATGTGGTCCCTGAACTTCAATCACAATATTGTGATCTGGCAAAAGCAGGTCAACCGAAGGTAATGAGTTCAGACTCTTTTCTTCTTCAATCTTCAAAGATGGAATAGATGATTGGAGTTGATCGCGGAAGTCGGCTTGGGTTTTTGAAATGTTTGTGTGGTAATGGCGAACGACCGGACAGGCTCTGCCAAGCCAACTTGCAGCCATGGTAATGATGGATTGATCATCTCCATTATCTGGCGATGTATTTTCCAGACGAATGAACAGGTCATCCAGATGTTTTTCAAATAGGTTATTTTTATTGGTATTGGAGTCCAGAAACAACCTGGCACAGCATACCATTAAGGCCCAGAGAGACATCGATATCTCTGGCTGAGAAAGCTCAGGGTTCGTACTGATTCGATAGACAAGCGATTCGAATGTAGAGGTAACCACGTTCAGCTCAACGAGTTCACCCAGTTTCGCCATGGCCCAGAGCAGGTTAGCGATTTCCTGTGGTTTAAAGTTCGCTTTTTGTGCGTTCACGAGGGGCAACAGCGCGACCACAGCCACGTTGAGCTCTGGTGTGTGCTCCTGCCCATTGTCTACCAGTTTCGCCATGGCCCACAGGAGGCTGGTGATAGCCTGAGGAATAAATTGGTCTTTCTGTACGTTTACGTGGGGCAACAACACGGCCACAGCCTCTTTGAACGCTGCTGTTCGCTCCTGCCTGTTGTCCACCAGTTTCGCCATGGCCCACAGCAGGTTGGCGATTTCCTGGGCATTAAATTGGTCTTTGTGTACGTTTACGTGTGGCAACAGTAAGGCCACGGCCTCGTTGAGCCCGGGTGTTCGTTCCTGCCCATTGTCCACCAGTTTCGCCATGGCCCACAGCAGGTTGGCAATTTCCTGGGCATTAAATTGGTTTTTCTGTGCGTTCACGCGGGGCAACAGCGCGGCCACGGCCTCTTTGAACTCTTTTGTCCGCTCCTGGCCGCTATTCACCAGTTTTGCCATGGCCCAGAGCAGGTTGGCGATATGCTGAGGAATAAACTGGCCTTTCTGTGCGTCCACTTGGGGCAGCAGTGCGGCCATGGCCTCTTTGAACCCAGGTGTCAGCTCCATCCCGTTGTACAAAAGTTTCGCCATGGCCCACAGCAGGTTGGCGATTCCCTGTGGTTTAAAGTCAGCTTTCTGTACTTTCACGTGGGGCAACAGCGCAGCCACGGCCTGGTTGAAATCTGGTGTCTGCTGCTGGCTATTGTCCATGAGTTTCGCCATGGCCCAGAGCAAGTTGGCGACTCCCCGTGGAACAAATTGGTCTTTCTGTCCGTGCACGCAGGGCAACAGCGCGGCTATGGCCTCTTTCAGACGAGGTGTCCTTTCCTGGCTGTTGTCCACCAGTTTCGCCATGGCCCACAGAAGGTTGGTGATTTCCTCCGGTTTGAAGTTAGCTTTCTGTGCGTTCACGAGGGGCAACAGCGCTGCCAGGGCCTCTTTGAACTCCGGGGTTTGCTCCAGCCCGCTGTCAACCAGTTTTGCCATGACCGACAGCAGATTGGCGATTTCCTGTCGTTTAAAGTTGGCTTTCTGTGCATTTACCTGTGGCAACAGCGCGACCAAGACCTCTTTGAACTCTGGAGTCAGCCTCTGCTCGTTGTCCACCAGTTTTGCCATGGCCCACAGTAAGTTGGCGATATGCTGAGGAATAAATTGGTTTTTCTGTACGCTCACGAGGGGCAACAGGGCGGCTAAAGCCTCTTTGAGCCCTGGTGTCCGGGCCAGCCCGTTGTCCACCAGTTTCGGCCATGGACCACAGCAGGTTGGCAATGCCCTGGGCCTTAAATTGGTCTTTCTGTGCGTTCACGTGGGGCAACAGCGCGACCACGGCCTCGTTGAACTCTGGTGTCCGTTCCTGCCCGTTGTCCATCAGTTTTGCCATGGCCCACAGCAGGTTGGCGACACCCTGGGCATCAATATCCCTGGCTGGAGGTTTTTGGTTGCAGTTAAATATTATTGAATCAAATAGCGTTGACAATAAGTTAGCCTGGGCAAGTTTAACTCGCTCATCCATGGGTTTATGAAGAGTAAAAACACCCGCTGAAGTCAATGAGTGAAATGTTGTCGTCAGGCTCAGCCAATTCCAGCCCCGTGTTGCTGTGAAATTTTGCAGCAAACGCATCAGCTGGCTTTGTTCTGTTCGATTTAACGGTCTTTTAGAAACTGACGTGTATTTTTTAATTGAACTGGCATATTGCCCGTGATTTCTCCCATCGTAGCGATGACCAAAACGATTAGATTTACTCACCAGATCTGCCATTATTTCCTGTTTGATAAGGTCATTAAAATTCTGAGCGGGGATCACTGAACGGCACAGTAGATTTTGAGAAGGGTATGCGCCAGAGAAATGATAAATTTCATTATGCCCTGGGGTAGTGCGGGGTGGATTATCCCACCATTCGACTGTGCCCTGTCTATATTGCACGCGACTTGAAGAAGCATCATGGGTATCCGGTTGGTTGGCATGATTATCTGGTCTTGCGTATAAACCAACGGTTCCAGCTGAGCTTCTATGCATATTTATATTTCATCAATTCATGAAAATATAAAAAGCAGACTGCTATTCTGTGCAGAAGTTCATTTTTCTGAAATGGTCCACCCTGGTCTTTATTTTATCAATACATAGTTGCATTAAATAACGGTTACAAAGTGTATTAGCCGGGATTTCAACGACCTCAAATCCTGCTTTTTGCAGTAGTGCGATTTTAAGCAGAGTCGAACCTTTCCTGGTTTTTAAATCACCGCGCACGTAATGGGACAGTCCCTGAACTTCAATCACAATGTTGTGATCTGGTAGTAGCAGGTCAACGGGAGGCAATGAGTTCAGGCTCTTTTCTTCTTCAATCTTCAAAGAGGGAATGCATGACTGGAGTTGATTGCGGAAGTCAGTTTGAGGTCTTGACCTGATGGTCTGGTAATGGGGGACGAACGGACACGGTCTCCCAAGCCAACTGGCGGCCATGGCAATGATGGATTGATCCTCTTCATTGTCTGTGGAGGTATTCTTCAGGCGAGTAAACAGGTTATCCATGTGCTTTTCAAGTCCGTTATTTTCATTGTTGGAGGCCAGAGACAACCGGGCACAGCATACCATTACGCCCCAGAGCGACATGAATATATCTTGTTGAGAGAGCCGGGGGTTGTCACTGATTCGGTAGACAAGTGATTTGCACGTGGAGGTAAGCAGGGGCAGCTCAACGAGCTCACCCAGCTTCGCCGTGGCCCACAGCAGGTTGGCGATTTCCTGTGGTTTAAAGTTGGTTTTCTGTGCATTCACGTAGGGCAACAGCGCAGCCACGGCTTCGTTGAGCTCAGCTGTCTGCTCCTGACTGTTATCCACCAGTTTCGCCATGGCCCACAGCTGGTTGGCGATTTCCTGCGGTATAAAGTCAGCTTTCCGTGTGATCACATGGGGCAACAGCGCGGCCACAGCCTCGTAGAACTCTGGTGTACACTCCTGCCCGTTATCCACCAGTTTCGCCATGGCCCACAGCAGGTTGGCGATTTCCTGTGGTTTAAAGCCTGCTTTCTGTGTAATCACGTGGGGCAACAGCGCGGCCACGGCCTCTTTGAACTCTGGTGTTTGCTCCTGCCCGCTATCCACCAGTTTCGCCAGAGCCCACAGCAGGTTGGCGATTTGCTGAGGAATAGGTTGGTCTTTCTGTGTTTTCACGTAGGGCAACAGCGCGGCCACGGCTTTGTTGAGCATTGGTATCTGCCCCGGGCCGTTGACAACCTTCGCCATGGCCCACAGCAGGTTGGCGATTTCCTGTGGTAAAAAGTCAGCTTTCCGTGCGATCACGTGGGGCAACAGCGCGGCCATTGCTTCGTTGAGCTCGGGTGTCCGCTCCTGGCCGTTGCCCGTCAGTTTCGCCATAGCCCACAGCAGGTTGGTGATACCCTGTAGTTTAAAGTTGGCTTTCTGTACGTTCACGAGGGGCAACAACACGGCCATGGCCTCTTTGAACTCTGGCGTCATTATTTGACCGTTGCCCACCAGTTTCGCCATGGCCCACAGCAGGTTGGCGATATGCTGAGCATTAAATTGGTCTTTCTGTACGTTCACGTGCGGCAACAGCGCGTTAACGACCGCGTTCAATCCGGGTGTCCATTCCTGCCCGTTGTCCACCAGTTTCGCCACGACCCACAGCAGGTTGGCAATGCCCTGAGCATTAAATTGGCTTTTCTTTGCGTTCACTTGAGGCAACAGCATGGCCACGGTCTCTTTGAGCGCTTGTCTTTGCTCTTGACCGTTGTCCACCAGTTTCGCCACGGCCCACAGCAGGTTGGCGATATTCTGAGGACTCAACTGGTCTTTCTGTGCATTCACGTGGGGCAACAGCGCGGCCACGGCCTTTTTGATCTCTGCTGTCTGCTCCTGACCGTTGTCCACCAGTTTTGCCATGGCCCACAGCAGGTTGGCGAGATGCTGAGGAATAAATCGGTCTTTCTGTACGCTCAGATGGGGCATCAGCGCGGCCACGGCCTGTTTGAGCTCTGGTGTCTGCTTCTGCCCGCTGTCCACCAGTTTCGCGATGGCCCATAGCAGGTTGGTGATTCCGATGGCATCAATATCCCTGGCTTGAGGTTTTTGATGGCACTTGAATATTAATACATCAAGAAGCGTTGACAATAAGGCAGTTTGAGTACGCTTAACACACTCATTCATGGGGTTATGAGGGGTAAAAATACCTGCTGAAGTCAATGAATGAAATGTTGTCGTCAGGCTTCGCCAATTCCAGCTTCGCTTTACGGTAAAATTTTGCAGAAAACGTATCAGCTGGCTTTGTTCTGCTCGATTTAACGGTCTTTTGGCAGTTAACGTGTATTTTTTAATTGAACTGGCATATTGACCATGACACCTCCCATCATAGCGATGACCAAAACGTTCAGATTGACGCACCAGATTATCTATTATTTCCTGGTTGATGAGGGCGTAAAAACCCTGGGCCAGGTTTACTGAACGACACTGTAGATGTTGAGAAAGGCATACGGCAGTGGATCGGTAAAATTGATTACACCCCGGTGTAGTGCGTTGAGTATTATCCCACTGCCTGACTGTGGCATGTCTATATCGTCCACGCCTTGATGAAGCGGCACGGTCATCTTGTTGGTTGCGACTATTACCTGATCTTGCGTAATGACCACTGATACCAGCAGAGCTTTTATCCATAATTATATTTCATCAATTCATGAGAATATAAAAAGCAGACTTCGGTGCTGTTCAGAAGTTCATTTTGCTTAATCTGCCAAAGGATCACCTGTGGATACGGACTCAAGTCTGGAAGCTCCTTCCCTGGTCTTTATTTGATCAATACATGGTTTTATTGAATCCTGGTCCCAAACCGTGTTAGCAGGGATTTCAATGACCTCAAATCCTGCTTTCTTCAGCAGTGCGATTTTCAGCAGAGTCGAACCATTCCTGGTTTTGAAATCACCACTCACGTAATGAAACGGTCCCTGAATTTCAATAACAATGTTGTGATCTGGCAGTAGCAGGTCAACCGGAGGCAGCGAGTTCAGACACTTTTCTTCTTCAATCTTCAAAGAGGGCATGCATGATTGGAGTTGATCGCGGAATTCGGCTTGAGGTTGTGACATGGTGCGCAGGTAATGGGGGACGATCGGACACGTTCTCCCAAGCCAACTTGCGGCCAGGGCAATGATGGATTGTTCATCTTCATTGTTTGGGGCGGTATTTTCCAGACGGGTAAACAGGTCATCCATGTACTTTTCAATCTCGCTATTTTGATTGGCGTTGGAGATCAGGGACAACCTGGCACACCATACCATTACTCCCCATAGAGACATCAATATGTCTTGCTGAGAGAGCTGAGGGTTTTCACTGATTCGGTAGACAAGAGTTTCGAGCGTAGAAGTCACCATATTCAGCTCAAGGAGTTCACCCGGTTTCGCCGTGGCCCACAGCAGGTTGGCGATTTCCTGTGCGATAAAGTCAGCTTTCATGGCGTTCACGAGGGGCAATAGCACAGCCACGGCTTCGTTGAACTGCGCTGTCTGCTCCTGACCGTTGTCCACCAGTTTTGCTATGGCCCACAGCAGGTTGGCGATTTCCTGTGGTTTAAAATTGGCTTTCTGTGCGATCACTTGGGGTAACAGTGCGGCTACAGCTTTGTAGAACTCTGGCGTCCACTCCTGTCCGTTGTCCACCAGTTTCGCCATGGCCCAGAGCAGGTTGGCGATCCCCTGTGGTTTGAAGTTAGCTTTTTGTACGATCACGCAGGTCAACAGCGCAGCGAGGGTGCCGTTGAACTCTGGTGTCTGTTCGTGCCCGTTGTCTGCCAGTTTTGCCATGGCCCACAGCAGGTTGGCGATATGCTGAGGAATAAATTGGTCTTTCTGTGCTTTCACGCTGGACAACAGCGCGGCCACGGCCCGGTTGAATTCTGGTGTCTGCTCCTCCCGTTGTCCAGAAGTTTGGCCATGGCCCACAGCAGGTTAGCGGTATGCTGAGGAATAAATGGGTCTTTCTGTGTGCTCACTTGAGGGAACAGCGCGACTACCGCCTCTTTGAGCCCTGGCGATGGCTTCTGGTCGTTATCCACCAGTTTCGCCATGGCCCATAACAGGTTGGCAATCTCATCTGGCTTGTTCGCTTTGTGTACGTTCAAGTGAGGCAACAGACCGGCCACGGCCGTGTTGAACTCTGGTAACCGCTTCTGCCCGTTGTCCATCAGTTTGGCCATGGCCCACAGCAGGTTGGCGATTTCCTGTGGATTGAAGTTAACTTTCTGTGCGTACACGATGGGCAACAACACGGCCACGGTCGCCTTGATCTCTGGAGTCCGCACATATCTGTTGTCCACCAGTTTCCCCATGGCCCACAGCAGGTTGGCGGTACCCTGGGTATTAAATTGATCTCTGTGGGCGATTACATGGGGCAACAGTGCGGCCACGGCCTTTTTGAACTCGGGTGTTCGCTCCTGCCCGTTGTCCACCAGTTTCGCCATGGCCCACAGCAGGTTAGCGATTCCCTGGGCATCTATATCCCTGACGTCAGGTTTCTGGTTGCACTTGAATATTATCGCATCCAGTAGAGTGGACAATAAGGCCGTTTGAGTGAGCTGAACACGCTTATCCGGGGGGCTATGTGGGGTAAATACACCCGCTGAAGTAAATGAATGAAGTGTTGTCGTCAGACTTCGCCAATTCCAACGTGGTGTTGCGGTAAATGTTTGCAGAAAATATAGTAACTGGCTTTGCTCAGCCCGATTTAACGGTCTTTTAGCCCGAATATTTCATAAATAAGAGCAGGTTCCGCCCAATCACTTGATATGATTGAGTCGACCAAAAGAAAGCTTCGGAAGAAGCAAACCGGAACCTGCTATGGCGAAACATACACAAGAAACCC
>NZ_JAGHQW010000094.1 GCF_017744115.1 Salinisphaera sp. G21_0 | reverse complement strand
GTTTCAAGCATGGGTTAGCAGCAACCGCCTGAATGTTTTCCTCGCTTTCTTCTGCAAACTTTTTTATCTGAGTCTTCGACTTGAGCATGCTGGTAAGGCAGCTGGTATTTGTAATCTGCTGGGGATTGACAGCTAAAAAGAACGTGTTGGCCTTGGCAAAATAGCCTTTGAAAGTCTGAGAATCTTTAACAATGCTGAAGTTTTTTAACTTGGAAAAGAGGGAATGCGCAGGCGGCTTTCCCCTATCTCGCGCTAACTGGATTTTCCTGTCTTTGAGGTTTTTCAGAAGAGTTCCGGCATTCGTTAATATTGCTTGAATTTCTTGATTATTTAAATGTGTTCGCAGTTCATTTTGCTGGCTTACAGAAAATTCTGAAATTGATGTTTCACTGTTAATTTCTGTAGTGAGCGGTACATCCTTCATTGGTTCAGGCATGACCTGCACCATCGCTGAGGTATGTTCATTGCCAGTTAATAGACTGTTGTCGCTGACTGTTGGTAAATTTCTTGATAGGGAACTGATCACTCCCGGAAGCCTGGAAGCCGGGTCAGCAGGCATGGCCGGTTCGGTCTCCATTGGCTCCGGATTAGCAGGTAGCGAAGTTGCAGAACAGACAATACTCCTGCTGTTGTCAGTAACACGCCTGCGCTTTATGGATGGGATGGGCCCGGATTCAGATTGCAGTTGATGCGGTGGAAATGTTCCAGTGCCCGTTGTTGTCTGTTCCACCTGGTAACCTGACATGGATCGCTTTCTTTCTTGTTGTCGGCTGTTTGCTGGCTGGTGCCTTCCGGCTGCAGTGGCTGTTAACGGGGATACCGTGTCTGCGGTTACTGAGGAGGAAGGTGACTGCATGGTTTCTTCGGGGATTACCTGTTTCCAGTTGGAGAATCGTCTGGGGATGAAAACAATAGAACGTAAACGCTAATTTAACCAGCGTAATAGCCAACCCCGCCGGATCGGCTTATTCTTTAGTGGTTTCTGGGGTGGTCATCGGATAGTGGTTTCTGGGGTGGTCATCGGAGCCTCCATGTAATCAGAGGCTTTATGATCCATGATCAAATCTCAGCGAGGTAGGACGTGGGTTATTTTGGCAGTTAATATCGAAGGATGAAAAGTTGTGCAAATGATCAGATTATTGCACCATTTATACGCGCGAAGGTTCTGGCTGAGATATAAAAAACCATTATTTATAACAAGTTAACAACTTGGTATAAGCATTGCGTTGTCAGGACGAGACAGCACTAGCATGACCTTATAACCATAAAAATCAACGGAAGTTCTAGTGAGAATAAAGATGACATAAGGACCCCTTGAAGATGTTGGATGCAGTAAAGAAAAGCTTAACAGTCTGTCTGCTCATCACCGCGTTTAGTCCTCAGGCAGATCAAGTCAATCGAAGTGAACAGCATAAGCCCCCTGAAACCCTGATTATTGGTGTCGAAGATACCGCCTTTTATCCCCATTACACCACCTCAAAGGCAGGCGAATATACCGGCTATGCACGCGATCTGTTTGATCAATTTCAACAGCACTCAGGGATTCGTATTGAATATCGTCCCATGCCGGTCGAGCAGCTGTTTGATGCCCTGGTCTCTGGTGAAGTGGATATGAAATACCCGGATAACGCAAACTGGGCGTCTCATCATAAAGAAGGGTTGAATGTTACTTACAGCCAGCAAGTGAGCCGTTATGTCGATGGTGTGCTGCGAAAGCCTGAAGACCGGGGTAAGCCGTTGGCCGGGATCGATCAATTGGCGACGGTCTCCGGCTGGACTGTCTGGGATTATCTTGATCAGGTGAATTCCGGGAAGATTGCGGTCTCTGAGAAAAAAAACTTACGTCAGTTGGTTCGTGAGGTTATCAGGAATAAAGCCGATGGAGCCTATTTCAATATCGTCGTGGCCAGCCATTATCTGGAAAATGTTCGATTGTCGCCGCTGACCCTGGTGTTCGATCCGGGCTTGCCTCATACCCGGGGCACGTATCATTTATCCACCATCAAGTACCCCGGGATCGTGGCCCGGTTTAATGAGTTTCTACAGGAGCAGGCCGAACAGGTGGCTGACCTGAAAGACTTATATGCCGTGGAGAAGGATTTAGATAACGGCTACCTTGGCATGGAAACCTGGAAAGAGGAGTGGCTGGCAAGAAAGCGTGTTCGCAGAGTGAACTCAGATCAATCATTGCTGAAGACCGTCTCCACTTACACTACAGAGAAGGCTATTTAAACATCGCCAGAGAGCTGTTCAGGTTTTGGGTTCAGCAAACTGAACAGCCCAATGACTCTTAATGGTTATCCAAAGCTCCTGGCTTTTTGATAAGCACTTCGCTGATGCATGCGCTCAAGGAAAGCCAGAGTATTAGCACGTCCTTCCAGCACGCCTTGAGATTGGGCAATCTCAAGCATAAAGGTCATCATAATATCCGCTGCACTAAAGGAATCGCCCGCGAAATAGGGTGAATCCGCCAGGGTGGATTCGATATACGAAAAATCCAGGGCAAGTTCTTTAGCAAGGTAACCGTCCAGCGGTCGGGTACCGTCTCTTTGCTCCATCTGCAGAAGCAGATTGGCAATCAGAGGCAGGCTCAGAGAACCTTCGGCAAAATGCAGCCACTCCAGGTAGCGGTAATAGCCGGGTGTGCCAGCGTCCGGGCGCAGTCGCTTTTCGGCGTCCTGATCGAGAATGTACTCCATTACGGCACCGGACTCACACATCACCACGTCACCGTCCTCAATCACCGGAGCTTTATTGAGCGGGTGAATTTTTCCAAGGCTGGCAGGCGCTAAACGGGTGCTCGCATCCCGTTGATAATGCACTAACTGATATGGCATTTGCAGTTCTTCCAAAAGCCAGATCACACGGGTCGAACGGGATGCATTCAAGTGATGTACAGTAATCATGGAAAACCCCTGTTAAGCCAGGTTATCGGGACCGACACGAACTACAAGCTTGCCAAAGTTCTTGCCTTCAAGAAGACCAATAAAGGCTTCAACCGAGTTTTCCAGGCCGTCCACCAGGTGCTCTTTGTAATGGATTTGTCCCTGAGACAGCCACTGTTGCATAGCAGCGAAAAACTCGGGATACCGGTGGCCATAGTCGTCAAATACAATGAAACCCTGCATTTTAACGCGCTTGACTAACAGCGTACCCATCAGTGCGGACATCCGGTCCGGCCCCTCCGGTAAGGCAGTGGCATTGTATTGGGAAATCAGGCCACATAAGGGAACTCGGGCGGAAGGATTAAGCAATGGCATAACCGCATCAAAGACACGCCCACCGACATTCTCAAAATAAACATCAATACCATCTGCACAGGCATTGGCCAGCTGTGCTGGTAAATCTTCTGAATAATGATCAAGGCAAGCGTCAAAGCCCAATTTCTTAACTGCGTAGTCACACTTTTCAGCGCCACCAGCAATACCGACCACCTTACATCCTTTTATTTTGGCAATCTGACCGACAAGGCTACCCACAGCACCTGTGGCAGCTGCCACCACTACGGTTTCACCCGCTTCAGGCTGGCCAATATCCAGTAAGCCCATATAGGCTGTCAGCCCCGGCATACCCAGCACACCCAGGCCATAAGAAGGCTTGACCAGCGTACTGTCAATTTTGACCAGGTCAGCACCATTGGACACGCTGAAATCCTGCCAGCCGCCACCAGCAACCACCCAGTCACCCACTGCAAAATTGGCATTCCTGGAAAGCTCGACGCGACAAACACTGCCCCCAACCATCACCCCATTAATAGCCACCGGATCGGCGTATGACTTGGCATCATTCATCCGTCCACGCATATAAGGGTCGAGAGACAGATAGACCGTTCGCAACAATACTTCGCCCTCAGCTGGCTCAGGTTTGCTACTGCTGACTAACTTAAAGTTTTCAGCCGTTGGTGCCCCCGAGGGTCTGGACGCCAGCAGGATTTGTCGATTGGTGCTTTGGGATTGGTTTAAAGTATCCACGGTTTACTCCATTAAAATATTTATTAGATGAATGGGGCAAAAGCTGAAGAAGAGCGCTTTTGCCAGAAGACCTCGATCAAAAATCGCACTGTGAGGCGGGTAATGGCCAAGACGGTAAAATCAGTGCTTCAAACGTAAGACACTGGCTGGATAGCCTGCTTGATTAAGCGTAATCCAGCAAGCACTCTGAAGGTTACTGTCCTGAACATCAATGCCTGCAGTTATGCACCTGAGTTGTTCGTTAACGACTTAACAACCGGGTCATCGCAACAGCCACTGCATGAGCACTCGCCGGATTCTGCCCGGTGATCACACGATCATCTTCGATCACCAGCTCCTGCCATGGCTGAACTTTGTTGTAGCGGGCTGCATTGCGAGCGAGAGATTCCTCAAGAAGGAATGGGATGTCATTGATAGTGCCGAAATCAATTTCTTCTTCACGGGTAAAGCCAGTGACCGATTTTGTGGTCAGTAACTTCTCACCTGAACTCAGTGTAATCGGTAATAACGCCGCAGGTCCGTGACAAACCGCAGCCAGGACCCCACCTTTTTCATAGTGACTGGCACTTAACCTGGCCACCGTCTCATTTGACGCCAAATCAGACAGAAGGCCAAAGCCTCCCGGATAGAAGACCGCGTCGTAATCATCAATGTTAATTTCTGAGGCCGGGATTGTGTCGTTGATACGGTTCTGGAATTCTTCATTACCCAAAACACGACTATTGATCTCATCACCATCAACATCCGTTCCATAGAGTGGTGCCTTACCACCATTAATCGAGGTGATATCGTAGGTGAAACCATGCTCCATAAATACCTGTAAAGCATGGGTTAACTCGGGCGCGTAAGTACCGTTAGCCTGATCAGTAGTACCCAGCGTTGCGTGATTGGTAACAGGAATCAGAATTCTTTTCATGGGGGGCCCTCTCTACCGACTTGGATAACTATTCTTATGGCGACGACTATACTCCTGCCCCAAAGGTGATAATAGTGATTTTTTTAAATTCTTTCGCTCCTGACCACCTTCGTCTATCAAGTTGTGATATTGGCTGTAAATCTTTGAAAGAAACGCGAGGATGTTATCTTGCTTTCACAGGATCTGACATCCTGCATTAGTTTTTCAATTTCTTCAGGGAATAATGCTATTGCCAATTGTCCCATGAGTCCTTCGATATCATTGAGGCGTCGAAAGGTTTGAGGTGAAAAGTCTTTTGGTTCCATCGTAAGTCCCCGTTGTGAAGTCCATATCTTTCTTATGTTGGACTCCGGGTTGAGCAGATCCCTTCGCAGTGATTTTGCAAGTGCAGGTTTGGTACATTGTTCAGACCATTTTCCAAACAGATCTATGATGTCTGAACTCTCAATTTCCTGTTGCTGTTTACCAGGGATGGCTGCGGGGATACTCAGTCTGATTTTGTCCAGTAACTCAGGCAGACGTCTGCTGTCTCCATCAATCATCGCCAGCAAAAGTTCCGAACAGTGTTTATTAAACCCATTCGCTGATAAAGCACTACTCTTCGCGACATGAACTTTGATGTTTCTGGTTTTTAATGGTTTTTCAAGCCAGAAAATAAGTTTATTCGAAAGAGTTCGGACGCTTTGCCAAATAGCGGTTTTCTTTCCATGAAAAGACTTCCCGGTACTGGCTGCCCGGACGTTGTCTTTGTGGGGTTGAATTTTCTGTGGTGAGGGAGAGGTTGGTTTATTGACCGGGTCCATGGCTAATCCTCTTGCTTTATTATTCGGTACCGCTAAATTGATAGTAGTTTGATCTGAGCGTTGCTTTTCCTTCTACATCGCCCTGTTTGTTTCATCGAGATGATGTATTTTGTACCGATATCATTTTTTGCTGTCGTGTATTGTTTAAAGCCAGAAGGCAGATGACTCAGTTGCTTTTTATGATAATTTATCAATCTCACAATCTACAGTAGCGGGACATATTGCAGCAAATGTTTCTGGCTACTTGAAGGATGCACGATTTTACCCTGATCCAAAATACACTGAAATTGGTGATGCGCCTATGTACGCTATGCATAAAGAGAATCTGGTCGGTTGTCAGTGGTTGGAGTCACCTGTCGGGCGTCTCAACGTTATGGCCTCTGTTGATGGTGTTGTTTCTGTTAAACGGACCAATAGTCATGGTTTGCAGGCTGAAGCCAGCACTGCTGAGCATACATCGGTTGCCGTGCAACAGGCTATTAACAGTCATCTTGCTCAGGCCAGAGATGAGTTGGGGGCCTACTTTCGCGGAGAGTTGACCCGCTTCACGGTGGCCCTGGATCTTCGTGGTACCGACTTTCAGCAGCAGGTATGGAGTGCGTTACAACAGATTGGCTATGGGAAGAGCTGTTCCTACCAGGATATTGCCAGCAGCATCCGTCGGCCTAAAGCGGTCAGGGCCGTGGGAGCCGCCAATGGTGCCAACCCGGTGGCGATCATTGTGCCCTGCCACAGGGTAATCGGAAAAAATGGTAAACTGACCGGTTATGCCTATGGGGTTGAGATGAAGAAGTATCTGCTGGATCTTGAGCAGGGGAATAGAAGGGAAGGGGTATAATCAGGGGGCTGTGGCTGGCTTTTCATGGTTAAGGAAAAGGCCAGCCAGGGTTGCGATCAGAGCCAGCCGCCCAGGTCTTTCCAGCGGTTCACAATGGTACAGAACAGTTCAGCGGTTTTTTCCGTATCGTAACGGGCTGAGTGAGCCTCTGATTTATCAAAATCAATATCCGCTTCGACACAGGCTTTGGCGAGCACCGTTTGTCCATAGGCCAGACCGGCCAGCGTAGCGGTATCAAAGCAGGAGAACGGATGGAACGGATTCCGTTTCACATCACAGCGCTCAGCCGCCGCCATGACAAACCCCAGGTCGAACGACGCATTGTGTCCAACCAGTACCGCCCTGTTGCATCCCTGGCTTTTTACCGCTTTACGGACGGAACGGAAAATCTTGTTGATGGCCTCCTCTTCCGCCATGGCAATCCGCAGCGGGTGAAAGGGGTTAATACCAATAAAGTCGATAGCGGCCTGCTCAATATTGGCACCTTCGAATGGCTTGATATGGTACGACTCCGATGGGCCCGGGTGGATAAAACCGTGCTGATCCATTTCAATAACGGTGGCTGCAATTTCCAGCAGTGCATCTGTAGCGGCATTGAAGCCGCCGGTTTCCACATCGATTACCACGGGCAGAAAACCGCGGAATCTGTTGGCCATGGAGTGGCTGTCATCGGCCCTCAAAGGCTTCTCCTTACTCATTAACTGTAAAAAAATACCGCATTGCCACCAGGTTATAGGGCCTGTTGACGTTTCGTTGCGTGCTCAGTGGCTCAGAAAGGCGTCATATGCGCGAAAGACTTGCGCAGCGCGTAGTTATTCTACGCCAAGCAAGTCTGACAAAGCAGATGGCGCCTTTCTGAGCCACCCTTCGGGCGAATCAGGGCGCCCCTATGACTTCGTTGCGGCATTTTGAAAGGCAACCAGCCTTCCTGCAATGCCGCGCCTCGTCATAGGAGCGCCCTGATTCGCTGAGCACGCAACGAAACGTCAACAGGCCCTGGGCAGCAAGAGCGGGATTTTTCCTCTGCTCACGGCTGTTTAGCCAATGGCTATGATTTGAGCCGCCAGGATACGGTTTCTCCGGCTCTCAGAGGTTTCACCCGGTTATCACCGAAGGCAATGGATTCTGGCATGACCCAGTCTTCTTTCACCAGGGTAATGGTGTCCTGGTTTCTGGGCAGGCTATAGAAATCGGGGCCATTGAAACTGGCAAAGGCTTCCAGTTTATCCAGAGCGCCCATCATTTCAAAGGCCTCTGCATAAAGTTCAATGGCTGCCGGTGCTGTATAGCAGCCTGCACATCCACAGGGGGACTCTTTGGCACCAATGGCATGGGGAGCAGAGTCAGTTCCCAGGAAAAAGCGACGATTGCCGCTTACTGCGGCTTCCAGCAGCGCCTGCTGATGCCGACTTCTCTTGAGAATTGGCAGGCAGTAATAGTGGGGTTTGATACCACCAACCAGCATGTGGTTGCGATTATACAACAAATGATGGGCGGTAATGGTAGCACCCAGGTTTTCTCCCCCTTCACTGACGAACCGGGCAGCATCAGCCGTGGTGATGTGTTCCATGATGATCTTCAGGGTCGGGAAGCGTTCTACCAGTTTAATCAGGTGGCGGTCAATAAATGTCTTTTCCCGGTCAAAGATATCGATGTCGGCATCGGTCACTTCGCCATGCACCAGCAATGGCAGACCACACTCCGCCATGGCTTCCAAAGCACCGTAAATGTTCTCGAGATTGGTCACGCCGGAATCAGAATTAGTGGTTGCGCCAGCAGGATAAAGTTTCAGTGCCACCACATCACCCCGTTTATGGGCATCAAGGATGGTTTCACGGGACGTTTTATCGGTCAGGTACAGCGTCATTAATGGTTGAAATGCCGAGTCAGCAGGCACCTGTTCGAGAATACGCGTCTTGTACTGACTGGCCAGATCGGCATCCGTTACCGGTGGTACCAGGTTGGGCATAATGATCGCCCGGCCAAAGGTTCTGGCGGTGGCTGCCACCGTTTCCGTCAGAACATTGCCATCACGAAGGTGGAGGTGCCAGTCATCAGGGCGGGTAATGGTCAGTAATTGGCTCATTTTGGAAGGTACCTGTTCCGGTTATATATGATCGAACCGGATGGGCATCCTAGCGAAAAAAAGGCCATGTTGATAGTAGGGGCCTGAGAAAAGAGGCATAAAAGCAGAGGTTTAACCCGTATTTCCGGCCTTTTGATGTTATGATTCCCGGGCTTTTCTACACTGACTCCGGCTTTGGCCAAATAATGATGAAAGCGTCTTGGCGAAGCGCTATTTATGAATTATTATTCACAAAAAAAGAATATTTATCCTTATCTGTCTACAGATTCCTGTTGCAGTATGTCGTTGGAGTTGAGCAATGAAAAAAATCAATAAAGTGGTTCTGGCCTATTCCGGCGGCCTGGACACCTCAGTGATTGCAAAATGGCTGGAAGACACCTATCAGTGTGAAGTCGTTACCTTTACCGCGGACCTGGGGCAGGGTGAAGAGGTAGAGCCAGCCCGGGCCAAGGCAGAAGCCCTTGGCATTAAACAGATCTACATTGATGATCTGCGAGAAGAGTTTGTCCGTGACTTTGTCTTTCCCATGTTCCGTGCCAATACCATTTACGAGGGCGAATACCTGCTGGGAACCTCCATTGCCAGACCGCTGATTTCCAAGCGCCTGATTGAGATTGCCAATGAAACCGGTGCCGATGCCATTGCCCACGGTGCCACCGGTAAAGGGAATGACCAGGTGCGTTTCGAGCTGGGTGCTTATGCACTGAAACCGGGGGTTAAGGTGATTGCACCCTGGCGTGAGTGGGACCTGAACTCACGGGAAAAACTGCTGGCTTACTGCGATGAGCACGGTATTGCGGTGGAGCGCAAGAAAGGTAAATCGCCTTACTCAATGGATGCCAACCTGCTGCATATCTCTTATGAAGGCGGCATTCTGGAAGACCCATGGGCGGAGCCGGAAGAAGAGATGTGGCGCTGGTCGGTAGCGCCTGAATCCGCCCCGGATGTGCCGACCTATCTGAATCTGAGCTATCGCAAGGGGGATATTGTTGCCATTGATGGGGAAGCAATGACACCAGCCCGGGTGCTTGCCTGCCTGAACCGGATTGGTGGCGAAAATGGCATTGGCCGTCTGGATATTGTTGAGAACCGCTATGTGGGCATGAAGTCCCGGGGCTGTTATGAGACGCCCGGAGGCACCATCATGCTTAAAGCACACCGGGCCATTGAATCCATTACCCTGGACCGGGAAGTGGCGCACCTGAAAGATGAGTTGATGCCGCGCTATGCCAAACTGATCTACAACGGCTATTGGTGGTCACCGGAGCGGGAAATGCTCCAGAAGATGATTGATGAAAGCCAGGAGCCCGTGAACGGTGAAGTTCGCCTGAAATTGTATAAGGGAAATGTCACGGTGGTTGGCAGACGTTCTGACGACTCGCTGTTTGATGAAACTATTGCAACCTTTGAGGACGATGCCGGAGCCTACAACCAGGGAGATGCTGAAGGATTTATTAAGCTGAATGCATTGCGGTTAAGGATTGCGGCGAATAAAGGCCGAAAATTAGACTGAAAATGGCAGGCCTGCATTTCGGGATGCAGGCCATTCCCTATAATCGTATATTCCTGGCTATGTGACCGGGGTTGTAATGCCGCACGACTGCACGGATGCTAGTGCAGGAAAGTGCTAATACCCATACAACAAAAATACGCTTTGATTCGCATCCTTTTTTTGAATAGTGATTGGCTTGATAGCATGCTGATGAGTGATCCTGCTGCTGCAGGTTGGCATTTTGTTATGGGTCGTCTGAATACCCATATGTCAGAGGCTGCGGTCAAGGCAGTCGACAGGATTGAAGGTACAGCGGGAAAAAAGCTTGGAGTTAAAGGCAAATCCGGCATTCTCAAAAACATGAAAACACGGGCTGCTTACCTGGGCGATGTGTCCCATAAGGTTGTTTTCCACTATGCCCCGAAGGACGCATTATGGCTGAATCAGATAGAGGTATGGTTTTCGATTCTGGTGAGGCGCTTTCTGAAACGAAACAGTTTTACATCCACCGAAGAGCTGAAGGCCCGTCTCCACTAGGAGGCTGACCGAGAACAGACTGCCCTACTGCGGTGGCAGCAAATTGGTCTAAAAAGTCGGAAATTTTTAGCAAATAGAACCACTATTCACTAAAAATTTCCGACGTTTTATCCTCAATTTTCTGCCATCCTCGCTACGGGCGCTATTCTCGGTCAGCCTCCTGGTTTGTGGACTTCTTCAATGAGAAAATGGCCAAGCCTTTTAAGTGGACTTATAAAGGTCGGCCATTACAGGTGTAATGTTGTATGGGTATTAGCGCTTGGCTGCAGTAGGAACTCTTCAAGCCAGTCATGGTGGTTGTTGACCCGTTCTGACCCGGTCGCAAATAAATCAAAATCCGGCGACAATAAATCAGAATCCGACTCCCAAATGTCAATGTCAATTTCGTTCAGTCCAAGAGGGTCTTCTTTTCTGCATTCCAAGGCTGAATGCCAGGCGTTTTGTGTCTGTTTATCCACATCATAATGGTTGATCTTTTGGAGGACACTCATTAACTGCGGAAGTATCATTTCTTTCCGATAGGGTTCCAATAGTTCAAGTTCTCTATTCCCCAATATCGGAAAACGATCCAGCTCTTCC
>NZ_JAGHQW010000093.1 GCF_017744115.1 Salinisphaera sp. G21_0 | reverse complement strand
TAAAAGAGCTGCCTTATGCGGACACGGTTGAGAAACTGGAGCAGCTTCTACCCTGGGCAGTGAAGGCATCTCAAGAATAAGCTGATCTGGTAGGGTTGGCTATTACGCTGGTTAAATTGGCGCTTACGCTGCAACTGTCGGGCATTGAAGAAGAAAACCTCTGGTTTACCCGTTCCGGTGACCATCTGCTGATTGATGTTATCGGTTCTGATGATCAGATTACGGTACAGGACTGGTACAGTAGTGACGCCCAAAAGTTGGATGAAATCCGCACGGGCGATGCAGTGTTACTGGCCATCAAGGTGGAGAACTTGGTCAATGCCATGGCTGGGTTTGATGCACCGCCAGCTGGTGAAGCTCAGCTGCCACAGAACGTTCGCGATCAGGTTACTCCGGTGATTACGGCAAATTGGCAAACGACAGTGAGTTAAGGTTTACACTTAAAATTCACGATGAAATGAAGGCAGCACTGGGTAACTGGTGCTGCCTTTTTGGTTTTGGGGTACGAGCAGGTTACAGCGGGTTAAACTTGCTGTTACAAATCCTTTCTGAATGGACACATTGCAGCACGGTGTGCCATCAGCAGTAGAGGTGGTCACTTTTGAACAGCAGGCCGATCCATTTTGGACAGTGCCACTACGCTGTGACTCAGAGTTTTGCATTACCACCAGGTGAGTCACTACGGCTAAAACCGTTATTCATAATAGGCAGTTTAAATTCGAACATGATTTTTCAATCTCTCCAGGTCTCACTGTTTGGTTGATTCTGGCAAATATGGCATTTGATCAGCAAAATGGGCTTTGCCCCACGGGTTGTGTACTTTTGACTCCTAAATATTGTCGCGTAAGTAAAGTATAGAGGGGGCATGTAGCCGAACATTACAGATGGTACCATCAGCAAAGTGGATTGAGCAATCATGCTTGCAGGGAGCTGTCATGTAACAGGTTTCACCACCATTTGATGTACGGTGGGTGGTGTGACCTGGAAATACCGCTGCAAATCCTTAATCGTTGCTTCCCTCTCTCCATATTTTTCAAATCTTCCTGTTACCGCCGAAATCAGCGGGACTTTCTTGAAGTCTGGTGGGAAAGGGCGTCATGAGAATTGTCGTTTACAGTGGTAAAACGTATCAGACCTCGATAGTTTTCTGGCTGTAACCCTATGTTGTTACAAAAGTTATCAAAGAGCATTTCTATTCTATTTGAATCAATATCCTCAACGTCATCCAATTTTAAAAATAATGGAATTTTATTTTTTTGTTTTTGCGATAGCGTATTCATCCATGCAAGTATTATCTCGTTAATTTTTCTTGCTTCCTGACCTGTTCGGGCACCATGCCAAAAACGTAATTCGAGAGTTCCATCTGGTTTACAGATTCTTGTGTCTGAATTACTGCTTGCATGTTGCGGGGCAAGTCTAATTTTAGCGGGACAATATATATGTTTTAATTCCCATAGTTGTTGAAAGGCGTACGCATAAGTATAAAAACCCATTGGTTGCGTTGTGTTTCCGGCAGCAAGCTCTTTATTGATTAGTTGGATGGTGTGATCCAGGAGCGATTTCCACTGAGGAGCGTAATTGCACATAGACAGATATGGGAAATATTGTTCACACTGACTTTCTCTGTCAAGGGCTTTGACTAAAAAGCGTTCATTTTCTACTGAAAGTAAAAATCTGAATAACAATTCCGGATTGTTTGAGATAGAATTTCGGATATCTATATGTTTATGCCCAGATATGCCTTTCAATAAAAACAGTTCTGCAGGGGCAAGAATAAATATATCAAAAAGTTCATAAGCAGTATAAGTAGCTCCATTGCATGTGAAAACCTGCTCTATTGTATAAGGGCTGCAATTCACCTCAAAGACATCATAATCAGGATAAAACTTACAATTCCAGTCACCGAAAGTGAAATAAAGCTCTTTATCCTGGTTGCCATTTTTAATGGTTATTGAAAATTCTGATTCAGGTATATTCATGGATGACATTATGAAAGATATATGTTTAGACCACTTTGTTATAAGGAGGTCTGGTGAATATTTTTTACCTGATACACTTTCAAAGCTGAATTCAAACTCTTCTCCAAATCTTATAAGGTCGGGGTTAAATTCTACCGTTTTTAAAAGGCTATTGTTTAATAAAGAATTCTGACTTTTATATGCTGGTTCATCATGACAAGAATGTTCATGACCTGAAAATCCATCAAAAAGAACTTTGAATAAATATTGTGGTGCAGCAGAATTAAAGAAGAAAGACCATAACTCACTTTTTTTAGAAGTTTCTACTGTTTTTGTATCCAGTGCATCTTTTGTATATAATCTACTCCAGTAATAATTGTTCAGTATTAGAAAAAGTGGAGACAAATTTAGTTGGTTATTTGGTTCAGAGAAGAAATGGAATAACTCTTTTCTTTCATTGTAAGTTTTTAAATAGTTTTTAATTGTTTTTTTATTTAAAAAGAAGTCTCTTTCTCCACCAGAAGTCATTGAAAGCAAAAAGTCTGCAAGAAAATAATCCGGAAAGCGAAATTTAAAGTCAGGTAGGTCTACGTGATTTTCAATTTCAATTAGCAAAGGAAGTAATCCAAGAAAAAAAATAATGTTTTTTTCGCAAAACCGGTCTTTGCTATTTCTGATACAAAAGCCACAGGCTTTTATTAAAAGCTTGTTGCTTTCAGGTTTTGGGTATTTTTCTAAAAGTTCAAATGGGTCTGTTTTTTCAAAAGAGGCCATTTCTTTATCAATTATCAACAAGAATTCAGTTAATCGGCTGATTGTATTTGCAGCTTCTGTTTTATTACAAAAACAATGTACAAACTGACTGTAAGTTTCAAGCAAATACCTCATGATTTCAGGATTGTTCCAGGCTCTGCCGATTACTGGCGAAAAATTGTGGAGTTGAGCAAAATCTGAAGATTCTGATTCTCGAGCTTTTATCTCCTTAAAGTCCCGATTGAATTTAAACTTTGCATCTTCTGAATATGTTCTTGAATCTACACCAAAAAACCTTGGCTCAACTTTAGCCACTTTCACCTGACGATAATAAGATTGACCAGTTGATTGTAGCTGAGATATTGAGGCATTATATACAGCTGTTGAATGGCTCTGTTGTTCTTCTATTCCTTGTAATCTATACATATTACACCAATTAAAATATTTTACATTATATTTTTCAGGATTCAGATGGCTAAAAATCCCAATCATTTGTAACTTGATTGGAGTGATGAAAAGTGGTTTGGAAATCGGGAGAACAACCTCGTTACCTAATTTATCTCAATGTGTAATAGACAGTGACAATTCGCATAAGTTCATAACAACCCAGTAAGAACGTCTAACAAAAAAATTCCAGGCGACTGTGCCTGTGGCAAAGGAAGTATTTATTTCCGCCATACCCTCAGCAGCCTGCAAGATGAACTGGATGAATTGCAGGGCAGCGTGATGATCTGCGAGCACAGCAGGCCGAGGCCATGAAAGGCCAATTAGTTCATGGCCGTCCTATTGTTCCTTCTGGCAATGGCGAGGCCGATTGGGTTTCCCGGCTAACAGTCAAGAGCCTGTTTGCTCTCCCCAGGGGGGGGCAGCTCAATTAGAAGTCAGTGGTAAATCACTTGGGTTTTACCAGAATTGACTGACTGACGACACTGCTTTTTGTGCTCCCTTTGGCACTCGGCGTAAGCGGGATTTTTGCGAAGCTCCCTCAGGCGCTTCCTTTGGGGTTCTCCTTCGCGCTCGGCGAAAGCGGGATCTATCTGGTAGCGCTTCCTTTGGCGTTCCCTTTGTAGCTTCTTTTGAAGCTCCCTTTGGCATTCAATATGTGAAGAATTTTCATCAATAGCTTCTTCGGCTTGAATCGCAGGAGATGTATCTTGTTGAAGATGTTCACTTTGGAATCGTGGGGTAATAATTGCAATCGACGCAGTAGATTTAGAGAAATTACCATTGCTGTCTTGATTAGGGATTTGAATAGGTGGATTAAGTTTGGTATCAACATCTGTCGAGTTTTTCGAGGTTGATTGAATACCCTTTGTTAAGGAGTATATCGAAAAAGAATTATTTTCAGGGTCATATTTTTCAGGCTGATAATTTTCCAGTGGTATAGCTACTGGAATTGCAGGGGAATCTTTATAGCTGGTTTGATTTGTACAGCGAAATCTTTCAACCTTTTTTTTCAGGATTTAAATACCCTTGATTATGTGAACTTGTGGATTGGTCAGTTATGTCATGGTTGGTTAAAGGTTGTCCAACTTCAGTAACCTTTCGGGAGAAAGCCTGACCTATTGCACCAGATTCAGCTAAAACCATGCCTTGAATATTAGAAAGGCCATCAGGGGCTGGACTTAATTGAGAAGAAGTTGGTCTATCCATTTAGTTATTGAATCATCGAATTATAGCTTAAGACCACGCTTGCTTATAAAAGTTCCTCCCTTTCGCCACTCATTCACCATTTTAAGGTCATTTCCCGGATCGACCGAACCATCGGTGATGTGGCCTTGCAGAAGGCGCTTAGCGGGATCAGCACCGATATCAATGACATTAATGTTGGAGGAATAAAGGGGGGATATCCAGCCACACAATTTATAGGTGTTGTAGGTGGAGGATATTCAGGTTCGGTGAGTGCGATGAATAGCCTGAAAGCAGCAGCTTTTTATCGATATCCTATTAAAATAAATATTTATTTCTGCAGTTTGTCAGAAAGATAAGATTATATATGAGACTAAGTCTTTTGATGGAAAACCAGAAGAATGTGACTTATTGATTAATGCTACAGGAGATACTCATGATTATAAACCCGGAAGGGTTGATGATCTCTGGTCTGAGTTGCTTCTTGATGGAAAAGCTGTACCCCATTTTTTGGGAGGAGTTCAGGTCGACGGTTTTGGACGGATGATAGATAAAAACGGGCGGTTTTTGGATGGCATTTATTTAAGCGGTCCTATGACTTCAGGGGATTCTATAGAACGACGGGGTCGTTTAGGGGCTTTTCAAATCAACACAGGAGAACTCCTGGGAGGCTGACCGAGAATAGCACCCGTAGCGAGGATGGCAGAAAATTGAGGATAAAAAGTCGGAAATTTTTAGTGAATAGTGGTTCTATTTGCTAAAAATTTCTGACTTTTTAGACAAATTTTCTGCCACCGCGGTAGGCAGTCTATTCTCGGTCAGCCTCCTAGATAGAGCTGAAGTGTCTGGTAAAAATGCTGTTCCCAAAAAGCACGGCGAATTATTAGAGTTTAGCCCAAAATAAGCCTGATGCTTCAGGGAAATTTCAACGGGTCAAACAGCAAATAATAAAAGTTTAAACACAGCTATGAAACCCATTAATGAAGAACAACGCCAGGGCCAACCGGTAAAATACCGGATGGCCTTTAATATCAATCCAACGCCATTTGCTTCAGCGTAGCCAACTCCACAATTTCAAGCGCTGTCATATTGGTTGCGTTCAGGTAAACCGGTGGGGCAACACCTGCCTTATTGGCCTCTGCCCAACGAGTTGCGCAAAGACACCAGCGGTCACCGGCTTTCAGGCCGGGAAAACCAAAATCAGGGTGGGGTGTGATGAGGTCATTGCCTTTGGACAGGGAAAATCGCAGAAATTCATCGGTCATCCGGGCGCAGACTGTATGACTACCAGCATCCTCCAGACAGGTATGACAAAACCCGTCCCGGAAGAAGCCCGTCATTGGACTTTTGCAACACACCTCTAACTCAGTACCCAGCACATTGGGCTGTTCAAACACAAGTTCTACCATGTGAAACCCTCCCATGATTAACCCATGACCTACAGGATAGGAGAAAAGTCATGTCTACAGTGGATCGTAGGTTTATCGGTGCCGGAAGCATCTACATTGAATGCAAAGAGTTCGTCCTGTTTATGGAAGGGCTCAACGATGCGCAGGATGGCAAGCCATTTAATATCCGGGTGCATCGAATAAAGTTCCCCCCTGTCCAGAACCTTGATTTTATTTCGGACGACTCAGTGGTAAATCACCTGAGTTTTAGCTGACTTGACTGACTGACGACACTGCTTTTTGCGCTCCGTTTCGCGCTGGTCGTAAGCGGGATCTTTGCGAAGCTCCCTTTGGCATTCAATTTGTGAAGAACTTTCATCAATAGCTTCTTCGGCTTGAATTGCAGGAGATCTATATTGTTGAAGATATTCACTTTTCAATTGTGGGGTAATAATTGCAATCGGCGATGTAGATTTAGAGAAATTACCAATGCCGTCTTGATTAGGAATTTGAATATGTGGATTAAGTTTGGTATCAACATCTGTCGAGTTTTGTGAGGTTGATTGAATACCCTTTGTGAAGGAGTATATCGAAAAAGTATTATTTTCAGGGTCATATTCTGCAACCTGATAATTTTCAGTGGTATAGCTACTGGAATTGCAGGAGATTCTTTATAGTCAGTTTGATTTTGTACAGCGAAATCTTTCAACCTTTTTTTTAGGATTTAACTATCCTTGATTATCTGAACTTGAAGCTTGGTCAGTCATGTCATGGTTAGTTACAGGTTGTCCAAATTCAGTAACCATTCGGGAAAAAGCCTGACCTGTTGCACCAGATTCAGCTAAAGGCGTGCCTTGAATATTAGAAAGGCCATTAGGGGCTGGACTTAATTGAGAAGAGGTTGGCCTATCCGTTGAATTATTGAGTTATTGAATTCCAGTTTAAGACCACGCTTTCTTCTAAAAGTTCCTCCCTTTCGCCACTCATTTAACTTTTATCTATGTCAACCAAACATAAATAATTGCTATAGCTATTACTAATAGAGACGTAAAAATCTTCGGGTAATAAAGGAGCCTTGTAATAAGGCGGTGGAGCTAGAAGCTTATTATAGTTTATGAAGAATATGGGCGGGCACTACACCAGGAACATCAAATCTTTCATAAAAAATAAATCACACTTTTAACGTTCTGCCTGCTGTGCACGACAAAAATCAGGAGTAAGTCAGTGAGATCAACTATCCAAGGGTGATAGGGAAGTAGCGGAGTCGTCATGATTACGCGGATGAACTGGATAAACTGCAGGGCAGGCAGTCAGACATTGAGCAACGCCGTTATCAAACTCAGCGTGACGATCTGAAGGCACAGCAGGTCGAGGCTATCGCCAAAGAGGATCTGGAATTGATCACGAATATCACCTCTGACTCAGGGTGAGATAGGTTCGATCGGGACTGTAAATATTCCTTCAGTTTGAAGACTGAAAAGCGGGGGAGCAGTACCATCTAAATTTTTACCGGAACTCTGGGTCGTTTCAGCTAAATTAGAACTCAGTGGTAAATCACCTGAGTTTTTATCTGAATTAACTGACTGAAGATACCGCGCTCTTGCGATCACAGCTTGCTCTTTGGCTTCTTCCTTGTTGCAGGTTTGTCTTTTGATTCTTTGGTAGGTAATTTTATAGATCTTTTGTCCTTCGGCGTAAACGGGATCTTTGCGAAGCTCCCTTTGGCGCTCCTTTTCGCGCTCGGCGTAAGCGGGATCTTTGCGAAGCTCCCTTCGGCGCTCCCTTTCGCGCTTGGCGTAAGCGGGATCTTTGCGAAGCTCCCTTTGGCGTTCCCTTTTGCGCTCTTTTTTGCGCTCGGCAAGTGAATAACTGCCATCAACATTAACTTCTGCCTGGGTTGTTTGGTTATCACTTGTAGCTTGGTGTATGTATAACGGATTAACGACAGCAACTGGCCGTAAATCTTGTGAACTATGAATTCCGGCAGGAAGATTAGTTAACTGTATACCTGAGCTTGTATGATTTGCTGTTGTTTGCTCTCTAATTTCAAACTCGTCCCACGATATTAGCTGCTGAAAGGGAGTATTTGGTGTTAGTAATAATGCATTATTAACGGGTTTATAATCAAGCTGGTAAGGAACATATTCATCAAGAATGGATTGTGGTATCTCTTGAATACCTGTTCCAGAAGCGTTTTCTGATTCAAGGTTTGTTAGGGATGTAATATTATATTTATTCAATGAATAGGAATGATCAGCTTCATTTTGATATGTATCTGGTCCGCTATTGTAATTAGGAATAGGATTCAGCACTTGAACTGGTATACCTTGATAAATAGGCTGCTGTTCGGTGGCACCAAATCGCTGTTGTTGATCTACTAAACCTGATGCGTTGGAACAAAGGTAATAAAAAGAAGCATCATATAAAGGAAATTGATTGGTTTGATACATTGAATTATTGAATTGTTGAGTTACAGCTTAAGACCACCCCTTCTTATAAAAGTTCCTCTCTTTCACAACTCATTCTTTATTTATGTCAGCAAAGCGTAAGGATTTGCTATGGTAATTACAGCGACGTACAACTCTTCGAAAGCCAGCGCCTCACGGATGAGGAAGACCATGGTGGGCGGGTTACAGGTAGTGAGGTCATTGATGGAAACATCAATAATCTCTTCCGGGATATTTCCCGGATCGACCGAACCATTGGTGATGTTGCCTTGCGGAAGGCGTTTATCGGGATCAGCACCGATAACAATGACTTTTACCTATTTCACTGGAGTGGAATATATAAATTTTACCCGGCGTAAGGTGGAAATGCAGATTAGTTCTCCCTTGGTGACGACCTTTAATCGGGGCATCTCCCATACCCGGCGAGCCAGAGGAAGAAACCAGTCGCATTCAGGAAACGCAGATAGCCGATACCTCCCGCTGCTTTTTATCAAGAGAGGGGCATTGAGCCTATGAGCGTCAACATTACCGCAGGTGACCTGACGGTAAAGGCTGAAAACGTTTAGATTGCTGAACGTTCACTAAGGCTGAGAGGGGGCGATTGGGACTGTAAATATTCCTTCAGTTTGACGACTGAAAAGCGGGAGGCAGTATCTTCTGAATTTTTACTGGAACTCTGGGTCGTTTCAGCAAAATTAGAAGTCAGTGGTAAATCACCTGAGTTTTTAGCTGAATTGACCGACTGAAGATACCGCTCTCTTGCGATCACAGCTTGCTTTTTAGCTTCTTCCTTGTTGGAGGTTTGTATTTTGATTCTTTTGTAGGTCTTTATATAGATCTTTTGTCCCTCGGCGTAAGCGGGATCTCTGCGAAGCTCCCTTTTGTGCTCCCTTTGGCGCTCGGCGTAAGCGGGATCTGTCTGGTAGCGCTCTCTTTCGCGCTTCCTTTTGCGCTCGGCGTAAGCAGGATCTTTGCGAAGCTCTCTTTGGTGCTCCCTTTTGCGCACCCTTTGGCGCTCGGCGTAAGCGGGATCTGTCTGGTAGCGCTCTCTTTCGCGCTTCCTTTTGCGCTCGGCGTAAGCGGGATCTGTCTGGTAGCGCTCCCTTTCTCGTCCCCTTTTGCGCTCGGCGTGAGTGGGATCTGTCTGGTAGCACTCTCTTTCGGACTCGGCAAGTGAAGAACTGCCATCAACATTAACTTCTGCCTGGGTTGTTTGGTTATCACGTGCAGCTTGGTGCATGCATAACGGATTAACGACAGCAACTGGCCGTAAATCTTGTGAACTATGAATTCCGACAGGAAGATTAGTTAACTGTATACCTGAGCTTGTATGATTCGCTGTTGTTTGCTCTCTAATTTCAAGCTCGTCCCACGATATTAGCTGCTGAAAGGGAGTACTTGGTGTTAGTAATAATCTATCCTTAACGGATTCATAATCATCCCGGTAAGGAACATATTCATCAAGAATGGATTGTGGTATCTCTTGAATACCTGTTCCAGAAGCGTTTTCTGAATCGAGATTTGTTAGGGATGTAATATGATATTTATTCAATGAATAAGAATGATTGGCTTCATTTTGATATGTATCTGGTCCGCTATTGTAAATGGAAATAGGGTTCAGCACTTGAACTGGTATGCCTTGATAAATAGGCTGCTGTTCGGTGGTACCAAATCGCTGTCCTTGATCTACTAAACCTAATGCGCTGGAACAAAGATAAGAAAAATAAGCATCGTATGAAGGAAATTGATTGGTTTGATACATCGAATTATTGAATTGTTGAATTACATCTTAAGACCACGCCTTCTTAATAAAAGTTCCTCTCTTTCACAACTCATTCTTTATTTATGTTAACCAGGAATAAATATTTGTTATGGCTATTTCTAATAGCAACGTAAAACTCTTCGAAAGCCAGCGCCTCGCGGATGAGGAAGACGTTGGCGGGGGGTTACAGGCAACGAGGTCATTGATGGAAACATCAATAATCTCTTTCTTCGATTGCTGACCGTTCACCAAAGCTGAGAGGGGGCGATTGGGACTGTAAATATTCCTTCAGCTTGACGACTGAAAAGCGGGGGAGGGGGAGCACCTTCTAAATTTTTACTGGAACTCTGGGTCGCTTTAGTTAAATTAGAAGTCAGTGGTAAATCACCTGAGTTTTTAGCTGAATTGACTGACTGAAGATACCGCTCTTTAGCTTCTTCATTGTTGGAGGTTTGTATTTTGATTCTTTTGTAGCCATACAACAAGGCGGCGGTTCAGTGGATACCACCGCAGCCAAAGGAAGCATTGAAGACCTGAAAAATGAGCTTAAGGCAACCTCTGCAGAAATTAGCCGTTTGCAAAGCAATCAATATCAATTTGACGTGACAGGCATTGGTCGCTGGCTCAATCAAACATCAACCGCTGCCGCTTATGTGAAAAAACAATTTTTAGAGCAAAGAATTGCCCTTGAACAGCTGTTTGAAAGCTATGAACAGGGCGAGATCAATGCCAGAAGTTTTGTCCGTGAGGCCGAAGATGCCGCGCAAACCATGAACCTGCTCAATCAAACGGATTTAGACCGGCTCAATAACGCCATTGTTTCAGCCAAACAAAACATGGCCCGCTTAGGCGACAGTTCCCGCAATACCCTGAACAGCCTGCAAGATGAACTGGATGAATTGCAGGGCAGACAATCGGATCTTGAGCAACGGCGTTATCAAAATCAGCGTGATGATCTGAAGGCACAGCAGGCCGAGGCCATTGCCAACGGGAATCAGGAGGCGATCAGGAATATCAACTCAGCTCTGCGAATCAGTGAGCAGATTTACAACGAGCGACTGCGGCAGGCTAATTGCTCTGGATTAATGAATTTGAATGGAACCCCGTCGAGCAAACCACTGAGCGAAGTCTGACCGGGGCTTTACTGGTTCAGGAGGGGCAACTAACCCAAGGCAGACCAATCGTTTTATCTGGCAATGGCGAGGCCGGTTGGGTATCACGGCTGACGGTCAAGAGCTTGTTTGCTCTCTCCAAAGCAGCCAATAAAACGATGACTCTAACGCTTCCAGATAGTCGGCAGTTCTCCGTTATCTTTGATCGGTCTAACGGCGCTCCCGTAGAGGCAAAGCAGGTTTTACCATTTGCTTATCCAGAGTACAGTGACCAATACCTTCTTACTCTTAGATTGCTAACTGTTCACTGTTGCGACAGGCTCAATCGAGACGGTAAATATTCCTTCAGCTTGAAGACTGAAAAGTGGCAGGGAGAGTGCCATCTGAATTTTTACTGGGACTCTGGTTTGTTTCAACTGAATTAGAAGTCAGTGTTAATTCACCGGAG
>NZ_JAGHQW010000092.1 GCF_017744115.1 Salinisphaera sp. G21_0 | reverse complement strand
AAAAAGGCCACACAGAGGCCATCCAGACATTGCTGGACTTTGACCCCTCCCTGGCCAAAGAGAAAAATAAGTTTGGCGAAACGGCTCTCCACGCAGCTTCTTTTTTTAAAGGCCACACAGAGGCCATCCAGGTATTGCTGACCATTGCCCCTTCCCTGGCCAAAGCGAAGGATAAATATGGCCATACAGCTCTCAACATAGCTGCTGAAAAAGGCCACACAGAGGCCGTCCAGATATTGCAGGCCTTTGACCGCTCCCAGGCCAAAGTTAAGGATAAGAATTTCGAAACGGCGCTCAATTTAGCTAAGGGCTTAAAAAAGACCGTCAAGGTATTAAAGAACTTTGCTGTTTTCCGGGCCGATCATGAAAAAGACAACAGTAAGCTCACAACCAAGGTGAAGATCGACGATACCAAAAAAGCTGACAAAACAGCTCAGGCTGGCTCTGTTGCCACTAACGATCCTGCCCCGACTGATAGTAAAACTGCGGTTGACTCTCGTAAAAAGTCATTCAATGAAGGCCCGGATAATGACCCGGAACCACGGGAACTGTCAACAATTGAGTCTCCCGCTATCAGCGAAAACAGAACTGCTATGGCTGATTCTGCTGCTGAGGTGGACAGCATAGTATACCCGCAGGAATATCCGCACCCCGGGGAAGTGAAGACCAAAGACGTTGATGAGCTTGGGAAATCAGTTCTGCACAAATTGGCTGAGCAGGGCAAAGAAATGAGTCTGTTTACTGAACTCTATGGAATCTCTGAAGAGGATAGAAACCAAACTGACAACAGTGGGAAAACACCGCTGCATTATGTTGCTGAGAAGGGCTTCAAATCATGTCTGGAACAACTATTCTCTAAAGCGAATATCAACAAAACTGACAACAGTGGAAAAACACCGCTACATTATGCAATTTTAAACAAGGACAAGGACAAGGGTGAGAAATTTCTGGAAGTATTTTGTAAGAAAGTTCAGCATTTCTCGCCCACAAATATTAGTCATGCCTTGCGATTAGCCATCGATGAAAATTATGACAGCGAAAGTACAGAGAAACTGGTCAATAGGATACGCCTGGAAGAGGAAGATAAGGACGAAACTGACGGTAAAACACTCCTGCACTACGCGGCAGAAAAAGGCCACAAAAATTACCTGGAAAAATTTCTGGAGAAAGCGAAAAGGGAAGGGAAATTGGCAGAATCCATCAATCTTCAAGATCATAAAAAGAGGACACCCCTGCACTATGCAGCCGAGAAAAAGCACAGTAATTGTCTTCAGTTACTACTGAAGAAAGACAAAGAATTAACATGCATCAATGCTAAAGATGAAAATGGTGACACCCCACTGCTCCTGGCTGATACTGATGCATGCGTAAGAGAGCTGATAAGGGCTAAAGCTGATGTGCATGAGAAAAATAACAAAGGTATAACGCTAATGCATCGTATAGCCATGTCAGAGAATAGAATTAATTGGCTGAATGAAAATTACAAATCTTTAAAAGAAGATATTATTAAACCTGACAAGGACGATAATACTCCGCTGCACTATGCAGCTTATAACGGTAATAAAAGATTTCTGCATGTGATCCACACCAACGAAAAAGGAAAAATATTTAAAAAAGATACCATAGATAATAATTTCCATATTAATAATAAACAAGGGGTTTCACCACTGCTTTTGACTATTCATAATGACAATAAAAACGAGTGCCTGAAAAAACTAATCAAAATGATAACACTAGATAGCGACCAGCTTTCGAGGTTATTTCTGTATGCTGCAGCTTATGGCAAAGAAGATTGCCTGCAAAAGATTTTTGATGAAAAGCTTAACGAGAAAATAGATATCAATCACACAGTCCAGAATAATGGTATGGCTGCTTTGCACTATGTCGTTATAGATAAATGTTGGAACCACAATAGTTCGCAGGAGGTTCAAGGATATAAAGAATGTCTTGAGCACATACTCTCCTTTGATGAAAAAGTGGACGTTAATCTCAAAGATAACGAAGGCAAGACACCATTACATTTGGCTGCCGAGGCAGACAATATTTATTGCCTGAAAAGGTTGTTAGACCACGCAAAATGCTTGCCAGACCGTACAAAATTATCCAAATTAATCAAAGCTGCTGATAAACAAGGCAAGACACCATTACATTTGGCTGCCGAGGCAGACAATATTCAGTGCCTGAAAAGGTTGCTAGACGAAACAAAAGACACAGTTATGATCAATGCTGAGGATAAACAAGGCAAGACACCATTACACTTGGCTGCCGAGGCAGACAATATTCAGTGCCTGATAGGGTTGCTAGACCAAACAAAACACCCAGTTAATATCAATGCTGAGGATAAGCAAAAAAATAAACCCCGGGATTTGGCTAAAGAACACTCTCTTTGCCAAGAGGCTCTGCAGGAGGACTGGAGTAATCTCAACGGCTGCGAACGCAAAGATAAAGGTAAGTATTATCTCAACAAATATAAAAAATGTTTTGAAGGACAAGTCTATCAGACCAACTACCAAAATGAAAATGCTCACAGTCAAAGTAATCCAGTTGGCTTATCAGATGGTTCTATTCACTATCAAGAAAAAGTATTTATAGATAAAGAATTAGTTGAGCGTCTTGATGAAATTGAAAAAAAGTATCCAGAATTGAATTTTATCCCTTGCCCTGAAGTTAGCTCCTTTGTTGTTTTAGCAAAGGATTTTTTTGATAAAATCATTGAAGGTAGCCATGAAGATGCAATTTTCGGCTATTCCGGAATTAGAGGAAACCGCAATACCAAAAATCCTAAAGACCTGAAACAAATCTACGTTCCCGTACAATTTATACCTGGCTCTGGACTATATGATTTATCACTGGAGGGCTATCCTTTCCATATTGAAGGCACTAAGGGTAAAATTATTGAATTCTTGGGTAAACATGATGAATACCATTTTACGGTAAAAAGTATTGAAAAAAAAGAGCAATCAAAAGCCAGAGTCAGTGTGAATATAAAGTTATGTCTGGATGATTGTGATCTGCCAAAAATGGTGAGAAATTTTTTTGTAGCTCCAATTAAAGACACTTTTGGTCAAATACCATTAGAGTTTATTGGGGGAATTTTTGAACATGCGGATTTACAAGGCTTGCTTAAGAAAATTTCTGATGCTGTTAACACTAGTAAGGAAAAGCTTCAGGAAAAACTTCAGGAGGAAGTTGTTAAAAACGCAGGAAAAATGCAGGAAAACCTTGGTAGCGAAGCAGCAAAACAACCTGAAGAAATAAAATCCAGGAAATTCGACAGCACCATCAATAAAATTCGCAACGAATTAAAAAGGCTCAACGAAAACGAAACTGATATTGGTACAGCATTGTCAGAAAATAATTTTGAGGTTTGCAGTGGCCCCATCCATTTACTGTATAACATCAAGAACGATCAGAAAATTCAAATTGAATTTGACCGGTTTGAGTCATCAAACAGCCCCGCCCGTTTACAGATCAACTCAACCGGTAGCCAGGTAAAGTTCAAAGATTTATCTGAAGCATTGAAGGTGCTTTTTAAATAAAATAGATTAGCCAGAATATTTCATAAACACCAGAGTTCCAAAGTAAACGACAGCTCTTCACCGTTGAAATCTGCCTGAATGATTTTTTCATTTGAAGGGTAAAACTAAGCTTCGTGAAGTTTTCAGGCTCAAATTTGAGCACCACCTCAGTGAGCGAAAGATAGCCCAAAGCTGCAATATCTCCCGCTCAACCGTTAAAGATTATCTGGCCCGGCTTTCGGTTTCTGAACTGACCTGGCCACTGCCTGAATCGATTGATGAGCATACGCTGGAGCAGCAATTGTTCCCCGTCAAACCATCATCGAACAAGCAGGCTCAGCCTGACTGGAGTCAAATTGATCAGGCATTCTTTACCCTGCCGACACTGAACAAGGCAATTCGCAGCCTGCTCGATGAACTCAAGGCTATCCAGCTGCCTTGGTATCATGAGGCTGGGAAAAAGTTATGGTGATGCACGCCTTGAAAACGCCTGTCGTCGTGCACTGGCAGATGCGATTCTGGACCGGCTGATTCATAACGCTCACCGCGTCCCTTTAAAGGGTGAGTCACTGCGCAAGAAACAGGCAAAACTGGCAAAGTCCGAACCTGCATCCTAAGCTGCAAACCGATTCGTCGCTCCGCTTCGATAGGGGTGGCCGAATGCTCCGGAATGCGCAGGCGCGGCGCAGTACCTTTTATCTCTTCTGAATAAATGCCTTCTGGCCAACACCCACAGATTCACCTTTGACGGTAATAACCGAACCATCCCGAAGCTCTGCCTGACTGGTACCATTGCTGTTATTAGCGGTAATGGTGGCTACAACCCGCGCCCCTTCAGTAATCATCGTCTTGAACTGTTGCCAGATATTTGTGGTTGCCATTGCTTGCATTCCGGATAAACGATCACTGTCTAGCGAAAATTGGTTCCGTGCCTGACTTTTGATTTAAACGACAATCTTCTTGTTAAAAATTCTGTTTTTTGTGGAACTAACCCTGCTGATTTTTTGTCCTACTCGAAGTTTTGAGTCAAATGGCAGACTAAAGCGATGGATGGTGTCGGTAGAAATAGGTCAGATGTCCGCTTTAATTGCTCTTCTATCTGTATAAATGACGAACATATCAGAGGACAATTTGATGGACACTCACTGGTCGAAACCTCCTGCAAACCGGAACGCCACGTTTTTCGCTTGGGGTGCATCACCCGACACCTTCTTGATAAGCAGAGTGAAACAAGTCTTGATCAACGCCGATGCACTGAATGCGAGCAACCGGCACTGCCACTGATTCGTAAGGGCGGGGAAAGCGTCGATGACGACGAATCACCTTATTGTGAATCCCGGATGCTTAATGTCTGCCGTAGCGGTAATCTGAGAAAGCTGAACTGGCATCTGGACAAAGACAAGACGTTGGCCAATCAGCCTTACCGCTCGGCGCTCACCGGTCATTCTGAATACCTGTTAGATGTCGCCTTAAAGCACCAGCATACGGATTTAGCCCGGACTCTGATCGACCACGGTGCCGATGTCAATGCCGCCGATCATCAGGGTGAGACGCCCCTGCACACTGCTGCCAGAAAAGGTGACTGGGAATTTTTCAATTACCTGAACGATCCGATACAGATCGATGCCCCCGATGGGGAAGGTCAAACACCGCTGCATATCACCGCTGCCAATGGGGATAAAACATGCCTGAAAAAACTGATTAAAAAGGGAGCGAACGTAAATGCCACCAATAATAACGGCGAAACAGCCCTGCATTTAGCCGCTTGTTGGGGGCAAACCGGGTGCCTGAGAAAACTGCTTGATAAGAAAGTGGATGTCAATGTCAAAACATATATAAATGGTGCTACGCCCCTGCATATGGCCGCTCAGAACGGCCACATAGAGTCCGTCTGGGAGCTGCTGAAAAATTATCAAACCCCAGTCTATGAACAGATGAACGATGGCTGTACGCCTCTCCACTTAGCTGCTCGTAATGGTCACACAGAGATCGTCAGGGCATTTAAGGAAATTGCCTCCATGTGCATCCAGGTTGATGTCAAGAATAACAATGGCGATACGGTTCTCCACGAAGCTGCTCGTCAAGGCCACACAGAGACCGTCAATGCATTGCTGGACATTGCACCCACCACGGCCATTTATAAAAATAAAGATGGTGCCACGGCTCTCCACTTAGCTGCTTTTGAAGACCGCACTGATACTGTTAAGACATTGCTGACCAGGGCTTGTCTAGAGCCGGAGGTTCTCAGCGTCATGGTTAATGCTAAGAACAACAATGGCAATACAGCTCTCCACTACGCTGCTGATAAAGGCCACACAGAGGCCATCCAGATATTGCTGACCATTGCCCCCTCACTGGCCAAAGAGAAGGATAACAATGGCTGGACGGCTCTCCACAGAGCTGCTGAACAAGGCCACACAGAGGCGATCCAGACATTGCTGGCCTTTGACCTCTCCCTGGCCAAAAAACTGGCCATAAAGAAAAATGACTTTGGCCATACGGCTCTCCACTGGGCTGCTGCTAAAGGCCACACAGAGGCCATCCAGACATTGCTGGACTTTGACCGCTCACTGGCCAAAGAGAAGGATAAGAATGGCCAAACGGCTCTCCACTACGCTATTTATAATGGCCAAACAGAGGCCATCCAGGCATTGCTGAACTTTGACCGCTCACTGGCCAAAGAAAAGGAAAAGAATGGCCAAACGGCTCTCCACGCCGCTGCTCTTAAAGGCGAAACAGAGGCCATCCAGACATTGCTGGACTTTGACCGCTCACTGGCCAAAGAGAAGGATAACGATGGCTGGACGGCTCTCCACAAAGCTGCTGCTAAAGGTCACACAGAGGCCATTCGGGCATTGCTGAACTTTAACCCCTCACTGGCCAAAGAGATGGATGACAATGGCTGGACGGCTCTCCACAGAGCAGCTGAACAAGGCCACACAAAGGCCATCCAGACATTGCTGGCCTTTGACCGCTCCCTGGCCAAAAAACTGGCCATAAAGAAAAATAACTTTGGCCATACGGCTCTCCACTGGGCTGCTGCTAAAGGCCACACAGAGGCCATCCAGACATTGCTGGACTTTGACCGCTCACTGGCCAAAGAGAAGGATAAGAATGGCCAAACGGCTCTCCACTACGCTATTTATAATGGCCAAACAGAGGCCATCCAGGCATTGCTGAACTTTGACCGCTCACTGGCCAAAGAAAAGGAAAAGAATGGCCAAACGGCTCTCCACGCCGCTGCTCTTAAAGGCGAAACAGAGGCCATCCAGACATTGCTGAACTTTGACCGCTCACTGGCCAAAGAGAAGGATAACGATGGCCAAACAGCTCTCCACTTCGCTGCTATTAAAGGCCACACAGAGGCCATCGAGACATTGCTGGACTTTGATCGCTCCCTGGCCAAAGAGAAGGATAAGAATGGCCAAACGGCTCTCTACGCCGCTGCTCTTAAAGGCCAAACAGAGGCCATCCAGGCATTGCTGGACTTTGACCGCTCCCTGGCCAAAGTTAAGGATAAGAATTGCGAAACGGCGCTCAACGTAGCTAACTTAAAAGCCCCGGACCCGGCACCACGGGAACTGTCAACAATTGAGTCACCTTCTATCAGCGAAAACAGAACTGCTCTGGCTGATTCTGCTGCTAAGGAGGACAGTATACCCGCAGGAATATCTGCACCTCGGGGAAGCCAAAGACGTTGATGAGCTTGGAAAAACAGAGCTGTACAAATTGGCTGAGCAGGGCAAAGAAATGAGTCTGTTTACTGAACTCTATGGAATCTCTGAAAAGGATAAAACCAAACTGACAACAGTGGGAAAACACCTCTACATTATCCAATTTTAAACAAGGATGAGAAATTTCTGGAAGTATTATGTAACTGCCTTTCACCACCCCTATCCGGAGCACAACGACTCGTAAAAAATGCCCAAAATCTGAATGATCGTCCATTGTCTTTCCTTCAAACCGACCACTTGTTCTTTTGACCCTTAAGACATTTATTCCCTGGAAACAGAAAAACACCCATCTCGCCGTTGGATTCTGGCAGGGCTTCTTTTTCTGGTTTGAAAATACTCGGCTCTGCTTTTTCAGCTCGTGCCTTATTCTGTGCTGGATAGCAGCATAGACCATCAGGCACAGTGTCATCACCATTAACAGAGCTTCAATGCGCTCAGCTTTCTTCAGATAGAGTGAAGAGACCAGAAAGTCCGGGCTTTTCAGGAATCGAAAGCCGCCCTCAACCTGTTGTTGTGACTTGTAGGTAGACAACAGCTCCGTGGCATTCATACAATTCTGATCCAATTCATTGGTATCCGGGATGAAGCAACCCAGTGAGACCTGTGCATTCTCCCTTCTCTCACAGGGAACAAAGCATTCAGCCTGCACAAAGTATTCAAAGTGGTCGGGCTTGCTATCCGGCGATGGCCGTCCTTTGCCCAAATAGCAGGGTTTACCGGTAACCTCAAGCTCCGTTGCACTCTGGCAGAGTTTCGATTGTTTCTGCCACAAGGTAAAAGCCTTCAATGCATCGTCCCGGCATAAAAAGACTTTTTTACCCAGTTTTTCCAGATCACGGGCCTCTTTCAGTGACTGCTTCTGCATCTTTCGGGTCAGTGTTTTCTGTTCACTGAGCCTGCGCTTTTTGTTGAGAAACAAGAACCATCGTTGCTGAACCTCTCCATAGCAAGAAGGCACTTCAGTCGAGTAATAATCTTCATAACCTTCAACCGGCTCCAGTGACATGGCTGGCGCTTTGCCGACCAGCTCCTTTGCGTCGTTGATATTCAGGGGCACCCGAGAGATAAACAGCTGCTTTTGCTCATCAGGCAGCTGGAGGGTTTCAGCAACGTACATGGCGGCATCAGCGACCAGATAGCGACTATTGAAAGCCGCCTTAAAACACGACAGATGGTTTTGATAATTTCCTTAAAACAGGTTTTGTCGTTTACATTACCACTGGCAGGTGCCATAAATACTGGAATACCAGCCTCATTTTCGGTCATTAGTTATACGCGCATCGATGTATTCGGTTATCTTTAGCTCCCGACACATAGCGGCAACCAAGCCAAGGTGGTTCAGGTTCTTAAACTGGTATTGAACTGGCAACATGTCGATGTTCCTGAATATATGATCAATCCTTTGACAGATATTTGTGGTTGCCATTGTTTGTATTCCGGATAAACGATTACTGTCTAATGAAAATTGGTTCCGTGCCTGACTTTTGATTTAAACGACAATCTTCTTGTTAAAAATTCTGTTTTTTGTGGAACTTGCCCTGCTGATTTTTTGTCCTACTCGAAGTTTTGAGTCAAATGGCAGACTAAAGCGATGGATGGTGTCGGTAGAAACGGGGCAGATGTCCGCTTTACTTGTTCTTCTATCTGTATAAATGACGAACATATCAGAAGACAATTTGGTGGACACTCACTGGTCGAAACCTCCTGCAAACCGGAACCCCACGTTTTCCACCTGGGGTGCATCACCCGACACCTTGATGAGCAGAGTGAAACAAGTCTTGATCAACGACGATGCAGTGAATGCGGGCAACCGGCACTGCCACTGATTCGTAAGGGCGGGGAAAGCGTCGATGACGACGAATTACCTTATTGTGAATCCCGAATGCTTAAAGTGGATGTCAATGTCAAAACACATACAGATGGTGCTACGCCCCTGCATATGGCCGCTCAGAACGGCCACATAGAGTCCGTCAAGGAGCTGCTGGAAAATTATCAATCCCCAGTCAATGAACAGATGAACGATGGCTGTACGCCTCTCCACTTGGCTGCTCGTAATGGCCACACAGAGATCGTCAGGGCATTTAAGGAAATTGCCCCCATGCGCATCCGAGTTGATGTCAAGAATAACAATGGTGATACGGCTCTCCACGAAGCTGCTCGTCAAGGCCACACAGAGACCGTCAACGAAATTCTGGCCATTGACTCCACCCTGGCCAAAGCGAAGAATAACGATGCCGAAACGGCTCTTCATTTAGCTGCTCGTAAAGGCGACACAAAGGCCATCAAGGCATTGCTGACCATTGCCCCCTCCCTGGCCAAAGAGAAGGATAACGATGGCTGGACGGCTCTCCAATGGTCTGCTGCTAAAGGCCACACAAAGGCCATCCAGACATTGCTGGCCTTTGACCGCTCCCTGGCCAAAGAGAAGACTAACGATGCCCAAACGGCTCTCCACGCCGCTGCTCTTAAAGGCCAAACAGAAGCCATCCAGACATTGCTGGACTTTGACCCCTCCCTGGCCAAAGAGAAGGATAGAAATGGCTTGACGGCTCTCAACTACGCTGCTGAAAAAGGCCACACAGAGGCCATCCAGACATTGCTGGACTTTGACCCCTCCCTGTCCAAAGAGAAGAATAATGATGGTTTGACGGCTCTCCACTCAGCTGCTTATGGAGGCCACACAGAGGCCATCCAGGCATTGCTGGACTTTGCCCCCTCCCTGGCCAAAGAGAAGGATAGAAGAAATGGCTTGACGGCTCTCCACTCAGCTGCTTATAGAGGCCACACAGAGGCCATCCAGGCATTGCTGGACTTTGCCCCCTCCTTGGCCAAAGAGAAGAATAATGATGGCTTGACGGCTCTCCACTTAGCTGCTTATGGAGGCCACACAGAGGTCATCCAGACATTGCTGGACTTTGACCGCTCCCTGGCCAAAAAGAAGGCTAACAATGGCCAAACAGCTCTTCACTCAGCTGCTTATCAAGGCCACACAGAGGCCATCCAGGCATTGCTGGACTTTGACCGCTCCCTGGCCAAAGAGAAGAATAAATATGGCAGAACGGCTCTCCACCTCGCTGCTTTTAAAGGCCACACAGAGGCCATCCAGGCATTGCTGGCCTTTGACCGCTCTCTGGCCAAAGCGAAGGATAAATATGGCAAAACAGCTCTCAACAAAGCTGCTGAAAAAGGCCACACAGAGGCCATCCAGACATTGCAGGCCTTTGACCGCTCCCTGGCCAAAGTTAAGGATAAGAATTGCGAAACGGCGCTCACTTTAGCTAAGGGCTTAAAAGAGACCGTCAATGTATTAACGTACTTCGCTGTTTCCCAGGCCGATCATGAAAAAGACAACAGTACGCTCACAACCAACGTGAAGATCGACGATACCAAAAAAGCTGACAAAACAGCTCAGGCTGGCTCTGTTGCCACTGACGATCTTGCCCCGACTGATAGTAAAACTGCGGTTTACTCTCGTAAAAAGTCATTCAATGAAGGCCCGGATACTGACCCGGCACCACGGGAACTGTCAACAATTGAGTCACCCGCTATCAGCGAAAACAGAGCTGCTCTGGCTGATTCTGCTGCTGAGGAGGACAGCATAGTATACGCGCATGAATATCCGCACCTCGGGGAAGCCAAAGACGTTGATGAGCTTGGGAAAACAGAGCTGCACAAATTGGCTGAGCAGGGCAAAGAAATGAGTCTGTTTACTGAACTCTATGGAATCTCTGAAAAGGATAGAAACCAAACTGACAACAGTGGGAAAACACCGCTGCATTATGTTGCTGAGAAGGGCTGCGCATTCCGGAGCATTCGGCCACCCATTCCACTAACATTCGGCCACTGATTCCGGAAGTATCCGGCCACCCATTCCGGTAACATTCGGCCACCCCTAATCGGAGCGCAGCGACGCATCGATTTGCAGCTTAGGACGTAGGTTCGGACTTCGCCAGTTTTGCTTGTTTCTTGCGCAGTGACTCACCCTTTAAAGGAACGCGGTGAGCGTTATGAATCAGCCGGTCCAGAATCGCATCTGCCAGTGTCGGATCACCGATCAGTTCATGCCAGTGATCAACCGGCATCTGGCTGGTAATCAGCGTGCTCTTGAGGTTGTGCCGGTCTTCAAACAGCTCCAGCAAATCTCGCCTCTGACTCTCGTTTAAGGGGGCAAGCCCCCAGTCATCCAGAAGGAGCAGGTCGGTTTTGGCCACCGTCGTCATGATCTTCAGGTAACGACCATCAGCACGGGCAAGGCTCAGGTCCTGCAGCAGTCTTGGCAGTCTCTGGTACTGGACTGTATAACCATCACGACAGGCTTTCTGAGCCAGGGCACAGGCCAGCCAGGTTTTACCAACCCCGGTTGGTCCGGTGATAATGACGTTTTGATGATCCTTTATCCAGCCACTGCCCAGTAACTGTTGGAACTGCTCACGCTTGAGACCGCGAGGGTGGCGAAAGTCAATGTCTTCCATGCAGGCATGTTGCCTTAGTCGTGCATTTTTTAAACGGGTTTTCAAGCGACGGTTATCACGAACAGTAACTTCACGATCAACCATCAGCCCCAGCCGTTCATCAAACGACATTTGTTCTATGTCTGGACTGTTTAATTGCTCATTAAGTGCTTCATACATGCCGGACAGTTTCAGTGTTTGCAGTTTTTCTAAAGTCGGATTCAATAACATGGTTCTGGTTCCTTTCTCTATTATTCGTCATGGATTAGTTGAAGTAGTCAGAGCCACGAAGGTTCTCATGATGATCCGGCAATGCAGGTTCCGGTTCCAGTTGCGGCAGCGGTTGTTGATCCAGGTTGTGCTTCAGGATGGATTCGAGACTGCGATAAGAGCAGGCATCAGTATACAGTGCACGACGACAGGCGTTTTCAAGGCGGGCATCACCATAACTTTTTCCCAGCCTCATGATGCCAAGGCAGCTGCGATAGCCTTGTTGCGGATAGCGACGGTCTGAGAGGATTCGTCGTATCACTGCTTCTGTTTCAGGCCCTGTTTGGGCAGCCCAGTTCTGGAGTCTCTCAGGTGTCCACTCGGCATGCTGTCTGTGCTTTTCCGGCA
>NZ_JAGHQW010000091.1 GCF_017744115.1 Salinisphaera sp. G21_0 | reverse complement strand
CATCAAGTTATTGAATCACAGCTTAAGACTCCCGCTTCGTTACACAAGTTCCTTCCTGACATTCACTATTTACATCAAAAAAAGCATAAGGATTTGATATGACTATTAATCATGATGATGTGAAACTTTCGAAGTGGAAGTGTGAGACGATTAGATCAAGAATCAAGACCCGACCCCGGTTTTCATTCTCAGGCAATCGATTCGCCCCCAGCAAGCGGCACAAGTCAGTGCCGTTGTGCCGGTGTTAGCAGCGGCATTGATATCTGCTCCTGCGTCGATCAGCTGTGTCAGTCGATCAAATTTGCCCCAAAAGGCAGCTATTATCAAAGGCGTCACGCCGTCGTTATCAGTGACATTAATATTCCTCTTCTGTTATCAACAAGCCGCATGGAACGCCCACCAAGTTGTCCTCTGATGGGTCAGACACCCATACAGATAGGGCAATTAAATACGAACGTGTTCTGTCTGATATTATTCATCGCTTTAGCCTGCTATTTGACTCAACACTGTGGGTAGGACAAAAGTCAGCAGAGAAAATTCCATAAAAACAGCATTTTTAACAAGACGACTGTCGTAACTTCTGAGTCAGGCATGTACCTGCCCGGCAATGGTCGTTTGTTTACCAGTATTCAAGTGATGGCAACCACAAACTCTGGCAGCAATTCAAAGCCCTGATATCTGGAAGCGACCGGGTTGTTGCCACTACCGCCAATAATGGCAACGGCACCAGTCAGGCCGCGCTAAGGGATGGTTCAGTAATTACCGTCAAGGGGGAGTCAATTTCTGCACGACAGAAGGCATTTATCCAAGATGGGGAGATTAAAGGAACCGCACCGAATCTGGCGCAGTACGAAGTGGAAGTGTGAGACGATCAGATCAAGAATCAAGACCCGACCCCGGTTTCCTCTCGGTTTCCTCTTGAGAGTCGTAAAGCCACGGTTATTTTCCTCTTTGGCCAGTAAGGGGGCTTTGGTCAGCAAGCAATGTCTGGATGGCCTTTGTTTGTCCCTGAAAAATAGCTGTGTCGAGAGCCGTATGGCCACGTTTATTTTTCTCTGCGGCCAGGGAGGGGGCTTTGGTCAGCAATGTCTGGATGGCCTCTGTTTGGCCCGCAGAAGCAGCTGTATGGAGAGCCGTATCGCCAAAGTTATCCTTCTCTGTGGCCAGGGAGGGGGCTTTGGTCAGCAATGTCTGGATGGCCTCTGTTTGGCCTTTTAAGGCAGCTATGTGAAGAGCCGTTAAGCCACCGTTAATTTTCTCTGTGGCCAGGGAGGGGGCTTTGGTCAGCAATGTCTGGATGGCCTGTGTTTGGCCTAAACGAGCAGCTAAGTGGAGAGCCGTAAAGCCACGTTTATTTTTCTCTGTGGCCAGGGAGGGGGCTTTGGTCAGCAATGTCTGGATGGCCTCTGTCTGGCCCGCAGAAGTAGCTGTATGGAGAGCCGTATCGCCAAAGTTATCCTGCTCTTTGGCCAGGGAGGGGGCTTTGGTCAGCAATGTCTGGATGGCCTGTGTTTGGCCTAAACGAGCAGCTAAGTGCAGAGCCATAAAGCCACGTTTATTTTTCTCTGTGGCCAGTGAGGGGGCTTTGGTCAGCAATGTCTGGATGGCCTCTGTTTGGCCCGCAGAAGCAGCTGTGTGGAGAGCCGTGTAGCCACCGTTATCCTTCTCTGTGACCAGGGAGGGGGCTTTGGTCAGCAATGTCAGGATGGCCTCTGTTTGGCCCCGAAAAGCAGCTGTGTGGAGAGCCGTTTCGCTACCGTTATCCTTCTCTGTGGCCAGGGAGGGGGCTTTGGTCAGCAATGTCTGGATGGTCCCTGTGTGGCCCTCAGAAGCAGCTGTGTGGAGAGCCGTCTGGCCATTGTTATTTTTCTCATTGACATTGATTCCTCTGGCGGACACCAGCTCCTTGACAGTCTTTGTGTGATCATTCCAGACAGCAAAGTGAAGAGCCGTATTGCCAAACCTATTTTTGGCATTCACTTGGATACCACAAGTACCGGAGTTGTTCAGTAATATCTTGATGGCCTCTGTGTGGCCACAGCAGGCAGCCAGGCTCAGAGCTGTATTGCCATAGCTATCATTGGCATTGACATCCACTCCCCTGGTTTCAATCAGCTTTTGCAGGCGTGTGGTATGGCCCCTGGCAGCGGCAATATGCAGTGGCGTTGTGCCTCTTTCATCGGTTGCATTGATGTATCTCGAGATGATCCGGCTAATGAAAGCTTTCATAGAATCATCTTCGCTGTCAGGAGTGCGCAGTACGGTAGTAATATCCGCTCCTTTACTAATCAGAACGTCCCGGATCTCACTGTTTCCCGTCAGGACAGCATTATACAAGGCACCGTAAAGGTCTTTCGCTCCCTCGTTAAGCAACAGTTCAAGGCACTGCTTTTTCCCCCACCTGGCGGCTTCGCGCAGGGCACCGTCAAGGTCGTTTGCTCCCACGTTGATCAGGGGTTTAAGACACAGCGTTTCTCCCTGCTCGGCGGCTTCGCGCAGGGCACCGTTAACGTCTTCAGCGGCCAGCAAGACCTTGATGACCTCTATGTGGCCATTGTAGCAAGCCAGGTCGAGAGCCCTATTGCCATCGTTATTCTTGATATTGACGCGAGATGGCCAGTCCAGCAACTTTTTGATGGACTCTGCACAGCCGTTTTGAGCAGCGAAGTGAAGAGCCGTCCAGCCTTTGCTATCAGTGGCATTGATGTTAGCTCCAGCCCAGAGCAAGGCATCCAGGCATCTGGCGCTACTATTCTCAGCAGCAAAGTGCAAAGGTGTATAGCCATCCTGATTGGCGGTGTTGACATCCCACCTGTGAGTCAGAAAAAATAAATCGTTATAAGAATCATTTAATCCTTCCATAAAACCCGGCATAGATGCGGATATGCCACCGGAAATAGCATTCATGATCGTCGAGAAAGCTAATTTTATAATTCTCCATTTTTGCTGATCTCGACCTGCCCACTGATCAACCAGAGTTCTCACGCATTGGTAAGCGTTGTTTTGAGAAGCAATATGCAGTGGGGTGTTACCGTCCTCAAGATAAATGGCGTTGCCCCTTTTTTTTCCGATATTTTCACCTCCGTTATGTGCCAGGTTTGATGTAGCAATGCCTAATAATACCGAACCTGATAATACTGAAATAGATGCCATGATATGTGGGAAGGCTGAGAGATCCCACGAAGATAGCAGAGTTCCAAAACCAACCATCGACATCACCGTCCCCATTGGAAATCCGGTAATATACATATTCGCAATTTCACCCACAATTTCACAAAGCGCAACAAACTTTGCACTGAAAGCTGCCGCTTCAACTGTGGTCAATCCAGCTATGGCCACTCCAACCCCTGTCGCCAATGTTGCTAATTGGGCACACAATTTTTTATGTTCATCCGCGTGATTTTGAATAGCACTCGACAAAGTCCGGAAGCACTCGGTGTAGTCCTGGCTATCAGTATGCCCACTAGCTTCAGCTTCAGCTACCGCTCTTGCTGCAGCGGAAAGAGCAGAAGTGACGTCGCCTTCAGGTTTCAGTTCAAGTCCCAACTTAAGAGCTTCCAAGTCCCCCTTTTGACAGGCATCCTTTAACAATGGCTTTTCATTTCGACGCAAGGACATGCCCGGTCCACACTTACACTTTTCCGGTTTATTCAATGAATTAGCATTTTTGCGTATACATTCCAAGTGCCCCATTTCATGTTTTTCGCACTTTGTTTCGACCACTGAACGTCGACCAAGTTTTCCGGTATTCCCTCCACCACAGTAAGAACACTTAAAGAGGACATCTGCCCCGTTTCTACCGACACCATCCATCGCTTTAGCCTGCTATATGACCCAAAACTGTGAGTAGGACAAAAATCAGCAAGGAAAATTCCATAAAAAAAAAACAGCATTTTAACAAGACGACTGTCGTACCCCCTGAGTCAAGAGTGCACCTGTCTGGCAATGGTCGTTTGTTTACCAGTATTCAAGTGATGGCAACCACAAACTCTACTTTAGAGATTCAGAAGTACAGTAGAACTATTTTTTTTGATCTAAACCAATCGTCACGGAACTATAAATTCAGGCGATTGAGATGATTTTTTCAGGGCAAAGCATATTATTAAAAGCACTATTGTTTTATATAACATTTCTTGCCGAAGCTGTTTCTACCCAGGCTGGGCCCGTATTTTGTGGATTGCTGATCGGTAGTATGCTTTCCGGGGAAGGATTCCTGACTCAGGCATTACTGGCCATTCAGTACGATAAAGTCTGGAGCAGTTATCATCACTGGGTTGCCACTGGTCGCTGGCGCTGGTGAAGTCTTGCAGCCCGATTGTTACTATTGGTTAGCTCAAAAGTGCCCGAAGACGAACCGGTTTCGATGATTCTGGATGACCAGACCATCGAACGCTGTTCATCGAAAGCTCCTGCCTGCCGTACACATCGTCAGCACAGTCAGAAGAAGAATCGTGCCACTTAATATCCTTGGGCAGTGCTGGGTTTATCTTGCCATTGCCTTTAAAAGACCTTCAGACTGGATTGACCTTAGCTGGCAGGCGGGTCATGGATTCGTAATTCGTTGAGGCGACTTTCATCCATCAGTCAGGGAATCCACTGACTTAAATCTACTGGCGGTTGCCGGTCATTGGCAATGCAAGCTTCAAGATAACCTGTCAGCCACAGCTTCCCAATGATTTGCCAGGCTCTCCAACACTTTCCTTGCCTTTGGAGCCAGCCTTGGGCGTGTCAGCTCCTTGTCCCGCTGAGAGGCTATAAGCTCAACTTGCTTTTCCAGCCTCAACTGTCGTGTTGGCCACTGCTGCGGATCATTCCGAACAAGAAGTCGCTGCACGTTTAAGTAATACAAACGACCACTTGCCAGAGGTAATCGTTCCTGCGGCCAGATAAAGCCCACGCTGCTTATACGAATTAAGTTGTCTGTTGACCGGAATTCGATAACATCGCAATGATCACAGCCTGGGAATGGATGGAAGGGTAAACGACAGGTGGGGCAATGTTTCTCGTCATCAGGCAGGTCAACGTCCTGGTCAACCACCGGTAGGTTCTCATGTTTTCTCCGGCCATGGCTCGGAGTTCCCGGTTGCTGGCCACGTTTACGGGTTGTCGGTTGTCGTGTAGTGTTTTTGCTTTGTTTTTCCTGACCTTGTTTGGAGCGACTTTTCTTTTCGGTAGAGCGACCAAAGACCATATGTTTCATGTGACTTAGCTGAGAATTGCGTTCTTTGTTTTGCGCTTTGAGTTGCTCGACTTCAGCCTTATGTTCTTTTTTCATCAAGGCAATGGCAGCTGTCAATTCGCGCTCACGATCTCGAGCTCGTTCCCACAGATCCCGATAGTGATTGACCTGCCATTTGAGATCAATGCATTCCTGCTTGGTCAAGCTGACTTGAACAAGACTGAAGGGAGTGCCGGGTTGACCCGAAGTGCATTCAGGTTCAGGGGAGATATCAAGCATCTGCCAAGGGTTGAATACATGACTTTTGATGCTTGAATTATGGTTTTAGCGAAGAGTTACCCCTTGGTATACTTTTTGGCATTAACCGGCTGATAATTAATAAGAAAATCCGGTTTCAAAAATGGCACAGCAGGTATACCTTTTTGTCGAAACCAGCGCCATCCGTGGCGGTTGAGTTACTGCTGCTTTTCCAGCCATTGCCGAATCGTTAATTCTCTGGAAATCCGCTGGTGAAGCCAGTCATCAATCAGCTGCTCTACCAGGTTTCGGAATTGGATTTCATCGGGAAAATCCCACGGCTCAAATTCCGGATGCTGTTCGCACAATACAATCCAGAGTTGAGTGGCCAGTGTTTTTTAGGGCGAATGTCCATATTGAATGAGATGGCTGTAGGTATGACTTCCCATGGCGCTGATTTCACAAGCGGAATTTGCCAGGAGCAAGGCTTTACCAAAGGCTATGTCACCAAGCTGATTAAAAAGGGCATTGTGAAACTGAAAAATGGCAAGGTGGACTCGGTGCAGGCTGAACAGGCGATGAAAGCCAATAATGACCCAGTGACGCTTATCCGTTCCGATCAATCCACCGATCTTGCTCCGACACAACCGGGAGCTGTTGACTTTGTCACTGCCCGCACCATGCGGGAAGCATTCAAGGCCAAGCTGGAGTATGAGGAAAAAAGCGGTACCCTGACCGATGCAGCTAAGGTAAAGCAGGATGCTTTCAAGGCAGGCCGGATTATTCGAGATGAACTGCTGGCCATTCCTGATCGGATGGCGGATGTGTTGGCGGCAGAGGATGACCCAGGAAAAGTGGGGGAGCTACTTCAAGAGGAGTTGGAAGCGATACTTAATGCTATGGTTTTACCGTAGTCGTTTTTGAGCGGCTTTATAGGCCTCGCTTCGCTCTCGTTTACCGACACTGATCACAAATACTACAACAACGTCGTCCAAGACTTGATAAACCAACCGATAGCCCGAATTTCGCAGTTTGATTTTGTAGCAGTCTTTCTGGCCGGACAGTTTATCTTTGGAAACTTTAGGGTTCTCCAAGCGTTTACGCAGCTTGGCTTTGAACTGTTCTCTCACTGTGGAGTTGAGTTTCTGCCATTCTTTCCATGCCAGTGCAGAAAAATCCAGCTCATAGGTCATCGATATTTACCCGAATCCGCTCATCATTTTTGCGTTCTTCGACGATGGCTGCGAGTTCCAGGTCATCCAGAGCATCGAGCATAGCTTCATAAACATGGGCTGGCACTGCATAAAACACGGGTTGATTGCGATTCAGGATGGCCACGGTTTCACCATTGGCTTCTTTCAGAACAGCCATCGGGTTTTTTTTGAGTTCGGATATCCCGGCACTGACATCAGCGAGAATAGGATGGACTGAGGCCATAACTAGCTCCTTTTACGGTTGATTAATAGATCAAATAATAGACCTATTATTAGGTTTCTTCAAAGATTGCTTAAATGGTTGATAGCCTGTCAGTCAAAAGCCCATATTTTGAAGGCTTCTTCAAAGGGCTGAGGCCGGACACTCGCCTGACCGTTTCCGAATGAGCTGACCAGAAACGGATTCTTCCGGCAAAAGCCACCAAAGAAGCTGGCCGATGGCGAACTTCCCGCACACCGTATCTGAAAGAAATCATGAATTGTCTGTCACCATCGTCGCCTGTTGAGCAGGTGGTGTTTATGAAGGGTGCCCAGGTGGGTGGCACCGAATGCGGCAATAACTGGCTTGGTTATGTGATTGACCATACGCCGGGTCCCATGATGTATGTGCTTCCCACGCTGGATATGGCCAAGCGGACATCAAAGCAGCGGATTGCTCCGATGATCGATGAAATGCCGGATCTGCGGGAGAAGGTGAAAGATCCCAGAAGCCGGGACAGTGGCAATACTTTGCTGACCAAGGAGTTTCCCAATGGTGTGCTGATCTTTACCGGAGCCAACTCAGCAGCAGGCCTTCGCTCAATGCCTGCCCGTTTTCTGTTTATGGATGAAGTGGATGCCTACGACGATGATGTGGATGGTGAGGGTAGTCCCATCAATCTGGATTTATTGGCAAAAGGCCGACCAGCACCAGAAGATACGCCTGATCCTGAATTAGAAGAAACCAGCAACAAGCCAAAACCAGTCCGTCGTTCATCCCGCAGCTCCTACCTTCAGAGATAACCTCCATGATCAGACAGAATACCAGGCTCTGAAACGGGCAGTGCTGCTGCGTGAGACACGTACCGTGGAATTTGAAGGTCGACGGAGTACAGTAGCTTTGCTGAAATGGAAAGGCGATTGCAGGCCATCGAACGGGAATTGGTTAAGCAGCAAAAACGTCCGAAGCAGTATGGCATCTGTTCATCCAAGGGAGTTTGAGCATGGGATTGCTCACCAACCTGTTTCGTCGTTTCAAAAACTCAGCCTATACCGCTGCCGGTATAGGGCGACGAACCAAAACCTGTTTCTGCAATGGTCGGATGAATCGGACGCTGATGGTCTGCTGAGTTTCACTGGCGAGCAATCGCTGATTACCCGTGCCATGTTTGAAGGTGGCGAGTGCTTTGTCAGGCTACGTCCCCGCAGACTGGAAGACGGTTTATCCGTTCCCCTGCAACTGCAGGTGCTGGAATCCGAGTTTGTCCCCATCAGCTATAACGAAACACTGGATAATGGCCATGTGATTAAGGCGGGGATTGAGTTTAACAAGCTGGGGATGCGAGTCGCTTATTACTTTCACCGGGGGGAGCATCCAGCCGAGTTTGCTTTTGACAGCACCAGACTGGTTCGGGTGAAGGCCGACAATGTTCTTCATATATTTGAAGCCCTGCGTCCGGGACAGCTAAGAGGCCAGCCATTACTGACTCAGGTATTAATCAGACTCTATCATCTGGACAAATTTGATGACGCCACGCTATTACGGCAGGAGATTGCCAACCTGTTTACCGGCTTTATTAAAAAGTCATCTCCGGAACAAGACCCTATTGATCCTCTGACCGGCAAGCCGCTGGTGTTTGGCGACAATGGTCTGCCCATGGTAGCGATGGAACCAGGAATCATGCAGGAGCTGGCACCGGGTGAAGAGGTCGAGTTCAATAATCCACCGGGTACTGCCGCAGACTATCCCAATTTTATGACGCAACAGTTAATGGCGATTGCCGCAGGTATTGGATTGCCTTATGAACTGCTGTCGGGTGATATGGCGGGAGTCAGTGACCGGGCACTGCGGCTGATCATCAATGGGTTCCGCCGCCGCATTCAGCAGATTCAGCATAACCAGATTATCTTTCAGTTCTGTCGGCCGGTCTGGAACCGCTGGTTGGATATGGCGGTGCTCAGTGGTTCGGTAGCTATTCCAGAGTATGCCAATAACCCAAGAGCCTATCGCCGGGTGAAGTGGATCGCCCATGGCTGGCCGTATATGCACCCGGTTCAGGATATGCAGGCACAGAAAATGGCCGTGCGTTCTGGTTTCAAGTCCCGCTCAGAGGTGGTCAGCGAATTGGGTTATGACAACGAGCAGATGGATGGCGAAATCGCTGCGGATAATCGCCGGGCAGACAGCCACTCACTGAAATACGACAGCATGGCCGTGATCCGGAAAACCATAAATCTTCCAATCAACCAGCAAAGGATGACAGGGATGAGTCATAACCGACAGTGGTACACCTTTAAAAACGAAGCCAATCAGACTCCGGAGCTATTCATCTTCGATGATATTGATGACTGGTACGGCGTTTCGGCACAGAGCGTAGTGGATCACATCCGTAATCTGGATGCCTCAGAGATCAATGTCCGGCTCAATAGCCGGGGCGGTATGGTGTTTGAAGGCATTGCCATTTATAACGCCCTGCGTCTGCATAAAGCCAATATCCATGTCACCATCGAAGGGCTGGCGGCCAGCATTGCCAGTGTCATTGCCATGGCCGGTGATACGGTCACCATCGCTGAGAATGCCATGATGATCCATAACCCCTATGGCTGGGCACAGGGCGATGCCGAAGCCATGCGCAAAACCGCCGATATTATGGATAAGATCGCGGACAGTATTGCTGTGTCTTACACTGCCAGAACCGGTAAGAGCCTAGAAGAAATGAAGGCGCAGATGGAATCGGAGTCCTGGTTCACCGCAAAAGAAGCCCTGGACATGGGCCTGGTGGATCAGATTGATGAACCGGTGAAGGCCACTGCCCACTTTGATCTCTCCATGTTCAATAACGCACCGGATGGCTATGGACGTATCGAGCAAGCTAAAAACCCGGCAGAGCCAACTCCGCCGCAGAATCAGACGGTGGAGCCGCAACCTCAAGTTGATTCTGTGGCTATTGCTGATCTTTGTCGTCAGGCTGGTTATGCGGAAAAAACCGCTGCAATTCTTAAAGCGGCACTGTCGGAAGATGAGGTCAAGGCTCGACTCGCCAGCTATGACCAGATTAAGAACCTCTGCCAGACAGCAGGCTTCCCGGATAAGGCAGCGGATTTTATAAAAGACGACTGCTCGGTATCCGAGGTGCAGAATAGTCTCCTGGCATTACTGACCTCTGAAGATGAACCCATCAACAATGCCCTGACGCCCAAGCAGCAAGGCCTGAAACCCACCACTTCTGCCATAGATACGCAGGCAATTTACAGTCGGCGTAATCGCGCTTAACCCCTGTCTAATATCCTCCAACCAAAAGGACTTTACCCATGAGCGTAAAAACGGAATCGGTCTATACCGGTGAATTTCTGGTGTCTGAAGGCAATAACACCATTAGCCGTGAGCTGGTGCCTTTGGCTGCGAACCTGACGATGAAGCCTGGTACGGTGGTCGGCAAAGAATCGGCTACCGGAGCATTCAAGCCCCTCGATCCAGGTGCTTCTGATGGCACTGAAACCGCTGCTGGCATTCTCTACGCTGCCAAGGTGACCGATGCCTCTGGTGGTGACGGTGTGATCATCGCCCGTCTGGCAGAAGTGGTGGACAGTCTGCTGATCTGGCCTGCCGGGATTACCGATGAGCAAAAGGCGACTGCCGTAGATCAACTGGCCGGACTGGATATTATTCTGCGCAGTGAATAACCCTTCCTGATTTTTACCTCTGTAACTCACTCTTAACAAACTTCCGTTATCAAGGAGCGATAACATGCTGGATATTTTTAATGACGATGCGTTCAGCCTTACCAGTCTGACCGCCACCATCAATGAGATGGACTACAAGCCTGGTCGTCTTGGGCAACTGGGCCTCTTTCAGGAGAGCGGTATCAATACAGCAACCGTCGTGGTAGAGAGCATTAACGGAGAACTCCGCTTGTTGCCCTCTACAGAGCGTGGCGCACCTGCCACTCAGGCCATTGGCGATAAACGTCAGCTGCGCAGCTTTGTGGTGCCCCATATTCCCCATGACAGCACCATTCTGGCGGCGGAAGTGCAGAATGTCCGTCAGTTTGGCAGTGAGGATGCCATGCAGGGAGTACAGGCTGTTGTGAACCAACGGCTGCAGAAGATGAATGCCAACCATGAGGTGACGCTGGAGTTTCTACGCATGGGGGCGCTCAAGGGTGAAATTCTGGATGGCGATGGCAGCACCATTCTCTACAACCTGTTTGATGAGTTCGGTGTTACTCAGCAAACCCATGACTTCAAGTTCAGCAGCACAACCACTGACGTTCGTGCCCAGGGCGTAAAAGCCCGTCGTCTGGTGGATGATGCGTTGGGAGCCTTGCCCTACAGCGGTCTCCATGCATTCTGTGGCTCTGACTTCTTTGATGGGCTGGTTGGCCACAAGTCAGTAAAAGAAGCCTACCAGCGTTGGCAGGATGGTGAAGCCCTGCGTACCGATCCCAAGGGCCGGTTCCGTTTTGCGGATATTGATTGGGAAGAGTACCGGGGCTCAGTGGGTGGCAATGACTTTGTCGCGGCCAATGAAGCTTATCTCTACCCAACCGGTGCGGATTTCTTCAAGACCTGGTTTGCGCCGGCAGATTTTGTCGAAACCGTTAACACCATCGGCCTGCCACGCTCCGCCAAGCAGAAGGTCATGGATTTTGAGAAGGGTGTGATTGTTCATACCCAATCCAATCCGTTGCCTATCAATTTACGACCACGGGCAGTGATCAAGCTGACCATGAGCTAACCATAACAACAGGAGACTGCTCCAATGGATAAAGCCTTCAAAGTGATGGACCACACCATTCTTTCAACCTTTGGGCAGTCGGTTTTACTGACGTTTTCGGATCAGTCATCGCTGGAAACCCGGGGCATTATCAATAAAGAACTGGTAGAGCTTGGCAAATATGAGGCTGTCCAGGGTGAAGTCACCATTCTCTCTGTGGATAGTGCTATCCGGCTGAAGCGGGGCGATACCGTGTTGGCCAATGGTCAGGTTTATGAAGTCGACCGAAAACTGAAAGACGATGGCTATTTAGCCAAATGGAATATCCATGCTCATTAAACAGGAAGTCAGCAGCGATATTGAAGAACTCACCGCCCTGTTCAAACAGTCCCCGGGAAAAACAGAGCAAGCCATTCAAAGAGCCTTGTCCAAACTGAGCCGCTGGGCTGAACGGCAAGTGCTACGTGATATGTCCCGACGCATGAAAGTATCACAAAAACGGCTGAAGGAGCTGAACCGGATCAAGGTGAGGCTCAATAAAAGCTACGGCAGAAAAGAGCGTTACCTGACCATCTGGATTGGTATTAATGAAGTGGGTGCCCATCGTCTGGGTAACCCAAGACAAACACGCCGAGGTGTCCGGGTAGGCAGTCACAGTTTCTGGGAAAACAGTTTCCTGATGCAGCCGGTCAATGCTTCCCGGGAACTGATATTTGAACGAAAGGATAACTGGCAACACCGTTACCAACAATCCAAACGCTCAGGCCGGTGGATGTGGATGGGTTTGCCGTTGGAAAAGAAAACCGTCCGGATCGATAGGGAAGCCGAAACCTCACTGGAAAAAGTCAGCCCTCTACTGGTAAACCGGTTTACTGACCTGCTCCACCAGGAACTGAACTATGCCTTCAACATCGAATCCTGAACGACAGATTATTGTGAGTCTGGTAGAGCATCTGAAACAGGTTTCTGAAAACACGCTCCTTGGCTATTCAGCCACTGGTCAGGAACAGGATTTAGACCTCCCGGCTATTCTGGTGCATCTGGAATCCATTAATGAAGAGCAACGCCAGGGCCAACGGGCAAAGTACCGGATGGCGTTCAATATCAGTGCCGTGGCCAAAACCAATAAAGACACCACTTACATCCTGTTGGACTTAAACCGCTCCATTCGAGAGTTATTTACTACCGGCCAACGCTTCACTCCGGAAGCCCGACATATCAGCTTCAGTGAAACCCAGTTTGATATTGCCCCAAGCAATGCACACTTATCGTTTGCTGACCTGCAA
>NZ_JAGHQW010000090.1 GCF_017744115.1 Salinisphaera sp. G21_0 | reverse complement strand
AAGAGCTGCCTTATGCGGACACGGTTGAGAAACTGGAGCAGCTTCTACCCTGGGCAGTGAAGGCATCTCAAGAATAAGCTGATCTGGTAGGGTTGGCTATTACGCTGGTTAAATTGGCGCTTACAAACCATCGACGTACTTTGTGGGGTTCTACACCTAACTCCTCAGCCACACTGTCCGCTGTCTGCCCGCCAGAACCATTGATACTGCACGTTCTCGAAAGGCTTTAGTGGTTGTCTTCCTGCCCATATCCAGCTACTCCCGCCGAAGCATTACTACGGAGTTTTCTAACAAAGATACAAAATGACCATTATAGACGGTAGAGCAGAAAGCATGGTGCAAATCAGTATTTTCTCTTCATTGAGAAGGATACGAATTTGGCCACCGTTCAAAAAGCATTTGGAAATCGTCTACGGGAGATCAGGCAGGAGCAGTGCCTTACACAAGAGGAACTTTCCCATCGTGCTGGCCTAAATCGTACCTACATTGGCGATATTGAAAGAGGAGAAAAAAATATTACCCTGGGTAGTATGAACAAGCTCGCCAAAGCATTAGGCATCAAGCTGAGAGATTTTTTTGACTGGGAATACTGACATTTTCACCTATGGTAAGCAGCTGATCACTGCACTTTTGGCGCTACCATGAACAAAGATATCCTCTTAAAAATACTTAAACAGAAAGACCAGCCAGAGTTACTGAGTATCCTTGATACCGCTTGGGAGCTGATGACTACCAACCAGCGGGAGCAAATATTTGGCCCACTTATCAGGGATCAGTCTTATGATTTTCCCGCATCCCCAGAGAAAACTCTGGTGGCGATAAAGGCGTTTCAACAAAGCTCCCTTGCTGGCAATTACTACGCCCCCGGTGACATAAATTCCAAAAATTATATGGATATCCCTGAAGAGACAGACGCCTGGTTTGCCAAACTGGACGAGCTTTTCATTGAATGTAACAAGCTCTCTGAGCAACAGGATTACCACGCCGCTGTCGAAGGTTTTGAAATACTCTATGACCTCTTCGAGCAAATTTATGATGACTCAATAGTCTTCGCTGATGAACTGGGTTCATGGATGTACCCCGGTGATGAAAAGGCAAACTACACCGCCTACCTTAAGGCTGCGGCAGCAATATACTCACCTGACGACTTTGCAGATAAAGCCATGGCCGCCATTATTGAAGACAGTCACCAGTCATGCTCTCTGAAACTTTACTCATTGGTGAAATCTATTGCCTCTCAGGGGCAAATGGCATTGGTTGAAGAGCGAGTGCAAGAACGCGGAACACCTGTCGCCTGAGTAACTATTCGCATATTGGGCGATGCCGACATTTTCAGTGATTACAACATGAAAATTTATAGGATTGCCCAGTAAACCATGCCTTTGCCCCCTTATGCGGGTAAAACCGTTTGAAAGTCGGCGAAACTCAAAATACACTGGGCATCTGTTTTATATTTTGACTGGGGAGTTTCTTCCCCGCATTCCTTCATCACTTCTTTTGATTTTGCAAGACAGCTTTTGATAACTCTCATGGTTAATAAACAAATAGCCGAGGTGGAAGACCGCTGGTTATCGGTAGACGAGATCGGTAAGTATCTTGGTGTGAGCAGCGATACTGTATACCGCTGGATCGATAAACAGGGTATGCCAGCCCACCGCTTGGGCCGACGCTGGAAGTTCAAAAAAGATGAGCTTGATGCCTGGGTTAAAGCGGGCGGAGCTGCTGAACCTGCGCCTCCCAAAAAGTTACCCAAAAGAAGCACCCAAAAGATAACCCAGGAGTAACACCCGGCTATGAACCATGAAATCCATAACAGTATTGTGCGTTTTATCTGGGGTATTGCCGACGATGTGCTGCGGGATATCTATGTGCGTGGCAAATATCGCGACGTTATTCTGCCAATGACGGTCATACGTCGTCTGGATGCCGTACTGGAACCCAGCAAAGAACGTGTACTGGCCATGCAGGAACAACTGGATAACGCCGGTATCGCCAATCAGGACGCTGCGCTTTGCCAGGCCTCCGGTGAAGCGTTTTATAACATCTCGCCGTTCACCCTCCGTGATCTGAAAAACCGCGCCAAAAAACAACAGTTAAAAGCCGACTTTGAAGAGTATCTGGATGGATTCTCCGACAACGTGAAGGAGATTCTGGATAAGTTCAAGTTTCGCAATCAGATCCCGACGCTGATTGAAGCGGATATTCTCGGCCATCTGTTAGAAAAATTTCTCGACAACCGCATCAATCTAAGCCCGAAGCCGGTTCAGGACGAAGAGGGTAATGAGTTACTCCCGGCCCTGGACAACCATTCCATGGGTACCATCTTTGAAGAGCTGATCCGTCGGTTTAACGAAGACAATAATGAAGAAGCCGGGGAGCACTTTACGCCCCGTGATGTGGTCAAGCTGATGGCCGACCTGATCTTCATGCCTGTGGCCGATGATATCGAATCCGGTACCTATCTTGTTTACGACGGTGCCTGCGGTACCGGTGGTATGTTAACCGTGGCTGAAGAACGACTTGCCGAGCTGGCCAAAAACCATGGCAAAGAGGTCTCCATTCATCTTTATGGTCAGGAAATACAGCCGGAAACCTTCGCCATCTCCAAAGCTGACCTGCTGCTAAAAGGGGAAGGCTCCGAAGCACAAAACATGAAGTATGGCTCAACACTCTCTGATGATGGTTTCCCATCTCAGGAGTTTGACTTCATGCTCTCTAATCCTCCTTACGGCAAAAGCTGGAAGAGTGATCTCGAAAGGCTCGGTGGTAAAAGCGATATCCGGGATCCGCGCTTTGTCACCCAACATGGTGATGATCCTGAATACAAGATGATTACCCGCTCTTCTGACGGGCAGCTGATGTTTCTGGTCAACAAGCTGACCAAAATGAAAGAGAACACCCGCCTTGGCAGCCGTATCGCAGAGGTTCACAACGGGTCATCACTATTCACCGGCGATGCCGGTCAGGGTGAAAGTAATATACGGCGTTGGATTATTGAGAATGATTGGCTGGAAGCCATCATCGCCCTGCCGGAGAACATTTTTTATAACACCGGCATTGCCACCTATATCTGGATGCTGACCAACCGCAAGAGTGAGCAGCGCAAAGGAAAGGTTCAACTGATTGATGCCAGCGAATGGCATGTGCCGTTACGCCGAAACCTTGGCAAAAAAAATTGTGAGTTCTCCAATGGACAGATCGAAACCATTGTTGATCTGATGGTCAATCCTGTTGAGAGCGAGCAATCGAAAATCTTTCCCAATGAAGCCTTTGGTTACTGGAAGGTCACGGTGGATCGACCGCTGCGACTTGCCGTGGATCTTGCCCCGGCCAGACTTGAGCAGTTTGAAACGATATGCGGTAACGCTAAAGAAGCACCACTGGCCAACCTGGTCAATCGTGTTGCTGCTGAGCTTGGCGCAGGACCGCATCTTGATTTCAATCATTTTCTGGAAGCCTGTCTCGTCGATGCCGAAAAGCATGGGGTCAAGCTCACCGCAAAGCGCAAAAAGCTGCTGCAAAGTGGACTGTGTGAAACTCGTGAAGATGCCGAACCTGTGATCAAAAAGATTCATAAACCGGGCAAGGTCGCAGCAGATTCTATTTACGGCCTGTATGAAAGCGAGGTCGATGACAAAGCCTGTGTGGTTGAGTATGAGCCCGATACCGACCTGCGGGATAGCGAGCAGGTGCCTCTGCTGGAGGATGGAGGTATCGAAGCCTTTTTCCGCCGGGAGGTGTTGCCTTATACGCCGGATGCCTGGATTGACCCTGCCAAAACTCTGGTGGGTTATGAGGTCTCTTTTACCCGCCATTTTTACCGGCCTGCTCCCATGCGCACACTGGATGAGATCAAGGCCGATATCTACGCCCTGGAGCAGGAAACCGAAGGGCTGTTGGAACAGATTGTCGGGGAGGCGGAGTGATGAAGCTGGCTCCCTATCCAGAATACAAGAACTCCGGCCAGCCCTTTCTTGGGAAAATTCCGGCACACTGGCAAGTATTCAGAAATGGTCGTTTGTTTGCTCAGCGTAATGAGACTGGTTTTGGGGCGTTACCCATCCTTGAAGTTTCATTGAGAACCGGTGTTCGCGTGCGTGATATGGACAACATGAAGCGCAAGCAGGTGATGTCGGACCGGGAAAAATACAAACGGGCTGCCCAGGGTGATATTGCCTACAACATGATGCGTATGTGGCAGGGAGCGGTTGGTGTGGCTCCCGTCGATGGCCTGATTAGCCCGGCTTACGTGGTTGTTCGCCCGTTCCCTGATGTGGATTGCCGATACTACAGCTATCTGTTCCGCACCGCTGCCTATATGAACGAAGTTGATGCCTATTCACGGGGGATTGTAAAAGACCGTAATCGTCTTTACTGGCAAGACTTCAAGCGTATGCCTTCGCCAGTTCCACCGGTAGAGGAACAGCGGAAAATCACTCAATACCTTGACGCCATAAGCAGTCAGGTGCAGTTGTTTATCCGCAATAAGCAACAGCTGATTACACTTCTAAAAGAACAAAAACAGAACGTCATCAATCAGGCCGTTACCCGTGGACTTGATCCCCATGTCAAACTCAAGCCCAGTGGTGTGGAATGGTTAGTTGATATTCCTGAACATTGGGATGTCCGTAGACTTAAGTTCCTCGCTCGTATTAAAAACGGAAAGGATTACAAAGAAGTTGAAGCTGAGTCCGGTTACCCTGTTATAGGATCAGGAGGGCAGTTCGCATACGCATCACGGTTTATGTATGACGGCGAGTCAGTACTCTTCGGGAGAAAGGGAACAGTAGACAAACCTCTATATATCTCTGGCAAGTTTTGGACTGTGGACACAATGTTCTACACAGTGGTGTCTAAGCATATATCCGCCAAGTTTCTTCATTATTGTGCATTATCTTTTCCTTTCGATTTTTACAGCACTCAAACAGCACTTCCCAGTATGACACAACAGGATCTGGGCGATCATCCAGTTGCTGTGCCTCCAATGGATGAACAGAAGCCTATTATTCAATACATAGAAGAAGAAACACAGCTTATTAACCAAACTATCATCAAAGCCCAGCGGGAAGTTGAGCTAATGCTCGAACACCAGACATGCCTAATCTCCGCTGTTGTCACAGGTCAGCTAGACATTCGCAATGTTGAAGTCCCAAAAATTTCTGAGGAAGAGCTTCTGAGATTAGATGAGAACCCCATAGGTTCTGATGAAATCAACCAAGATGAGGAATACATGGATGAAACCATCTGACACCAGTGAAAAAGGTCTGGAATCCCTTATCGTTAATTCACTGGTCGAGGATGCCGGATACGTTCAGGGAGACCCGAAGGATTTCGACCGGGAACACGCTGTAGACCTGGCCAAACTGCTGCAATTTCTGGGTAAAACCCAACCAGACACCTGCGAGACGCTGGGTATTCTCCATGAAGGCCCCAAACGTACCCAGTTTCTACATCGGCTCCAGGGAGAGATTGCCAAACGGGGTGTGGTTGACGTTTTGCGCACGGGTATCAAACATGGCCCTGCACATGTGGATTTTTTCTACGGCTCGCCAACCCCGGGGAATGTTAAAGCGGCGGAACGGTTTGCCGCCAATATCTTCAGCGTTACCCGCCAGCTACGTTACAGTCGAACCGAGACTGCGCTGGCACTGGATATGGGGGTCTTTATTAACGGCCTGCCCATTGCCACCTTTGAGCTCAAGAACAAGCTGACCAAACAGACCGTTCTGGATGCTGTCCAGCAATACCAGAATGACCGTGATCCGAAAGAACTTCTGTTTCAGTTTGGGCGTTGCGCTGTTCATTTTGCCGTAGATGACCATGAGGTGCGTTTCTGTACTCACCTTAAGGGCAAAGCTTCCTGGTTTCTGCCATTCAACAAGGGCTTTAACGATGGCGCTGGCAACCCACCCAATCCTGATGGTCTGGCCACCGATTACCTGTGGAAGGAGACACTCTCTAAACCGGGGCTGACGGATATTCTGGAAAACTACACCCAGGTGGTAGAGGAAAAGGACGAGAAAACGGGCAGGAAGAAGTCCAAGCAGATTTTTCCCCGCTATCACCAGTTGACAGTTGTACGCCTTCTGTTGGCTAATGCAATGGACATGGGTGTTGGTAAACGCTATCTGATTCAACACTCAGCAGGCAGCGGCAAAAGCAACTCCATTGCCTGGCTGGCACATCAACTTATCGGACTGGAACATACCGGCATAGTGTCTTCTCATGCTACGGGCAAGGCGCTGTTTGACTCGGTAATCGTAGTCACAGACCGCAAGGTGTTGGACAAACAGATCCGCGACACCATCAAACAGTTCGCCCAGGTCTCCGCTACCGTTGGTCATGCTGAACGCTCTGGTGACTTGCGCCGTTTCCTTAAAGCGGGAAAAAAGATCATCATCACCACGGTTCAGAAATTCCCGTTTATCCTTGATGAGATTGGCGACAGCCATCGCAAAAGTACCTTCGCCATTATTGTTGATGAAGCACACTCCAGCCAGGGTGGCCGCACTGCTGCCAAGATGAATATGGCATTAGCAGCAGGAGATACTGAAGAAGGGACAGATGAAGAGGAAACCACCGAGGACAAGATTAACAAAATCATGGAAGACCGGAAGATGCTGGCTAACGCCAGCTATTTCGCCTTCACCGCTACCCCTAAAAATAAAACGCTGGAAATTTTTGGTGAGCCTGCGCCACAAGCAGACGGCAAGGTAAAGCATCACCCATTCCACAGTTACACCATGAAGCAGGCCATCCAGGAAGGCTTTATCCTTGATGTCCTGAAAAGTTATACGCCTGTTGAAAGTTACTATCGTCTGGCCAAGACCGTCGAGGATGACCCGCTTTTTGATGCCAATAAGGCTCAGAAAAAGTTACGCGCTTATGTCGAGTCCGAAGATCACGCCATTCGAGAGAAAGCGGAAATTATGGTGGATCACTTCCATGCTCAGGTCATGGGGCACAAGAAGATCGGTGGGCAGGCCCGTGCCATGGTCATCACCAATGGCATTAGTCGGGCTATTCAGTATTTCCATGCCTTCACGGACTATCTGAAAGAACGGAAAAGCCCCTATGAGCCCATCGTCGCTTTTTCCGGTGAGAAAGACTTTGGTGGGAAAAAAGTCACTGAAGCGATCTTAAATGGTTTTCCCAGCAGTCAGATTCCAGACAAGGTGCAACAAGACCCCTATCGGTTTCTGATCGTGGCTGATAAATACCAGACCGGTTACGATGAGCCTCTACTGCATACTATGTATGTGGATAAAGCACTTTCCAGCATCAAAGCCGTGCAGACACTTTCCCGGCTTAATCGCGCTCATCCCAAGAAATACGACACCTTTGTGCTCGACTTCTATAACGATGCCGATTCGATTAAGAAATCTTTCGAGCCGTACTATCGCACAACTATTCTGAGCGATGAGACCGACCCCAATAAATTGCATGACCTGAAAGGAGATCTGGATGGCTATCAAGTCTACACACCGGAACAAATTGATGATTTAGTCCGACTCTATTTGGACGGTGCAGACCGGGATAAACTCGACCCGATTCTCGATGCTTGTGTAGCAACCTTTAATACTGATCTTGATGAAGACGGGCAGGTTGATTTTAAGAGCAAAGCCAAGGCCTTTGTCCGTACTTATGGCTTTCTGGCCTCCATTCTGCCGTACTCAAATGCTGATTGGGAAAAACTCTCCATATTTCTGAATTTTCTGATTCCCAAGCTTCCGGCTCCCAGGGAGGAAGATCTCTCCCGGGGCATACTGGAGGCCATTGATATGGACAGTTACCGCGTCGAGGTAAAAAGCAGCCAGAGCATCAGTCTTCAAGATCAGGATGCCGAAATAGGCCCGGTGCCAACCAGCGGGGGTGGCCGCAAGCCAGAGCCGGAACTGGATAAACTGAGCAATATTATCAAGGCATTTAATGACCAGTTCGGGAGTATCGACTGGAGGGATGGGGACAAAGTCAGCAAGATTATTGCCGAAGAAATTCCGGCCAAGGTAGCGGCCGACGCAGCCTACCAGAATGCCATGAAAAATAACGATAAGAAGACTGCCAGAATAGAGCACGATGCTGCCCTGCAACGGGTAATGATTGATCTGCTGGCGGATAATACCGAGTTATTCAAGCAGTTCAGCGATAACCCTTCATTCAGGAAATGGCTGGGCGACACTACCTTTGGTGTGACCTATCAGCAAGATTCAGGACCAACCTCACCAGGAGCTAATCATGGATGTTAAATCCGCTGCCATTCAGGTTTTAAAGCAGGCGGGGAAAGCGCTGCATGCCAAAGATATCGCTCAACAGATCATCACTGATGGTCTATGGCAGTCGGCAGGTAAAACACCGGATGCTACCGTTAGCGCCCGTATTTATTCTGATATCAAGAATAAAGGGGATGACTCTGCTTTTGTAAAAGTTGGCCCTCAGGTATTTGCGCTGCGGAATAGTGGTGAAATGCCAATCTCGGATGGTTTGGTTCATAAGGCTGTAGAAAAACCGGTGGAATCCGCCTCTGAAAATCATGGCTTTTCATTCACTCAATGTGCTCAGAAAGTACTTGAGAATTTTGGTAACAAAAAGCCTATGCATTATAAGGAGATCACCCAGCAGGCTTTGCAACAAGGTTGGCTGGTCACTGCTGGAAAAACACCAGAAGCCACTATGTATGCTCAGGTGATTACCGAGATTAAAAGGCAACAAAAACGTGGGGATCAGCCGCGTTTTGTTCAACACGGCAAGGGTTATGTTGGCTTAAGTCAATGGATGAAACGAGGGTTAGCCTACCAGATTGAGCAGCATAATCATCAGGTTCGCAAGGCCTTACATGAGCGACTGCTGGCTATGAAGCCCGGAGAGTTTGAAGAACTCATTTCACTTTTGCTGGCAGAAATGGGTTTTGAAAGTGTCGAAGTCACCAAGCTCAGCGGTGATGGCGGCATTGATGTTCGTGGAATCCTGGTGGTTGGCGATGTAGTCCGCATTAAAATGGCAGTACAGGCTAAAAAATGGAAACCTAAAAATAATATTCAAGCTCCCGTCGTACAGCAGGTTCGTGGCAGTCTTGGCGTCCATGAGCAAGGGCTAATCATTACTACCAGCAGCTTCAGTCCGGGAGCGATCAACGAGGCAGCTCAACCCGACAAGACCCCAATCGCATTAATGAATGGCGAGCAACTGGTAACGCTTCTGATGGAATACGGCATTGGCGTGAAAAGCTCAACGCCAGCCCTGTTTGAAATCGATGATGAATTTGCCATTCAGGATCTAAGTGTTTAATTGCCATGGGTGAGAAGTAAATGCCTTGGACTTCAGAGCATGTTGAAAAATGGCTTGTCGATACTAGTGAACGGTTAAAGACTGCTGATGGTAAAGAGATTGAACTCTGGGAGTTTCGCCATGCGGATGACGAGGAAGTGCTCTCAGCATGGGCCAGACATTTCCGGAATCACTACTGCCTGGATAGCGATATCGACTTTCTCCGTGGCAGACTTTCGTGCGCAGACTACCTGAATAACACCATTTTCCCCTGTCAAAGCAGTAAACTGGGACCTGGCATACGTGCTGGCGACTTTGGAGAAATTCTGGTTTGTGATTACCTCCAATGGTTTTTAGGCTTCTGGCTTCCCAGAATACGCTGGTCATCCAAAGTTGTCAGGGATGAGTCACCCAAAGGAAGCGATGTGATAGGGTTCCGGTTCGATCAGGAGAACGGTGAAGCATCGGGTAAGGATAGTCTGTTTGTTTTTGAATCCAAGACAAAGTTTTCGAAGTCAAAGATTAATCGTTTGCAAGATGCCATCAATGATTCAGCCAGGGATCATATTCGTATTGATGAGTCGCTGAACTTCATTAAGCGAAAGCTCCATGAGAGACGCGATTTTGAACAGGCCCGAAAGGTTGAAAGGTTCTGAGCCCGGTAGATAGCCACTTCACATTGCTAACCGTCTGTAATCCGTGAGCCAACACAAGCTTTATGACTGGACGTTACTAGTGATGAGCGTGTCCGAGAGGCTCTACACGATGAACGGTTATGGATTAGACAGGGAAAAACACAGTGTATTTAGAAACACTTAAGCTAAAAAATTTTAGGAGCTTTGGCCCAGAAGGGGAAAACATAGCAGTTGCCCCTGATCTGATCGCCCTGGTTGGAGCAAACGGTGCAGGTAAAACGGTCTTGATGCAGGCCCTGCAGCGAATGTTTGGCATTTCCAATGAACAACGGGCTATTCGTCGCCAGGATTTTCATATTCCTTCTACGGAAGAAGAAACTCCCAGTAAACGAACTTTATCCCTCGAAGCCATTATTGCCTTCCCTGAGTTGGACAACGAAGGTGGTGATCATTCTGCAATACCAGTTTTCTTTCACCATATGAGTGTGCCAGATGAGGGTGGCAAACTGAAGTGCCGTTTGCGCTTGGACGCGGAGTGGGAAGATGATGGCTCAGTAGATGGATATATTACAAGCCAGTTTCGGGCAGTTACAGCATGGGGAGAGCCAGAAGAAGCTAATTTTCATAATGTACGACCAGCGGATCGCTCTCGAATCCAATTGATTTATGTGCCAGCGACAAGGTGTGCTGTTTCTCAGGTATCCGCATTTTTGAAAGGACGGCTTTGGAAGGCTATTAACTGGTCAGAACAAGTTCGTACATCTTTTAGGGAAAAGGCCACGGAGCTTAATGATGCCTTTGAGGGTGAAAATGCGATTAGTACCGTCACCGGAAAGCTGACTGAGCGCTGGCAGGAGCTGCATTCCGCAGGGACTGACAGCACACCTAAATTTCGTCCGGTAGACCTGCGCTTTGAAGAGTTTGTGCGAAAGGTTGAGGTGCTTTTGCATCCAGATGAAAGTGGCCGGGACAGGAGCATTGATGAGTTAAGTGATGGCCAAAGCTCGTTGTTTCACATTGCTATGACCTCAACAACTCTCGATGTTGAAGCTGAGATCTTGGCTCAGCCAGAGCGGGAGGATTTTCTTGGTGCAAGCTTACCACTGCCCTCGTTGACTATTTTGGCGCTTGAGGAACCGGAGAACAATCTGGCTCCATACTATCTATCTCGAATTATAAGTCAGGTTACCAGCCTAACTCATGGCTTACGGGCACAAGCCGTGATATCAAGCCATTCACCCAGCATCCTCGCCAGAATTCAACCAACACAAGTAAGGCACTTCAGACTGGCATCAGGGCCAAATACGACAGTTGTTCGACAACTGGCTTTGCCCGATGATGGGAATGAAGCTGCAAAGTATATCCAGCAAGCAGTAAAAGCCTATCCAGAGCTGTACTTCGCTAAGGTTGTTGTTCTCGGAGAAGGGGCTTCAGAAGAGGTAATCCTTCCTGCTATATCAGAAGCTATGGGTGTACCAATAGATAAGTCTTTTGTTGCAATGGTTCCATTAGGGGGTCGTCATGTGAATCATATGTGGCGCTTGTTGACGGACCTAGAGATACCTTTTGTCACATTGCTGGATCTGGATTGGGGAAGGCACGGTGGTGGCTGGGGAAGGATCAAAAACGCATGTGCAAAGCTGATAGAGTATGGTGTTAATCCAAGCGCAATTTTTCAAGATCCTGACCCATTAGGATACCAACGTAATCTTGATGCATTTGATACCTTCCCAGATGATAATTCTGATGGTATCAACACTTGGGTTGCTGCACTCAGAAATCACAATGTTTACTTCTCAAGCCCATTGGACATTGATTATTCGATGTTAAGAGCCTTTCCAGATCAATATCGAACTGCTCCAGACGAAAGTTCTTCGGGGCCATCTACACAAGGCCAACCGGGCATCGCTGTTCTGGGAGATGAGGGGCATCCTGAATTCTACGCAAATGACTTGCCAAATTTGCGGTGGTACAGATATTTGTTCTTAGGTAGAGGCAAACCAAGTACGCACATTCGAGTGCTGGGAACAATTCCTTCAGAGCAGTTAGCTGAGTGTGCACCTGAAGAGCTGCAAGCCTTAGTTCGGTCTATACACGCAGTTCTTCAAGGCTAGGGGGAAGAGTGAAGTTTATCCGACCAGAACACTGGCGACCCAAAGGTGTCGACGACCTTGAGCCAAATGCTTGGCTGGCACTAAGACGTCAGGAATCCACAAGCGTTATTGCAGGCCCAGGAGCTGGAAAAACAGAGTTTTTAGCGCAAAAGGCTGCATATCTGCTTGAGACAGGCCTGTGCCCGCAAAACAAGAAAATTTTAGCTATATCATTCAAAACCGATGCTGCAAAAAACCTTGCTGATCGGGTGGAAGAACGTTGCTCTCAGGAACTTGGCCACAGATTTGTTTCGATGACTTTCGATGCATTTACCAAAAATCTAGTTGACCGGTTTTATTCTGCAATTCATGGCGACTGGAAGCCATCAAAACAGTATGAAATTATCTATCCGAATAGCACACAGGTAAGAAATTTTTGGAGGGAACTAGAACGCAGTGTTCCTGATAATTACCGGGCTGTGATCGCAACAGCAGTTAGGCAGTTGGATGATAGGACATTTGAAAGCAACACAATTGGTACTTGGAGGATTCCTGCAGGTGGTCTCCAAGCGCCTCAATCTGCCAAAGATTATATCATTTTTAACTGGTTACTTAAGCAAATAAGCGCTTCCAGCAACGACAAATCAAGACTGTCCTTTACTACCTTGAATAGGCTAGCGGAATATATCATTCGTACTAATAATCATGTATGCAGAGCTATAAAAGCGACATACCCATTTGTCTTCGTTGATGAATTCCAAGATACGACTTTTGGCCAGTATGACTTCCTGTTGTCAGCTTTTGGTCATAGTGAAACATCTGTAACGGTGGTGGGGGATTATAAGCAGAGGATTATGGGTTGGGCTGGAGCCCGTAGTGATGCACTTCGTCAGTTTGAAGCTGATTTTTCTGCACAACGATATCCACTGCTGCTTAATCATCGATCATCATCTGAGTTGGTGAGGATACAGCATGTTATCGCACGAGCAATTGACCATGAGGTGGGAGAGGTACAAACAACTAATGTAAGCGCCAAAATAACCCACGTCCTACCCTGCTCAGATTTGATCAAGGATCATAAAGCCTCTGATTACATGGAGGCTCCAATGACCAATCCAGAAACCACTAAAGAACAATGGCTGCAACGAATCG
>NZ_JAGHQW010000008.1 GCF_017744115.1 Salinisphaera sp. G21_0 | reverse complement strand
AGATCAGGACGTGAAGGCCTTCCTGACCCTGCCCTGCTTGAAAGAGGGCTGGCAGGAGGGCAAAGACGAGGACGTTAAGGGCAAACCGCTCGACCGGGCACTGGTCACCAATATTTCCTCCATGTGTAATGTCAAAGGCTTACCGAAAGATCAGGACGTGAAGGCCTTCCTGACCCTGCCCTGCTTGAAAGAGGGCTGGCAGGAGGGCAAAGACGAGGACGTTAAGGGCAAACCGCTCAACCGGGCACTGGTCACCAATATTTCCTCCATGTGTCATGGCAAAGGCTTACCGGAAAAGACGAAAGTGCAAGCCTTTATTCAATGGCTATCCTCGGATGACAAGAAGAGTCTTCTGAAACTTTCTTGCCGCATATTTGCAGGCTTTGGAGTACCCTCAGGAGAAAAACTGACTGATAATGAGAACAAACTCCGCCAATGTCTTAAACAGCAAGGTTATTCTACGGACATTGGAGGCGACAGCAGTGATGAAGAAGATGAACTTTTAGAATCAAGTCAAATGAAAGCACTGGCTCTGTACTTCTCTTCTGCGTCCGCAAAATGGAACATGACAATTGCCGAATTCCAACAATATCTTAATGCCCACAAAAGTCCACGAAATGACGGAGTGGCTGTTCGTGCTGCGCTGAAATCATTGCTGCCGATATTGGCTATCCATGGAGGAACGGGTATCCAGTTCTGGATTGAAAAACATCGTGAAGATCCACGCTGCAATGAAGTACTCACTAAGGCATTATCCATTCCTGCACCACTGGCTTTAACAAAATTTGCACTAACGCAGCTCCCTGAGCCTGAGAGGAAGGAATACCTTGAACTGTGCAGAAACCTGAAGCCAGCCCCAACCCCGGCGCAGTGGAATGCATTACAGCCACTGCGCCAACAGCTTGGCCTACGATGGGAATTCACGCTATCTAAACGTATGATGCTGGAGATTCTCTGGCGACAGTCCGAAGATAACCGCGCAAAATACGCTGACAGAATGGACGAGCTATTCAGAACTGTGCCTGCAATCTCACAGTGGTACCGACTACACCGGGTACTCAGGCCACAGAAAATGCAGCAATTCATGGATGCCTGTCTTGACTACCAGGCTAAACCTGAAACCGTTCCGGAGTTAGCGACTCAGCAACGGTTGTTGGAAGGAATGCTCCTGATAAACCATTATCTACCGGAACACGGGAATATCCCTGATCTCTGTTTTTCAAACCGGGTGTCAACTGATGATGAAAGAGGCGTGGTTGTTGATGGTGATCACGTCATGTTGGGCCGGGAACGCCTGTGGCACTTTATCACGGCCATACTGTTCGAGCTTAAACAAACAGAGTATCAATTCAGGAATCAAAAGCTTACTGTCATGCCACCCGATGGTGAACCGACTGTACTCCCAAAACCAGAGTTTACCGTCACTGACACCGGTTTTGTTATAAATAACTGGACCCTTGAACAGTTGACCGCATTTTTCAAGGCAACCGAATTCACAGAACAATGGTATGAAAAGCCTCAGGACAAGCGGGAACCCTATGCGATCAGGCTTGAGGCTAAACTGGCCCAAATGAAAACAAGAACCAACGAGACCAGGAAAGCCAAGCCTGAAAAAGTAGCATTTCTGCTGTCACCTTCTATGATCATCAATATCATCAAATACAACAAACCATTAAAGCCAGTGGTTTGGTCATCTCTGGAACACTATGCCAGCAACGATCAGCTAACCACAAGTTTATGTAAGGCGCTCAGCCCGGTTATCCGAAATGATAATGATGGTGTTGTTCCTGAGTTCGTTAAAAATGCAGTGGCTGAAAAGTTGGTACAGATTGAGGCAACAAAAACACCCGTTGTAACAGCAATCGCTCTGCAACAACCTCCTGCAAGCACGCCCCCCCCTTGGGATCAGGATTCCACCACGAGCCTTCAAGGGCCGAAATTTACCTTTGAAGCGGCAATGGAAGAGCTGGATCGTTTTCCGATATTGGGGAATAGAGAACTTGAACTATTGGAACCCTATCGAAAAGAGATGATACTTCCGCAGTTAATGAGTGTTCTCCAAAAGATCAACCATTATGATGTGGATAGACAGACACAAAACGCCTGGCATTCAGCCTTGGAATGCAGAAAAAAAGACCCTCTTGGGCTGAACGAAATTGACATTGACATTTGGGAATCGGATTCTGATTTATTGTCGCTGGATTTGGATTTATTTGCGACCGGGTCAGAACGGGTCAACAACAACCATGACTGGCTTGAAGAGTTCCTGCAAGGATAAACCAGTTGTCATGACACAAGCATTTTACGGTTAAAATGGCAACATACGCAGGTTAAATTGGCGCTTACCTGAAAAGCCAGGCTGCCATTTCCCGGCCATTCTTAAATGCTGATATATCACCAATCGCAGTAAACAGTGCCGTAGCACTGAGCAACCCAATGCCGGGTATGGTGAGCAAAAGTCTGCAGGCTTCATTATTGGCTGCAATGGTTTCGAGCTTATGCTCAAGCTTTTCGATTCGCTTATCCAGATGTGCCATTTCTTCATACAGTTCACTGAGGAGTTCACGAAACAGCACTGTTAAACCGTTTTCAGCATCTTCCAGAACCAGTGGGATCTGTTTACGGATATAGGATATTCCCTTTGGAATAATGACTCCGTATTCCATTAACACCCCCTGACCTGGTTACCCAACGCTGTTCTTCTGGCCACTGCCTGACTCTGTGCAGGCTCTGAATATCCTGCTGCTCAATCGTTTTGGTTGGTACAAAACGCATGCTACCCTGGGCATGCTGCTGATCGCCTTTACCCTGTTCAGGCCAGACTTCTGGTGGGACAGGATTTACCCTCCCTATGAAACCCATGAAGGTCGTAACATTGTTGCCCAGATTGAAGCACTGCCGGACCAGGCTGATGCACGCCTGTGGGTAGCAGGAGAAACCCTGGAAGGTAAACCGGTTAATCAGATGGTTATTCTCCCCGCTGGTGACCAGGCCACGGCTGATGACCGGTTCCGCCGCATGGGGCTGGAGGTTCTGGTTGATGGGGATGACCTGACCATCGACATGGTTGACTTCAACAGCGAGGCCCAGCAGGCCGGTATTGATTTTGACTGGCAGATTTATCGTATGGAAGTTCCGGCAGAGCGACTGCCAAAACAACTGACCTGGATACCCGCCTTTATTCTGCTGTTGTTCATTTTCCTTGGGCAAAGACGCCGACAGGGCCAGTGCAGCTAAGGAATTGTCGTGGAATAAGTTCCGCATGGCAGAAAGTCGGTTGTTTTACTCCGCTGTCATTCCCTGTGCAGGATGACAGTGGAGTGAGCCGGTGGGTTCTCCCTGCCTACGATGGAGGATTTTTGGCAAGGGCAAAGAGGATGTAATTTCAGTACCCGGGTTGAAATTTCATGTCATTGCAACGAGCCAATGGTACCAGATCTACAAGTTTTTCCTCCGCCGGGTCATTGCCTTTCCAATTCTCTTTCAGCAGGAGTAAATTGAAGAGTCCCATAACACAGTATTCCACACGAACAGCATCGTTAATTATGCCTTTGCCTGAATGCCTCTTGGCCAGGTAATCCAACGTTTGCAGATTGATGGGATTGTCCTTGACAGCCTGGTCATCGCTGGGACCTGACCAGCCCTGTCTCAGGCAGGGTATCCTCAGGAAGGTTATTGCGTCAGCAAATTCAGGTAAATTGCCCTGTTTGTCCATCTTTTGGAGGTGGCCCATCACCTCCCAGACCTGCTCTTCAGGTATGGTGGCTCCACAACGTAAACCGTTGGCATAATCCGCCCGTTCAATACTGATTCTCAGGCTCTGGCCATTTATGGACTGACTTTCCATTGGCTTCGCTTCGGCCGGTATTTCGGGCAAGCTGGCCGCCCCGGATGGATCACTGGTGCTGGAAGCCTGTCTCTCTATTACCGGCGCGGTGGCAGGCGGTAGTGTTTGCCCATCTCCTGAAGTCCGGGGTAAGGCCCGCCATGAAGGTACTATTGTTTGTTCTACTTCTGTTTGTTCTACTTCGTAACCTGCCATCTGGCCCTGTTGTGCCGCGGCGGGTGTGGTGGTGTGGGGAGGGTGTCCTGAAACTGGCCCGGAAGAAGAAGCAACATTTAAGGAAGTTGATATAGGCATTGCCATTGTTTTTAGTCTCCTGCTTGGAGTAAATAACCATAATTTGTTGGATACACCCGGAAGCAGTCCGGATAATCCGTACAATTAGACAAGATGAATTTGAGTAAAGTTCAAACCGGCACAAGAGGAACACCTTAGGCCTACCTTTCGCGACAACCTCTCACCCATGGGAATCAACACCCCTGACTTGCTGTCAATGCAAAATACCGGAAGACAGTTACCGTTCCCAATGGTGGCACAGCGCTGAAGTCCGGGCTGCTGATGCATTATCACAACCGGGTCATTATCAAAGTTACAAAGCGGCAGGAGTGATTACTGAAGATGCTGTATCAATAGACGGTATCGCCAGAATACTCAGTATTCCGGTGGACCAGATTCGTCGGGCAGGCCCTCCCTTTTTAGCCGGAATCAAACATATAAGCCGCGATTAGTGCTTCAGCGATTTATCCAAAACAGAACATCAGGCAGGTATTTGTAGCTCTTTATCATAGGCGAAATGTCGGAATTATTTCAGAACAATTATTTAGTTTAGATATCACAGAAAAATGAACCTCTGCACAGAACAGCGGTCTGCTTTATTATATTTTCCTGAATTAATGAAATATAATTATGCATAGAACCCCTGCTGCTAACGCCAGGCCAGGTAATTATTACAACCAACCGGATAACCAAGCCGCTTCTTCAAGGCTTGGGCGATATAGACATGACACAGTAAGACAGTGGGATAATCCTTATCGCACTATCCCGTGGCGTAATGAATTTTACCCTTCTTCTGGCGCATACACTTCTCAATATCTACAGTGTCGTTCAGTAACCCCTGCTCAAGATTTTAATGCCCTTGTCAACCCAGAAATAATGGATGATCTGTTGAGTAAATCTGATCGTTTCGCTCATCGCTATGATGGGAGAAATCATGGTCAATTTGCCATTACCATTAAAAAATACGCGTCAGCTTCTAAAAGACCGTTAAATCGAGCGGAACAAAGCCAGCTGATGCGTTTTCTACAAAATTTTACAGTAACACGGAGCTGGAATTGGCGAAGCCTGGCGACAACACTTCATTCATTTACTTCAGCCGGTGTTTTTACCCCTCATCACCCCATGGATGAGCGTGTCAAGCTTACTCAAGCTGCCTTATTGTCAACGCTTCTTGATGCAATAGTATTCAAGTGCCACCAAAAACCTGGGGCCAGGGATATTGACACCCAGCAAATCGCCAACCTGCTGTGGGCCATGGCGAAACTGGTGGACAACGGGCAGGAGCTGACACCAGGGCTCAAAAAGGCCGTGGCCGCACTGTTGCCCAATGTGAACGCACAGAAAGACCAATTTATTGCTCAGGGTATCGCCAACCTGCTGTGGGCCATGGCGAAACTGGTGGACAACGGGCAGGAGCTGACACCAGAGTTGACAGAGGCTTTGGCCGCGCTGTTACCTCAAGTAAACGCACAGAAAGCTAACTTTAAACCACAGGAAATCGCCAACCTGCTGTGGGCCATGGCGAAACTGGTGGACAATGGGCAGAAGCAAACACCTGAGCTCAAAGAGGCCGTGGCCGCGCTGTTGCCCCACGTAAACGCACAGAAAGTTAACTTTAAACCTCAGGAAATCGCCAACCTGCTGTGGGCCATGACGAAACTGGCAGACAACGGCCAGGAGCAGACACCAGAGATCAAAGAGGCTGTGGCCGTGCTGTTGTCCCACGTAAACGCACAGAAAGCTAACTTTAAACCTCAGGAAATCGCCAGCCTGCTGTGGGCCATGGCGAAACTGGTGGAAAACGGGCAGGTGCGGACACCAGAGTTCACAGAGGTCGTGGCCGCGCTGTTGCCCCAAGTGGGCGTACATAAAGACCAATTTATTCCTCAGGCTACCACCACCCTGCTATGGGCCATGGCGAAACTGCCGGGCAACGTGCAGGAGTGGACACCAAGGCTCAAAGAGGCCGTGACCGCACTGCTTCCCCGGGTGAACGCACAGAAAGCCAACTTTAAACCACGGGAAATCGCCAGCCTGCTGTGGGCCATGGCGAAACTGGCGGACAACGGGCAGGTGTTGACACCTGAGTTCAAAGAGGCTGTGGCCGTGCTGTTGCCTCACGTAAACGCACCTAAAGCTAACTTTAAACCACAGGAAATCACCAACCTGCTGTGGGCCATGGCGAAACTGGTGGACAACGGGCAGGAGCGGATACCAGGGCTCAAAGAGGCCGTGACCGCACTGCTTCCCCGGGTGAACGCACAGAAAGACCAATTTATTCCCCGGGCTGTCGCCAACCTGCTGTGGGCCATGGCGAAACTGGTGGACAATGGGCAGAAGCAAACACCTGAGTTCAAAGAGGCCGTGGCCGCACTGTTGCCCCACGTAAACGCACAGAAAGTTAACTTTAAACCTCAGGAAATCGCCAACCTGCTGTGGGCCATGGCGAAACTGGCAGACAACGGCCAGGCGCAGACACCAGAGTTCAAAGAGGCTGTGGCCGTGCTGTTGTCCCACGTAAACACACAGAAAGCTAACTTTAAACCTCAGGAAATCGCCAACCTGCTGTGGGCCATGGCGAAACTGGCAGACAACGGCCAGGAGCAGACACCAGAGTTCAAAGAGGCTGTGGCCGTGCTGTTGCTCCACGTAAACGCACAGAAAGCTAATTTTAAACCACAGGAAATCACCAACCTGCTGTGGGCCATGGCGAAACTGGTGGACTATGGCCATGAGTGGACACCAGAGTTCACAGAGGCCGTGGCCGCGCTGTTGCCCCAAGTGGACGCACAAAAAGACCAATTTATTCCTCAGGCTATCGCCAACCTGCTGTGGGCCATGGCGAAACTGGTGGAAAACGGGCAGGTGCGGACACCAAAGTTCACAGAGGCCGTGGCCGCGCTGTTGCCCCACGTAAACGCACGGAAAGCTAACTTTAAACCACAAGAAATCACCAACCTGCTGTGGGCCATGGCGAAACTGGTGGACAATGGGCAGAAGCAAACACCTGAGTTCAAAGAAGCCGTGGCCGCGCTGTTGCCCCACGTAAACGCACAGAAAGCTAACTTTAAACCACAGGAAATCACCAACCTGCTGTGGGCCATAGCGAAACTGGTGGACAACGGGCAGGTGCAGACACCAGGGCTCAACGAGGCCGTGGCCGGGCTGTTACCCTGCGTGAACGCACAGAAAGACCAATTTATTCCTCAGCATATAGCCAGCCTGCTGTGGGCCATGGCAAAACTGGTGGACAACAGGCAAGAGCAGACACCAGATCTCAACGAGGCCGTGGCCGTGCTGTTGCCCTACGTGAACGCACAGAAAGACCAATTTAGTCCTCAGCATATCGCCAACCTGCTGTGGGCCATGGCGAAACTGGTGGACAATGGGCAGGTGCGGACACCAGGGCTCAACAAGGCCGTGGCCGTGCTGTTACCCTACGTGAACGCACATAAAGACCAATTTATTCCTCAGAATATAGCCAACCTGCTGTGGGCCATGGCGAAACTGGTGGACAATGGGCAGGTGCGGACACCAGGGCTCAACAAGGCCGTGGCCGTGCTGTTACCCTACGTGAACGCCCATAAAGACCAATTTATTCCTCAGCATATAGCCAACCTGCTGTGGGCCATGGCAAAACTGGTAGACAACAGGCAAGAGTTGACACCAGATCTCAACGAGGCCGTGGCCGTGCTGTTGCCCCACGTGAACGCACAGAAAGACCAATTTATTCCTCAGGCTATCGCCAACCTGCTGTGGGCCATAGCGAAACTGGGTGAATTCGTTGAGCTGAACGTGGTTACCTCTACGTTCGAATCGCTTGTCTGCCAAATCAGTGAAAACCCTCAGCTCTCTCAGCAAGACATATTAATGTCTCTCTGGGGAGTAATGGCATGCTGTGCCAGGTTGTCTCTGGTCCCCAATGCCAATAAAAATAACGTGTTTGAAAAGCACATGGATGACCTGTTTACCCGCATGGAAAATACATTCCCGGACAATGAAGGAGAGCAATCCATCATTGCCATGGCCGCAAGTTGGCTTGGGAAACCTTGTCCATTCGTCCCCCACCATTACCGGACAACCATGTCAAAAACTCAAACCGCTTTCCACGATCAACTCAAATCACGCATTCCCTCTTTGAGGATTGAAAAAGAAAAAAGTCTGAACACATTACATCCGGTAAACCTGCTACTGCCAGATCACAACATTGTGATTGAAGTTCAGGGACCATCGCATTACGTGGGTGGTGATTTCAAAACCAGGAATGGCTCGACACTGCTTAAAATCGCACTGCTGCAAAAATCAGGATTTGAGGTCATTGAAATCCCGGTTAGCGAGCTTGGGAACCGGGATTCCATGAAACGATGTATTGATCACATAAAGACCAGGGTAGCCACCCAGCTGCCGGAGCGTGCCTCTGCAGCGCTTAAAAGAAGGCGGGCAGATGAGGCACACATGACTATCGATAAAGAAAGGCAACCCTCAGATTACTTTCACTTAACCGCCGAAGAACATTCAGAACAGCAAACCGGCAAACCAAAACGTAAAAAAAGGAAGAGAAACAAATGAAGACCATTGATGATCATTGCTACCACAGTCTGTCCAATGGTGACATTGCGTGCATCCTTCAAACCAAATACCTTCATGGCTAAACAAAGAAAATTGGGGTCAGGTCTTTGTGTACAAATAATGTCGTTTATGAGAAAGGTCAGAGTTTTGGAAGGTAGAGTTTGGGAGAATGAAGTCAAGGGGTATTTGGGGCAGGCCTTACATTCTAAAATATCTTCTTTTAGTCTCTGTAAACGACAAAAGTTGTGCACAAAGAAAGACCTGCCCCTGATTTTCCGGCACTGCTTGTTGGTGTCGGGTTATTCGGTTTTATATGGTTATGTTTGCAGCTCCTCACAACCAAACAAAAGTTAACACATTTAATCAAACCTCTCTAAAAATTGATCTAAGTCAAAATAATTTTCCTGAAATAAAAGACACTAGACCGCGTGTGGCCTTTTAAAAGAAAAAATCTTTATGACAACAACTACTTCAGCCTTCGCTCGTTCTGGCCCCGGACTCACGTATTGGGTCTCTCTGATTGCCGGCCCTCTGGTTTTACTGCTGACTATTTTTACTGCGCCTCCTGAAGGAATGGCGCAAAATGCCTGGTATATGGTGGGTGTCGCCAGCATGATGGCGATCTGGTGGGTATCAGAGGTGGTTCCTATTCCTGTGACTTCCCTGTTGCCCATTCTGCTGGTGCCACTTTTGGGTGTTGCCAGTATCAAAGCCGTGACAGCCCCTTTTGCTCATCCGACCATTTATCTGTTTTTTGGCGGGTTTATGTTGGGTATGGCGATGGAACGCTGGAATCTGCATAAGCGTATAGCTCTCCATATTATGCTGCGTACCGGTGTTCGTCCTGACCTGCAGATTGGCGGTTTTATGGTGGCTACCGCATTTCTGAGTATGTGGGTGTCCAATACGGCTACCAGCGTGATGATGTTACCTATTGGTTTGTCCGTTGCTTCCATGGTGTCTGGCAGTGATGAAGATAAAAATAAAAATTTCTCCAAAGCCTTGTTGCTGGCCATTGCCTACAGCGCCAGTATTGGTGGCCTGGCCACTTTGATTGGAACGCCTCCCAATGCTTTGCTGGCGGCCTTCCTGTCTGAAACGTACAACATAGAAATTGGTTTTGCACAGTGGATGATGGTGGGTCTGCCAGTTTGTCTGCTTATGCTGGGTGCCAGTTGGTTGTGGTTGACTAAATTTGGTTTCGATCTGGATAAAAATGAAAATCCAAACGCTACTGAGTTGTTCAAATCGAAGCTGAAAGAGCTCGGTGTTATAACCCGTGGCGAGAAAACCGTTGCCATTATCTTTGTTGTCACAGCGACTCTCTGGATCTTTCGACCACTACTAAAAGGCTATATTCCAGGCCTTTCTGACACCATGATTGCTATTGCAGCGACCATCAGTCTGTTTATCATTCCGGTAAAACAGGATGAGCGTGTGTATGTGATGTCCTGGGAAAAAGCCCGCGAAATTCCCTGGGGTGTCTTGATGCTGTTTGGTGGAGGTTTGACGCTGGCAGCTCAGATCAAAAGTACCGGCCTGGCTTCCTGGGTTGCCGAGGCCATGAGTGTTGTGGCGGGCATGCCAATACTGCTGGTGGTTGCCTTCGTGGTAACAGTCATTATTTTTCTGACCGAGTTAACCAGTAACACGGCAACTGCCGCCGGTTTTCTGCCATTAATGGGGGCTTTAGGTGTAACCCTTGGCATTGAGCCGTTTATGCTGGCTGCGCCTGCCGCTCTGGCCGCTAGCTGCGCCTTTATGATGCCGGTAGCTACTCCTCCAAACGCCATTGTATTTGGTGCTGGCAAACTGGAAATCAAAGATATGATCAAAGCCGGATTTGCCCTGAATATTATCGGTATCATTCTGGTTACTTTGGTTGGTTATTATTTGGTGGGTGCTGTTTTGGGTGCACATTAAGAACTGTCCCGGAATAAGTTCCGCAATTGGCTGGGACTTGTTAAGCTCGATGGCTGTCGGCCGCAAAAGCAAAAGCGGCCTGCCTTTTCGGGAAACGGGAAGTGCTCACTGAAATGCAGAAGTTATTAAATGACAGTGCCTTAACGGATAAAACTCAAACCGCTACCTTAATTAGAAAGAGTGCTCCCTGCGACCTAGGAGGCTGTCCGAGAATAGCGCCCGTAGCGAGGACGGCAGAAAATTGAGGATAAAAATTCGGTTTTGTGAGGTGAATAGCGGGGCTATTTGCCGAACAAAAGCGGATTTTTAGACCAATTTGCTGTCGCCGCAGTAGGGCAGTCTATTCTCGGACAGCCTCCTAGTGCAGCTAAGCTCTGATATACATACACAGGCACCTCCCACGCCCCCCGTGGGAATGCTTACCCAAACTCGCCGTCAATGCAAAATCCCCACTAATCCCACCCCCTTTGACGGTGAACTAATTCATTTTCTTTTTGTCCTAATAATCAGATAACTGTATCAGAAGAATATTATTCGGACATTCTCCCGGGATTACCTGAAGCACTGCCAGAGCAGTATTCATAACAGGGATAAATTACTGTAAGGATAATTAATATGAATATTGTACCTGCCAGCTATCAACCCGGCCTATGTCTCAAATCCGGAAAAGCAGATTCTGAATCTTTTGAATTAGCTGCTGGTAATAGCTGTCCTCCGAGCTTTTTGGGTTATCCCTTATCCAGGGCACGACTCTCCCCATCAATTAACAGTGTTGAGATGAGCGCCACACAAGACACCCCGAAAAAAATGGCGGATTCAAGCGGTCAGAGGCAGGGCGTAAGGAAAAGGAAAATTGACGGTACTATAAATCACGTATGTGATCTTATCTACAGTACACAAGTTTCAGTAAAAAAACCGATCCTTGATTATAATCTTTTAATCAATCATTTCGCATCTTTATGCAAGATATCCCCCCCTTATCACCCCTTGCCAAAAAGTGTCAGCAATAAGCCCGTGGCTGAACAGTTCGCTGAATTTACAGTTCGCTGGCTCCAGCTCATTAACACACCATACGCTGATCGGAGTTCAGTCATGACCCGCTTTTATGATCATGCTCCGAAGGCAGGTTTCAATCCATTTCGCAGAGCAAAACTGCTGGAAGCAAGAAAACGTCTGGGTATTTTTTATCCTGAGGATTATCATGACCATGAACTTCCCAAGCTGTCCGGCAGTCAAATCCTCGGGCTGCACTCTCTACCGGAATATTTTGACCAAAAATACCGTTCCGGCTTTGTAGCAATGGATAACGGGTATACCCCAAGTGAGTGCCTGAATGCTTTTTTTCATGGCCCTACTGTTGCCGACTGTGCCACGACCCTGTTGGCCTGTCAGTATCGAGCCATTGAATCCATCATTGGCACCGACGAATTCAACCGCATCTTTGATGCCCCGGCCTCAAAATTCAGAATTTCCTACACGCTTTTCACATCGCCTGAACGCTTCGCCCATACTGTTGGAAATATAAAACCGATCAATGCCGGTAACCCTATCTATTATCTGTTTGAAAATCTCAAGTGCATAAATCTGACTTCCTCTGTTTCAAATACTGAAAAAATTTCAGAACTGGATATCAAAAAGGGTGATATTCTCTATATTCAAGGTGTTGACAGCTACTACGAGAAGCACAAAACCGGTGCTGCAATCGGTTTTAATCTGATATGCACCGGGCAAAACAGCAGCGGACACAATCTCTATCTGGGGTTTGGTCCGGATGACTTTGATGAACCAAAAACCTATGACCAGGTCACAAAAATGCTGATCGATGGTTATAACAAACCACAAAGTCCTGAGACAAACCGTGCTATTGAGGCGGGAGAAACGGGGTATGCACAGCTGACCGACGATACCCTGCCCGATGATCACCCTATCGCCGGTATCACTTTAGCGTTTCGCTTCAGTACCAGGCACTGGAAATATTTCGTATCGCAGTTCGATCAAGTCTGGCATAAGCAACCGCCGTTGCCTGTTATACCGGCTGTGGAACCAAAACCGGTGCATCACGGCTCACCGTTCCCCGCTGAAAATTTTGTTGCTGATCTGGATCAGTTCAAACCCGCCTCACCACAGCAGGAACGGATGAAAGAGACGGCCCTGAGGTTCACCCATGCTGTGATTAATAATCAGGGTAAAGCCCTGGATAAAAAACCCATGGGACTTTTCCTGACCGGATCACCGGGACTGGGAAAAACACATCTTTGTGTCGCTGTTGCCAGAAAAGCAGCCGATTACGGTGTCAACACCCTGTATATAGACATAGAAAAAGCAGGTGCCCTGTTTCAGGAACTCGGCGGTGATCAAGCGCAATGGCATAGAGAGATCGATGAAATGCTTGCCCGTAAGGATCTGGTGGTCATCGATGATGCCAACGGCGGTTTCTTTAGCGACGAATTGCTGGCAAAAACAATGAAACATGTGATGACTGAAAACACGGCCATCATGGTCAGTTCAAATCATCATATTCCTGTCAAAGATGCAACCCCCGGCTTTATTGATCCCTTTGCCGGGAAAGCCCACAACTTTGTTTACCTGAACGATTTACAAGGAGACAGTTGCCGTACCCAATGGTGGCTCAGCCCTGAAGTACGGGCTGCTGAAGCATTATCGCAACTGGGTCAGTATCAAGGTTGCAAAGCGGCAGGAGTGATTACTGAGAATGCGGTATCAATAGACGATATCGCCAGAATACTCAGCATTGAGGTGGACCAGATCCGTCGGGTAGCCCCGCCCTGTTTACCCGGAACCTATCGAAAAAGCCACGATTACTACCTCAGCGATTTATCCAAAACACAGCATCAGGCTGTGTTTATGGCGTGTGATGAATCTGTTTATAGCCGTGATAAAATCGAGCAATTCTTAAATGTTATTCAGAAAGTACACGACGAAGGCTTGAAGCTGGTGGTCAAAACCAGTAACCGCTTACTATTTTTAGAAAAGGTACTGGTTTTTTTAAAGACTAACTCCAATGTTAAAAAGGACAAGCTTCGTATCACTGACCGGCTCGAGCATATGTTCCCTGGCTTTTCGGAAACCGGACTGCAGGCAATTGTCCCGAAATAAAATCGACATTTAATGTTCCCACTGCTACGGCCATGTAATTCCATTTTGGCAGAAACTTAGTCTAGATATTGCAGCAAAATGAACCTCTGGACAGAACAGCGGTCTGTTTTATTATATTTTCGTGAATTAATGAAATATAACTATGAATAGAACCCCTGCTGCTAACGCAAAATCAGGTAATTATTACAACCAACCGGATAACCAAGCCGCTTCTTCAAGGCTTGGGCGATATAGACATGACACAGTAAGCCAGAGGGATAATGCCTCCCGCACTTTCCCGGGGCATAATGAATTTTACCCTTCTTCTGGCGCATGCACTTCTCAATATCTACAGTGTCGTTCAGTAACCCCCGCTCATGATTTTAATGCCCTTGTCAACCCAGAAATAATAGATGATCTGTTGGGTAAATCTGATCTTTTCGCTCATCACTATGATGGGAGAAATCACGGTCACTTTGCCTGTTCCATTAAAAAATACGCGTCAGCTTCTAAAAGACCGTTAAATCGAGCGGAACAAAGCCAGCTGATACGTTTACTGCAAAATTTTACAGTAACACGGAGCTGGAGTTGGCGAAGCCTGGCGACAACACTTCATTCATTTACTTCAGCTGGTGTTTTTATCCCCCATCACCCCATGGATGAGCGTGTCAAGCATACTCAAGCTGTCTTATTGTCAAAGCTACTTGATGCAATAACATTCAGGTGCCATCAAAAACCTGGAGCCAGGGATATTGACACCCAGCAAATCACCAACCTGCTGTGGGCCATGGCGAAACTGGTGGACAACGGGCAGGAGCGGACACCAGGGCTCCAAAAGGCCGTGGCCGCACTGTTGCCCAATGTCAACGCACAGAAATACCAATTTATTGCTCAGGGTATCGCCAACCTACTGTGGGCCATAGCGAAACTGGTGGACAACGGGCAAGAGCAGACACCAGAGTTGCAGGAGGCTGTGGCCGCGCTGTTACCTCAAGTAAACGCACAGAAAGCTAACTTTAAACCACAGGAAATCGCCAACCTGCTGTGGGCCATGGCGAAACTGGTGAACAATGGGCAGAAGCAAACACCTGAGTTCAAAGAGGCCGTGGCCGCGCTGTTGCCCCTCGTAAACGCACAGAAAGCTAACTTTAAACCACAGGAAATCACCAACCTGCTGTGGGCCATGGCGAAACTGCCAGACAACGGCCAGGAGCAGACACCTGGGCTCAAAGAGGCCGTGGCCGCGCTGTTGCCCCACGTCAACGCACGGAAAGCTCACTTTAACCCACAGGAAATCGCCAACCTGCTGTGGGCCATGGCGAAACTGGTGGAAAACGGGCAGGTGCAGACACCAGAGTTCACAGAAGCCGTGGCCGCGCTGTTGTCCCAAGTGGACGTACAGAAAGGCCAATTTATTCCTCAGTCTATCACCAACCTGCTGTGGGCCATGGCGAAACTCGTGGACAACGGGCAGGAGCAAACACCAAGGCTCAACGAGGCCGTGGCCGCGCTGTTGCCCCACGTTAACGCACAGAAAGCTCACTTTAACCCACAGGAAATCGCCAACCTGCTGTGGGCCATGGCGAAACTGGTGGACAACGGGCAGGCGTTGATACCAGAGTTCAAAGAGGCTGTGGCAGTGCTGTTGCCCCACGTCAACGCACGAAAAGCTAACTTTAAACCACAGGAAATCACCAACCTGCTGTGGGCCATGGCGAAACTGGTGGACTACGGGCGGGTGCGGACACCAGGGTTCAAAGAGGCCATGGCCGCACTGCTGCCCCGGGTGAACGCACAGAAAGACCAATTTATTCCCCGTGCTATCGCCAACCTGCTGTGGGCCATGGCGAAACTGGTGGACTACGGGCAGGAGACACCAGAGCTCAACGAGGCCGTGGCCGAGCTGTTACCCTACGTGAACGCACAAAAAGACCAATTTAATTCCCAGGATATCGCTAACATGCTGTGGGCCATGGCAAAACTGGTGGACATCAGGCAAGTGCGGACACCAGATCTCAACGAGGCCGTGGCCGCTCTGTTGCACTGCGTGAACGTAAAGAAATACCGGTTTATTCCTCAGCAAATCGCCACCCAGCTGTGGGCCATGGCGAAACTGGCAGACAACGGCCAGAAGCGGACACCAGAGTTCAAAGAGGCTGTGGCCGTGCTGTTGCCCCACGTAAACGCACAGAAAGCTAATTTTAAACAACGGGAAATCACCAACCTGCTGTGGGCCATGGCGAAACTGGTGGACTACGGCCAGAAGTGGACACCAGAGTTCACAAAGGCCGTGGCCGCGCTGTTGCCCCAAGTGGACGTAATGAAAGACCAATGTATTCCTCAGGCTATCACCAAACTGCTGTGGGCCATGGCGAAACTCATGGATCACAGGCAAGAACGGACACCAGATCTCAACAAGGCCGTGGCCGCGCTGTTGCCCCACATAAACGCACTGAAAGCTGACTTTACACCACGGGAAATCTCCAGACTGCTGTGGGCCATGGCGAAACTCGTGGACAACGGGCAGAAGCAAACATCTGAGTTCAAAAAAGCCGTGGCCACGCTGTTGCCCCACGTAAACGCACAGGAAGGTAACTTTAAACCAATGGAAGTCGCCAACCTGCTGTGGGCCATAGCGAAACTCGTGGACAACGGGCAGGAGCAGACAGCTGGGCTCAACGAGGCCGTGGCCGCGCTGTTGCCCCAAGTAAGCGCACAGAAAGCTAACTTTAAATCACAGGGTATCGCCAACCTGCTGTGGGCCATGGCAAAACTGGTGGACAACAGGCAAGAGGGGACACCAGATCTCAACAAGGCCGTGGCCGCGCTGTTGCCCTACGTGAACGCACATAAAGACCGATTTATTCCTCAGGCGATCGCCAACCTGCTGTGGGCCATCGCGAAACTCGTGGACAGCGTGGAGGAGGGAGCACCAAGGTTCAAAGAGACCGTAGCCGCGCTATTGCCTCACGTAAAGACACAGAAAGCTCACTTTAACCCACAGCAAATCGCCAACCTGCTGTGGGCCATTGCGAAACTGGGTGAATTCGTTGAACTGAACGTGGCTGTCTCTACGTTCAAATCGCTTGTCCGCCAAATCCGTAAAAACCCTCAGCTCTCTCAGCAAAACATATTAATGTCTCTCTGGGGAGTAATGGTATGCTGTGCCAGGTTGTCTCTGGCCCCCAATGCCAATAAAAAAAACGTGTTTGAAAAGTACATGGATGACCTGTTTACTCGCATGGAAAATACATTCCCAGACAGAAGAGAAGAGCAAACCATCATTGCCATGGCCGCAAGTTGGCTTGGGAAACCTTGTCCGTTCGTCCCCCATTACCGGACAACCATGTCAAAACGTCAAACCAACTTCCACGATCAACTCAAATCACGCATTCCCTCTTTGAGGATTGAAGCAGAAAAAAGTCTGAACACATTACATCCGGTAGACCTGCTATTGCCAGATCACAACATTGTGATTGAAGTTCAGGGACCGTCTCATTACGTGTGTGGTGATTTCAAAACCAGGAATGGCTCGACACTGCTTAAAATCGCACTGCTGCAAAAATCAGGATTTGAGGTCATTGAAATCCCGGTTAGCGAGCTTGGGAGCCGGGATTCCATGAAACGATGTATTTATTACATAAAGACCAGGGTATCCACCCCGCTACAGGGGCGTGCCTCTGAAGCGCTTAAAAGAAGGCGGGCAGACGAGGCACACATGACTACCGATAAAGGAAGGCAACCCTCAGATTACTTTCACTTATCCGCCGAAGAACATTCAGAAGAGCACACCGGCAAACCAAAAAGAAAAAAAAGGAAGAGAAACAAATGAAGACCATTGATGATCATTGCGACCACAGCCTGTCCAATGGTGACATTGCATGCATCATTCAAACCAAATGCCTTCATGGCTAAACAAAAGCATCATGAACTGACAGGACCCACAGGAATGGGCACCAGCATTTCCTGCAGGTTTACCTTGCCAGTGTCGTCATACCCCCTGAAGCGCTTCTCACTGATCACCGCAAATCCTCTTTGCTCAAGCACTTGTTTTGCCAGGGGTGATTTCAGGGTTTGCTGGGTTAATGTCCCAAGGCTCATCAGTATCCCTTCGGATTGCAGTCGTTGCACCTCCTGGGCGATGGCCTCTTGTGTTGCCATGCTGAGCAGACTGAAACCCTGGCGACATTGCATCTTTTCCAGCCGGGTCATCCCTGTTGGCACCCGGACTTGCCTGAGATCATGGAAGCTATTATGGATGCCACGGGTAATCCCCTTTTGCCGGTCAGTCTTGCAGTATTTATGGTCAGGGCTGGAACAGGTGTGGATGCCTGCACGGCTGGCAATAACACGACGGACATTATCATCCAGACAGTTTTCCATGTTCTGCACTGGCAAGGGGGTCAGTTCAAATTTCTCTTTGATGGCTGTCCTGTCAGGTTTGAGATGATACGTCTGGAGATAGGAATTCGCCCGACAGTCTCTACCAAGGCTGCCAGTGACCTGTAACAGATCAGCGGCACCATGCATGGCGGCTTCCAGTTGGCGTTGAAAGTCCGGCTTCAGGGCAGGCTCACCGGTGAAATCCCTGGTGAGTTGCGACGGCAGATCCAAACGCCGGGGGTCAAACCCTGTAAGCGGGTGTCGGCCTTTGCAGAATCCCGGGAACGAGGCATCAACCCCGGTGCATCGGATAAAGTCCATGCGATCAGCAAAACGCAGTACTTGTAGATAACGGCGAACCGATGGGGAAATATTCTGGTCGCTCTGGCCATGTACGTCGTCTTCCTTGCTGGCCAGCGCCTCGGCTATACCATCCAGCTGTTGTTGTGGATATTGCCCCTGCAGATCCCGTTTGAAATAGTCAGCGGCCCTGACTTCTTCATCTCGCTTGGGGACATCTTCCGCTGCGGCATCATGATAGATGATGGCCAGCGACAACAGGTCCTTTTCAATGTCAGAGAAATGCATCAGATCGAATTTCTCCAGCAACTCGATATACCACAACAGATTGTTCCGGGCCCGCAATACATGACTGCAACTGTGAGCAGACTTCCACACCACGGGCAATGTGTCACTGCCAAGGAATTTGATGACTCGCTCTGGTCCGGGACGTCGGTAATAGTGCTGTAAGATTCTCAGAATGGTCTCTTCGTTATCTTTGGCATTGGGCAGAACCGGTGGTTGGCTGAAGGCGTCGACGATAAATTGCAATGCTGTTGGTTGCATCAATGAGGCAGGTTGGGAAGATTCACTGCCGGTAAGGCCAAAGGACTTTTGCAGTTCGTCTATTTGTTGTTGCCCTTTTTTGATATTTTCTGGCCACTGCTGATAAAAGGGCTCTTGATCCCGCCGCTCCCAGAGTTCTTTAACCCAGTGGATATAATCATCTGCACAAAGTGTTCCCAGGGATTGTTCAATGCCATTAGCGGTGGTGTCTGCTATTTTTTCTCTCACAGCGCTGAATATTTGCTCATCGGGTTCACCAAAATGAAACAGAGCCAATAAATAGTTCTTTAATTGGTCATAGGGGTGATACCCTTGAAAAGGTCGTCGAAGGACGTAGTGAAACGCTTCCTGCAGTTTTGCCGCACTGAGTCTCTGGCAACGTTGATGAAACTCCAACATGACAGCCGAATTATTAAAGAAAGGGACATCAGTAATTAAAAACCATAAATTGCCCCCCTTGTAGGATAATCCCAATGCCTTTAGACGACAGCAAAGTCTAATCGAACAAAATTCCCTTAACAGGTACTTGCCATTTTTTTCACTAAAAGACACCCCACGTCTGGCCAGTTCAGTGGATAATTGGAAAAAAACATCTTCCTCGTCAGCTGTCTTTCCCGTATGCTCTTGTTTATTATTATAAAGAGAGATACTACGTCTATGATCTTTTAACCATAACGTTGTTGCTGACTGGATCAATAAATCAAGTATTGTCTGGTACTCCCCCTTGTAAAGAAACGTTTTTTGAACCGGGAAATCCTGGTCCATTAATTTCCAGATCTGGTCTATTAATTCCCTTAAGTGTTGATGATTGAAGTCCGGGTTCGTTACCAGTTTTATAATGTCCTGAAATGGATACTGCATCGCTGGCAAATGCTGTTGATTCAGGATCTTTGCTTTTAACGGCATTGGCAGAAAATTCAATACCCGCTTTAAGGTATCTTCAGCAATGTTATGGGATATCGCAAAATTAGCGAGCCTGGCTTCATACAGCGCTAACAGATGACCACTGAGTTCATCCTCAAAATAAACCTCTGCGGAGCCGCTTTGCTGGGAATAAACCAGCCAGGGCAGTGGGTCAATGCCAAAAGTCTCTTCTAACTGGTGTTTATCCTGCAAATGATCGGTAATGTCTTTGCCCAGGTCCTCTTTTACAGACAGAAAACACTTGATTTGTGATTTTTTATACCCGGTGGTTAGCCATTCTGAATGGCATGTTAACTTTTCATAATTTTTCTCCCTGAATTCAGGCGGTTTGAATGTGCCGTTCCAGCGCAGTTTACCGGATGAAGAACCCTTATAAACTGTGCAGATCCGTTTAGCTCTCTCCTCCATTTTCTTTTGCAGTGAGCTGTGGTCAGGCAGGCATTTGGCAGAAAGCCCATCCGGCTTTACCGCATTGTTCATTAAGGTGGAGGTAATGGCATTTTTTTTATAGGCAGCGAGCGTACCGGGTTTTATCAGACCAACGGTGACATGGTTCGGCCTTAATATCGTGGGTACATCTTCCATAATCAGGATGACGGGCCTTGGTCCTTTTGGTAACTCATCGTTATGGTCAAGATAATCCGACTCTTTTTTGAATCTTGCATGACCTGATTTTGCGGAGCTCATCCTGATCTGTCGAGCGCCTAACGTGCCTGCCTTCACAGCATCGAGCAATTCCTGTCTTAGCTGTTCTCTGTTACCCGGGGACTGAGTTTCAGGGTTTGAATTTTTGCCCGGTTGCACCGGGCAACTCTCAGGGTTGGTAAACGCTGCTGTCGAGAATGAATTTGCTGCTTTTGGTAATGAATCCATATCAATAAAACTGACTGATAATGCCTCAACGCCTAAGTAGCTAACCATATGAAATCATATATTTCTGACTCCTTGTGCCGGCACTCTGCTTCGTTACAACTCCGGTCACATAGCTACGGCTATGCTCCCTCCGTTGTGCCTCGCATAGTACCAGCCCAGGTAGCCAGAAATATTCGATTCCATATGGCCAGCTACTTATTGTCAAAATTTTCTACCAGCTGACCAATAAAATTTTCCAGCCGGGCAATATCCATATCCGCCGTCAGCATCAGCAGGAAGCCTATCACATCGGCCAATGCCGGGTCGTTTTCAAATGAGTGCAGCGCCTGCTCCAGCGACTCCAGATCACCCTGCTCAAAAGCAGTAATAATGGCATGGACAAAGCTATCCATGCGCATCTCTTTGAGACTTTGCAGCAAAGCATTCTCATTCCACTCTGGTTTTGGCAGCGCGGTGACATAATCCACACCCAGTAAACAGCGGATTTTATCAAACATCAGCCCGGCATCCAGAGGCTTGCCAATGTATTCATCAAACCCCTGAATCAACAACCGCTCCCTGGCCTCATGGCTGACACTGGCGGTCACCGCCACTGCTTTGACCGATACTTTTCCGGGCAGTTCACGAATTTTCCGGATCGCTGTCACCCCATCCATCACCGGCATGGAGATATCCATCAAAATCAGGTCAAAATCCACCTGCTTCACCGCTTCCACCGCCTGCAGGCCATTACCGGCGGTATCAACCCTGAAACCGGCGGAGTCCAGCAACCCGGCCATCATATCCCGGTTACTTTCAACATCATCCACCACCAGCACCCGAACCCCCTGGAAGCGCTCATCCAAATGCACATAAATGGAACCGGGCAAAAGACGCTGATGCTCTTTCAGCGCTGCAAAACTGCCCAGAACCAGCGGCAGGACAAAAATAAAACGGCTCCCCTTGCCAGGCTCGCTGATAACATCAAGCTCCCCGCCCATGGCCGAAACCAGCCGCCGACTGATCGCCAGCCCCAGGCCAGTGCCACCGATCTGCAACCCCAGATGGACCTGCCGGAAAGGTTCAAAGACCCTCTCCAGGTCCTCATGGGCAATACCAACACCGGTGTCGCGGACTTCAAAGACAATATCATTGCCCGCCACAGAAACCCGGCATTCAACCCACCCCTTAACCGTGTACTTAACCCCGTTACTGAGCAGATTCAGCAGCACCTGACGAACCTTGATTTCATCCAGCATGACAATTTCCGGTAACGTGCCAATGGGCAACAGGCGTAAATCCAGTCCCTTGCTGACCGCCCTTTCCATCAGAATATTGCGCACCCCGCGCAGTAACTCCAGCAATCGGACCGCAGAAGGGTGTAACTCAATCTTGCTGGACTCAATTTTGGTTAAATCGAGAATATCGTTAATCAGTGACAACAAATGCTGGCCACTGGCCTCAATGGTGTTCAGGCTTTTTCGCTGGGCCGACGTTAACGAGAGGTTTCTTAACAACAGCTGGGCGTTGCCAAGCACCCCATTCAGCGGTGTTCTCAACTCGTGGCTCATATTGGAGAGGAACAGACCTTTGGCCAGGTTGGCCCGCTCAGCCTCTTCCTTGGCCCGCATCAACTCATGTTCAATGCGTTTTCGCTCCGTGATATCACGAACCACCATGGAGATCAGCAGTCCATCGCCGGTTTTCAGGGGGTTGCTGGTGATTTCTACCGGGAAAATCCGGCCTTTACGATCAATACCCCGGGATTCATAACCCACCAGGCACAGCTGCTCCCAACTGGCTTTTTCCAGATCACCCAACAGAGGGTGCCCCGGACGGTTTTCCAGTGGCGTCAGCAGGCTCAGGGGCATATTGACCAGGTCTTCCCGGTGAAAGCCAAACAGATCTTCCGTCCTGCTGTTGGCCATGCCAATAATGCCTTCCGGTGTGGCAATGATGGTTGCATCCGGCGCACTGTCCAGTAGCAGCTTGAATTTCTTGGTATCGCTTACCCGATCGGTAATATCATTGGCCAGCCCTTCAACCAGATATTGCCTGTCTTCCAGATCCCCGATATCACTCCAGAAGATTTCCAGCCTGCGGATACTGCCATTCAGATGCCGGATATCCAGCTCAAAGGTATCGCCCCATCGCCCTTGCTTGGCCTCACGAAACTGATCCCGAAAACATAATTTACTGTCCCGGTTAGCAAGATACCCGATCAATGGACGCAGAAACTCTTTCTGTGTATAGCCCAGAATGGCTTCTATTGACGGACTGACATGGGTAACACACCCATCCTTATTGAGGTTGAAATAGAAATAGTTCCCCCTCAGCCGCTCAAGCAAATGACCGATATTGCTGGTTCTGGCCTGATGCAGTGCTTTTTCCCGGTCCGCCAGCCTGGTCACCAGTTGCTGGAAACTTTCGGTCAGACTGCCAATTTCATCCCGGCTGATATGGGTAATCACCGGCATGACCCGACGGTAGGTAAAGTCATCCATGGCTCGCTTCAGGCGGATAATCGGACGGGCAATTCTCACCGACACCAGGCTGGCACAGGTAAATATCAGTGTCAGGGAGAGTAGCATCAGCAATGCATTAATCTGCGCCTGGTCAATCACCGGAGCCAGTACGGTTTCCCTCGGGGCATAACTGATCATCCACCAGGAAGCCGATTTAATCGGTGCCCCCATCAACCAGTACTCATTCTGCCGAACCGGCACCCACTTGTGCCGGAAAGCGGGCTCACCTCGTTCAATCAGCTCTTCCAGGTCATGCCATAACCCCGGGGAACCGTAATAAAACTGGCTTTGATGAATGCTGTTTAACTGGTAGCGCTTCGGCGTTTCACTGTCCGTCTGCAGGTACTCTCCGGCACCATTAACAATGGAAAAACTGGCATTTCCCGTGGTGTTTTCCACCAGCTGATGGCGCAGATCCGCAAGGCTGATATCCATCCAGAAATAGCCATAAAGGGTGTTCGCTGAAATGACCGGGACGATATAGCTGACAATCCATCCTTTATCCGCAGATCCTCTTGGCGATGTCCAGAATCCCTCTTTCTGCTGATCCTGATTAGCCCACCAGAACTGGGCAGGAAACAGGCCGGTATCGACGCTTTCATCCAGCCGGACCCGGCACTGATTCCTGTAGGCATGAAAAACATCCCAGTGCTGCAGGCTGCTGCCGAGCTTCACATAAGTAAAGCCGCGAACCAGAGAGTTTCTTGCCACCAGATCCGTGAGAAAGTGTTTGATCATGGCATGGTCAGTCACAGGCATCCGACTCAACATATCCCCCATAAACGAGGTCATGGTCATCAGCTGCCGGGTATGGCTGTCAATTTTGTCCGCATTATGCCAGACCTGCTCAATCAATCCTTTGGCGACCGCGTCCGTGGCCTGTTTGAGTGAGAGGTAGAGGTGGATACCAAAGATCAGGTTGTACAGCAGCGTGACAGGCACGACAGTAAAAAAAATGATTTTTTTCCTGATAGAAAATTGCACTGGGTTCACTGCACACGGCCACAATGAACGCTAATGATAGACCAGCATTTCAGCAGTGAATGGAGATTCTGAACAACGCAACCTCAGCCTTTCAGAATATTCTGGCTGTGCCAGGGAAAGCTGGCAAGAAAGGCAGAAAAACGTTCAATATCAAAAGGTTCTCCGGACAGCCAGCGCTGTGCATGAGCCGCCGTCAACAACGCCGGCATGCGGTCAGCGATCAACATTAACGGTGGCATGGCCGGCATGGTTAAGACGGCGCAGGAATCGAAAGAGAGAGTACTGTCCACCGTGAACCGCTCCCAAAGTCCGGCCATCAATAGCAGCGAACCATCTTTTGTGCCAATACGCCACAGCTGACGCCGGTTGCCCGGAGCCATATGCCATTGGTAGTAGCTATCCGCCAGAATCAGGCAACGCCTGTCCTGCCAGGCTTTTTTGAACATTCGTGACTCAGCGGCGGTCTCCACACGGGCATTGATCTGGGCCCGGGATAGATCCTGCAACCAGGAAGGGACAAGCCCCCACTTGGCCTGGGCCAGTTCAGGGGTGCCACAGTCACTGTTTCGAACCAGCCACACCTGTTGCCCCGGCACCACCTGTTGGACGGGTTTCTGAGTTAACACATCGTTGATACCGAGAAAGCCAAGGTCAACCCTGGGCAGGTTGAATGAGTAACGGCTGCACATAAATTACTCCAACTCTTCCGGCTCGGCATTCAGGTAATCCTCAATTAACTCTTTTGCCAGGCCCGCATCGGCATCATCAACATACAGCGCCAGCAAACCAATGGCAGGCAGCTCTCCCATGGCACCGATCAGGTCAACACCGGCCAGATGACAGAAAATACGACGACTGGTCAGCAGATCCTTCAGGCACTGGGCTTCCACCAGATTTTCCGGGCTATATACTTTAATCATTTGCGATCAAGAGCCTGATTATTGCAGATAAAGGGTGGCCAACTGATCCACCAGCTGCCTGGCTTTTTCCAGTTGAACGGTATTGAGCAGAGTCTCCAGCCTGGCTTTCTGGGCTTTTGCAGAGGCTGATATGTTCGACGGGGCCTGCAGACTGAGCTCGGTCCACATATAGGCCGCGATCAGGTTGCGGTCCGTGCCTTCACCATTGAGATAGGCCCGTCCCAGCTCATACTGTGCTTCAGAATTCAGCCCTTCACGCCCGGCAGCCTGCTGGAAATAGTCAAAGGCCGTGCCAATATCCTTAGCGGTCCCGGCAAGCCCGTCACGATAAGCCCTGCCCAGCCAGAGCATGGCTTCGGCCCGGGCTTGCTGATCGCCCTGGCGGGCAATGCGCTGCAAAGCATTAATGGCTTTAGCCGGGTTTGCTGCCTGGCCTGAGTGGAGGATTTGAATCGCCTCGCTTAACTGTCCCTGAACCTTACCAGAAACCGACGGCTCTTTTTGCTCTTTCTGAGCCACAACACCGCTAACAGGGGTGGTAGCCCAGACCGGCCCCGCCACCGTGACCAGCAATACCACCAAACTGACAGCACTTTTAACCTGCTTCAACATGAATAATCCCTGCCTGGCATTTTTATAAATGGTCAGGTTCCGGGAACCTGAAACCGGGATTATATGATGTTCGGGAACGGTTTGCAGGTATTCCTCACAGCGATTCCCATTCCAGCGATAAAAGTCACCCGGCAACCAATTCCACCTCCGTTATCATTTCAATTGATGAATAACCTCTGGTTTGCATCCTCCCTGCGGCTCAGTTACATTACGCGACAGTGTCTATACAGACCGGCAGTCAGTCCATGAAATATAATAGCCCGTCGATCAATAACGATTTTTTCCTTATCTGACCTCAAAGCATTGGCACAAATGGAAGCTTTTGACGATATCCGCCCTTACCATGACCATGAGGTCCGGCCTACGTTGGCTCGCCTGTTAACTGATAAAGACCTGCTCCATGTGATGGCAAAGCACCGTTACCCCGGTTTAACCCGGCAGTTTTCCGGAGCCATGGCCTGGATCACCTCTCTGGCGTTAAAGTACAAAACACGGAATATCCATAATGTCCGGGATTTTCAGGCCATTATCGAGCCCTATCTGACCCGGGTGATCAAAACCACTACCCATAAGGTGTCTTTTTCCGGCATTGAGCACCTGAACAAGAACAAGGCCTACCTGTTTCTGTCCAATCATCGAGATATTGTTCTGGATCCGGCCCTGGTCAACTATGCGCTCTACCTTAACGATATGGAAACCTGCCAGATTGCCATTGGCGACAACCTGGTCAAACGCCCTTTTGTCAGTGACCTGATGCGTCTGAACAAAAGCTTTATCGTCAAACGCTCACTGTCCGGGCGACGGGAAAAGCTGCTCGCCTTCCAGAACCTCTCGGCCTACATTCATCACTGCATCGATGAAGGCCAGCCGGTCTGGATTGCCCAGAGCGAAGGCCGGGCCAAGGATGGTAATGACCAGACCGATCCGGCCATTATCAAGATGTTTAACCTGAGCCGTCGTGGCAGGCAGAGCGCTTTTGCTGACAATATCCGCTCACTGAATATTGTACCGGTCTCTATCTCCTACGAGTTCGACCCATGCGACTGCGACAAGGCCCGGGAACTGTATGAGAAACAACAGACCGGTCAGTATCTGAAAGCCGACGATGAAGATTTGAAAAGCATCGTCACAGGCATAGATGGTTACAAAGGGCATGTACATGTTGCGTTTGGCAAACCGCTGACAGAGGACTTTGAAGATGCCGCCTCGGTGGTTCAAGAGGTTAACCATCAGATTCACCATAGCTATGAGTTGCAGCCATCCAACCTGTTTGCCTGGGAAGCAATCAGCAGTGAGATCAACCAGCATGAGCAGGTTATTCAGGTTCCTGGGATCGAACAGTTATTCCCGGCCATAGATCTGCTGAAAAAACGCGATGAATTCACCCGACACCTGGAGCGCTGCCCTGAGCTATACCGCCCCTGGTTCTTAAAGATGTACGCCCAGCCGGTGATTAATCGTTTCCGCTACGGTTCATAAGCATGAAGGAATCATCTGCACAATGTGAAGCACACCTTTCTCAAAAGTCTGAAACTCAGGTGTACAAAGTCTGTGTCATGATTCCTTCCCCCTGGCTTGAAACAGTCAAGGAGGCCCTGTTCAATGCCGGTGCTGGTCGTTATGGAAACTATGATTGCTGTTGCTGGCAAACCCCGGGGACCGGCCAGTTTCGCCCCTTGCCGGGAAGCCAGCCCTTCTCCGGGCAACCCGGCGAAATCCATTCAGAAGAAACCTGGAAAGTAGAAATGCTTTGTCAGGAGCCGTTTTTAAAACCCGCCATTGAGGCGCTACTGCAGGCACACCCTTATGAAATGCCTGCCTTCGATTTTCACCCGGTCAATCTTGCCGCTGTGGAGGCGTGACATACTCAAGCCTCATGGGAAACGTGCCTTCCCGGCGATCGGCAAAATAATAGCGAAGCGTCCGGCTTATGGTAGAAAAAGCCAGTTGGTCCCAGGGAATCTCATCTTCTTCAAAGAGGGCCACCTCCAGACTCTCCTCCCCCGGGGCAAAATCCGGCCGTTCCAGTCTCGCCAGAAAAAAAGCCGACAGCTGACCGACATGCACCACATTAAACAGCGTATAAAGTGACTCAATGGTAACATCCGCACAGGCTTCTTCGCGGGTTTCCCGTGCCGCTCCCTCTTCGATGGTTTCGCCCAACTCCATAAAGCCACCGGGCAGTGTCCAGAACCCCTTTCTGGGCTCAATCGCCCGTTTACACATCAATACCTTATCCTGGTAAACGGGCAGGCACCCGGTGATAACCCTGGGGTTCTGATAATGAATCGTATGACAGTGACTACACACATCCCGCAGGCGATGATCCCCTTCAGGCACTTTTCTTTGAGTCTTATGACCGCAGACACTGCAGTAATGCACAGAGGGTCCTGTCATCAACGTTCACTCCTTGTTTCTGGCAGATGGGTAAAGAAGGACAATAACAGAGTAACAAAACCTCAGAGATGAACAAACTGTCGATCTACTTGCTTCATTAACGGGAAAAGCTTTTCTTTTGTGGTTCCAATGCAAGACCCGCAGCACCTGCCAGGCAACCGCCCCCTCATCAAACGCTGAAAGAGGACAGGGTTCAGTTTACCATCATGAAGAATCCTTAATGTCTACCTTAAGAACAAGAACTAAGGGAGGCATCCTGATTGCTGCCATATTTTCCACTTATGAATTCACAGGGTCAGAACTCAAGGCTTCAATAGGCCCACTGTAATCAATTACGAGTTTAAACTCATTTCGCAACCTCTGCGGAACATTATCTTGCATGAAGCGCTCTATTTCGGCGAGCAACATCCGCTTTTCTTCCGGGCTGCAATCATAATCCGCCGTCACCTTGAACTTAAGTTGGTCTCTGGTTTTGCCAGTGAGTGCCAGCCCACAAATGCGAGCATTATTCCAAAGCAGAGGGCGAACGAGTTTTATCAACTCATCCTTCATGTCACTTATAATCCTCTTTTCGGTATTTGTGGATGAAATACCCGCGGTATCAGGGTTGCCATCGTCTCGAAAAGGTTTGCTGATTTCATCACGTTGAGCACTTGGTGCCGAAAGTGCCACATTTCTGTTTGTTACAGGTTTAGTACCATTGGTCGACATTTTTTCTTCTTGCAGGCATAGTTCCGGACTCAGGCCAGGAGTCGGAAGCACGCTGGCAACTGCGGCGACGGGGGGAGATGGTGAACGACCAACCGCAACCGGTGGGGTAACATATCCGGTGAGTTGTGATGAAGCGGCTCCAGAGTTTACATTTTGCATAATCAGTTCCTCACGGTGAAACTGATCTCTTAGGGTAGACGTCAAGTAACTGTCCTGAAATAACTTTCACATTTCTACAGCCGTTACCCGCCTCCCGCTATCCGAAAAGCCGTGACCGCTTGTGCTTTTGCGGGGAGCGGGCGGCGACCTTTTCCCAGACCGGGTAGAAAGCACTGGCAATGTCACCGATAAATTCTGAGTCAGGATGCTTTTTGAGCAAGAGAGACGACTGCGTGTCGATGCTTTATACACGACTAAGGCAGTATGGTCATTCACTCTGTGCAGGCAACAAAATGTCAACAGGCCCTAAGAACACTGGATAAATCCGGCTGAGCTACTTATGATAAATTCAAGTCCCTTGCAAGGATGCCTCTGAAGTCACCATGATGTTGAACCAGGTTGAAGAACGGCTGCAAAACCACCAGCCCAGAACAATAGATGCCCAACTGCCAGAAGCCGCAGTGCTGATACCCATTACCAATGCACCGGAACCAGAGCTGGTGTTTACCCGGCGAGCCCCCCATATGAGCACCCACAGTGGCGAGGTTGCGTTCCCGGGAGGCAAGCGTGACCTGTCCGACAGAGACCTGGTCCATACCGCATTGAGAGAGTCCTTTGAGGAGATCGCCCTCCCCCCGGAAGCCGTCAGAATCATCGGCCAAACCGGCTCGGTGGTCTCGCGCTTTGGTCTGGAAGTCACCCCTATTGTCGGGATTATTGCCGCAGACACACCACTAAGAGCCAATATGGCAGAGCTGGATCGTATTTTTAAAGTCCCGTTAAGCTACTTTCTGGACAAGGGCAACCTGACGTTCAACCATTGGAAACTGCGCAACCAGGACTACATGATGCCGTCCTTTTACTATGGAGAGTATCTGATCTGGGGGCTGACTGCCGTGATGCTGGTGGAGTTCCTGAACATAACCCTGGATGCCGACATCTCACTGAACGCTCCTCACTTCAACAGCCATTTCCCCCGGCATAAGTAGCTAACCATATGAAATCATATATTTCTGGCTACTTGTGCTGGCACTCTGCTTCGTTACAACTCCGGTCACATAGCTACGGCTATGCTCCCTCCGTTGTGCCTCGCATAGTACCAGCCCAAGTAGCCAGAAATATTCGATTCCATATGGCCAGCTACTTAAGGGATGATTTAGTTTTGTTCCAGGGCCGGGTGATGGATAACCAGTCGCTGGTTTTTGTCCGGCGTGGTTATTATTGTTGATTCACGGTCAGGTGCAGGCCACTCAATCACCAGTTTGTCAATGCTCCTATCCCGCCCCAGGCCAAAGTGAGACTGCCTGGGGTTGGCGGATACGTAGTTGTTCTCAAAGCGCAACTCACGATACTGCACCCCCTGATCAGTATGCAGATAGAGCTTGGCTCCCAACGCCTCGGTATTTCCCGGCAAACCCACCAGCTTTACCGATAGCCAGTCATTGTTGTCTGTATTGTTGTTGCGATAGAACGTTGGCCTGCCTTCCCAGTTGCTGATGACAATATCAATATCGCCATCCTGCTGATAATCGAAGCAGACAATGCCACGGCCATCATTCACCTCGGTTAACCCCCACGCGGCGGACTCATCTGAAAATGTCATGCCACCCCGGTTAATAAACAGCCTTGGTCTGGCGTTATTAAATGCATCGTGGCTTTGCAAAAACTTAAGTTGCAACTGCCTTTCCTGTTCAGAGTTGAAATCAGCTGTTTCAGGAATGGCTCCGTAACCGGTGACATGAAAAATATCCAGCAACCCGTCATTATTAAAATCAGCGGCACAACTGCCCCAGCCCCACCCACCTTTTCGCAAACCTGATTTTTCCGTAGCATCGCTGACGTTAAAATTTCCTGAGTTTTCATACAGCCGGTTTCCGGTATATCTCTTATTCTTCTCAGGGCTGTAAATACTGCTCTCAAACCAATCCATATCGCCATCATTATCAAAATCGGCGATGGCGGCACCCATGCCAAAACTGCCATTAATGACATTGATATCCGTGACATCTTTCAAGCCTTCAGACGTTGATTGCCAGAGTTGAGAAGTAAAAAAATCCGCTGTCAGGAGCACATCCGTGGTGCCATTATTATCAAAATCAACCATATTGGGGGTAAAGGTAAAATCACTATCGCCAAACAATGGCAGCTCATGCTGCTGATTAATCACACCATCCCCAAGCATGACATCACCATAGCTGTGCCTCAGGCCAGGATAGACGATACCCTCCGGCCTCAGGTTACGATAGCCATGATTACGCCACACCTGTGGCTGACGTGCTGACTTGTAGGTACGCCAGAAGGCCATCACCATATCCAGATGCCCATCCTGATCAAGATCACCAAAACTGGCGTTTAACGTCGGACCCTTAACATTGTTCAACACCATGGATGTTGGAGCTTCGACCATATTAAAAATAATCTGGGGAAAATAACGGCCACTGTTCCCGAGAAAGAGGTCTGCCTTGTAGTCACCATCAATATCCGCCACCAGCGGAGTAATGGCACCGCCTGTATTGATATCGGGAAGCTGCAGCACCTCTTTTCGAAACCCACCGGATGGCTGCTGGTAGTAGACGATGACATTTCCCTGATTATCATTGAAAATCAAGTCATCCAGGCAATCGTTATCAATATCAAATGCAGACACGCCAGACCAATTGACGATATCCATTAACCATCCGGGCTTAATCAGACCAATAACCCGCTGATGGTCCAGATCGCTGGACTGAGTGATATTCGTTAACGGCGTGGCAGTAACATCAACAGATTTTATGTCCGTGGTATTTCCTGCACAGCCTTGCACGGGAGGTGTTGCCACCGCCTGTTCTGATAATTCTGGCGCTTGAACCAAAGGCAGCAACGATTGCTTTACATCATCTGTTTTTTCCAGCTCCGTGATAATAGGCTGCCGGTCTACCAGATACTCCATACACTGACGTTTATTCACACACGAGTCTGTCAATGTGTTAAGAAATGCAATTAATGCCTTGATCCTGGACGGTTCCAATTGGTAAGGCAACTTCAGGTAATCCGGGGATTGCGTGGCGATACTGCGGATAGTCCGAACGATTGGCGACTCATTTTTTCTGTCACCCATCTGGAGGTGTTGCCATTGCAGCGTATGTGCCTCTATTACCCGGTAAAGTGACCCGGCTGAGCCATTGTGAAAATAAGGCCCGGTCAAAGCAACATTAAGCAGACTTGGGGTACGGAACGAATAGGGTATCTGCCTGAAATTGAAATTTTTACGACCGTAGTCCAGACCGCGTCCATTAGCTCCCCGTCCGTAAGGCGCAACACCAATATTATAAAACTGCTCATCGGACAGATTATTGCCACTGTGGCACCCCGCGCAACCGGCACCATTGCGAACCAGTGGCGTAAAAAAAAGCTTCAACCCCTCTTTTTCCAGGGGCGTCAAATCCCCCTTTCCTTTTACGTAACGAAAAAAAGCATTATCGATAAACACCAGGTGCCCCTGAAACCTGGATAATGCCTCGGTAACCCGGTCGATATGGATCATCTCTTTGCAGGTGGCTGCTTCTGAATCAGCAAAAGCCTGCCGGAAAGCACTGCACCACTGCGGGTTAGACTGAAGTCGTTGTATGATGACTTCATAGAGTTCATGGTTATTGTAGTGGGCATCTTTCAAGCCCTTCATTTCAAAGGGCGAGACCATCGGTAGCCGGGCCTGTGCCTGCAACAGGTTCTTCTCCTCATAGCATTCCGGTCGCAAATTGGAATAGCCATTACCAAGACGCACCAGCCGTCCATTACCACCAACACCACAGGAAGGTGAGGCCATAACAGCATCGGGTAACGCTTCCTGAAGGTACTGCAAACGGCCATCCCAGAATAGATTCTCTCTGTACAGCGATGCATTAAATACCGTCGGTGAGTTTCTGGGGATCAGCAGCTCTTCGTATTGGTCCGGATATAAACCTTTCAGGGCATCCAGCCGCTTTTGCCCGAACAGCCTGTGGTCGTTAACGATCACACCGACAGGCAGTGCCAGGCCATCACCGCCAGCGGTTTGGGGATGATGGCAAGTGGCACAGGACACTGTGCCACTGAGGCTTAAATCGGGGCTGAAAAATAACTTTTTGCCTAACTTCACCACCGGAGAGGTAAACGGCTCCAAAGGTGTATCCGGTTCAGGTGTGCCGGTAATCTGATGGGATCTGAGCAACTTCCCGATCGATGCGTCTGAGATATCTGTTAACACGTCAGCATCTGCAAACCGGGAAAGCCCACATAAGACAACACCAAGATAAAAGAAAACAGTTTTATTGTTCATAGAAAATAGACTAATGAATTCCATCATTAGCTATCATCGACCGAGCAATCTGTAACTTTTGAATGGGCGTCAGTAATTGTCACGAAATAATTTCGGGACAATTCCCTATTTCCCGATAAGTTGTTGCCGAAGTTCCGGGTAGGCTGTATTGTCTGAAAGCCAGATATCCATAAAGGTTCTGGCCAGCTGCACATCGTCAATCCTGCCCAGAAAACGGTGGCCGAAATAAAAACGTCCGCCGGATGCCGACAGCACAAAGACCAGGCGATCACCCGCACGAACGCCCTTCCATATTTTGCTGAGTTGCTTAAGCCAGCGTTTTCTATTCTCCCGGGATACCCCGAGGTGAGCCCACTGTTGGTCTGTTGCCGAAAGCAACCGTTTTTTACTGATCTTTCGTCGATAGTCGATAAGCAGCGCCACATCAGTGGAAGCGGGTTCAGCAATGTCATAACGGCCGGAGGGCGTTTTCAACTGGGCATCGTAAATATCCCATAAGCCCCATTTCAAGGTTGAATGCCCAACCGTCTGCCACTGCTCCCAGACAGGATAATCCTGTTTATCATTTTTTATAGTGTCCCGGGCAAAACTCTTTGCAGAAAACAGGGGTATCAAAAGAACCAGCAAAATGGCTACGTTGGAAAGACCGGCAACGTAGAACCTGACTCCATTTTTTTTCATGGCGAACCCTTTGCCTTATTATGAATAGCTATTATCAGGCTTTACGAGTAAATACGCCAAAAGGATTCACAGATTATTGGGCAAATACACTCTAATTTATCTTCTTAAAGGGCGACTCTTTATAGGGCAGCGGTTCCGTCGAAACAATAGAGGTTAGCTGCACCTTTTGTCTTTTGGTCCTCGCCTTCACAGCAAACACCACTATTGAGAGCTTCATTAGCCTGGCTTACGTCAAGCACCGAGGTACTTCCTGGCTGATTCACCACTGGCAATTGATTGGGGGTGGCTTCATCAGGCACAGATATACTACGGTACCAGAGTAAATCTTCAGCCACTAAAGCCGCACAAGTCGCACAGCCACCACCAACACCACCCAGACATAATGCTTTCAGGATTCCAGCATTTGTACACAAAGTGATCAGATACGCGGATGTTGCACCAGCGCCACATCCAGCGCAGATCATACCACCGCTTAAAGCCACATATTCAATAGCATTCTTCTGCGCTGGCGTAATTTCCGAAAGAACACTTCGAGTAGTTGCCATACAGCCTGTTGCATTCATAACCTCAACCTTACTTAAGTTTATTTACCTGAACTCTGACTATGGTGTTTGCATAAAGTTTCCCATTCTGTCAAAAAAAGAGAGTATTCATTTCGCCATAAACATCCGGACACTCTTGATCCGGTTATCTTTCACCTGGAGGATCTCAAAACGGCAATTCTTGATTTTCCAGCACACGCTGGCCTCGGGAATGGCTTCCATCTCTTCCGTAATCAGGCCATTAATGGTTCGGGCATCGTCCGTTGGCAGATTCCAGCCCAGCGCCTTGTTAACATCCCGAATGGAGGCTGAGCCGTCGATGATATAACTGCCATCCCCCTGGGGCGTAATATCCTGGCTGCTGTCGGAAACATCGGTGGTAAAGTCACCGACGATCTCCTCAAGAATATCTTCCAAAGTCACCAGGCCCATAATATCGCCGTACTCGTCCACAACCAGGGCAGTTCTCTCCTTGGCCTTCTGGAAATTGAACAACTGGGTATGCAGAGGCGTAGATTCCGGAACGTAATACGGTTCAGCGGTTTCCTGCAACAGTGTTGCCTTGTTGACCTTTTCCAGCGTCAGCAATCGGGCAATCTTGCGCATATGAAGTATACCGACAATATTATTGATATCACCGCGATACACCGGCAGGCGGGTATGCTGACAATCCCTTAGCTGGTGAATAATTTCTTTAATATCATCCTCAATATCGATACCGTAGACCTCATTTCTGGGTACCATAATGTCATCAACCCGCACTTTCTCCAGGTCAAGAATGCCCAGCAACATGCCACGGCGCTTCTTCGGCAGGCGCAAACCGGACTCATTCACCAGCGTCCGCAATTCTTCACTGGTCAGCTGATCCTCACCTTCCTGGCCCGGACGTATCCCTAACGGCCTCATCAGCAAAGAGCAGATCCAGTTAACCAGCACCACCATCGGATAGAGCACCTTCAACAGAGGAACCAGCACCATGGATGCAGGAAAGGCCACCTTTTCCGGATACATGGCAGCGATGGTTTTGGGCGTCACCTCACCAAAAATCAGCACAATAAAGGTCAACCCCAGGGTGGCAATAGCAATACCGCTGTCTCCCCAGAGACGGACAGCAATAATGGTGGCCAGGGCAGAGGCCAGAATGTTAACAAAATTGTTGCCGATCAGAATGACCCCAATCAGTCGATCAGGCCTGTCCAGCAGGCTGCTGGTTCTTTTCGCTGCCCGGTTACCCTTGCGGGCAAGGTGCCGGAGACGATAGCGATTGATGGCCATCATCCCGGTTTCCGAACTGGAGAAAAATGCAGAAAACAGCAGAAGAAAAACGAGTGCGCCAATCAATGCGCTTAAGGGTGCTTCACTCAACGAGTTGTCGCCTTTTGTCAGAACCAATGCGGTAAAACCACCTATTTTACCTGCTTCAGGGCGAAGTCCCAAGCCCGGGTGTTTGCCAATATGAAGTGAGCCTGTACTTTTCTGACTTCGTATGGTTACCAAACCTGGAAAAGCCAACAGGTGCATTGGACGCTTTGACTGTAGATGGAACTAATTATTGGGTGAACTGTCCAAATTATTATTCGATATGACTTAATCACATCAGAACGGCCAGGATAGCCAGAGGAGGTAACAAGCATGGATCCGCTCAGTATTAAAACACTCGACTTTAAATCAATAGATGGAACAAAAGAAAAAGAGTTATCTGATAAACGTTGTGTCAGTTTATCTAACCAACTTGTTAAGACAGGCACCGCCTTTGCCAGAGAAGTTGGAAAAAGCGAAGAGGTAATCCTGCCGGTTATTGGTTCTGCCAATCATTTGAAAGCCAATCTTGATTTCACCAATAAGCCAGAGCCTGAAGTAGCAGTCATTAATAACCCGGCTGTGAAAATCACTGAGACAGCACTGGCAACGCCAACTATTGAGCCAACAAAAAACCCTCTGAAAACAGCCAAAGCCGAAACTGAGTCGTCCAATCTTCCGATCATTGATCAATCGTTGATTGACTCCAGTGATATCCCGAAAACGACCTTGCTAAAGCATTATTTTCCATCAAGTCTCTCACCTGATGCCCAGACCATTGCCCGCCCCGTTCATGGTGTCCAGCACAGTTGCCGGACGGCGATCTGGGCCGTAGCCCTGCTGGAACAGCGTAAACGATACGGCGATCCCCAGGCACTGACATTTCCCGACCACATGGTACCACTGCTGATCAAAGCCTGTCTGTTTCACGACACCGGCCGTGAAGGCGATGGGATCGATACGGAGGAGTGGGAGCGGGCCAGTGCTGACAACCTGATGGAACACCTGCGCAACTGCGGCATCGAGCAGTCCCTGGCCTGGCAGTGTGGCGAGGCGATTTACCACAAGGATAATCCCAAGGGCTGCCAGAATCTGCCAGAGGTAATACAGACCCTGCGCAGTCTGCTCCATGATGCGGATACGCTGGAGGTTATGCGGGTAAGGGAATGTTTTTATATGGACCAGCTGGAGTGTTTTGCCGCCTGTCAGGATGATCACCAGAGGAAAGAGTGGCGCACGCTGGCCGAAGAGGTTTGCCGGGTGATTGCCAGGCAGGGTGATCTCTGGTTTCCGATCAAGTTGCAGGACAGCGCCACAGAGCACGAACATTTCTTCAGCATCGGTACCGCCAGCAAGTGTGAAAACAGGAAAAAACAGTGGGAACACCATCCTTCGCCATTCAGCTATCAGCTTCATAGCATAGGTGAACAGTCCGCTGTTATCCGGGAGTTAATCTCCCCATACACCGAACACCCGGCAAAACCACAGGAACCCTCCTTCTCCCTGGCACAACTGACCCCACCCGGTGCGGATATAAAAGAGTGCCAGGGCAGTTGGCCAAAGGGGCTGTATAGCGACCCCGTCAGCCAACAGGTCTATTACATCAAACCGACCAGCGGTGAGCTAAGTGCGCAAAACCAGCGGCTGATGGGCAACCTGGCCCGACTGCTGGGCATCACCGTACCCGAGAGCTTTGTCCATCAGGAACAGGGTCATTTTTATCTGGTCAGTGCTGTTCCCGAACAATGGCAGGGTAAACTCAAAGGCGGGGAGGAGACCCTGCGCTCCCTGTCTTGTGAACAGTGGGCCAGATTACTGCTGATTAATGTGATTGTCGGTAACGAAAGTATGGTGAACAGTGACTGGGAGGGCATTGAACTGACCCCGGAAGGGGAACCGGTGATGTTCCACTGGGACTTTGCCGGGATGGCGACTCGCTACCCATGTCCTGAGAAACCAGACCCCGCCCCCAAAGCGGATGATTTTTCCTCCATGCCGATGCTGCTGAATAAACTGCGAGACCCTCAGGCACCCCCCATGAACTCGCTGCCCATCCACAACCCCTGCGTCGATATCCTTGCGCAATTGGATGATGACTTGCTGGGCCATACCCTGAAAGATATCTTGCACCAGGTTGACTGGCAGGCCCTGGACCGGCTGATCGAACACAGCGGTTTCCTGCCCGGTGACCGCAGCTGGTTAAGGCAGACCATTCACGATCGTATTGCCTGGCTGACCACCCGCTTGCCCAATACCCTGGCGGCAGATGAGCGGGTATCCATGGCGGAATACAAGGCGATTGAGGCGGCGGGTATCCGGGGTGGTTGGCTGCCGGTCAAAGGCCGGGATATCCAGGGCGGACAGATTGGCATTAGCCAGTTACTGGATGCCAATGGCCAACCCATCACCCGGATGACCCTCAAGTTATCACAGGAAGCCGGCAGCAAACTGGCGGATAACCTGGCCCTGGAACGGGGATTGCACCGACTGGCCAGCCAGGTTAAATATGTCAACCATACCCTGAACGTAAATTACCGCGACTGGCGCAGTGAGCTGACCAGCCTGGCCAATGACTGTGACGGCCTGGCCAATCAGCTAACCAACGATAAAACACGATGGTGTAACGAGCATCACGATACCATTGACAAGACCGTGGTGACTCTGCAGGACATTGTTGAAAAGTGCCGGACAGCATTAACTGCTGACGTGCCGTCCATTGAAAAACTGCCATTAATTAAAATTCCCCTGCCTGCTCCTGAGTTTCCTGCACGAGTCAGCTCAAGAACCGGCGAAGAAGTTGAGGCAAAAGTACAACTGGCGGAATTCAGCCACGGTTTTGCCAAACTGACAGGCCAGAGCGTCAGTTACCTGGATCAGCAACAGCTGGATGAAGGCAAACTGACTGCCTCACCGGTACATGGGGTTGAACTCGAAGCGGACGTCTGTGAGGGCGGCAGTATACTGTTTTTTCCTCCGAACCTGCCTGATGCCCTTACCTTTGAAAATCAACTGATCATCACCTTTCCAGGACACGATAAATCAGTGGTTGAGGCGTTGTTCAGGGAACTGGCAGGGCTGGGCATTGATGGCGAGCGGCCAAATACTGTTGACCTGGAAGAGCAATGGCTGGACGCCCTGGCCGACTTCCACGGTTGCCTTGGTGATATGAACCTCGCCGTGGCAGCGGATATCAATATTCCGGTAAACACCAGCAAAAAAGCGTTTCTTAAACGGTTGCTGAACCTCAGTGACGAAAAACTGGATTGTTTCAACCATTCCAGTATTCGCGCAGGACGTTGGGTGCATTACGGCCCGGGGTTTCCCCATGGCATTGGGGCAGACCCAGCAAGGAAGTTCTGCCCCGGCCACAGTATAAACTTTTCTCCAGACCGGCTCCGGAGCACTAAAGAGTTGGTGAACGAGAGCCTGGAAAATGAAGCAGCTCTGATCTCCTTTGGGCGACGTACTCAGATCGGGATAAAACCGTCCGGGAATGCCGCGGGTATGCACTTCAGAATAAATTTCAATACAGAACTAGTATTTACCCGAATTATGGAGATAATGCAGGCAGAAAATCTGGCAGATCAGTCCAAAAAAGAATTAACAGGTGCCATGTCTATGGTCCTGCAACCTGAAGCACTCCGCCGCCTGGATACAATATTTTTTAAAAATCACGATCATTTCAGTACATGCGAATACCCCGAACTGAAATCCTACATCCACAATCAGAAAGTTATTCCGCAGTCAACGGATGATTACCAGAAATTGGTTCAGGGAGATGCGGGGCAGGAAACTTGTTTTTCCAATCCTCTGTCCTTGCATGATGAGTTGAACAAACTTGAGATCAGTTCTCCTGAAGATCAGCAACATCTGTTGCATTCACTGAAGAAACGCTATAGCCACTGGCCCGACGGGCGCCCGCTGGAACAGCTTTTTCAGCAATCCTGGTCCAACTGCTACCATGAGTTAACCTATAAATACAGCAAGGTTGACGAAAACTTCAGAAATCTCATCAAGGCTTGTGGCAAAGAGAGCATTCAACGGCTGGTTGAGCAAAACCCCCATCTGTTGGAGGGACGGCTGGATTCGCTGGATGGCTTGCAACTGAAGGGTGATTATGAAATATATGGCATTGATTTCAGCAGCTGTTCAATGAACGGTACCGTGTTGCAATCTGTTAAATTCCAGAACTGTACATTCAACACAGAGGTGTTAAACCGCCTGACGATTGAAAATGTTTCATTTGTTGGTTGTTATTTTCAAGGTGAGCCGTTTTCATCGTCGGTATTGGACAATGCCAGTTTTGGCCCTGACACTGAGTTTGATGGCTGGGTATTTGAAAGTACCAATCAGCTTTCCCAAATCATCTATAAGTCGTGTGTTAATGAGCAGGGTGAGTTCAATCTGGCACAATGGCTGGAGGTGATGATGAACAATCATTTTCTACGCCGTTCCTCAACACCTTTGGATGATTTAAGCCGGGATATCCTGTCACAACACATGGAAGAAATTATCCAGGATCATCCACATCAACTTATTGGCATGATCAATGAATTTCTCAAAATTAGATTCAATAATATTGACCATGCAATAGGTTTTATCAGGAATAATCAAGAATTCCATACTGGCAAAGTCAAAGATCTCAGAGATTTGTTCTTTGATTTCAAAAGCGTCCTCCTGAAAGAAGGAAATTATCCGGGGGGGCAAAAGGGACCACTTAATGAATTAATTAACTTAGAACCGGACGAGCGCAATGATCTGCCCAGCAAAGTGGTTTTGGCGTTGATTTTAAACATTATTAATCTTGTGATGTTCCCTCAATTCGAAAATGAATACATGGAATTTGGAGTCAATGTCAACAACACAGATGATCACAACAATGACCGGAAGAACATGTCTGAGTCCGGTAGCCAAAGCAGAAAAAATAACACGACATCGTACCCGGAATCAGATGACCTGCCTCTCTATAATCTGAATCGTTACAGAGCCAATCTTTGTCGGTATAACCTTAACAATTATCGGGACTATATGGATAAACTCTGGAAAGAGTGTTCAGAAGAGGGTAAATCAGCAATAGCCAAACACTGTTTGAGTCAGCACAATGTTGCCGTTAGACCCCAGACCACAAGGGAATTTATGAAATTATTGCTGACGAATAATCCCGAAGAAAAACATTGGCAGGATAACTATAACGCTAACATGGCAAAGCATATAAAAAACCAGCAGGCGTGTAACCAGTTGATTACGGATCATTTTGGCTCATGGTTACGTGACAGGACAGTGATTGACGCATCCTTGCCAACAACGATTTAAGACGGAATCGGGATTCAAGACCTGAAATCGCGACGAAGGGTGATTGGCATAGTCTTTATTCAGGCACGGAGTTTACGCCCTTCGACTCCGATCAGGACGAACGGAGTTTGGGTGCGATTGATAGGAAGACCCGTTGAGTGGGCAGTTGTTCGTCTTTATCAATCGTCGCCGAAACTCTGGAAAGAGAAATTCGGGGCCAATCCATTAAAAGCCGATCTCGACAAGTAGGGGGAGTCTGCCCCCTGCTTGAACACTTACCCCGCTATGTAGAAAGGCGTCTCTACCCGGGCAATGTATGGTCCATGGATTTAACCGGAGAAGGCCCGCTGACGCTGACTGCGGCCGATGGCACCGCATTGCACAACATGACGTTCTGACTTACCAGGCAATCCCATGCCCGGCATGGGATTGCCATTTTTGATCTGCAAGCCCCTTCAAAAGCAGGACTGCCCGGAAACCACACAGTCAAGCACCAGTCTTGAGCCAAAGTAAGCAAGGACCAGAAACAGGACACCGGCCAGAGTCCAGCGAACGGCCGTCTGCCCACGCCAGCCAAATCGCCAGTGGCCAACCAACAGCGCCGCAAAAAGACACCAGGCGGTGATGGACAATACCGTTTTATGCACCAGCCTCTGGGCAAACATATCTTCCAGGAACAGAAACCCACTGCCCAGCGAGAGGGTCAGCAAAATAACCCCAAGGACCAGAAACTCAAATAGCAGCCGTTCCATGGTTTGCAACGGTGGCAGTGTCCTGATGGTATGCCGGTGAGTGCGCAGCTGGTGTTCCTGGTAGGAGAGCAGAATGGCCTGAAATGCCGCCACCATCAGAATGCCATAGGCCATAACCGAAAGCAGCACATGGGAAACCATGGATGATGCGGTGTTCCAGACAATATGTTCAACCGGGGCCAGCAGGGCAAGCACAATGGCCAGCATGGTGACCGGCAGAATCATCACCAGCAGGCTTTCCGAGGGTTTTTTCAAACTGCTCAGGAGCACCATCATGGTCACCATCATAGAGGTCAGCGATCCCATGGTGAACACGCCAAGGTTGATGCCCCGATCAGTATGGATGGAAATGTATAACGCAATAACGTGGAAAATCAGGCCAAGGGCGGTAATCAACAGAACCAGCGATTTGGGCACTTCACGCCCGCAGTTTCGCAACCCCTGCCCTACCGTGCCTGCCAGATAGCAACCAAGCGCACCCATACTGACGAACATGACACTCATTAGCGAAGCCTATTTATCCCCAAAGCAGCAAAAAAAGCAGGAAGCCCTCTAAGACCACAGGCTTCAACGTAAAGCAGCATCGGCAGTTTGTCATATTACCCGGCGCTAGACAAACAACCTTACACCAGATCCACTGAAATGGATGCCGCTTTAGTTTTGATTCCTATATAATGGCCAACATTCTGTGCGTTCAACCGCATAAACACCTTAGATCAGGGTAATTCCCAGAATGTTCGAAAATTTAACCGAACGCCTGTCCCGCACACTGAAAACTGTAACCGGGAAGGCCAGGCTCACCGAAGATAATATCAAAGACACCCTGCGCGAAGTGCGCATGGCCCTGCTCGAAGCAGACGTTGCCCTGCCGGTGGTTCGAGAGTTTATCAACCGGATCAGGGACCGGGCCATCGGGCAGGAAGTTCAGTCCAGCCTGAGCCCGGGCCAGGCGTTTGTCAAAATTGTCCAGAATGAGCTGATTGAGGTCATGGGTTCGTCCAACGACGAACTGAACCTGGCCACCCAGCCACCGGCCGTGATCCTGATGGCCGGTCTGCAGGGTGCCGGTAAAACCACCTCCGCGGCCAAACTGGGTAAATGGCTGAAAGAGCGCCAGAAGAAATCCGTTATGGTGGTCAGTGCCGACGTTTACCGTCCCGCGGCGATCAAACAGCTGGAAACCCTGGCCCAGGAAACCGGCCTGAACTTTTTCCCGTCGTCTGCTGACCAGAAACCGGTGGATATTGTTAATGGCGCGATTCATGAAGCCCGCATCAAGCATGCGGATGTCCTGATTGTCGACACCGCCGGTCGTCTGCATATCGATAACGATATGATGGCTGAAATCCAGCAGCTGCACAGCGCCATCAACCCCATAGAAACCCTGTTTGTGGTGGATGCCATGACCGGTCAGGATGCAGCCAATACCGCCAAGGCGTTTGGTGATGCCCTGCCATTGACCGGTGTTATTCTGACCAAAGCGGATGGTGATGCCCGTGGTGGTGCTGCGCTGTCGGTGCGCCAGATCACCGGCAAGCCCATCAAGTTTATCGGTATGGGCGAGAAGACCGATGCCCTGGAGCCTTTCTATCCGGACCGTATTGCCTCCCGCATCCTGGGCATGGGGGATATTCTCTCCCTGATCGAGGAAGCCGAGCGCAAGCTGGACCGCAGCAAGGCGGACAAGCTGGCCAGCAAACTGAAGAAAGGCAAAGGCTTTGATCTTGAAGATTTCCGTGACCAGCTGCAGCAAATGAAGAAAATGGGTGGACTCAGCGGCATGATGGACAAACTGCCCGGCATGGGCGGCATGGCACCACAGCTTCAGGGTCAGATGGACAACAGGATTTTTGTCCAGATGGAAGCCATCATCAACTCCATGACCCCGGCTGAACGCGCCAACCCGGACATCATGAACGGATCCCGCAAAAAACGCATAGCTGCTGGCTCCGGCACCCAGATCCAGGACATCAACCGACTTATCAAGCAGCATAAGCAGATGAGTAAAATGATGAAAAAAGCCACCAAAAAAGGAGGCATGAGCAAACTGATGCGAGGCATGTCGTCCATGAAAGGCCAGCTGCCCGGCGGCATGGGCGGAATAGGTGGCATGATGCCTCCCGGTGGCGGCAAAAAGTTTCCGTTTTAACAACCCATTAATGGCCAGCCCCAAAACAGGGCTGGCCATTTGAATTTAATAACAATTTTCATTGAAATCGATAATTTATTTCAATCCCGAATAATAAATAAAATCCACATTCCGAACATTTACGAATTTTTGCTGTCTAAGTTTCTGCGTAATTAGAAATCAGGTCAGGTAAGGGACCTCTGTTTTTAATCACTGCTCCTGTTCAGAAAAGCCCCGCAAACATGGGGATTGATACGGGTTTAGAGATTTGAATTGGAACCACAAAGCACACAAAGAGCACTAAGAACAGATTTTCTTTTCCTTTGTGTGTTGGTTCCAATCGCCGGGTGCCTTAAAGCCCACGTATGACAAGGCTTTCACCCTTAAGTCAGTGCCATTGGTTCAGAGACCCAAATCCGGGCAAATGAATAAGGCATTTATTTTAATAAACCAAAACGAGCAATGACCTTATAACAAATTAAATTTTGACCATCAGCATAATGGAGTATTCGAAGTGGATAAGATTACCCGGTCCAATCATGATTATTCAAGCTTGCCAGGAAGCCAACCTGACCCGCGGCATCAAGACTTATCTCCTGGTCGTCCTCGCAGCAACAGTGTTTGCCTGGGTTCATTCGGCTTGACAGGAGATGGTGCCAACTGCACCGGCGAGAGTAATGTCGGTGACATTCCGATTCAAGATCGAACGATCGAAATTCCCGTTCATCAGCCCACAACAAACGCCGCCACTGCGCCAAAGACTGATACCGGATCGGAAGATGCATCAGCTAGCCCCTGTCAAGACACCCCCACATTATCTCCTCCGGAGAGCCCCACTCCATCAACCGATAGTAGCTTGTATCTTGCCCACTACAACTTACTGATGCATTACTTGGGAACTATCCCTAAAAAGCAAAAGCCTGATCTGAAGAAGCCAAATGATGGTCCGCAAGAGCAAAAGCCTGATCTGAATAAGCCAAATAATGATCCGCAAGAGCAAAAGTCTGATCCACGAAAACAAACACCTGTTCCAAAACCTCGAAAATCCATTGGCTCAAAATCTCTTCCGCAAACGCAAAAACCTGCTCCGAAACAGCGAAAATGTATCCCTCAAGAGCAAAAACCTATCCAGGGAGATATGACCACACGGGAGGGGCAAGTAGTTAAGGAGCCATTGGAGAACGCAACCAGCGCGGCCTGCCCTTCTCCGACGCCACAGCTAATACACTCATTCGGCAATGTTTCATTAACCATGTATTCAGGCATCCAGGCAAAAAACAACAACTGTGCACTGGCTGCCTTTTTTATGGCTCTATCAAACAACGGAGCATTGAATACATTGATTGACGAGATTGATGACAGAGCCCGTAAACTAAAATCGAAAGGCAAAATGCAAGATGCCAATACTCTGGATGAATTTTTACCGATATGCAGACATTTTCACTTTGATGAAAATACGAATGGCTACATTGCCGATGAGGGTCTGGACCGCATAAGAACACTTTTCAAACTCAACAATGGAACACTCAGCGAACCCCTTTCAATATCGGATATTATCCCCGCAATCCTCGAACGCATCTATGACTATCCGGACGCTGGAAAAGTCCCATCCGAAAATTTCGGTATCCTTAAATATACACAGTCCTCTTTGAAGCACAAAATAGTATCGATTACAGCCGGGGATGGCTTCGTCACTATCAATGACACACAGGAACCAGTCAGCAGTCTCAGGGATGATAGAATTCCCTCAATTGCGATACCAGAGGGCCTGACCAAAGTAGTGAAAAATAAAGAACAACGAAAAGGACCTCCCCCCTCCAACCCGCCAAAATTTGTTTGGACTGTTGACGAATACGTACGGGGTGAGGAACTTGCCATAATATGCACGGAAAAACATGAAAGCAGCACAGGCAATCTGTCCGGTAGAAAATTTGAATATTTTGGTGACCCGGTGAATAAATTGAGGGTGATGGATGCCGAGGTTGAATATCACTATCGCTATGGCCTCTTTCCTCGTACCGTTAGTTCATCATTTATCAATATCCGGGGACAGCAGATATTCGTTAATCATAAGCTAACCGGTTTTAACAAAGATGAACCTGAAAGTGGCAGAATAACCGCAACCTCTTCTCGATGGGCAACAACCCTGCAAGAGCTGATCGATAATTGGCTCAGGAACACTAAGCAAGGAATGGAACTTGATGATTGTGCATTCAAAGAGTTGTTACCTGATAACCATCACTCCCCGGAAGTGTTGTTGGTAACCATACCCAACTTTGGAACCGAGATCAGACCCGAGCTGGAGTGGTGGAAAGATGTCTCTATCCCCACTGCCAACGGAAAAAAGAAGGATTACGAAGTCGGTGGCGTGGTCACTATTGAAACAGGCCATTTTGTGGGCTGGCGTAAAGAAGGCAACGTCCTTCATTATGCTGACTCCATGGGAAACATCGAAGACACTGAGACAATTCCCCTAGTCGTCAAAATGCCGCTGACCGGGGCTGAAGAAACGTTACAGGCCGCTAATAATGACAGTGAAAGTCAATTCGATGCCTATTGCTCGGCAAGCCGAAGGGTCGCCAATCTGGGGAAATCAACAGCACTGGTTATTCTGACACAAAAGCCTGATTCATAGGGAACATACTTATCACAGCATATTGCCTCCTTCCCTTGTTTTCCCTACAATATGCGCCCTTTATGATTGGCTTGAAGCCGATCATGGATTAGCTGACGGATGATGAAAAAGGATCTTTCCTCGCTCAAATCTGTCTCAACTCTTCTGGGTTTCAGTCATACGTCCTGCGCGTCTGGCCAGTGAACACAGAAAACCAGTTGCCGGAAACAACTATAGGAAACCCTATTCCATGGTAACCATTCGTCTTGCACGTGGCGGCTCTAAAAAGCGTCCATTTTACCACCTGACCGTGGCTGACAGCCGTAACGCTAACGGCGGTCGTTTCATTGAGCGCGTAGGTTTCTTCAACCCTGGTGCTCGTGGCCAGGAAGAGCGCCTGCGTATTGATAACGAGCGTGTAGAATTCTGGCTGGGCCAGGGTGCTACTGCATCTGACCGCGTCGCCCAGCTTCTGAAAGAAGCCAAAAAGGCTGCGTGAGGTTAATAACCCAGTGACAACGGCAGTAGAGGGCGCTGTGAAGCGCATTGCGTTAGGCCATATTTCCTCCGTATTCGGGGTCAAAGGCTGGCTGAAGATTCACTCCAACACCAGCCCGATGGAAAACATCCTCAACTACCCACGCTGGATTCTTGACCGCAACGGTGATGTTAAAACCGTTGAAATCGATCAGGCCCGGCCACACGGGAAAGGTCTGATTGCCCATATCGTCGGTTGTGACGATCGTGAGCTGGCCCGCAGTTACTGTGGTTACCAGATCACCATCAACGCCGATGATCTGCCCGAACCGGAAGATGACGAGATTTACTGGCATCAACTGGAATCGCTGGATGTTTTCTCCCGCAACGCCGAGGGAGACAATGTTCTGCTGGGCAAAGTCAGCCACCTGATGGAGACAGGTGCCAACGACGTCCTGGTCATTCGCCCCACGAAAGGCAGCATTGACCGTCGAGAGCGTCTGGTACCCTGGCTTACCGGATCGGTGGTGCTAGACGTCAATCCTGAGAAAGGATTTATCCGGGTAGATTGGGACCCGGAGTTTTAACTGGCCATGACGACTCAACACTCACCCCTTGATGAGCCAGCCGGAGAAACACTGGCAGAAACTCATCAGGACACAGACAAGAGCGCCATGGACATCGGAATGTGGTTCGGTGTCGTCAGCCTCTTCCCGGAGATGTTCCGGGCCATAACCGCGCACGGTATTACCGGCCGCGCGGTTAAGGAACGGCTGATAGAGGTACAGACCTGGAATCCCAGGGACTTTACCCATGACCGGCACCGAACTGTGGATGACCGACCTTATGGCGGTGGTCCCGGCATGTTGATGAAAATTCAACCTCTGCGTGACGCCATCCATGCAGCCCGCAAAGCTGCAGGAGCCGAGGCCAAAGTGATTTACCTCTCTCCCCAGGGTCGTATGCTCGACCAGAAAGGGGTAGAGGAGCTTGCCCAAAGCAAGAAACTGATCCTGGTCGCGGGGCGATATGAAGGTATTGACGAGCGGGTAATCCAGACCGAAATCGATGAAGAATGGTCTATTGGTGATTACGTGTTAAGTGGTGGCGAACTCGCTGCCATGACTCTGATTGATGCAGTATCACGCTTTGTACCGGGCACCCTGGGTCATAAGGATTCCGCTCAGGAAGATTCATTTGCTGATGGTCTTCTTGACTGCCCGCACTACACCCGTCCTGAGCTTTTTGAAGGACAGGAAGTGCCGCAAGTACTGTTATCAGGCAACCATGCTCTGATTGAGCGCTGGCGACTGAAACAGTCCCTGGGCAGAACCTGGCTGAGACGGCCTGACCTGTTGGAGAACCTACTGCAACAAAGGTCACTGACCAGCGAGGAAGAAAGGTTGTTGTCGGAGTTTATTGCTGAACACTCAGCCAAAAGTGACGACAGTGCCTGAGAGCCAGACTCTCAAGCCAACCAGATTGTGCTATCGGCTTGTTTCGGATTGGTTTTGACCCTGCGTCAGGGCAATCTGAGTGAAACACAGCTTGAGCGGGACAGAATTGACTAACCAGGAGCAATTATCAATGAGCAAAAACAAAATCATTGCGCAGCTTGAAGCTGAACAAATGACCAAAGAGATCCCTGCTTTTAGCCAGGGTGACACTGTAGTCGTACAGGTTAAGGTAAAAGAAGGCAACCGTGAGCGTCTGCAGGCGTTCGAAGGTGTTGTCATCGGTAAGCGTAACCGTGGCCTGAACTCTGCCTTCACCGTTCGTAAAATCTCCAGCGGTGTTGGCGTTGAGCGTACCTTCCAGACTTACTCTCCACTGATCGCTTCTGTGACTGTGAAGCGTCGTGGTGACGTTCGTCAGGCTAAGCTGTACTACCTCCGTGAGCTGAGCGGTAAAGCTGCTCGTATCAAGGAAAAGCTCAACTAAGATTCAGTTTAATTTTCCGGCAACTGATTTTTACACGAGTTTCTCAGAAGAGCGGATGGGTGAAACACCTGATCCGGGAAAAGCGGCGAAAGCCGCTTTTTTTTATCTGAACAAATCATGTCTTTCGCTGTCTTAATAAATCGAGAAGCAGTTATAAAGGCAGTCATATTTATGCCGGATATTATTCAACCCTGCCATTCCAGCTTTGCCGTAAGAACAGCACCACCGAGTGAGAATAACACTGTAGATAGCAGAAACAGCAGTGCCACTCACTTTCGGGAGTCAGACCTACCCTCCACCAGAACAACAGTTACCAGCGGTATTGGCGATTCGAACCCCACCAGAATCAGTCATAGGCACGTCTCGACTAATACCGCCACGACCCACTCACCACTCACGTCAACGGCAACTCAGGATATGGCAACACTACCTGAGGGGCCTGACTTTCTTCTGCGCTTTCCCGAAGAACATCTTTTCCTGTTATTTGCCGACCCGGATGACATTATTTCAAGTCGTTCACCACAGAAATATGAAGATGCAGAGCCAGGATGCACAGCGGCCTGGTGCCGCTGCATGAGCCAGGTGTTAGAGTGGATCCAGCATGACGCTGCAGATGCCCCCCTGATTTCCCGACAACGCTATATGCAGATCAACGCCCTACTGACCGAGGGCGTGCAAAATATGCTTGACAGCCATATCCCCGGAACCGTACGAAAAAGGCACGTGGGGTACCCCTCCAGTGAACATACCCAAAAAGGCTTCATCCAGGCACTGTTATACAAACAACGACTGGAAGAAAGCTATGAACTTTGCCGTGGCACCCATGGTGCGACCATTGCCACTTCTTCGAATGGCCGCATAATTCCTGATAGCAAACTGATTGCAAATTATACCGACCTCAAAGGTATCACCATTTCTTTCAGGGCATTAGGGCCTAATGGTCCAATATCAGATACAAACGGAATGGATAAAATTTTGTTCAAATACCAACTCATGACCCTCCTTGAGAAAGAAATAATCACGCCACTGAATACACAACTGGAATCACTTCAGCACAAAAAAATCAGCACGCCTAAACTGCTGGTAAAACTGATTAGCACACTTGCCACATACTGGCCCAGACTTGAGCAGCTACACATTCCTATGGATGGCACCTGCAGAACAAATTATATGTTAATGCAATATATTTTTATGAAATTTGGTTTCCCTCCGCCGGTATTGATGGATCCAAACTCAGTTGACCTGGTTCATACTTCTCTTTGTAAACGAATCATAGGCATTGGCTTAAAAAATTCACTTGAACTGATGAATAAAAAAGATCAGTTATCAGAAACAGAGGCAATTATCCATCGATACACAAAACAATACCTGAAAAATTCGTTTTGCCTTATCCGCCCATCTCAAAATTACGAAAAATACCTGATCCCGGATGTATTGAATTTTAACGATCATCACAAGACCCAAATGAAGCATCTTACCAAAGAGCTCATTGAGGTACTGGCTCCATACAGAGCCACCACACAAACCGGTACAAGACCACTGAAGACACCTTTACGCAGCCGGAAAAAATCATGATTTCACTTGGTTAACTACTTATTGCACCACTGAATCAATCAGCTCATCCGGAACAATCACAATGACCAGCTTTCCCCCGGGAAAAAGATAAAACTATAGTACAGACAAAAAACTCCTGGGCTTGCTGAATGATTAAAAAAGAACGGCAGTATTGGAACTATTGATCAATTTTACGGTCTGAATAAAGGCAAAATTATTAAAGCTCGTTAAAGTTTCAGTTATTGCCCGGCATTTCAGGTTCTCTTACGGCTTATAGCAAAAGTAGTACCGTAGTAATTTATTATCAGGAAGCTCAAAGGCCAACAGCGAAACCTCAACAGGCTTTGAAAATACTTAGGTAAAAAAAGGACCTGATAAATGTTCTATATTGGCGTACTGATTACTGCTGTTGCAGATACTATTTCTTCAGCTATTGCAACTGATCCACAGAATCCAACTACCGGCACAGCCACTGGTGACACCCGCCAGCTTCCCGATGACTTCGATCATCGCCAGGTGTGCCGGAACTCATCTGCAACCACATCCATTTGCAATCCTCCGCCAGACTCACCATCACCCCATCGACAAAGCCTCGGGCAAAGAACCATGCGGCCGCTCCATGTTGATATCACGATCACTGACACACCCTCCAGTGAAGAAAACGGGCATGATGCTGCTGTAAGTGGTTCAGCTGAAGTTGCTGTAGCCATAGATACTGCTCAATTACCCGAAGAAACTCTTGGAGCTGTTGACCAGGATTCTACTGAATTGCACGAAGAAACTCCTGAAACTGTTGACCAGGATTCTACGGAATTGCACGAAGAAACTCCTGGAGCTGTTGACCAGGATTCTACTGAATTGCACGAAGAAGCTCCTGGAGCTGCTGACCAGGATTCTACTGAATTGCACGAAGAAACTCCTGTAGCTGTTGACCAGGATTCTACTGAATTGCACGAAGAAGCTCCTGGAGCTGCTGACCAGGACTCTACTGAATTGCACGAAGAAACTCCTGGAGCTGTTGACCAGGATTCTACTGGATTGCACGAAGAAACTCCTGGAGCTGTTGACCAGGATTCTACTGGATTGCACGAAGAAACTCCTGGAGCTGTTGACCAGGATTCTACTGAATTGTACGAAGAAACTACTAACGCTATTGCCAAAGATACTTCTGAACCACCCAGAGACACCACTGAAACTACTGCCGAAGATTCATTTGAATTACGCGGAGACTCTCCTGAAACCGCTGCCATAAATAATACTTCCGGGCTACCCGGAGAAACAAATGAAACCGCTGTTATAGATGATACTAATGAACCACCTGCATCAACTTCAGATATGACTAGCTTCTTTGGCACAGACCATGAAGATAGTGGTGCAGCGTCTAGTAATGGTACTTTGGTACGTCATGACACAGACACAGCAACATTTCCACTAACTCCACCTCCTTCACCTTCAGCTCCTCCACCCGGATATTACGAGCTATACCCCAGGTACGCATTATATAATTCAGTGGACAATATTTATCCACCAGAAGCAAACGAGATTAACAAAAATCCCATCCCGGACGACCTTGAAGGGGCATGTGCATTGCCACCAGTTACTGAGATGCCAATAAGTCTGAAAGATTTCAATGACACCTACTATGATGCCTTACAGTATGGTGACTTATATACTATAAAGCGCCTGAGGCAAGATTATCCCCAGTTAATGATTGATCCTTTGACGCATCCGGAAGAACCGAAGAAATCATTTCATCCCCTGCATGTAGCTGCCACATTTAATCAGATTGAAGCGTTAGAATTTCTTTGCGAGAATCCGTATATTGATATAAATGCCTTATCATCTTTTAAGATGACTGCTCTCCACCACGCTATCAATAAAAATAACGTGGCAGCCGTAAAATTTCTCTGTCAACGCCAGGATATTAATGTAGATCTGGAGAATGCTTTCGGCTCCACCCCTATTATTTTAGCCTGTAAAAAGAACGTAGACGGCCAGATAATAGATGAATTATTGGCTCATAACCCATACCTGGGTGAGAACACAAACAGCAAAATTGCTCTTTCCTTTAGCGTTGAAAACAACAATTTTGAAACCACTAAAAAATTATTAGAATCCGGCGCAAAGGTTAACACGAAACATAAGGATGGAAAAGACAGCATATTTTATATTTCCTTCGATAAAGCCTCTGACGAAATCAGTAAATTGCTACTGCGTTATCTGCGGGACGTAAATCAACCACTATCTGACTGTAATGCTCGGGCATTGCATCTGGCTTCTTTAAAAAGCAAAGCTGATATTGCTGATTATCTGGTTAAAACTCGTAATGCTTCAAGATTTGTAACCAATAAATATAAATCCATGCCAGTCCATTATGCAGCGTTTGCAGGTGATGAAACAATATTTCGCAAATTAATTGACCTTGGATGCACCCTGGATGAAGAAAGAGGAAAAATAGAAGAAGACTTTTGGGATATGGAGAAAAATCCCAAGAAATTTAAAGAACACAGAAACATGCTAATTCGTCAGGGCGGCACACCTTCGGACTTTTTTAGATATAGAGGTGATATCGAACAGATTAGAAATCATGAGGCTAAATATAACCGCTCAAAAAAATCAATTAAGTTAGAAAAAGAAAATGATAAAAAGAAGATGCAAAATATGCAGGAACATCTTAAAGAGCAAGAAGCACTGGAGATAAAAAAAAGAGACCAAGCAAGAAAATTAGAACGTCTGAAACTTCAAATTGGCAGGTTTGAAGAACAAAATAAAAAAACAACTGACACTGATGCTGCCACAGGCGTTACATTAAGTACACCATCGACACCTGAACAGCCTGCTCCAGACTCAGATCTCTCTGCCCTTGCTTACACGCATCAAAGCGGACATAAAGCTATGCAGAATGAGTGGACCCGTTATGATGTAAATGACAGCAGGCTTCCACCAATGACACCGTTTACCAACATGGACGACGTGCCCGGGGCATCAGCAATACCAGCCATAATGAAGGAGCAATTAGACGATAAAACATTCAAAAAAAAGTACCTTAATGCAATCCAGGCAGGTGATATAGACACTTTAAGGTACCTGAAACAAGTTCGGCCCGAATCAATGATAGATTCCCTGAAAGACCCAAAGGATCCAGACGCATATATTCACCCCTTACATCTGGCTGCCTTAAATAACCAGTGGACGGCATTAACATTTCTTTGTGAGCTGGATGGAATTAATATCAATACTCGCATGAGTAATGGGCAGACAGTTCTTAATCTGGCTGTCCGCAAGAAAAAGGAGGACATCATACTTTTTCTCTGTCGGCAACCACACATTAATGTTGATTTATCGGATAACTCCACCAAACATACCCCTATTATTTCTGCCTGTGAGTTAAATTTAAGTGATCAGGTTATAGAGGCATTATTAGCGCATAAACCGAGTCTGGAGCCGAATAATAACCAAAAAACCGCACTTGGATTCAGTGTTGAAAACCATAATATTACAATTACTAAAAAGTTATTAGAGGCTGGAGCTGACGTTGGCAAGATTGTAGAAGATGGGAAAAACTCGGTGTTCTATATCGCTTTCCAGGATGGCACCGAAGAGATGAGTAAATTATTATTGAGTTATTTACCCGACATAGATAAAGCAGTAACTAAAAATGGTGCTCGCGTGCTTCAATTAGCTTCTCTTTTAGGCAAAAAAACACTGATTAAGCACTTGATAAGTGATTGTGAAGCATCAAGATTTATAGAGAATAATAGTCATGCCATGCCTGTCCATTATGCGGCACATCATGATCATTCAGAAGCACTGCGTGAATTACTCAAACAAGGATGCTCGATGAACGAGGGTCCGGGAAAAATAGAAGATGATTTCTGGCGCAAGAATAACGATGGATTTTATAGTTTTTTGGCTGGAAACGTACCTCCAACTGTAGATTATGAAAGTTACAACAAACCAAATGCGACTCACTTACACTTCCATGGAGGTACACCTTCAGAGTATTATGGAAAGCTAGATATAAATCAGTTAAACAACATTGAAAAACAGCTAAAATTCGACAATAAGGAAGAAAAAATGAAGGACAAAGTAAGAATGGAGAATAGACAAAAACAGAAAAGAAAGAAACAAAAACAACTAAAACAGGAAAAAGCGAAAGAAACAAAACAAAATAAAGAGCTAGAAAAACTAAATAAACAACTAGAAGAATTGCAGAAAAAAGAACTAGAACTGCAGAAAAAAGTACAAAACCAAAATGAGCCAAAAAAGCTAAAGAAGCCAAAAATATTTGGAGCTATTTGGAAAAAATAAGTGAGTATCTATTGGAACTTACGTATTTTAGCAATGTAAAACTCATTGCTCAGGTGCTATGCAAGCAGCAATGGCGTGCACTGGCACATGATTTCAAAGAGTTTGACGGGGTGTCGTGCTTCCGCACTCCGTTCGTCCCGGGCCTGTCGAAGGGCGGAAACTCCAGACTCTATCGAGCCAGGCACCCTTCGACCGTACATCCTGAGCCGAGCCGAAGGGCGCTCAGGGTGATCAGAGACTGTACACGTCAAACTCATTAAAACCCTTACCAGAATCTGATAACGCAAATTCGAAAAAGCTATTCCCTTAACCTCCCTTCAGGGAAATGATATGTTCCGAATTATCATGCAATAATAGATCTAAGGATTGATAAAATTTTTCCAAAATACCAATTCCCCGTCCTCCTTGAGAAAGAAACAATTACCCTGCCGAATACTCAACTTAAATCACTGAAGATTTGGATACAGAAAATTAAACTAAAGCATCTGAAAAATTCCAGTAATGATCTGCACCAATTTGCATTTAACCTTTACGATTTTGAAAGCCATAATCAAACGTGGCATAAAGCATCGGATAGTGATGAAGATTGATTAATATCACACTAGTCAAACAGCCTGTTTCAATTGAACAGGTCTTCCAGAAAACCATGGCATGCGTTGCCAAGTGTGACTGAGGCAGGCAAAGAAGGCAGTGCTGGAACTATTGGATAGTTTTACGGTCTGAACAAAGGCATTAATTAACAAAGTTCGTTAACGTTCAGTTTTTGCACGGCATTTCAGATTCTCTTATGGCTTATCCCAAAGGTAGTACCATAGTGATGCGCTATCAGGAAATTCAAAGGCCAACAACGAAACCGAAACAGGCTTTGGAAATACCCAATCAGACATAAGGCATGTACCATGTACTACTCCGTTGGCAATCCGGTTACTACTGTTCCAGATACTGATTCATTTGCCACTACAACTAATCCACAGAATCAAATTCCAGACACAACCACTAATGACACAACCACTGATAATGGTGCTCCCGGGAATTCAGGTGACTTCGATAACCGCCACATTTACGAGAGTTTATCTTCTACCTCACTCTTTTTTGATCTGCCAGATTCACAATCGCCCCCTCCTCAGGCGAGGAGCATCGGGCAAAGAACCATGTTGCCGCATCCTGTTGATAGCACGATGACTATCCCACCCTGCGGTCAAGAAACCGGGCATGCTACTGCTGATGAATATCAACTACCGTCAGATCCACCACCAGCCTATCCCGACAGTTCTGACCTTCCATATTTCAATCTGCCAACGTATGATCAGCTGTTCCCCTTGTTTTCAGTTCATGAGACAAATATGGCCATGCCCCGGCCAGAAGAAGACGAGATTAACGAAAATCCCTTCCCGGACGACCTTGAAGGGGCATGCGCATTGCCACCCATAACTGCCAAGCCATTAAATCCGGATGAATTCAATAATATATACTTTCATGCCTGTCTGAGTGATGATATAGAGACAATTTTTCAGCTGTGCCAGGCTGCTGATCCCAAGTCAATGAATAATTTTCTGACGCATCCGGACAACCCAACAATATCAGTTCATCCCCTGCATCTGGCTGCCGAACGTAATCAGCACAGAGTGTTAAGATTTCTTTGCCAAAATCCATATATTAATATAAATGCTCGCGGGCCTGAAAAAAATACCGCTCTCCACTTTGCCATCAGAATGCACCAGGGGGCGGCCGTACAATTTCTCTGTCAACAACCTAACATTGATGTAAATGTGGAAAACAGCCTCGGTTGCACACCTATTATTTTAGCCTGTGAAAAAAACTCAGATGATCGTATTATACAAACATTATTGAATAAAAAGCCGTACCTGGGCCCGAACAAAAACGGTGAAACCGCACTTTCCCATAGCGTTAAAAACAATAATCTGAAAGCTACTGAAAGATTATTATATAACGAGGCACCTGTTGACATGATCCATCGTGATGGAAAAGACAGCGTATTTTACATTTCTTTCACAAATGCCTCCGATGAGATTAGTATTTTGTTATTGAGTCATTTGACAGACATAAATCAAAAAATATCCGAAGCTGGGGCTCGTGTGCTGCATCTTGCTGCTTTAACAGGCAAAGATGACATCATTACTTACCTGATAGATAGGCGCAAAGCGTCGAAATCCCTGACCAATAAATACGATTCCATGGCAGTTCATTATGCAGCGCATGACAATAACGCAACAACATTGCGTAGATTAATCGATCATGGATGCACCCTGTTTGTAAGAAAAGGAAGAATAGAAAAAGACTTCTGGAAAAAGAAAATAATTGATGGTCGTTATACACAAAAAATAGACTTTACCAGGGCAAATAAATCAAACGGAGAAAAATTATTTCATCATGGTGGCACACCTTTGGAAATTTATGAAGGTGATAAAGTACAGATGATGAACTATGAGAAGAAACATGGAATTAAAAACAATGAAAAAGATACAAAACCAATAACAATATTCCAGAAATTAGCACAAAAACTACAAATACTGCCTACAGAAAAACCTGAAAAAACAACCGAAGCTGTTGCTTCCACAGACACTACACCAAGTGCGCTACCAGTACCTGAACAGCCTATACAGGGCTCGGACCACTCTGCCTTTGCCAACACACATACAAGTGGTGATGAAACAAACAGGCATCCTGAAAATATCGATCCAGACGACGTCTGCGGAGCATCAGCACTGCCAACTATAATGCAGGCACCACTTAGCCGGGACGATTTCAATATAACGTACTATAATGCGTGCGTTGAAGGTGATTTAGACACTATCAAGCGCCTGAAACAAACTCACCCCCAATTAATGATTGACTCTCTGAGAGATCCAAATGATCCAGAAGTATTACTTCATCCCTTGCCTCTGGCAGCCTTAAATAATCAGTGGGCAGTGTTAGAATTTCTTTGTAAGCTGGACGGTATTCATATAAACGCTTGCATGAGAGATGGTAATACCGCTCTTAGTCTGGCTGTTCGCATGAACAACCAGGATGCCATACTTTTTCTCTGCCATCAGCCTGGCATTGATGTCAATGTGTCGGATTCCAAACGTAATACCCCTGTTACTACTGCATGTGAGTTAAATTTGAACGATCAGGTTATAGATGCATTATTAGTGAATCCGAAGCAGGGCTGGATTAGATACGCACATACTGCACTTTATTTCAGTGTTAAAAACAATAATCTTAACACTACTGAAAAATTATTGAATGCTGGAGCCTTCTCGGACAGGTGTTATAAATACGCAACAAATTCCTTGCTTTACTTTTCTTTTACACATGCCAACGATGATATCAGTAAATTGTTATTGAAAAATATGCCCAACATAAACTCAGCAATATCTGAAAATGGTACCTGCGCACTTCATTTGATATGTGACCTGGGCAAACATACACTTATCTCGTACCTGATAAATGATCTTGGCGCATCAAAATTCATAGAGACTAAACTGCGTTCCAGGCCTGTCCATTATGCAGCGCACAAAGACAATAAAGAAACACTGATAGAATTAATCAAGCATGGATGCACCTTGAAGGAAGGTCGGGGAAAAATAGAAGATGAGTTCTGGCCACAGAGCATTGGAGCAATGTACGCCGGGGGTCGTTATATACCTCCAAGAATAAATTTTAAAAAATACAATAAATCAAATGGAGAGGATTTACACTACTATGGTGGTACACCTTTAGAATTTTACGGGCAAGATATAAAGGAGTTAGAACGTATTGAGGCATCGCTGAATATAAACATAAAGGAAGAAAAGAAGAAGGATCGAAAAAGTATGGAAGAAAAAAAGCTTAATTTAAAACAGGAAAAATAAGACAAGAGTTAAAACCCCACACGACTGCATGGATGCAGGATCAGTTGCTGGAAGTGACTGATCATCTGGCAATAGGTTCTCATTTGATTAACTGATTATGGCAGCAATGCAAAACTCCCGGGAGGCCCTATGCAAAGAGAACTGATATTATCTACACTATCGTGCAATATTGGATCTATTGATTGCCATGCCAACCCCCACTTCTCTGGAAATACAGGCCTTTTTACAACACCTCTGGCTTGAACGAGGGCTCAGCAAAAATACCCGTGAAGCTTACCAACGTGACCTGCTGCTGTTCACTGAGTGGCTGCAGGAGCACACTCAAAACGTCGGCAAGCTATTACTCTCAGCCAGCGAAGAGGACCTTCGCCGGTTTCTGGGCTGGCGTTATGAGCAGGGTTATCACCCACGATCAACCGCCCGGCAAATCTCCAGCCTGAGAGCCTTCTACCGTTACCTGCTTCAATCTGAACAGATCACCACTGACATTACGGCCAATATTGACATGCCCCGCCAGGGCAAGGCGTTGCCAAAAACATTGTCAGAAGAAGAGGTAGAAGCACTGCTCAATAGCCCGGATACCGATACCGCCATTGGTCTTCGTGATCGTGCCATGCTTGAGATCCTGTATGCCTGCGGCCTGAGAATCTCAGAACTGGTCAACCTGAAGATGGACAATATTAATCTCAGACAGGGAGTGCTCCGCATTATCGGTAAAGGCCGGAAGGAACGGCTGGTCCCCATGGGCCAGAATGCCATTGAATGGCTGCAGCAATATATACGACAGGCAAGAGGTGATCTGCTGAACCAGTATGACAGCCGAACCCTGTTTCCGGGTCGTCAGGGACGCCCCATGACCCGGCAGACCTTCTGGCATCGGATCAAGCGCTACAATACGATCGCTGGTATCACTGCCGACGTTTCTCCCCATGTCCTTCGACATGCTTTTGCCACTCACCTTCTGAACCACGGTGCAGATCTTCGAGTGGTCCAGCTGCTGCTTGGTCATAGCGATCTGTCCACCACCCAGATCTATACCCATATTGCCAACCACAGGCTGTCAGAACTGCATCGTGAGCATCATCCCAGGGGGTAATCTGACCGTTTATTCACTATTTTTTAGAACTCTCCACCGGATAACAGTGTCCAAGCGATACAACAGGAAGAAATAAGGCTAGACTACCCTGTTTTTATCCAGCGCTTCTCTCCAATGCTGGAACGGCTTGCCGATAGCCCTTGTGATGTCCGGGCTTATCTTGTGGATCTAATAAGGAATCAGTATGTCTAAATTCTCTGCGCTTCTGTTAACGGCCATGATGACCACCAGTACCGCCTGGTCTGTGGCCGTCAATGCAGAGGCTACCGGCAAGGACAGTGCCGTTCAGGGCCCCGAGACCCTGATTGAACGTCAGCTGAAACAACTTGATGCCAACGTTCCCATTGAGTCAATCACCAAAAGCCCGATGCCCGGCATCTACAAAGTGATGCTCAAAGGTGGCTTTGTGATCTACAGCAGCGAAAACGGGCAGTATTTTATCAAAGGCGAACTGTTGGAAGTTCGCGGTAACCAGCTGGTTAACTTGACAGAAGAGGTGAAAAGCCAGCAAAACGCCAGGCTGCTGAAATCCCTGAACAAGGAAGATATGGTGATTTTTGCACCGACAGGTGAAACCAAAGGTGTTGTTTATGCTTTCACGGATGTCGACTGTGGCTACTGCCGCAAACTGCACCGGGAAGTCGGCCAGCTGAATGCGCTGGGTATTGAATTGCGCTATCTTGCCTTCCCCCGGGGTGGCCAGCAGTCGCCAGTGCATGGCAAGATGACCGATGCCTGGTGTTCAGCAGACCGCAAACAGGCATTAACCGACCTGAAAACCGGCAAGTCAATCAGTGCAGAAATTCAAGGTGATAAGGCAGCGTGCAGTACTGTCATTGATAACCACTACAACCTCGGTGTCCAAATGGGCATTAACGGCACTCCGGCAATGGTGCTGGAAAACGGTCAGGTTATTCCGGGTTATCGCCCTGCTGCCGATATTGCCAGAATCATCAACAGTCAGCCTTGATGTTTGGGGAAGCCTGTCTGGCAGGCTTCCCTGGCACAAACTGAACCCCTGGTTTGGCCATTACAGATAGATCATTTTCTTTGTCATACCCCCATCAACCACGATATTGGCACCGTTAATAAAGTCATTCTCTTCATGGGTCAGAAACAGACAGGTATTAACAATATCCCGTGGCTTACCCACTCTCCCCGATGGATGCTGGCGGTGATCCTGCCCGGTCAGCTGATCATAATCTTCAGTTTGAATCCAGCCAGGGCTGATGGCATTCACGGTAATCGGCGTTTGTGCCAGTGATATGGCCAGTGTATTGGTCAGTGATACCAGGCCGCCTTTAGACGCACCATAGGCCTCCCAGCCGGGTTCATTCTGGTGCCAGCGGGTAGACGCAATATTGATAATTCGTCCGTACTGATTATCGCTATGGTGCCTGACAAACTCCCTGGCACAGTTAAAGCTGCCACTCAGATTGACATCAATTACTCTGGAAAACTCCGCAGCAGCAAGCTCAGTCACCGGTTTATTAAACTGGCTTATGGCACCATTATTAATCAGGATATGTGCCGTGCCATATTGGCGAGCAATGCTGTCAAAGGCTGCTTCAATCATCTCCGGTTTTCCCAGGTCAACGCTGTAGAAATCCATATCACCCGTTGCCGGTTGGTGCAGGTCGAAGCCAACCACAGTAGCCCCCTGCTCCCTGTAAGCCCTGGCAATGGCGTTGCCAATACCCTGACTGGCACCTGTGACAATAACGACTTTATCTGAGTACATACCGTGAGACATCCGTTATAGATAGCTGAAAAGCTGGCATAAAATCATTGTCCGATGATAGCATTCAGCCCCCTCTTATAGTGCCTGTTTATTTTCCAATGCACGTTTCCATTATCAAACGCTGGATTTTCTCCTCACTGACCTTAGTGAGTTTCTCCTCATACACTCTTGCCCACCCGGTGACTGAACTGGCCATTGATCTGGAAAATCAGCATGGAGGTCAAATAGGAATAGCGGTACTGGATACAGCAGACCAGTCTCTGTGGCATTACCGGGGCAATACTCGCTTTCCCTTAATGAGCACCTTCAAAACTCTGGCCTGCGCCAAACTGCTTGCAGGTGTTGATCAGCAAAAGCAACAACTGAACACTGAGTCCATGATTGAAAAGGCATTACTGGTCACTTACTCCCCGGTCACCGAACCCATGGCAGGCCAGACAATCACTCTCGGGCAGGCCTGTGAAGCGACGATGACAACCAGCGACAACACCGCCGCCAATATAGTACTGGCTGGCATTGGCGGCCCACAGACATTGACTGAATTTCTGCGTGCTACCGGAGATACTGTTACACGTCTGGATCGTATTGAGCCTGAATTAAATGAAGCGCATCCGGGTGACAAACGGGACACCACAACGCCACTGGCAATCAACAACACCCTGAATCAACTGATCCTGGGGAATACCCTGTCAGACGGCTCCCGGGCCCAACTGAAAACCTGGATGATGGCCAATCAAGTGGCAGGCAACCTGCTCCGCTCAATACTTCCGGCAGATTGGTCGATTGCCGATAGATCAGGTGCCGGCGGCAATGGTTCCCGGGGCATCACCGCCATTACCTGGAGTCACAGGCGTCCACCACTGATCATCAGTATTTATATGACCGGCACAAACGCCAGCCTGGAAGAGAGAAACCGGATGGTGGTAAAAATAGGTCAGGTTATTTTCAGTCATTTCGGGGTTCAGCAGGAGGCTGCCATAAAAGCCTCCTAATAGCCGACCTGTGTATCATTTATGAGTTTGATGTGTAAAATCTCCGTTCACCCTGAGCGTCCTTCGGCTCGGCTCAGAACGAACGGAGCCTGATAGAAGGAACCCATTAACCATGTACTACATGGAGAGACGTGCTTTCGGAGTTGGCAATCCCTGGAGCGTGGCAACAATTCTATTAAAGAAATGACAACTCATTAAAAACCGCTTCTAATTAAACACCGCGATGGGAAAAATCACCATTACCTTTTTATCAACTTTGTACTTTTTTATTCTTTATTAACTCTAAATTCAATTTGATACAAGATGGCTTAAACTTGTATATCCTCAAAACCCCGTACATCTCAAATATGGTTAATAATCATCGTGCCTGAATTACGCCAATACATTACGTGTGTGCTTCATAACAAGTATGATTTTTTGATAAGATACAATCACGCATTACCAAGACAGAATAGTTACATTAAATAATCAACAGGAAATAATAAATGATACCAAAACATCACTCTGCTTTATTCCAGAAGCCATTACTCTCAGAAAGCACTGAAAAACTGAATAAGAAAATAACTGATTACATTGCTTTCCCTAACGGAAGTTTTAGAACGCTAGCAAAAGTTAAAGAGGATGAACCTGAAGTCTACAGCAAAATGAAAACTCAGTTTATGACTGACATTGGCAAGCTGAAGCTTTTGACACAGCGTTTAATCAGCAACGAATTTGATGATCAAATTGATACCTTTCACTCAAAGATTTCAGATGATCTGAAAAATGATGATAAAAAACCTCAGAGCCTGGTATCATTCACGGATACTCGTTATTATCTCCATAATATCATTCATCGAACTGAGCGGTTTCTTGAGCTGGAAGCGGAAAATCCTGGTAATGCTGATAAGTTGTCTTTCAATAGAGACAGTTTTTGCGCTTTGTTTCATGAGTTTCTTTCAGGGATAGACTATTGTCTTGGGGGCAATGGTACCCGTATTCAAGGTGCATATACCAGCATCGAGAACTCCCGCGACCCACAAAAGGTTCTTCAGCAGATTCGACACGGGTTACTGGATTATGGCATTAAATTATTCCTGATAAAAGAGCGTGCCATTGATAAGAATGTATTTGTATTAGGTAATGAAGTACACACGTACAACGAGCTTTACAATTTAGTCTGTAAACAGTTTGGTTTGGACCCCCTAAAAGATCATGATCACAATGTAAAGATCAATGATAAGATTGAAATGCTTAACCGATTCGAACTTATCCTGCCATCCCTGATGCCAGAGTTCGAAATACTCAACAAAATGACAGATGTGTTTTACCAGGACTTAGTATACTCTTTAAAAAAGCGAAATAAGGAAGACTGGCTAACCCGTCCTGTTCTCACCTCAGAATTGGAGGATGAAATCACTGAAGGAATTAACGTGGATTTTATAACCCCAGTAAATCTTCGGTTCAAAACCAGCAATAAAAACAGGCTTAGCCTATGGACAATCATCAAACCCTGCGTTGATGGGAGCTATGAATTTTCAGAGAGTCGGGAGCGATTGCAGGTATGGTTAATCGATAATTATTTGAATCATACTCCTACCGCAAACGTGCTCACTATGGTTGGCAAGAAAAATAACGAAGCTTCTTCCCGGCTTTTTTCGAAGAAAAATAAAGATAAAGACAAAGATAAGGATGAATCACCACTTTCCTACATTGGCTCGAAGGATAATCTTTATTTTTGGGTCTTTAAATCAGAGACCCCTCTTATACAAGGTGCCAGCTGCAACCTGGATTGGGAGAACCATCAGACACTGACTCTGAGCCATTTAAAAACAGTTGATTTTTATAGCTTGTCGAATGAAGCACGTTTCAATCTTTTTCAATATGCTTTGAACAACTCCAATAAATCAAGTGACTTTTTTGAGTTTTTCTTTGATAAAACTGCATCTAAAAAATGGGACGCAATGGTTAAATCTGACCCTCAAATAAAGGAGATCATGTTAGAAAAAATCATTAATACCCTGAACAATGATGAAGCAGGGCCAACCGGTCTTTTACTGCATCTGCCTGTGGGATCTCTTAAAAAGCACGCCAGTGCTTTCTTTACCGACTTATTACATCGAGCATTTAAACTAAAAGAGGTTGGTATCATTGATTTTTTACTAAAACATGGTTTACACAAGAGTCCAACCAGTTTTATTAAAACTGAATACCAGAAAGTCTTGTTTTCCACGGTACAGTCTGACTCAGAAAAATTTAAAATACTCTGTAAACGCCCTGTTATTGACTTAAACTCAAAAAATGAAAAAGGTCAAACGCTGTTAATGATAGCTGCAAAATATGGAAAAACAGAGCACCTGAAACTACTTCTGGCAATGAAAGAAATTAAAGTGAACTTGCAGGACAAGAATGGCTATACCGCACTTATTCTGGCTGCATCAAATGGGCGATTGGAGTGCCTGAAAGCACTTCTGACACAGCAAAAAATTAATGTAGGGCTGCGTAGCAAGAATTGCTGGTCGCCATTAATGTCGGCAGCGAGATACGGTCATGGGGACTGCGTATTGGAATTGTTTGACCATGGTGCGTCGTCCATCGATGAACAAAACAAGGCAGGCTATACAGCGTTGATGCTGGCGGTAATTGGAGGGAATGAACGCTGCGTCTCGTTTTTATTCCAGAAATCCGATAGCGGCATCAATACAACCAATAAAAAAGATAACAATGCATGGATTCATCTGCGTAATAGATTTGGGGAAACGCTGGTAATGCTGGCTGCAAAACATGGCAATATTTATTGCCTGAAAGCAATTCTGGAGAAAAAAATCATTGACGTGGACGACACAGATAATGACGGCGATACTGCACTCATACATGCTGCAGAAAATGGGCAAACGAAGAGCCTGGAACTACTTCTGGAACAGAAAGGAATTGACGTTAACAAGCGGAACAATAACAACGAGACGGCTCTCATCATAGCTGCAAAAAATGGGCTCACGGAGTCCGTGCAACTACTTCTGGCACACAAAAATATTGATGTGAATTGTCAGGCCAATTGGGGTGTTACTGCGCTCATGCTGGCGGCAAAACTCGGTCACACGAACAGCCTGATATTACTTTTGACACATAAAGACATCGAATTGAATGAGTGGGACAGTGTCGGTTGGACCGCATTAATGAACGCAGCAAGACACGGTAAAACGGACTGTTTGCTGGCGCTGCTGAAAAAACAGGGAATTGACGCAAAACTGACTGACAGTCTTGGCTGGACGGCATTAATGTTGGCAGCAAAATACGGTCATGGGGACTGTGTTGAGGCGTTGCTTCTACATGATCCTTCGTCGATCAATGCAAAACAAAATGGAGGCTTTACGGCTTTGATGCTGGCGGCAGATGGAAAGGATGAACGTTGTGCCACGTTATTACTAAAACAACCCAATATAGACATCAATACAATAAATTTTTTCGGTAAAACCGCATTACAGAATGCGAAGGCCAATAATTTAGCAGAGTGTCAACCATGGCAAAAATTTCAACAGATCCTGAATGCAATAATCAGTGGTGATTTGAGATTACTGACTGAACTGCTGGATTTTGCCGAAGCATTGATCCATGTTCGCACCACAAAAGGGTTAACACTGGCAATGGTGGCCGCAAAAAATGGCCAGATTGATTGCCTCAAAGCAATTCTGGCAAGGAAAGTCATTGAGGTGAACAAGAGGGATGATATAGGCAAAACAGCACTCATGCATGCTGCAGAAAATGGGCAAACGAAGTGCCTGGAAGAGCTTCTGACACAGGAAAAAATCGACCCGAATGCGCAATCGGATGCAGGTTGGACTGCAATATTATACGCAGCAAGTAAGGGGCGATTGGACTGTCTGAAGGTGCTTATGAAACACCCGGGAATTAAATCAGACCTGCCTGAAAAGAATGGCTGGACACCATTAATGTCTTCAGCAAGAAACGGTGATGTCGACTGCGTTCAGGTATTGATTGAACAGGGTGATCCGTCAATCAATGCAAAAAAAAATGACGGCTATACGGCTTTGATGCTGGCAGTATTTGCAGGCGCATCAGATTGTATCAGGTGTTTACTTTTACACCCTGACATCAAAATTGATAGCGAAGTTATCAATCTGGCTAAAGAGAAAAATGGCCCGGAAATTTATCAGCTAATCGCTAATCATAACCCTGAATCCCGTTGAATCTATCATCAGAAGGTCCATGTCCAATAATAAGTAGCTGAACAAATGAGATCATTTTTTCTGACACATCAGGGCAAAAACCACCGACTGCGGGTAACCAGGAGGCTGACCGAGAATAGACTGCCCTACTGCGGTGGCTGCAAATTGGTCTAAAAATTCGCTTTTGTTCGGCAAATAGCCCCGCTATTCACCTCACAAAACCGAATTTTTATCCTCAATTTTCTGCCATCCTCGCTTCGGGCGCTATTCTCGGTCAGCCTCCTGGCCGGAACTTATTTCCATGGTTATTGTTCTAAGCAACCTGACACCTATCAGGACACATGACAAGTTACCATGCAACCACTTAATGCCGGTGGTTACCCAGCCTTGCTACAAGCCGGTGCTGCTGGAGCCTCAGAAACTTCGGATAATATAGACGACACTGATTCACCCACATATGTCAACCAGATTCCCCGTAGCTCTGGACCCGACGATCCGGGCGTATTCGGCAGCACCGGGTTACAGCCCCCCCATGGTCATAATCGTTCTGTGAGCGTGCAAACCGCAGTCAAGACGGACGGCCTGGCTGCTGGAACCGGCGACAACAGTGATGAAGTCGTACACTGCACCGGCGCTACCAGCAGGGTCCCGCTGAATTGCGCAGTTGAGTGCGGGGATATCAAAATGGTGGCATGGCTGCTGCAAAATGGCACCGAGGTTGATGGCCGCAACGAAGGCTTGCGGAAGCAGCGTAAAGCCCGCAGATTCCCCGGCAGAGAGGGTTTTACCCCATTAACCCGGGCCGCCATGCATGGGTCAGTTGACATTGCGAGGTTACTGCTGAAGTCCGGGGCAGATGTTAACCACAGGGATGCCAAAGGCATGACGCCACTGGCCACGGCTGCGGCCCGGGGTAACATTGAACTTATGCAGCTGTTGCTTGATCACCGGGCGGATATTAACGGCAATACCGTTGGTTGGCGGACTCCCCTGACCCAGGCTGCCAGAATGGGGCAGGTCAAGGCGATAAGCCTGTTGCTGGCCCATGGCGCGGATATTGACAGCTTTGCCCGCAGAGGCGTAACGCCTCTGACTCAGGCTACCAAAAATGGCCATATCGAGAGCGTACGACTGTTGCTGACTATGGGAGCCGACGCTGATGGTAATGATTCTGGATGGTCGTCGCCACTGTGCAGGGCAGCAAGCAAGGGAGATATTGAGATTGCCCGACTACTGGTGAGTCATGGAGCCAACGTTAACAGCTTTTACGGCGGCTATTTCAGGTCGAATGCCCTGATCGAAGCTGTCCATTATAGTCATGTTGAGCTGGTGCAGCTGTTGCTGAAACATGGCGCACAGTGGCAAGGTCCGGCTGACCAGAGAGGTCTGCTTAGAATAGCTGTTGAGAATGGTGATATCGAAACCGTAAAATTGCTGTTGAAGTATAATGCGGATAATGTAAACGGCAGTGGGCTCAGAGTCTATTCACCACTGAGAGGGGCAATCAATCGGGGGAATATTGAGTTAGCGAAACTTCTATTGCAATCCGGTGCTGATCCTGATTACAAAGCCCAAAGTAGTGGCTTTCCCCTCAGCCCGCTGGCCCTGGCGGCTCATTTCGGACGAATTGAATTTGTTAAACTGCTGTTGCAATACGGTGCCGATATTCACAGCCATACCTGCGGGGAACATACACCCTTAACAATAGCGGCGTTGGCAGGGCATGACCAGGTCGTGCAATTATTGTTGCAGCATCAGGCGGACGTTCATAGTCGTGCCAAGGGTAATGCTGCCCCTTTGACGCAGGCGGCGGCCAAAGGACATTACAAGGTGGTGCAGTTATTGTTGCAACATAAGGCGGATGCCCATAGTCACACCTCTGGTGCTTGCACTCCTTTGACTCAGGCGGCGGATGCAGGGCATGACAAGGTGGTGCAGCTATTGTTGCAGCATAAGGCGGATGCTAATAGTCATTCCTCTGCCCAGGGTACTCCTTTAACCCGGGCGGCTTATGCAGGACATGACAAGGTGGTGCAGTTATTGTTGCAGCATAAGGCGGATGTTCATGGCCATTCCTCTGGTTATTTTACGCCTTTGACGAGGGCGGCTCTTGCAGGAAATTACCGGGTGGTGCTGTTGTTGTTGCGGCATAAGGCGGATGTCCATAGTCATAACGTTGGAGATGGTACTCCCCTGTTCTGGGCCAACCAAAGAGGGTTCTGGGAAATTGCTTTTGAACTGCTCTACTATGGTGCCTGTCCGGAAAGAAGTCAGGCACCGGATGTTATCCAAACAGTCACTCAGAAATTTGGCTACAACCCCCAGGAAACCCCCCTCAGTCTGGAAAGTTTGTGCAAGAGGCGTCTGGATGCTGTGTTTGATAAACGAACAATATCTTCTTTGGATTTACCTTATTTTTTGAAAAAAGAACTGATGAAGGAAAAATTTTTCCCATAAACCGGAGCAATACGACCTGCCATTATTCAGGCCCAATGCCTTACTGGCTAAACAGCAGTCTCATGGTTTGGACGAATCCGCAGAGGTACCAGCATTTTCTGCATTTTTATCCCGCCTTTGTCATTGTATCCCCTGAAGCGCTTCCGACTGACCACTGCAAATCCTCTTTGCGCAAGTACTCTTTTTGCCCGACGTGATTTCAGGGTTTCCTGGGTTAATGTGCCGAGGCTCATAAGTATCCCCTTCAATTGCAGTCGTTGCACCTCTTGAGCGATGGCATCTTGTGTTTCCATACTTAATAAACTGAAGCCCTATTGATTCAGGGTTTTTGCTTTTAATGGCATTGGCAGAAGATTCAATACCCGCTTGAAGGTCTCTTCAGAAATATTATGGGAAAACGCAAAATTGCTGAGCCTGGCTTCATTATGCGCTAACAGATGACCACTGAACTCATCCTCAAAATAAACCTCAGCAGAACCGCTTTGCTGGGAATAAACCATCCAGGGCAATGACTCAATGCCAAAAACCTCTTCTAATTGGTGCTTATCCTGAAGATGCTCGGTAATACTTTTGTCAATGTCCTCTTTTACAGATAAAAAGCATCTGATTTGTGATTTTATATAACCGGTGGTTAACCATTCTGAATGGCGTGTTAACTTTTCACAATTTTTTCCCTGAATTCAGGCGGTTTGAATGTGCCATTCTTTTTCAGATGTCCTGATGTCGTTTTCTGATATTTCTGATCGATGGAGTTAGCTTGCTCCTCCAATTTACTTTTCAGTGATCTGTGGTCAGGCAGGCATTTAACACGCAATTCATCCGGCTGGAGAGCATTATCATCCAGGGCGCATGTTTCGGTCATTTTTTTTAAACGCAGCAAGCGTATCGGGATTTATAATGCCTACGGTGACATGGTCCGGTCCTAATATCGAGGGCACGTCTTCCAAAATCAGGATGACCGGCCTTGGCGCTTTTGGTAACTTATCGTTATGGTCCAGATAAGCGAACTCTTTATTGAATCTTGTATGAAATGAATACTCAGGATACATCATTATCTGCCGGGCTCCAAACGTACCAGCCCTCACAGCTTCCAGCAATTCCTGCCTTATCTGCTCTCTGCTACCCGGGGAATGGCGAGTTTCAGTGTTTGAATGTTTGCCTTGTTGCACCAGGCAACTCTCAGGGTTCTTAAACGATACTGTTGAGAATGAATGTACTGTATTGGGTAATAAATTCATGGTAATAATACATAGAGTAATCAGAATGCCAGAGTGATGACGAAGGTGAGTTTATAACCGGCAATAACTGGCCTTTATATCAAAAAAAGTTCCTCTATTTCTGTAAAAATGCAGCCTTTGTAAAATCGCTGTTGCTTTCCTGTCCTTACACCATGGAAAACATTCGCTTGTTAAAATCCAGAGACTCTATTCCCTCTCTAATATCCTGACGCCAACTTTTCATTAATTGTTCACACAGCTTTTTATTACCTAACCAATATTCTCTAAAATTCATCACACACCTGATTTCATCTTCTCCTGTGCGATCAGTATTTGTTTGATTAAATGGTGGTGACAAATCACTTATGTGCTTAAAAATAATTTTCACTGAATTAATAATTTGTTGATGCAGCATTTCAGCATAACCAAGGCGTTGCTCTCTCAGGCAGACGTCTTCTTCCGGAATATGGCGAGGATCACTACGAGGGTAGCCGGGTGAGGATAACCTGGGTAATCCTGCAGTGGGTTGCGGGCCATAACGATACCAACTTTCAGGCAGGCAACGGGCTTCATCTGCAAATGCCTGAGCCAGATCATACAATTTGCTTATTTTAGTAAATGATTGCTCTGGTGTAATACCTTTAAATGTCATTTCGTTTAAAAGTGAATTCAAATATTGTGACAACTCTTCTGCCCTGGGAGAGTTTTCCAAGTGAGGTCCTGCAGTATAATCAAACATTCCCTGACTTACCGGAATCGCTAATGGAATGGAGACCTGCCATTCACTTATGCGCTTTGCAATACGCTCTCCGAGATGGACATCCAAATGTTGAACAAAGTTATCTCTGGCTAATTCTACATTTCTGGCAACAGTGTCAGTAAAGGCTCTTATGGCAGAATATACGACACAGGTGTCTTCCCGGTACCCTTCATACTTAAACCAGAACGCATCACTATAGGATAGCCTTACACCTGAATCTGCCAGAACAATACTCATGACTGAAAAACAACCATTTTTCATATATAAAATATGTAGGTATTTCGACAGTGCTTCGTACCGAAAGGTTCAAAATTCTGAGAATATCCTGACAGAGATCATGGATGTTGACTCAATGACTTCACTTTTCAGGTATCAATACAAAAAAAGTAGAATGGATCTCTTATCCTATAATGTCGGATAAACAAAATATGGGAGTCAAATAAATGGCCGAGTCATTCTTCGAACAACAAAATGTGCTTGGACTTATACTGGAAACCTGCTGCAAGGACCCTGTCACCGGCTTTTTTCGTGACGGTTTCTGCCATACCCACCCCGATGACAAAGGGGGGCATACGGTGTGTGCTCACATGACTGATGAATTTCTGCAATACTCGCTGTCCAGGGGCAATGACCTGATCACCCCCCGGGAGGAATGGAACTTTCCCGGACTCAGGGCCGGTGATCGATGGTGCCTGTGTGCAGCACGATGGCAAGAAGCATTGGAAAACAATGTAGCACCTCCTGTTTATATCCGGGCGACCCATATCAATACGCTGAAGGTGATTGAACTGACTGTTTTGAAGCAATTTGCCATTGATATCAGCTAAGTCGTGGCATCGTATATTTCTGGCTATGTGGGCAGTTACTGTGCAAGGCAAAACGCTATCATGCGGGTACACAGCCATCGCAGGGTTTGCCAAGTGTCATCTTGTACATTGAAGAACCCGCAGCCAGTCTGTTCAAGCCCTGGCTGCGATTAATGAAAGAGAAGCCGACTCCATAACAATCTAAACCACGCTGGCGATCTCGCCTGGTTTCCTCAGCATTTTATCTATGTCGCCTATATGAGTTTCCTCATCTGCTATCAAACGGCGGGCATACTCTTCAACCACCACCAGTTTATCTTTCTCAGCAAGTTCCAATAGATCGTAATAGTACTTTACCCCCTGCTTCTCAAAATCCAGAGATTCCATAAGGATGTCGTGAATATCATGTTTCGAGGTTTCCAAAAGCCCACCGATGCCAAGGGATGGGTGCTCACCGAGATAAGTGATCATTTCTCCCGCTTCATAGGCATGATTCAGCGTTTCTGTTGCTGCTGAACGAAACCATCCAACAATGGGAATCCTGCTATAGCCAAACACCATAAAGCTGTAGTGACTGTATCGTACAACCCCTGCCAGCTCATGCTCCAGAATCTGGTTCAACTTGACCACTACGGCCTGATGCTCAGTGGACATAAACACCTCATCTCAAGGTTATATTTGAGCCTGAAAGTATAGTCAGAATTATCAGTGAACCAGTCAGGATGATATTTCACCAAGTCAAGAACCTAATAATCATTTTGAGGTCAAAAGGCGGTGTTTAAAGTCCAGCTGTTCAGGGTTACATTCTGAAAGCAAACACATCGACCTCCTCTCACTCAAAGCCTGCTGGCAGGATTGACCAGGCAGCCGGTTCACGTCGGCCGCCCAACCGCTCCAGAAGTACCTTTAACGGCAAAAAAGTCTCAAACCAGCAGTCTCAAAGCAAAGCCTCCATCCCGGATAGAGGCAAACAGATTGAAGACAGCTTTTGGCAAAATAAACAGTTACAAAGCCGTAAAATCACCACGGCTGACGTGCTTAAAGCCTATAGAAATGATAGCTCGACGATAAGAAGCGGCTTCTTCCTGCAGAAGCTCTGCTTACAGAACATTTTACACGACGATAGCAAAGTTACCCCGGATCAGGTCATTCAAGAGTTTCGCCAGAAGCCAGATCAGCACAATAAGTACCAATTAGCGATAGCCCGCTTCAGAGCGGAATGTTGCCTGAGATATTTGCCATTGCATGGCCAGCAGGTCACACCGGAGCAAGTGGTCAGGGATTATCAGGCAGTCAGGGCAAGACTGGAGCTGGCGCGCTTTAAGGAAGAATGTTGCCTGAGAGGGCTTGCATTGAATGACCGGCAAGTCACACCGGATGTAGTAATCAAGGATTTTCAGGCAGTCGGAGCAACACTTGAGCTGGCGCACTTCAAAGCAGAGTGTTGCCTGAGAAACCTGGCGTTAAATGGCCAGCAGGTCACACCGGATGAGGTGGTGAAGGATTTCCCGGATAGTCCGAAGGGCAAACTCGGGCTAATGCGTTTTAAGGAAGAGTGTTGCCTGAAGCGCCTGCCGTTGAATGGCCAGCAGGTCACACCGGATACGGTGATTAAGGGGTATCAGACAGTCAGTACACCACTGGAGCTGGCGCGTTTCAAAGAAGAATGCTGTCTGAGGGGATTGATGCTGAATGACCAGCAGGTCAAACCGGATGCAGTGGTGAAAGATTATCAGACAGCCAAAGCGACACTGGATCTGGCGCGCTTCAAAGCGGAATGTTGCCTTAGGGGCCTGACCTTGCATGGTCAGCAGGTCTCACCGGATTCAGTGGTTAAGGATTTTCAGGCCATCAGGGCAACACTGGAGCTGGCTCGCTTTAAACAACAATGTTGCCTGAGGGGCCTGCTGTTAAACGGCCAGAAGGTCAACCCGGATTCGGTGGTAAAGGATTTCCCGGACAGTCCGGAAGGCAAACTGGGAATAACGCGCTTCAAAGCGGAATGTTGCCTGAGAGGCCTGACGTTGAATGGCCAGCAGATCTCACTGGAGGCGGTGGTTAAGGGCTTTCAGGAAAGTCAGGATAACAAACTGGGGGTCGCACGTTTCAAAGCGGAATGCTGCCTGAGGGGGCTGACGTTGAATGGCCGACAGGTCACAGCGGATATGGTGGTCAAGTGTTTTCCGGGCAGTCTGGAAGGCAAACTGGGGATCGCACGTTTCAAAGCAGAATGTTGCCTGAGGGGCCTGACATTGAATGGCCAGCCGGTCACAGCGGATATGGTGGTCAAGTGTTTCCCGGGCAGTCCGGAAGGCAAACTGGGGATAGCGCGCTTTAAGGAACAATGTTGCCTGAGGGGCCTGGCATTAAATGGTCAGAACGTAACACCGGATACGGTGGTCAAGCATTTCCTCGATAGTCCGGATCGCAAAATGGGGATAGCCCGCTTCAAAGCGGAATGTTGTCTGAGAGGCTTGCCATTAAATGGTCAGCCGGTCACACCGGAGGCGGTGGTTAACGATTATCAGGCAGCCAGGGCAACACTGGCGCTGGGGCGATTCAAAGCGGAATGCTGCCTGAGGGGCCTGCCGTTGAATGGTCAGCAGGTCACACCGGAGGCGGTGGTTAACGATTATCAGGCAGCCAAAGCCACACTGGAGTTGGCGCGCTTTAAAGAACAATGTTGTCTCAGGGGTATGTTGCTGAATGGCCAGCCGGTCAAACCGGAGGCCGTGGTTAAGGATTATGAGCGTGGAGGCTGGTTGCTCGAAAGAGCTATTTTTTATACTCAGCTGACATTGAGCGCCAGGGAATTGAATGGCCACTATCTGGATAACAGAGAGGTATTAGCAGCGTTTAATGAAGCTCCCGGAGATTATTCTGCAAAGCAAGCCAGGTATCTGATTCAAAGGTTGACACCACCTCAGCAGTTCGATGAAACCAGCGACACCCGCAGTATACTTCAAGAGGCCTGGCACATCTTAAACAATGTCATGGTGAAAGATGATGAGCAACATCGACTCCAATGTATAGTGCAGTTCATGGCTATGCAGCATGGGCTACCCATTGATCATCAGAGAGTATCAGCAGAACAGGTATTGCTGTCCATCAGGACGCTGAGACGCTCATTTCAGAATTCACGCCTGCATTTCTTCTTCCTGACATACTGTTATATCACGGGACAGTCTATTGATGGACGGAAGATCACTAAGCATCAGGCTCTGGAGTGTCTTCAAAGCTTTCCAGCCGCAAGCAAGCTGTGCCACGCATTAGGCTGCTGGTTCGCACAATACTGCTGTGACGCCAGTACAATGGATGAGTTACTGTTCGATAGCAACAGGCACTCAGCTAACCGTGCCATTGTGGGTCAAACCCTGAAACAGCGGTTAACAACCGGTGACACCGGTTTTTTGCAAAAGCAGGTTTCGCGGTTTACTGCGCTTACCCTGAAAACACTGGAGATTATTCAGGAAATCAATGATTCTTATACCAATCCACCCATGCTGATTACCGGTTCTTACGCACGCTTTTTACAGAACCTCTGCTCATCATTTAATGACATTGACATTATCTGCACGCAAGAAGCCTCTGCCAGAACACTCTTTGACAGGCTGCAGGCACTGAACACCGACAGTGATTCTGAAATCCCCAAAAACATCATTATCCGGCCAATCCGGGGGTGTCAGGCGATTAAACTGCCACACGCCTACAATATTCAATTTAATGACGGTGATTTGGGGATGAAAGCAATGGTACTTCAGATCAGCATTGTCGCCAGAGTAGCCCATGAACAGGCCGTACAATTGCCCGTGCACGTTCCCGGCGTTGAAAGGCCGGTATGGTGCCTGTCGTTTGCTGAAGAAACCCGATTACTGAACGATACGCTGGAATACCTCGCTAACAATCTTGACTTGCTGATAGAACAATTGCAAAAAGGAACAGAATACCTGCCACGAACCATTCTGTTTAATCTTCCTCAAACCCCTGATGAGCGTATTTATGGTTTGTTTATGCGCTGCCTGCTTAGCCTGAATAAAGCCCGGCAGTTTATCGCTCTGCAAGAAGCCCAACCCAAACAACCTGACGGCCAGACCAATCACCTTCAAGAACAACAACATCGCCTGCCTGTGCTGACTGAAACGCTGCAAATAAAATTGACCAGCCATGCTTGCCGTAAGGATTTTGAACATAGAATAAACGACTGGCTAGCGACAACACATCATGTTAATGATTATGAGTTCAAGAGGAAGGACTTCATCAAAACACTACTGGCAATAATGAACATTGAAAAAACTCATAAACTTGAAACAGTTAATCAGATTGAAAGCAATTAACCACAAAACCAATCCTGATTAAATTATCAGTTTTTTATTTAATTTTTTTAAATTATTAAATATCATCTATTAACTAATTTCAGCAATTACAGATGTTCATCCCAGAAAATGATTGATGAGTAAGGATCTATTCGAGTTATGAATAACATTCGAAACGGTAATTATACCTATGACCTCAGTTCTGCAACAAACCAGCAGGATACCGAAGCAGCTGCTGGCCCCTCAAGAGCAATACTGGGACACCATAGCGTTGATTATAATAATACCCCTCAGACCCATTTACCCAATGCACCTTCACCCGAAGCTGAGACAATTTTTAAATTTGTTGATGTAAATACTGGTGACACCCACATAGCAAAAGGTTTTTCAGAGCTTTTAAATTACGACCAACTTCTTTTAAATCTAAGAAACTCTGGTGGTGATGATTATGTCAACTACGGGCAGCCCGTAGAGGAAATCGCCGACGATATTCGTTCAAATGATAATCTAAAGTCGTTACTATTAGTAGTGAACAATATTGAGGAAGTTCCTGTTGCCCGGGAAACTTCTCGTATTGCAGACAGGGATATATCCATTAGTGGATTTGATGTAGAAGATAACAGTGGATCTGATACTGACCCTGAGAGACCATTTAACGAAGTGATGAGTAATCTGGCAAACAGGGCGCAGACATTTAATAATACTAACTGGAGAAATGTAAGACGTTCGTCCGTTTTTTCCTCTGGTGTCTCTGATCAGGATATTTTCAACAGCGGTTTTTATTCACTCAAAGATGGGGAACTGGTGCGATGTTTTTCATGTGGTGGTTGTCTGGAAAACTGGAAGAGAGATGAAACGCCAGATGATTTACATGCCCAGAAGTTTCCAAAGTGCCAGTTTATCAGAAAGAAGTTGGGTGTTGATTTGGTTAATACCATTCAAAAGGCCCTTACCACTGAACAAAAAAATGACGTAGCCAGGACTATTCCCGGATCGCGACATTTATACAGTCAACCTATCGGTGGGCAGAGTAATCGCCAAGTGGCGAGCTCCAGCGATGACTTAACACGTTTTCTTGCCTCTTCATCCTCCAGAACAGCCAGATCCAGAGCCCGATCCAGGGCAGAAAGATCCAGAGCAGAAAGATCCAGGTCCAGACTTGATTCCAGATCAAGTTCCAGCTCTATATCCGGATACAGGTCTGGCTCTAGTTCTGGTACTTCATCACCAGTATCCTGGCTTGATCAAGAGCATCCTGCAAATTACAGAACAGATAATCAACCTGCAGATATTAATCTGTCGGTTAACCAAGCCAAAGCAAGGCTTGTAAATATTTTCAATCCAGTTCAAATGCAGAAACTTCACATTCTTGAAGATAAGGTCAACAGTGCAAACCGTTCAGAGCGTTTAAACCTGGGTAATGTATACAAAGAAATACTCAATAATCTGCTGAAAAAACCAGAGCTCATTGGAGAAATTATCGAAATAATTGAAAGTATGTCATCCGAAGATTGCGAGGACCATACCGCAGAAGTTTGTGACCTGATAAAAATAAGATTCAAGGCGGCATCACTGACGGAGGGTATATGTGATCAAGATAACAGCATTAACTGGTTTTCATTGCTTGGTAAAGTCAAACTACTTATTCATGAGGAACAACTGATCAGCGTCCTGGGCAGGCACAACCTCCTTGGAGGTGATGAATCCACTGAAATCAGAGCATATGTAAAAAACCGGTTTGCAAGAGAAATTTGTGATTTTTCTGAAAATCATATTCAACAATATTTCTCAGAAGAGGGTCGTAGTGCTGTCGATGCTATCGAGGGTTGTTATGAAAGATTGCAATATGAATTTATTCAGGCAATAAACAATAAAAGCCTGTTAAAAAATTATTTGATAAACTTATGCAAGGATGAAATATTTTTTGCATTTACCAAAGCCCATGATGAAGAATTTTCACAATGGCTGGCTAAGGAAGATAGCAACTTTGAAGGGTTAGCAGATCATTACGACCAAAACAATGCAGGGAGTTCCAGTTCAAATGAATATGCCTATGTCACCTCATTAAATAGGCTCAGGGAAACCAAGAATCTTGTTGATTCATTGGCACTAAATCAATTTTTTGATTCAAAGATTGATAAACAATGGGATGCACTGGTTTATGCGACCAAACCATCAACTTACTAGTATCTGATTTTTTTGTAACCAACTGAATGCTTGATTCAATTCATCCAGGAGGCTGACCGGGAATAATGCCCGTCCAGGAGCAGTTGCCGCGAAGGGCTGCCTATTCTCGAACAACCTCCTGGTGATGCAGGAATTCACCAATCTCAACGTCCCGGGCTTTATTAGCCGCTTATTTTCCGTTTCACTCTAAAGCCTGCTCCCAAAGACACCCATCTCGATTATTCTACCTGCATAAAGTCATCATCCCTGACAGTGCGCCCAGGGAGAAAGTTTAAAAAACCAGTGACCGTAAGCATTCAATGCTCCATCCCTTGAGATACACAGGGTCCAAAAGCAGTTACCGGGTTTGTTTGATAAACATAATACTGACAGATTATTTATCATAGGAACCTTTCTAACAAGAGGAGGTCTTAATACATAATTCAATTATTATATAATTCAATGTATTACTATCATCAATTACCCGATTTTGATATTGATAGCCTTTTTGCAAGACCATCAGATCAACCACTTCAGACAGGCACAAATGAACAACAGTCGACGTACCAGGGTGTGTCCGTTAAAACGTCTATTGAACCGTTGCCTCTATATCATGATCAACCAGGTAAACAATACAATAACACTGGCTCCGCTGGCTTTTGGGATGGACATGGCATAGCACCTCTACCACATGTCACGCCTTCAGACTTTTTCAGAACTGATATTACTAAGGATGCTCCAAAGGGAACGCTACCGGAATAATCCAACTTATGCAGAAAGTGAAAGGGAGCGTCAAAGAGTGATTAGAAAAACAAATTATTTAAAGCGTAAAAAGAAGCTTCACAAACAAGCCACGAGTGCAAAAGAAACTGTATGAACACTGACAAGGCAGAGGCTTTATCATGGATAGACTTTATTTTACTGCTCAGGTAAATGCAGCTCCTGATCACTTGTCGTACGTTCAAGATACTGCTTCTTCTGAACCTGGCACATCAGGTCGGGCCTTTTCCCGTGACGTTGGGGAAACAGCCACTAGTCTCTATATTGTGAGTAGAGATGAAACCACTGAAAACCACCTTCAGCAGCCTGCTGTCCCTTTTCATAACCCATTTGATGATCCCCGGTTTGAGAAAAGATCGATAGTCATCATCGATGGCCTTACCAGGCAAGATCAGGTTCTTGATATTACGGTTAGACGAAAACTTCAGCGTAGTGAGCCCACATATATTTATAACGTGGGTTTACCTCAAAGAGCCTCACAATGCTTGTTGTGTGTTGATAATAACCTTCATCAACCAGCCTACACTACTGATTGGGCGTTTGTTAATCATCATGTTAAGCCAGCAACGCCAGTGACAATGATTACGGATAGTGTGCCATTTCAAAGTGGTACCGTTTACGCAGAGAGCAAAAAAGCGCTCAAAAATGCCCGCGAAAAGGCGCGCTATCAGAATGATCCTGCCTATGCCAAGCGCAAAAAAGAGTACAACAGGGTGTTCAGAAGGAATCGCTTACAGAATGATCCTGCTTACGCAGAGAGCACAAGAGTGCGCAACAATGCACGGGAAAGGGCGCGTTATAAGAATGATCCTGTCTTTGCCAAGCGCAAAAACGAGGGCAACAAGGTGCGCAGAAGGACTCGCTTACAGAATGATCCTGCTTACGCAGAGCGCCTGAGAGAGCGTGACAGGGATCGCAAAAGAACTCGCTACCAGAATGATCCCGCTTACGCACAGCGCGAAAGAGAGCGCAAAAGGATGCTTCAGAGAAAGTCCCGCTTACGCAAGAGCCTGAGAGAAAGTACCAAAAGAAGCGCTGTCACAATGAGCTCGATTTCGCAGAGCGCCAGAGAGAGAGCTAAAGAAAACGCTATTGGCATACTACCTCTTAACCCTGGCACCATATACCCGGGACAGTCAAAATTACCATTTTCTAACTTGAACTTTTATGAGAAAGAATGGTCTCAGGGTGGTGTTCAATAATTCAATAATTCAATAGTTCGATGTACAGCCATTCTTCTTTTGCTTCAGCTCGATTAAATGCAGCCTATGGCCGCTTACCTTACCTTCATGATTCTACTTTTTCTGAATCAGTAGCAATAGGCAGGGCCTTCTGCCGTGACGTTTCAGAAGTGTCGAATATTCTATCCATTATGCGTGGTGATGAAACTGCTGAAGACTATCTTAAGCATCCAGCTGTGCCTTTTTATAATCCCTGGTTTGAAAAAAAACCAGTGGTAATCGTTGCCAGCTGTCATGATAAAAATCAATCAGTTGACTTAATACCCGGAAATAAAGTTCAAAATAAGGTTCCCCCCCCTGCATACATTCCCGGTAATGAACGTTTTTCGATCCAGTCTCTTTTAGGTTTAAGGCAATCAACCAATCAAAGCATATCAATTGTTAATAACAGTCATCATCAATCTGAAGAAAGTTCCACTCATGTTGACAATACACAAGTTCGTGCCGGTACTATTTCCGGGTCGGTTGAAAAGGCTGAGATAATTAAACCTCAACCAACTACACATTCAACTCAGGCTACCACTCTTGAAGATATTTTTCTGTTACCAAATAAACAGGCCAAAGCCAAATATGATCTATCCGACGGCAGATCAAAATACGAAACATCTGATAAAGGCAAGAAGACCCGGGCCAAATACCGTTCATCCGACAAGGGTAAAAGAGTCAGGGCAAAAGCCAGGGCCAAATACGAAGCAACCGATAAGGGAAAAGCAGCCAGAGCAAGGGCCAGGGCCAAATACGAAGCATCCGGTAAAGGCAAGAAAGCCAGGGCCAAATACGATGCATCCGGTAAAGGCAAGAAAGCCAGGGCCAAATACGAAGCATCCGGTAAAGGCAGGAAAGCCAGGGCCAAATACGAAGCATCCGAGAAAGGCAGGCAAACCAGGGCACAAAGGCAGAATTATCGTATCGGTACAAATGGTGCAGGTAAGATGAGTTAATTTTTCACTCACCAGCTCTGATAACTCAGGAATAAGAAATGAATAACTGCCTTACTAACAAAAACAGTGATATTCTCAACCTTGGCTCATGGCAAACTACAAAGGTCATTTCAAATCCTTACCTGGAACTTCAGGGGTTATTAGTAAAGACTGTATTGACGGTGATAAAACTATGCAAGATTCCTCGTTTATTGTTATAAGACAATTTATTAAAAGAGTACGAAAGACTGTAAGCAAATTTAATGGCTCCTGCACATGGCACTTTTCACAGGTGGAAAATCCGGTAGCTGGAATCATTGGAAGTCTCCCGGAATCACGAAGAGGTATATGTGAGATGCTAGCGGCCCGGTGGATTGAACGGCATGCCCATAACAGCAGTCTTGCCAGCTGGCTATCAACTTCCGGTTCAATTGAAAAAAATGACATCAACCCTTCAAAAATCAGACAAATTATGCAGCAGTTTATCGTTACTTATACACTGAAATCCGGTTTGATATTAGAGAGTAATTCGGGAGATGTTAATCAAGAATCTTCAATTGACTTATGGCTTGGGCGCCATGGCATCCTACAACTTCGAAACATCAATTATTCGTGGGCTGGTCGGTATAAATTTAACGAGGAACAAACACGGTCTGATATTCGTGAAAACATGTCTAAAGGCGATTATGCCAGAGACATTGCCATAAATGTGCAGCGAGACTTACATAATTGCCATTATGGAAACTATGCCTTGATTAGAATTTTTGGTTTTAGTGGGCATGCGATGGCAGCCTGGATTGCTCAGGATGCCTGTTTTTTTGATCCCAACTTTGGTGAGTTCTATTTTTCAGATAAGAACACCTTTATCAACTGGTTTCCATACTTTTTTCTTGCATCACCCTACAGCCTTCCTATTGTAGGTCTTTCTGAATGGTATGAGAACTGTTTTTATGCCCCATGCCGGTAACCATTGGTTTCCACTATTAGTCAGAGGTTAATAGCATGGACAACTGCATGAAATCAAACACTGCCAACAATACTCAACAAACAGTTTATCTGGGAGATCCCTCCCGTATCAGGGGTGGAAGACCAGCATCGGTGTTCAACAGAATTGGTCAGTTGATCAATCCAATGAACTGGTTCTCTCAACGGGTGGGAAGTAACCGATACAGTGACTATCAAAAAGCCAGCAGTAATTTGGTAAAGAGTTTGAATAATTACCATGAAATCAAGCTGGCAGCTAGCAAAGTCCTTTATCTGACAACCGGCAACCATCGTGAGGATATTGGTCATAAAATACAAGAAGAACTCAACTCCATGAAGCCTGCTATTTACAGGCGACTTGAGGACCATGATCCGACCTGTTCAATATCGACTACTGACATCAAGCCGAAGCAGGAAATTACAATGACAGATCAGGAATTAGAAACAATGCTGGATAATAATACGTCCATACTCAGTAGATTTGAGGAGCTTATAACAATAATTGAAAACAGGAAGTCACTTAGCCCCAGTTCAAGTGATAGTAAGCAGGCTCAAGCCAGTACAGGAAAATTGGCAGATAATATCACTACGGCAATCAACGAACTGGCTTTGACCTGCATGAAAACCAGTGAAACAAATAAACAGAACCTTCATTATCAGCTGGCCGTCAAAGAAACAATAATAATGAATGGCGTATTAATCAGGAACCCTGAGTTGAACACTATTGACAACTATATAAATCAAAGAATTAAAAATTCATGTATACCCGAGGAGTACAGGCAGATAGCCCATTTAAACATATCATGGAATATCCTTCTTCATACTTTGGGTCTTGACACTGAATTATTAGCAGTTAGATTTTCAGAACTGGACAATATCAAATATCTGATTTTTCATTCGATGAACGCCTCTTCCATAAAAGAAGGAAAGGATTGTGGAATCAGCCGATTTTTCACCCGTTTTATGAGTCAGGAGGATGGAGATATTAATAACCCGGCCAGGGCCGAACGAGTAAAAGAAATTATGGCTCTGGAAACAAGCATCGCTTCTGGCAAATTACAACCAATCTTGCTCGATGGTATTAAACTCGCGGAACCTGTGGAAACATCCAGCGTTGATTTTACCAGTTCAGCTATACTGCGAAGTAATGAAATATATAATTTCAGGCGGGCCATACTCTATCCGGCTTACAAATGCCATAAAGCTCAACTTGAAGGAAAGCCTCAGGAAGAGAAAGACTGCCTGCACATACTGACCTTGTCTTGTCTGGCCTATTTCTTCCGTATAATGAGAGCTGAGTGGTCAGAGGGTTTAACCAGCCATGTTAATGCTGCAATCCGGATTATAGAGTTTATTCAGTCTATAAAATCAGATCGTTTATCTTCATTGTCCGGACGGAAAGAGTATCCATTTAAAAACCTGGAACAGTTAAACGAGCATTTTTCAGGGTTTTATCACAAATATTGTACGTAGCAATCACCGATCTCAATCTTCGGGCAATGCCGGATTATGTTTTCGCCAAAAGCACTTGAACCTTTTTCTTATCGCAAGACTGAGGACCCAGAACCTGATATTGTCCTAAACGTATTCTGCCTGCAGATAGCACAGGAGCCTCAAGAAGACAACCCGGTATTTCGGCGTAACATTTTAAAGTTGTACAATTCATCAGCAAATAACCGTAATTGTACAAACTGTTTATTGTATTCTTTGTCTTCAGTTTTTGCCAAAGGCCCCTACTGTTTACGCTGACATGTATGGTACATGACATATCATTGGTCATAACCTGCCTTCCCAACAGTAATCCTCTGCCAAGAGGATTACTGGTCTTGTAACCAAGGTGCCAACACTGATCTTCATTTAACGTATAATGCGACAAATGCCCCCAACGCACTTTGACCGGCAAATTAAAGTAGAACGATAGCATCCTGCTCAGGTCACCAATATAGGTGGTTTTTACTTTCAGGATCGAATGGAATCGTAATAAAGTAAGGTTAGTGAATACCCTGTCAGTGGTTTGTGATAACCCGTTGATATCTAAAAAAGCCCCCGGCCACTTGCCGAGTTGATGGATACGCTCAAGCATCATGGGCAGTGATGCGTATTGATCTATTGCAAAGCGTTTTTCAAGGATTGTACGATTAAATAATTCAATAAAATTAAAAAGACCGGATTTTTGTTGCTCAATGTAAACCTGTCGCAAAGCATCTTGAAAGTAATGGGGCATGATGCCTTTAGGACCGGTCAAACAGGGAAGGTTTGCCATCACAACCGTCTCGTTGTCGGTGGCATTCAGGGCGAATACTTCCTGATCAGACTGATACCCATATAAAGAGGTCAATATTCCCGGAAGCTTCCCATCGATAGCAAGCAATATCCTTAGAACCTGGCGAAACTCAAATCTTTCAGACTGTTTGAATAGCGAGCTTTGGATAGTATCAGTCATCAGTCAGTACCGGGAAACTCAGGGTCTTTATGCCACCGTCAGCACCCGACTTTAAATGCGCTATCATACGACTATGGGTACCCATCGGCCGCCAGAAATTGAGTACATGGCACAGCAGGTTTAACAACAGCGTTGCAGGAAAAGCGGTTAATTCCTGACAATTCAGGGTTATATGAAAACAGCAGCCCTGACTGACAAAATGGCGGTTGTCTATTATGGTGGGCCGAAGGTCATGTGACACTTCCAGCGACTCAATACTCCGCACTATTTGGCCGGCATTCCCCGAGCCCGGCTGGATAAATAATTCAAGCAAGTGTTGTAATTTACTGGCCTCATTCCTGTGGATTCTGAAACTGCGTATATTCAGCTGTAAGGCCGAGAGTAAATCCCAGCTGGCTCCCGCAGACAACAAACCATCCACACACACCCTGGAAGTATCATTTAACAAACGAATACCGCAAGGCAAAGACACATTGATCCCTCTGACTTTAGCCGTAACCGGCAACTGGCTGGCCTGCGGATCATAGCAAAGGCATTTTACTGCCAGCAATCGCCTGTCAGGGTGATTATGCTGCCCTGTGTATATGAACTGTAGATAGTCAGTGTCCTGATCTCTGCTGAACTGCCAGCTCACGTCTGAACGGACCTGTTCAAAGCTGGAATGAAACAGCGCTGATAGTTCAACAGACTGCTCCGGCTCGGTGATATCGGTGACTGAAAGTATTTCCCGTATCCGTGCATGATGGTGCAGTGGCCCCATGGATAGCGGCGTATCATGGGTTTCATGGTTGATTTTGACCGGATTGGTATAACCCTCAAACAGGTTAACCACTGGCGTACAGCCCAGCAGCAGATGATCCAGCCCGATATTCTCGGTACTTTGTTCGATCTCATCATCCAGTAACCAGAGAATATCCAGTGTTGTACTGCGGATTTTTTCGGCATAACCGGTGAGATCGAGATGAAGAAAACGGAACAGTTCCGGTGCCTGAAAAAAATTCATCAGCAGCAGATGGCTGTCGGAAAGACCGGGATCTGTTGGTAATATACGGCAATCGCCACCAAACATCGGCCATGATAATCGCTCCACGGGTATGGTGATCACCTGTTGATCAAAGCAGATCAGAATACGTTTCAATGAACTGACCAGGGTATCGAGGAACTCATCGGCCCTTAAAGCGTTCGGGTTGGCGTAAAACTCTATGCCCTGTCCCAGGTATTCTCCCAGGCCGGTGGACAAATCATTGCTGGCAATGGAAACCTTCAGAGCTGAACGGACCTCCGGTAATAGCGCCATAACCTCTTCCGGGAATGGAGCTGAAAGGCTTTTAATGCCGTTTATATTGACCGGTATCAGGTATTGGTTTCTGCAGGTTTGAAACTGGTATTTACCCTGTTTATCCGCAAGTTCAAACAATTCCCCTTTCTCAAGGGTTGTTTCTTCCTTTAATGTGCCAGTGGCAAATGTCAGAATGCCCAGTGCCGGTAACGGCTTGAGAAAATCCGAATAAAACAGCTGGTATATCTGTCGACAGACGGACTCATAACCATCATCCAGGCGAATCTGGAGCTCGGTACAGAGCCAGGCAACCCCCTCAAGAAGACGGGATATATCCGGATCTGATGGGTAACCCTCGTTCAAATCCAGTTGCCGGGCGGTCTCTGGCTGCTCACTGGCAAACGTCCGGAGCTTAACCCGAAGTTTGTGTAACTCCTGTTCGTAACGCCTGTTCTGTAGACTCAACTTATGTGTAGATGGCATGGGTAACTAACCCTGAATTGAATATTCTGCTGGTAACGATCCGATAACGCCCCTTCGATAAAAAAACTCAGTAGATTCTGTCCATAATCTACATGCACCGTTACCCAGTCCAGGCGTGGTTCAAAGATAAGAATTCGCTGCCAGAGCGTTTGCCGCAGGCGAAGGTTATCGATCAGGTGAGTCTGACAGCACGGTATGCCAAAACCGGCAAGACCGGTTTGTCCGGGCCCGGCTTCATTGCGGCCAGACAGCATTGAATTTCCGGGAGGAGCCCGGGTTGATAGCAGAGTCACTATGGTGTAGACGACAGCGCCACGGATACTGTCATGCTCGTCAGGAGTGGACATATTAATAAACTTTTCGAACATGATTACCTCCACACTATCCGTCGGTGTGATGTGACAGAAAATCATCAGACTCCGTTGACAGTTGCAAGTGAATTCTTAATGCATCCAGGGTAAATCCCGGCGGCAAGTGCGGGAGCAGTTCCAGCGTTGCCAGAAATACTCCCGGCTTGTCTTCTACCTCCTGAACCGAAAATTTTGCCCATTTCAGAGGCGAAACCGCCAGCAGGGACAGGTCCCTGATTTCTGAGGGGCTGCAGTATTGGTCAAGCCACCGTTGCAGGTCGTGTGCATACTCCACAACCTGATGGGTCGAGCCTACCCGCTCACGGGCTTTTACTTTCAGATAATGCCCAAAACGACAGACAATCAGCAAAGGCGGCAGAAACTGGCAGTACTCCTTTCCCGGGAGTACCCCGGTCATGGACATGGAAAAAAAACCCGTTCTATGGTCAAGCCAGCCGCTACCCAGCGGCATGATGCCCAGTCTGGTAAAGGTCGATTCCACCGATTCAGTCAGCCGGACTTCAGCCATGGTTCCCGGCTGATCGGGCAGTAGAGCTCCACACTTGACCCCCTCGCCCCAAGCCTGCAAGCCGGAAAACCAGCCATGCTCACCAAATTCCCTGACCACCAGGGCAAGTAGCGCATAACCACTATGACACCAGACAGCCCTGGTGCGAGGTAGATAAACCTTGTCGTAAGCCCCCCGGTCACTGCCGTTAGTAAAACGAGGCCAGGTAACGGCAAGAAAAACGGCAGACGCCTGTTCTCTGATGGCTCTGAAGCCTTCATAATCGGCAAATGTACCCACCCTTTCCAACCTTGATGCACAGCTGGATAACGCAGGGTTGTCACATTGCCACTGGTTGCCCATACCAAGAACAACAGGACAGAGAGACAGTTCTCCCAACTCAGACAGTTTGCCAACAAGCTCTGCCTGCTCAGAGGGGATATGGTTGAAAAACTCAAAGCGATAGTCTGCCATCAACAAACCAAAAGGCTCCCCTCCCAGCATACATAGCCCTTCCCGGTACACCTTCTGATAGAGCAGGGTTTGTGACAGATTGCCCGACGATTGCAGGTTGTTGTGCAACTCTGCCTGAGATAAATCCATAACCTTGACTTTAGTGCCATCGCCATCCTGTTGCTGCTGGACCAGCCAGGACAAACCGGCCCAGGTTGCCTTGAGTTCTGTATAGGCGACAGAATCAATAACGACCTGAACCTGACAATGCAGCAGGTCATCAATCGCTGCAACCAGGCGTAAAATGTTGATTTCCAGTGTGCCCATATCAGTCATTACGAAGAGGGTATGGCGGCCACAGTTCTCAGCGACGCAGTAAGCTCTTCCATTTGCAGCCAGGGCCTGAGATTGGCAACCACAAAATAACTGCCGGGCTTGCCTTTTTGTTCTACTACCGAGACCTGCGACTCCCTGAGGGGGCATCTTGCCCTGGCTTCATTACCAATGGCATTGGGGTTGGTATACTGGCCAATCCAGTTCTTCAGCTGCTTTTCAACGTCTTCAGCGGTCAAATTGGAACCGATATAATCACGCCCCATCACTTTCAGATAATGGGCAATCCGGCTGCAGGCCATAACATAGGGCAGCCGGGCGGATATCGCAGCATTGGCTGTGGTTTCCGGCTCAACAAAAGTCTGCGGTTTCTGTGCCGTTTGCGCGCCCAGGAACACGGCAAAGTTCTGCCCTTTATAATGCACCAACGGCAGGAAACCGAGGTCACTGAGTTCCTTCTCCCGTTCATCGGTAAGATTGACCTCGGCAGGACAATACTGAAGACGATCACCTGACAGCGATTGATAAGTAAAGTTGGGTAAGTTCTCTACCCTGCCGCCATTATCAACGCCACGAATGGCGGTACACCAGCCAGACTGGCTAAATGCCCTGGTCATATTCAACGCCAGTTCATAGGCGGCGTTGGTCCAGACAAAGTCCCGTTCATGATCCAGTTGAACAACGCCTTCCTCGCTGCGGGCCAGCTCCTCAAAGTCAAATCGGGTTGCCGGGTTGGTCTCGGCCCCGTAGGGGAGCCGGGCCAATACACGGGGCATGGTCAAGGTAACAAAGCGGGCATCATCACAGCTTCTGAAAGCATTCCAGGCACCATAGAGCGGATCATCAAAACCTGTGGCTACAGGCCGACCTTCTGCCAGGGCAACAAAAGAAGGTAATTCAAACATCCCGGAGGGGGCAGCCGCTATAAAAGGACAGTGGCTGGCGGCGGCAACTTCCGCAAGATAACGGAGCAGCGTAATATCCTGATCGCTGTAGCTGAAATACATATCGCCCACCAGCAGGCCATAAGGCTCACCACCGGCCGTACCGAACTCCTGCTGATAGAAGTTATTAAACAGTGGACTGCGATCAACAGCAGGTGCATTCTCAAATTGCGTTAGCAACTCTTGCTGAGAGGCATCAAAGAGTTTTATCTTCAAGCTGGTACCGAGTTCTGAGTTACGTACCAGCTTTTGCAGCCCCAGCCAACTGCCCTCCAACCTGCGAAAATCAGGGTTTGCCATTACAGAAGACAACTGCCGTGAAACAAGGGCATCAATATTGGCAACCGCATCGTTGATGGTATGGGTCAGGTTACCCATCCACTTCAGGTGCCCTTCTCTGAATTGAATAACAAGATTGATGATCAGAGACTTAAGGTCATCTGCATTGCTCTGGCCCCGGTTTTCCTGAAGGGTTAATAAAACACCGTTGGCAAAAACATCCGGAAGGTTTGTTTCAGCGAGGTTAGCTTCAACATCACTCATGATAGTCAACTACTCCTTACTAATATCCAGCTCATCGGCCAGTTTTTGCATCAAATCATTATTGCTGATCACTTGTCTCAGTGTTTTTTCGAGATCCCGACAACGGTCCGACTTGCCAAGTAGCGACATCAGCTGATTTCTGGCAGTAACCAGGTCATTCAGAACAGGCACCTGTTGTACGATATTGTCGGGTTCAAAATCTTCCATGGCATTAAAAGAGAGATCACAGGCAATTGGTGCCCCATCCTCTTCAAGTTTATTTTCTACAGAAAGACTGAGTTCAGGACCCAGCTTTGACATAATCAAATCAAAATTATCCTGATCTACCCGGATAAACTGCCGGTCTTCTATGGCATCTTTTCGATCATCAGGGCGATGACCTGAGAGATCGGCAATAACCCCGACCACAAATGGCAGTTCACGGGTTTGGGTTGATCCGCTCACATCAACATCGTATGTGATACTGACACGATTTTTATGAATACGTTTATGTTGGGAATTTTGAGGCATTTTTTTGATCCTCACCAATTTCAGGTAGTTTTTCGCAATAAATTCTATAAATTTTAAAGAACGGACACAGCTGATTAACTTGTTACGGTAGATTCTGCCGATGCTGATTTAACGTTATAAGTAATCAACCCACCAGGTGTTAATTCACCACTGGCCGATTCAAACCAGTGTTTTATATGAAACATGCTATAGGTGATGTGATACTGGACCGTCGGTGTGCCATCATTACCGGACATACTGAAATAACTGAGCCGACTTTCCTCAAGGGTCACCTGCAGGTAGACTTCAGGCCCCTGATTTGCCACCCTTTCAGGCTTTGTGCCAATCAGAAATAATTTCTTTCCCTCACTTGAAGGTGCCAGTAACAGGGATAATATGTTTTCATAGGCTCCGCAGAGTGTTTTATTGAGCCTGAATTCGTGCATCATACAATTACCACTCTCCATATTACTGTGGTCTCCAACATCCATGCCTATTGATCGGGAAGCTCCCCAGCTAAACGACGATATTGCAAACCAGCCTTCCTTCGGCAAACCATCACCACCAGTGAATTTTTCCAATGTTGACGCCCCTTTTGGAGTTTGTCCTTCAATATTCATGTAAAAAGTAGCCATGGTAGTTTTCCCGGGAATATAGAAAATTGATAATGTATAGTACTGGCCGTACTTAAAGAGATCAGCCAGACAATCAATGGCTAAAGGCAGCTCTACTAATACAAATAGCAGAAGACCTGTTTTTTCAATTTCTCATAAGATTATCCCTCGTTTTTTTCTTCAATTGACAGGGTATCAACCATACCGAGCCGCCGACTGATATCCTGATACAGTTCTTGCTGCTCACCGGTCATTTTTAAAAGAAGCTCGGGAAAACTGAGATCCAGCCAGTTCAATGCCGTTTCAAGTTGCCAGGAAACCGGGCTATGGGGTTCGGTCCGGCGAAAAAAGGTAAGCAGCTCCTGAATGGTGACCCTGGCACTATCACGATTCAGGACTTTTGGTGCCATAGGTGTGACTGTCAGACCATCACCACCCATACTATCTGATGTTTGAAGACCGTCTGTGATTTCTTGCTCAACGGACTGCGATTTTGGAACACATTGATTGAGCACCAGAATAGCGTCATTAATAACCGATTTGATTTTCTCAAGATGTATTATTTGGCCAAAACGCTTGAAATGCCCCGGAAGCTTCTCCCATGATTCAGCGAGAGACTGGAGGCTACTCAATATGTCAGCAGAAAGTCGGTCAGGTGTTTCATATCCCTGATTAATTGCCTTAATGTCTTTCAAGGAGTGATTATTCAATAGTTCCGTTTCCAGCAGAGGGGCCAAAAACAGTGGCTCTTTACTCTCATCTGAGATCATGGAAGCAAGGCGACCAAGGGATTCACAAAAAGACTCTTTAATATCACTACTACAATCAGTGGGCACCCGTTCAAGACACAGATCAAGCAGAAGGAAAGAAAGGCAGAAAGACTGCCATGGTGATTCAGGAGTGTACAGGCCGGAATACGCCAGCCAACCGAACCATTCCGGTGACCACAATGCCTTGCTCTTCGTTTCACCTAACAACCACTGATGACACTCCTGCCAGGCGCTGAACAGACTCTTTCTGAGGTTGATTGCGGCTTCAACATCAGGCTCTTGCAACCAGGCCCTGGCAACCGAATTAGCCTCCGCAATCAGTTTGCGGAGAAACCTGTATTGATCGGTGCCGTGTAACAGAGGGGGTACGAACGAGTCTGTAAAGTGAGAACTAAGAGATAAATATAGATTCTCATTCAAAATAATCATAATCAAAATACATCAATAATAATTTTTCAATGGAACAATATATATTCCAGTGAAACGAAATATACATTCCAGTGAAACGAAATCTTGAAGAAGTTTAGTTAGATAACATTGAAGGCTATTCTCCTTTCCAGCCAGACTTATTCAATCCGACAACTTGGATTAGAATCTAGATCAATTTCAAAAAAACACTTAACTTTTTTATGCTATATACAGCATTTATTAATTAGTTTTTTTTATTTTCATTTTTAAGAAAAATAACTAGGATTCCATGAATAAATATTTGTGTATTAAAAAAATATATGAAAATGAATAACAACTTTACACCTGACAATAGACGTCTTATCGCTGAAGACGTTGCAGGAAACAAGTATATTGCTACAAAGCTGGAAGTCAGTGAGAAACTGTGTGAGCTGTTTACGGTTCGGGCAACGGTATTCACCAGCGGAAGCTTTGATGAGCACAGTTTTATTAACAAACCTTTAACTATCAGCTACAGATCGGGTTTTGAAACACAGCTAACAACACGATTTGTTGTTAATGGCTACGTAAAAGAGCTTTGGAAGTATTCAAGGGAACGAGGGGATACCTTATGGGAGATAGAGCTATGCCCCTGGCTGTATAGACTCAGCACCAGAAAGAACTGTCGTATTTTTCAAAACATGAATGCCTACGAAATCATTGATCAGATCTGTTCTGAGTATGAATTCGATACATCGATCCGTTTTTCTGATTTCAATGATATTGAGTCCCGAACAGTTTGCGTACAGTACCTGGAAACTGATCTTGAATTTTTCTCCCGACTCCTCAGTGAAGAGGGCAAGTGCTACTATTTTGCCCACGACTTCGGCAGCCATACCATGGTTGTTGGTTCAAACCATGAGGCCTTTACCCGGATCGATGAGCCGGTTGAATATGGCGAACAGGCCAGCGATAAAATTAAAAGCCTGCGAGGCTGCACTCCGGTTTTCCACACCCATTACAGCTGTAAAGCTGTTGTCACCGGTTACAACCGGGAGCAGGCGGAGGCCATCATCAGTTCAGCTGCCCAGGCCAATAGAGGTTCGGGTACAGCGCCCTCCACGGAGGCGATGCTCTGGGATTCCCGGGTTGACCAGAGATCGACTGCTGATCAGGCGGCCCTGAATTTTACCAATCGCTTATCCAGTCATCGTCTTAGCTGCAAAAGTTCACAATCCGGGTTTCGTATTGGCACCAGGTTTGAAATCATCTGTCATACGGATTCTAACCAGCAGGGAGAGTATTATATTGATCAAATCTCTCACCAGTTTCACTGCAATGTCAATGAACAGTCCAGGAGTAAGCAAAAAGAGTACGAGAACACCTTTACCTGTATCAATATTGACTATCCTTTTGTTCCCCCTGCCCTCAACAAAAACAGAATTCCAGGCATACAAACCGCCCTGGTTTCAGGGCCTGACAGCAAAGAGATTTATCATAATGACCAGGGTGATATAAAAGTCCGTTTTCATTGGGACAGTTCAGGAACAACAAAAGGCGATCAATGCTTCTGCTGGGTACCAGTGGCTCAATCATTGGCAGGCTCTGGTTTCGGAAGTTTTATATTGCCCCGTGTCGGACAGGAAGTGGTCGTCAGTTTTATTGACGGAGATCCCGACCAACCTGTAGTGGTAGGCTGTCTGTTTAATGGTCTTAACAAAAGACCATACAGTGAAGGGCATTTTACCGGCTTCAAAACACTGTCCATGCCCAATGGTGCTGAAGGTCACGAGGTCAGGCTGGATGATACCAAAGATCAGGAGGAGTTTTACATAAGGAGCCAGAGGGACATGTTACTGGAAGTTGTCAACGACCTGGCCTCCTCTGTTGCGGGTAATCAGACAATGAATACTGAAAAGAACCTGAAATTGGTATCCGGCGCTGACATCGATATTGCATCTGGCGCTAACGCCAGTTATTCCTCTGATTCTGATACTGCTATCAAGGGACAGAAGATTAATATATCAGGCAGTGCGGGTATCACTCTGACCTGTGGCAACAGTGAAATCAGTATCAGCCCTTCAGAAGTCACCATAAAATCGCCCAGTGTTACCATTGAGGCGGATGTATCAACAACAATAAATGGCAAGATGGTTAACATTAAAGGAGAGCTGGCAGCCCTGCGTGGAGAGATGGTTGAAGTAGCAGGAAAAATGGTGACGTCCAGTGGCGATGCCTGCGTGAATTTAAAAAGCGATGGTGTGTTAATCATTAATGGCAAATTAACAATGGTCAATTGAGATTATGAGTGCTTTGTTGTTTGATGACCTTACCAGACTTTTGCAGGTGTACGATTTTAATGAACACCTTGTGCAGCAGGCGAAAAAAGTAACAAGCCCGGATCAACTGCTGACCAGCCTGTTAAAAGAACAGGCTTATAGTGACTCTGTCGCTTTTTTGGCCCACTGTTTCAAGAAAGAATATTCCATCTCATGGGGTTACCTATGTCTGGTGCACACACCTGCCTTATGGAGCAGGCAAGAGGCAAATGTTCTTGAAGGAATAGATTCCTGGTTAAAGGAACCTGTGGAAAAGCACCGCCGGTCCCACGAAAAAGATTTACATCATCTTGGCGTAAAATCCCCGGTAGCCTGGCTGGGACAGGCAATATTCTGGAGTGGCGGCAGTATTACGCCTGAAGATGCGCCAGCTGTTGACCCCAGTCCTTCGCTGTTTGGCCAGGCGGTATCCGGAGCTGTTCAACTGGCGGCACTGGTCGAGGATGCCATGCATACCCGTACACTCTTTCCGCGATTTATCAACCTTGGGATCAAGCTGATTGAGGGCATGCATAAAGATGACTTACTCACTCTTTCGCCGGAGGAGGATAATTTATGATGCCCGCCGCCCGTGTTCTTGATATGCACGTATGCCCAATGCAAAGCCCCGCAGTTCCTCCGATTCCTCACGTGGGGGGGCCGGTTCTACCAGCACCTTCAGTGCCCACTGTGTTGATTGGTGGTATGCCTTCGGCTGGTGCTGGTCAGCAATGCCTGTGTATTGGACCGCCGGACTCCGTCGTTGGCTGCAGTAAGTCTGTTCTGATTAATAAAATGCCACAGGCCAGGATGGGGGATTCCACTGCGCATGGTGGGGTTATCGCCATGGGGTGTCCTACTGTTCTGATAGGGGCTTGAGTGTTGTGATCATGTTTCAACAGGGAGAAGAAATGATTAGATATGCCATGAAGATGCTGTTGATTTTGCTATGTACAACACCTGTTGGTTGCTCCAGTGGATTAAGATCAAGCGGGTTAACAGCGAAAGAAGCCATTACGATCAACATTAAAGCCAGTGAAATATTAAACCCATATCTGGGCAATGAACAAAATCCATTATTTATTCAGGTCGTTCAGCTCAAACAGATTGATCGCTTTCAATCACTGGATTTCATCTCTTTATACCAGGATATAGAAAATTCACTTGGGAAAGACCTTATCTACCTTGAACAATCTTTCCCGATAAAACCAGGAACCACTGTAACAAAATCCATCAAACCTGAAATGGACACAAATTTTATCGGACTCCTTTATTTTTTCAGCAACTTTGAGCAGGCGACTACCCGTCACTGGTTCACAACCCAGCCCGGCAAAAAACAATGTTTTGATGTTTTCTTCAATAACAATAAAGGGGTATTAGAACGCTGCAAATAAGCAACGCAATGGTTTGCACTTCACTTTATCATTGGTATATGAGGACTGTTATAGTGAAACCCTATCCTGTGTGCTGGCTTGAAGGTGCTTTTATGACTCCCCAGCACTTTCAACAGCAAAACCGGTTTACCCAGTACCTGGCAGGGCAGTATTTCCAATTGATGAACCCGGTCTGTTTTGGCTTCACGGCATTGGAAATTGACGTAGAATCGCTGAAATCCGGTAGATTCCGCATCAATTATGCCAGTGGCATATTGCCGGACTGTACCCCTTTTCTTCTGGACGAACCTTTAACCGCCACCCCCCCATCAGCCACCAGCGATGCGATAGTGACTCTCGTATTGCCAATAACCCGCGATGGCTGTTCAGAAGTTGGTGATTCAGCCCAGCATCGCTACCGGTTCCATGGGCAGTCTCTGGTTGACAGTGTCAACCCGGATGCCCCCGTCGCCCATGTTGATATGGCTCTGCCAAATTTCCAGTTAATGATTGGCAATGATGCCATGGAAAGTTATGTGAGTCTTAATGTGGCCCGGATTTCTTATATTGATGGTAATGGTGCCATTTGCCTGGATAGCAGCTTTATTCCTTCTGCTATTAATTTACAAATATCCCGGGTGGTCATGGATAAAGTCGAGCATCTTTTTAACAGAATCCAACAGATGGCCAGTGCCGTTGCTTTCAGGATCAATAGCGGCAGGCAGTTTAAAAGCGAGCACATATTATTACAGGATCGTTTATGGAGCATGTATTTCAGTCAGTGGCAAGCACGTTTGGCGGTTATGATGACGCGCCCTCACCTGCTTCCCCGGGAGCTTTATCAAGAACTTTTTTCCATGGCCGGTGGACTATCCGGCCTGACAGGTTACGAAATCCCCAAACCCAAAACACTCCATCAGGATTCACTGGGCGATGTGTTACCTGAAATATTTGAACAGCTTATCAATGCCATGGATGTTGTCTCCCGTGACACGGTCATGGAAGTACCCCTTGATCACTCCGATTTTCCAATGGAGAGAATCCTCACCGCCGCCATTCCCGCAGCACTGGGCTCTAATGTCCAGTGCGTGCTTTCTTTTGAAATTTCCGGTGCTGACTCCGGTTGGTTAATGGCGAATATACCCCGGTTTATCACGGTAGCCCCGCAGGACCGGATTCAATCTCTGTTAAAAGCCGCCATATCAGGACTCAAGCTGACGCCACTGGCCACGCCTCCTATTGAGTTATGTTTGCCGAATTGCCAGACTTTTGTCGTTGATCTCAGCGATCCGTTGATCAGGGACTGCTCCCATTTCGCCCTGCATTTTGATAAACAGCTGGGTGACCCGGAAGTCAGGTTATTCATGATTCAAACGCTTTGAGAAGAACCTTATATGTCTGATCCGGTTGCTAATCCTGAGAATAACAGTCCAGCTTATGGCCAGCTCCAATCGCCGGGGGATTGGCTTGACCCTGTAACAGGTATGATACCCGTTGATACCGGTAACCGTCTTGTAGACGGCGCATTGCCACTGCTAACCCTGATCAATGGGATTCAGCGGCTTGAACCACCGGAGAGTATTTCTGCCTTCTACCATAATATCCAACAGCAACTGCAAAACTACGAGAGTGAGGTTCAGCACCCGGATAACCGACAAGCCCTTCTGATTCTGGCCGCGACGTTGGATGAGCTCATTATGGCGACCTCCTGGGGAACTGGTTTCTGGCTCCAGGAAACCTTATGTAGCCGTTTATTCAATAGAAGGGATGCAGGTAGATATGTCTTCGAGATCATTGATGAGAGCCTCAAAGAGGCTGACCAACACATGGATCTGTTATTTCTCTCATTTCTCTGTTTCAAATCCGGCTTTAGCGGCCATTTCAATGAGGGCAGACAGGAAGAGCTGAACTCACTTCTGGTAAAACTCTACCATCTGTTTATCAAACAGGGTTTATTGCAAAAAATAAAACTGGAGACCAACAACAATCAACAGGAATTCCAGCCATTACGCTCGTTCCCCTATCGAAGAACACTGTTGTGTTTTCTGGGGGCATTGATGTTCCTGTTTATTATCGGTGGCATTTTAATCTATGAGCAAAAAGATATTGCCATCATCACACTTGAAGATACCGGAAATGTAACAAATCAACCGACTCACGGTTACCAATTAACCACAACGGACAAGGTTTATGAACTCTTATTTAATAAGAATAATTAAGCTAACGTGCTTAATTGTGGGAGTGGTGTCTTTATTCCCGTTGGGGTTGCTGGCGTTGTTGCTGAAATGGAAGGTCACACTTTACTGCCTGGTAGCTATCAGTATTATTTCCCTTTGTACAGCATTCTGTTTTACCCTGCTCCAGAAGCGCAGAGAACAGGATGAGCGAGCCACACAGAGCTATATATCGGCATTTATCAGCAAACACATTTCTCGTACTAATCGCTATCATCGCCCATTATTCCTGATATTTTCTGATAACAACGCTGCCCTGGATCAGTTTTTCCTGACCATGGGACTTGAGTTATTCATGCCCCGAATTGCCGGGGAAAAGTTCATCGAGGGCTGGCACGGTAAAGACTGCCTGTTGCTCCATGTAAAACAACTCAACGAACTGGAAGAAAGCAACTGCTCCTGGAGCACCATGCTTGCCATGGTCAGGAACAGACGACCACGACAGCCTTTTAATGGCATTCTGCTGGATTTACCACTGACTACCCTCTCCATGAGCCCTGAAAAGCAGGAGGCCTATCTTGATTGTATCTGCAGATACAGCAATCAGGCGGCTGTCGCTGCACAGCAAAAGCTGCCAACCCTGTTCATGCTCTCCGGTATTCGCCAGTTACCCGGGTATGACAGCTTTTGTAAAAGCTTGCACAGGGATGAGCTTACCTGTTCGTTAGGCGCTATACGACCAGAAGACAGCACCGAAAAAATAGTACTCTGGTTTAACTCTTCTTGGCAAAAACTGTTGCAACAGCTTTACCTACGCCAGTCAGATTTCATTGGCCTGATATACAACACCCAACACGCAAACGACAGTCTGGAAATACTGTTCCAACTGTCAACATTTGGCAGTCAGATTCAGCCGCTTATCGCCCGTTCTTCAGAGACCCTGCTGACCAACAGGCTGGATGTTGCCGGCTATTTTATCTGCCCGCCGAGCAATCCCGACGACAACAACCGTTATGACTGCGCAGCCACCTATTGTCACTCCCTGTTTTCTTCCGGTAACCGGCAGAAGTTCGACACTATCAGTTCTGAGTATCACAGTTCATTCCTGCAGAATATTTTCCAACAGTTTCTGCTCCCCCTTGCCAACCGCGCTGGCATGAATAAAAAAGCACACTATTTCTATCGCTTTGCCGGCCTCAGTGGTTACGGCTTCTGTTGCCTGTTGCTGTGTCTTTCCGGTTGGTGGTTATATCGCAATTTCACGGCTGGAAAAGAGCTGACCAACCAGACCAGACAGGTACTGCTGGCCTACAAAGCCAACACTGATCTGCTGGTGCGAGACCAGGGCCGTATCAGCTCATTGCCTGACACGCTGGCAAAGCTTAATTCTCTCGCAGACTTATTGACGGAGTTCGAGCAAACACCCCGGATGTTAGTGGCCAGTCGTCGAAGTCTCCAACCGTTACAGGAAATGCTCAAAAGCTATTACTATCAACAGTTAAAGTTGAGACTGTCGCCTTACCTGATTACCGCTTTAGCCAAATCACTGGAGTTGCAGAATCAAAAAAGAAACACGGTGCCGGTTTTTGAAAGTCTGCGGCTTTATATGATGCTATTTGACTCATCCCAACTGGTAACCCATGAATTAATCAACCACACCCTGTCTCTTCTGGCACAACCGGCGGGCTTAAACCAGCCGTTTTCTGAACAACTTGAGCAACGTCTGACAGATTACCTGACCTTGCCAGATTATATCCATTACCAGCCGGACTCTGCATTAATACAGAAAGCACAAAAACAGCTACAAGGCATGACAGCCAGCATTTTGATCTACAATCGCCTGAAGGTAATGCCTGATTTCAAACAGTCCATTGCTATTGCCAACCTGATGGGACCTCATTTCAGTCATGTTTTTGAAGTGAGTAATTCCTCCTCCTGCAACAAATACCACCCGTTACTGTTCACCTCCAACAGCTGGAACAATAAACAGCTACACCATGATGCACCACTGGTCATCAACAGCATTCAGGATACCCTGAAAATACAGGGAGAATCTGCCCATGTCTCCACAGCATTGGCAGTGAACACCCTGGACTCAGTCAGAAAGCTTTTTGCCCAGGAATATATTACTCACTGGCATCAGTTGTTGAACTGCATACATATACGCCGATCGTCGACCATAAACGAGCTTACCGACATCGTCTCTTTACTGGCGCTGCTGGGTGTTTCCCCATTAACCGATGTTCTGGGTGCCGTTAAAGAGCACACCAGGTTCCAGACAGCGGCAGAAACCAATGACCCCGGTAGCGAAGATGGTTTTAGCAGTGAAGGAAAGAATACTCTGCTGACCTATAACCAACTCGGTGGCTCCGCCGGTCATAATCAACTGCTGTCACTGGCATTTACGGATTATCACCGCCTGGTTGACGAAAACAGTAACGGGGAATTTTTCCGCAATCTGCACAAACATCTGGAAGAAATTCTTGAAAACCTGATCCACCTTCGCAGTGCTGATAACCCCACCGTGATTGCTTTCAAACAGGTTCGTCAGCTGCTTAATGGGCATCACCCGGTGCTGGCTCTTACTTTGCTGGCTGAAGGGCAGCCGGTGGCCGTCCGGCAATGGATCAAACAGCTGGTTTCGCAATGGGGCAGTGTCTATTTCCGGCTGGCTAAACAATATATAGAGAATCAGTGGTTAACTGAGTTAGTGTCTCCATGGCACCAGACCATTGCCGGCCGGTTCCCGGTTTATGGCAATGGCTCACTGCAAATAGAGCCTGATGCATTTCAAGCGGCTTTCGGTCCGGGAGGCTGGATAGATAATTTTTATTCGTCTTACTTAAAGCCTTTTCAAGTCAACGCCAATCGGCTTCAACTCCTGGAGCATCAGGATTTCCGCCTTAGCCCTGAACTACAGGTATTCTTTAACCATGCCCGGGTGATTAAACGCTTCTTTTTCAATGACACCGGAACCATGGCTGATAATTCAATAAATATTCGGGTATTCTCCTTAAGTTCAGATTCAACCCATTACCAGTTGGACGACGGGTACAAAAAAATAATTTACAATCACGGCCCATCGTTATGGCAGAAAAGTATTTATCGAATGAATGACGATGACCGAATACTGAGTTCATCATTCCATGATGTGGCTCAACAGCAGGCTGCCAAAACCTACTCTGGTCCGTGGGCATGGCTCAGGTTCATTCGGGAATCTGCCGGGGAGAAAAATGGTGACACGATTATCCTGCATCATAAACAGGATAATTATGAATCTTCAATAGAGCTTCAATCTGCTTCCAACAAAAATCTTGAAGCCCTGCTCTCCAGTTTTAAGCGTATTACCATACCTAAAGCTGTTTTTGGCGTTTGAACTTTACTCAGGTTCGGTAAAGCACCTTGTCCACATGCCAGCCGAATTTGGTTTTCACCAGATGGTGTGTCAGTAACTCGCCGGTAAAACACACCTTATCAAAGGCTGGCACCATCTGCCCTTTCCTGAACTCTCCCAGGTGTCTGCCTTTTTTACCAGAAGGGCAGGTGGAATGCCTCTTTGCCAGGACATCGAATTTGGCACCTTTCTTAAGCTGTTTCACTCCAGCAAGGCTAAAGATTTTTTCAGCCATCTTGATCATGCCCTTGAGGACTCACAACGACTGACCTCCATTTTTGATGAATTGCTGCGAATCACTCAGATCGAGTCTGGCGCGCGCAGAAGCCGTTTTACCCGGATAGATCTGGCTCAGATCGTAGATACCGTGACAGAGATTTATCAGGACCTCGCAGAAGGCGGGGGCGATCAACGATCATGGTGAGATCTGTTCATCATTAACCCGACAGATCCTGTATACACTTCTGCGCTGATAACCAGGCCCCCTCAACCCTGCCACCCGCACACCAGGCACCAATGACCGCAAGCCGCTGACGTTCATCCAGAAGATAAGGTTGCTCAAAGGTTACTGGCTTAATATTGGCATAGCGCCAGTAATGTCGATATTCCGCAGTTTTCTCAAGCCCGGTAGCCATTATTGTCTGCAGCCAGTTCAAACCTGTCTGACCAATGTCCACTGCCGTTTCCTTACCCTGTTGTTCAGACCACTCTGGCGAGAAATGCAACATCCACACATCGTCAACATCCGGCGCTTTAATAAAACCGGGTCGGCTGGATAACCGCGAAGCCCAGCGGACCGTTTTATCACCAAAGATACCCTGCACATCTTCTGGAATTTTCCCCTGGGTAGCAAGGCCTGCTGCCCAGCAGGGTTGATGGACGGCCTCAGGTACAAGAGCCATCACATCAGAACAGCTATCAAGCAGGGTACGGCTTTGCTCTGCAGGACTACTGACAATCAACCAATCGAAGCCGGAAAAAAGCGCACCATTGTCAGACAACAGCCGCCACCCTTCCCGGCTCTTTTCCACCTTCGAGATGTGACATCGGAAGTTAACGGCAATGTTGCTGCTCAAACAATAAACCAGCTGATTCATTAACGGGGAACCAATATAGCGCACCGTTTCATCCGGTGACGGTGTTAATGTTCCCTGTTCAACACAATAGGGTGAAAAATCCCAGACCTGTACAGCAGACGCTTGCAGCCAGAGCTCTACCTGTTTCTGAAACCCCGGATCCCTGGCGGTAAAGTACTGGGCACCAATATCCAGCTTACCCCATGCTTCCCGTCGATTGGCTAACCGCCCACCTAATCCGCGACTTTTCTCAAAGACAGTCACTTCATGCCCCAATTCCGCCAACAGACTTGCGGCCTTTATCCCGGAAAGTCCGGCTCCAATCAGTGCAACTTTCATGGGTATTCCTCGTTACTTATCATCCGGCCCTCTCAACGAAACGTGAATGCCACGTTTTTTTATACCATTTTCATCTGGCAAGCAGATTGCGGAAAAATTTGCAAAGTTGCAACCCACCTCTACGTGGAGGCCGCACAAATAGATGTAAAATGTACTAATTACGTTTTCCGACGCGATCCGGGGGTTTGATGGTCATCAGGAAAGAGCTGCTGAGGGTACCGGATGACCCGGCTCTAACCTTGCTCAATGAATTGAAAATGAGGCAATTGGATTAAGTAACTCCAGACCAGTAACAGAGATGACTGTCAATAAAGCATACCTGACGTAATTGTTAAGTCATAGTTAATACCTGACCAGTCAAATAAACCAAACAACCTTTATTTATTCATTTTCCTCACCAACAATAAGATCACTTCATTCAAAAATATTTTATCCAGGTGTATATATGAAAAGCTTATTGATCATCGGTCTGGCAGTTGGCTTGGCTGCCTGCTCTGATTCAAAGCAAAGAGAAGGCACGATTAACAGAGACAAAGAGTCATCACCACTTTCTGAAAACCCCAGCCAGGCAAAGACCACAAAAATAAAAGAAAATTATTCATTTTCAGACACCTATACAGAAAATGATGCAAAATCCAAGCTCTATAAACTATCGAATTTTGCCACATCAGGTTCAGATATAAACGACCTTTCTTATAGTCTTGGCTATTACACCGTCAACCAAAATGACACTCTGATGAAAATTGCATTTGAGATATACGGCGATTATGAACAATGGATAGTCATTAAGAATGCAAATTCCGAAAAAATTGATTCTGAAAATGTAATAAAAAAGGGAGTAACCTTAACTTTTCCAGAACCAGCGGATAAATTCGTTCAAAGCAAAAAAGGGGATCCATACCTTATAAAGCGTGGGGATACGTTAGCCTCTATTGCCAGAAATACATACGGTTCAAGCCGTCACTGGAAAGCCATCTGGAAGAACAACACCCGTTTGATAAAAGATCCGGATAAAATTTTTGCCGGATTCACAATATACTTGCCAGTTATCAATTACTAAACAGACAAGGGCTGCCTCATACTCTGAAAGAGGTCATTGACGTTACCATCAATGACCTCTCTGCCACTTCCACCAGCCTCCACATTCGTGCGAGGCTGCATTTTGAATGCGTTTTACATCACAACTGCTCATAGTCATAGCCAATTTATATGCCTGGTTAACGCAAATATTAAATAAACTGTGTTTGATAAGAACTTTTACAAGAAGCAGATGTCTTAAGAAATAATTCAGCAATTCAATAATTCAATAATTCAATGAATTTCCAAAATAAGTCATCTTCATTCAATCCTGCTTTTTTTGATCTTTATAACGGATCATTAGGTTTAGAACAGAATTTTCAGTTTTACGATAGCAGACAACAACCCGCGTTCCAGGGTATGTCTGTTCAGAGGATGGATGATCCTTTTTCTGTTTATCATAATCAATCAGCCATACATCATTATGGCGCTGGCTTTTCCGGTCTATTAAAGGAATATGAGATTGCACCTGTGGCATCAGCTAATCCAGCAGGCTCTTCCGGAATTGATATGTATGAGATACCACCACCAGCTCATGAGAAATATGTACCCCGGGAATATAGCAATCAACCCGATAATGGTGCCCTGCCACCAATAACAGACATCTGCTTTACTCAGCCGTCAGTCCCGAAAAGTGAGTCAGAGATCAAGAAACGAACAACAGCGCACCATTACAATCCAGATTACTGGTTAACTCATCCTCCTGTCGTATTCTTTAATCCACAAGATTCAGGACCAGTTGCTGTAGTTAACCCGCTAAACCTGAATCAGCCTACAAGTAATAACCAGTCGACTCAGAGAGAAGAAATTACGGATGGTAGCTCTTCAATCATTGATCACCAAAGGGTTCCTCGCCAGGAGCCTATTTACGCAAAGCGCAAGGATGGGTGCAGAATTAATTACTACCAAACTTATCCCGAGTATGCAGAGCGCCAAAGGAAGCGCCAGAAGGAGCGCTACCATAATGATCCCGATTACGCAGAGCGCATAAGGAAACGTCAAAGAGATCGTCAAAGGGAGCTTCGCAAAGATCCCGAATACCGTGAACGCCAAAGGAACAGCAACAGGGAAAGCCGAATGAAACGCAAAAAAATAATAGAGAGTATGGCAAAAACCCTGTTTCCCCAGAACATCAAAGGTAACACAACCAGCTAATCCCCGGGATAACTTCCCATCAGTCCATTTTTCGGACCACCTTGAAGTTATCCCACGCTTGAGAAGTTGGCATCACTTCCAGACTGTTGATATTGATATGCGCTGGCTGTCGAGCAATCCAGAAAATGATATCCGCAATGTCTTCCGGACGAAGTGGGTTAACTCCTTGATAAATACTGTCACTTTTCGCCTTATCTCCTTTAAAACGAACCAGTGAAAACTCGGTTTCACACATGCCTGGCTCAAGACTGGTCACACGTACGCCGCTGCCAGCCAGGTCACAGCGGAGGTTACGGGAAAACTGGGCGACGAAAGCCTTACTCCCCCCATAGACATGGCTGCCCGGATAAGCCCAGTTAGCGGCCACCGACGCCAGGTTAATAATGGTAGCTTTGGGTTGCTCACGTAAAATGGGCAGCAACTTATGGGTGACATTCACCAGACCGGTCACGTTGGTATCAATCATGGTGTGCCAGTCTTCCAGGCTGGCTTCCCATGCAGGACCAGCACCCAGCGCAAGTCCGGCATTATTGACCAGAACCTCAATATTGCGAAATTCATCAGGTAGTGAATCCACCATTTCTGATACTGCCCGGGCATCGCGAACGTCCAAAGTGACACTGTGAACCGGTACTTCAGGTGTCAACTCTTCCGCCAGTGCCAGCAGACGTTCTGAACGGCGACCAGTGATTATCAGGGAGTGGCCATGTTGAGCAAATAACCGGGCACTGGCGAGGCCAAAACCAGAGGTTGCCCCGGTGATCAAAACGGTGGAAGAACTCATTCCACATAACTCCATTTCATTAATGCCAAGTAGTGTACACTATTCGTGTCTTTAAATATTTTATTATGACGTCATAAGCATGAAGACACCATAAATAATAACCTGCCAATGCACATGCAATAATGACGAAGGATCAATCAGTATCCTAAGAAGCTCACACCGGGATTAATTTTTATACAGATAATATGGCTCTATCAACAGTCAAAACATTTGATTCATTGCCGTTCAGTGATTGATTACCCTTGCCTCCTGTTTACTCCTGGTTTTATTTTGCGTGCTGACTGGATTTTTGGATGATCTTTGTGGCCAGCTATGTTGGTAATATTATAAATTGATTGAAAATCCACATCACCAAATACATTGACATTACATTGTTCAAAATGCTCCTGAGTATCATCACTGATAATAATTCCTGAATCCAATTTATGTAGATCATCATCGTGCCAAAGACCAAAAAAATCATTAAGCTCAAGAGCACATGCATTACCAGGATCATACAATGAAAAAGTTTTATGCCTTCCTGTATCATTAGGTTCATAAAAAATCACTTTGAGACATCCCTCCTGTTTTTTAAATCGCAAGCCCATGATATGCTTTGGAATCAAAACCATGAAGTTTTTCTCAGTAGCATTTGGCATATCCCAATACTTCCTGGCAATTGACTGAATAGCATGACTGATAGTTGATTTGGTAAAATAGTAACCTTCACTGGATGGTTTCCTCCAACGAGCAACTAAATCTTTATCTGTTGGAAGTTTACCAGAGAAAAACTTCAGTGCTGACGGAGTATCAATGGAACTGAATGTATGCTTACCACGACCAAAAGCGCCATTAACATAACCCATGGATAAGTGCCGACACTTTAAAAGCTTACCACTATCTTCAGCATCAAAGAAAGATCGATGAACTTTACCATTCAAATTTTCAGAAATTTCATTCTTTGAATAGTACATAGGCACAGCTTCAACACCATCTGGCTTGAATGCCAATTTTACTTCCACAGTGCGGCCTTTATTACACAACTGCTTAATCTTATCAGCCAAATACTTCCCTTTATCACTAAACGTTTGAACGATATTGATCTGGTATGCACTCAGGGGTTTACATAACACTTTGGCATACCTTGAATTGGGGTTTTCTAATACCAAACGCGGAGTGACATCACCAAGAACACTGACAGTATATCTACCAAACAGTGCTTTTATACCATTAACAATGGTTTTGATCGCCCTTACTAAAAACCATGACTCGTCATGACGATGCCATGAGTGTGACATAGCTGGTAAGACACCCAACTTTATTGCGTCCATTTCTTACTGCCCTTATCAGTATTTACCTAGCTAAAATTATTTAATTATAGATTCTGTATGAAGTCCGGAATCATAGATACTTCCAGAACACAGATAATTAGAATACGAAAGTACTTAAGAGCCCACCTTCACCACCAAAATGACTTAACCATCTGATTTTGATATATATTACATTCGAATAGATGATTGGCATGATTTTTAATCGTTTAAAATAAAAATGTTATCAAGGGGTGGTGAAGACCGGTAATAGCTTCCCTCTGTTATCAATTCGCATTAAGAAATTACCCAGACAAAAAAAGCCAGCTCCCAAGAGAACTGGCTTTTCTGAAATATCAGCTGCAAGACATAGATTTAGCCGCCAAAATCATCCAGCAGGATGTTTTCAGGCTCTACGCCCTGATCTTCCAGCATCATGATAACGGCTGCGTTCATCATGGGTGGTCCACACATGTAGAACTCGCAGTCTTCCGGGGCCGGATGATCTTTGCTTTGCAGGTGTTTTCGGCCCGCGTCCGGTTACGGTTTTACATACTGATGTTTATTACCCTCACAAAATACGGCATCGCCACAGCTCTTCCCTCTTTTTTGCCCCTTTGGCAAGCAGGAGTTCTACACATCGGTCGCGACCTTCACTGATGGCCCAGTCCAGGGGCGTAAAACCCATTGAATCGATGACATTGATATTCACCTCCGGGCTAGTGAGCAGCAACTTCAAGCTATCAGCCTGGCCCATTTGGGCAGCCGAACTCAGGGGGGTTTTGCCAAAATCATTTTTGGCATTGACAAGTACTTTGCTGTTTTTGAGTAACGCTTGCACACTAAGGGTCTTATCCCCTCTAGCGGCGACGTGCAACGGTGTTTCGCCGCAAAAATTGGTGGCGTTGACATTCACTTTACTGTGAGTGAGCAGTTCATCCAGGATATCGCTTCTGTTCTCTATGGCTGCCAAGTGCAGAGGCGTGCGGCCTAACTGAGCGATGGCATTGACATTCACCTCTTCAGTATTGAGCAGTACCCTCAGGCTTTTGACGCTTCCTCTTCTGGCAGCGCAGTGCAGGGGGGTTTCGCTGAGGGTATTAATGGCATTAACCGTTGCCCCGAACTCGATTAGTAGTTGCAGGCAGTCGCTGCTATCGGTATAAGCAGCCAGGTGCGCGGGCGTGCCAAGGGAAATACCGGCGGCATTGACATCCGCCTGGCAGTTAATCAGTCGTTGCGCGCAGCCGACGTTATCTTTTATGCAGGCCCGGTGCAAGGGAGTGTAGCCGCTCTCATTAACGGTATTAACCTTTGCGCCGAAATCAATCAGTAGTTGCAGGTAATCCGCTTTGCCCTCGAAGGCGGTTATATGCAGGGGCGTTTGGCCAACCTTATTAGTAACATTGACATTGGCACCCGCCTCGCACAATCGTTTAAAGCCTGCATAATTTTTTGCCTCCAAAGCGATAAAAAGCAAGTGGCCATATTCATGTATGTTGACACCACGATCACTGTTTATTGTCAGACTCTTTTCGAGGGCTTGCATATCTCCAGTGCGAAGGGCGCTTTCCAGTGCCGGGATACCAGACGATGGCCCGGATTGATGGGGAAGCGATGATCGGGGCTGCTGATGACATTCGACACAGCCCCGTTGATTCAGTTTGGAGGGCTCCTGATCCGCGGTATGGTCAATATGATCAGGATGAAGCTGCCATCCATCCGGACCAGACATTTCGACCCGCGACCAGGAAGCAAATTGCCCTGCGGTGGAAACATCTTCGTCCTGGCGGATAATGCTATCAAACGAAGGGTTGTTGATGTTAGCGCTGACACTCTCCATTTTCACACCTCTGTTTGTTCGCGATTCGCGGTTTGGTTGGGTGCTTTTGGACAATAAACAAAATAGAAAATTCCATCATGACGAGTGCCTTTACAGAGACACCATCAGCATGGGTTCTACCGCAAAAGCATGAGTGAGGCGTATTGCTATAAATATTGCCTATAAAAAAAAGCCGGGCTCAAAGAGCACCGGCCTTTACTTCATTAAAGCCAGAGTTTAGCCACCGAAATCATCCAGCAGGATGTTTTCAGGCTCTACGCCCTGATCTTCCAGCATCTTGATAACGGCTGCGTTCATCATGGGTGGTCCACACATGTAGAACTCGCAGTCTTCCGGGGCCGGATGATCTTTCAGGTAGTTATCAAACAGAACCTGATGGATAAAGCCGGTGTAGCCGGTCCAGTTATCTTCTGGCAGCGGATCGGACAGCGCCAGGTGCCAGCTGAAGTTCTCGTTCTCTTCGGCCAGCTTATCAAACTCATCCACGTAGAAGGCTTCACGCAGGGAGCGGGCACCGTACCAGAAAGAGATCTTACGGGTAGAAGACAGACGCTTCAGCTGGTCAAAGATGTGCGAACGCATAGGTGCCATACCAGCACCACCACCGACAAAGACCATTTCGTTGTCGGTTTCTTTGGCGAAGAACTCACCGAACGGCCCGTACACGGTCATCTTGTCGCCGGGCTTCAGGTTGAAGACGAACGAAGACATCTTGCCAGGCGCAAAATCAGTACCCGGAGGTGGTGAAGCAATACGAATATTGAACTTCAGCAGGCCTTTCTCTTCCGGATAGTTAGCCATGGAGTAAGCACGGATGGTCTCTTCATCCACCTTGGAAACATATTGCCACTGGTTAAACTTATCCCAGTCACCACGGTACTCTTCGCCGATATCGAAGTTTTTGTACTCGACGGTATGAGGAGGACATTCCAGCTGGACGTAACCACCGGCACGGAAGTTAACGTCTTCACCTTCTGGCAATTTCAGTACCAGCTCCTTGATGAAAGTGGCTACGTTGTCATTGGAAACAACTTCACACTCCCACTTCTTGACGCCGAAGAGTTCTTCTTCGACTTCAATTTCCATGTCCTGCTTAACCGCCACCTGGCAGGACAGGCGCCAGCCTTCCTTCTCTTCACGCTTGGTGAAGTGAGAACGCTCAGTTGGCAGCATTTCCCCACCACCGGACAGCACCTTACACTTGCACTGCGCACAGGTGCCACCGCCACCACAGGCGGACGGCAGGAATACCCCGGCGCTGGACAGGGTGTTGAGCAGCTTGCCACCGGCAGCTGTGGTCACGGCCTTGCCGGGATCTTCGTTAATCCCGATGGTCACGTCACCCATACTCACCAGTTTCGAACGGGCGGCGAGGATAACCAACACCAGTGCCAGTACGATAATGGTAAACATGGCAACGCCATAGATAATATTTAAATCCATATCGTCCCAATCCCCCTTACAGCTGTACGCCAGAGAACGACAGGAAGCCCAGGGACATCAAACCAACGGTAATGAAGGTAATGCCCAGACCTCTCAGTCCTGCAGGTACATCACTGTACTTGAGCTTTTCACGAATGCCCGCCAGTGCAGCAATGGCCAGAGCCCAGCCCACACCAGCACCGAAACCATAAACCACGGATTCACCGAGGTTGTAGTCACGCTGAACCATGAACAATGACGCACCCATAATAGCGCAGTTTACGGTAATCAATGGCAGAAACACGCCCAGCGCGTTGTAAAGAGCAGGTACAAATTTATCCAGGAACATTTCCAGAATCTGTACCAGGGCAGCAATAACACCGATGTAGGTGATCAGGCCCAGGAAGCTCAGGTCAACACCGGCAACCAGTGCCCCGTCTTTCAGGATGTTCTGGTAAATGACATTGTTAATGGGAACGGTGATGGTCAGTACGGCAACCACCGCAACCCCCAGACCCAGGGCAGTTTTCACCTGCTTGGATACGGCCAGGAAGGTACACATCCCCAGGAAGAAAGCCAGCGCCATGTTTTCCACGAACACTGCTTTCACAAATAGCGAAATAAAATGTTCCATGACTTAGTGCGCCTCACTGAATTTGGTATTGGGAGCAATCTTGAATTCCACCTCTTCAACCTGGTCTGTCTTCCAGCTGCGAATCGCCCAGATCAGCAGACCGATCAGGAAGAAGGCACTGGGTGCCAGCAGCATCAGGCCGTTGGGAACATACCAGCCACCGTTGTTCACGGTTGCGAAGATTTCCATACCAAACAGGTTGCCCGCACCAAACAGCTCACGGAAGAAAGCAACAATCATCAGCACACAGCCATAGCCCAGACCGTTACCAAAACCATCCAGGGCTGACAGCGTTGGGCCGTTCTTCATGGCGAAGGCTTCTGCACGACCCATGACGATACAGTTGGTAATGATCAGGCCAACGAATACCGACAACTGCTTGGAGATGTCGTAAGCGTAAGCTTTCAGGATCTGGTCAACCACAATGACCAGCGAGGCGATAACCGTCATCTGACAGATAATACGGATGCTGTTGGGAATGTGGTTACGGATCAGGGAAACTGCCAGGTTGGAACAGGTGGTTACCCCGATAACTGCCAGTGCCATCACCAGGCTGACCTGCATGCTGGTGGTGACCGCCAGCGCAGAACAGATACCCAGAATCTGCAGGGTAATAGGGTTATTCTTAACAACCGGTTCCAGCAGGATATCTTTGGTCTTCACAGACATTATGCATTCCCCGCTTTCAGATTATTCAGGAACAGTTTAAACCCGGCATCGGACAACCAGAACTTGATCAGGTTGCTGACACCGTTGGCAGTCAACGTCGCGCCCGCCAGGCCATCAATCTGATTTACGGCCCCCGGGTTGGTTGAGTCAACGCCACCTTTGATAACGTGCAGCGCTACCTTGCCATCAACACTGTAGATTTCCTTGCCAACCCAGCGGGATTTCCAGACCGGGTTGCTGACTTCACCACCCAGTCCGGGGGTTTCCGCCTGCTCAAAGAATCCGAAACCTTTGACGGTGTTCAGATTGTTTTCCAGCGCCAGGAATCCGTACATGGTAGACCAAAGGCCACGGCCGTGAACGGGCAGGATCAGTGTCTGCATCTGACCATCCTGTTCTACCAGGTAGACCTTGGCGACGTCCGCCTGACGGGAAATACCCGCAATGTCGGCACTGCCCAGGGCTCTGGAAGTCCTGGCATCTTTGGCGGCAGTACGCTGATCGTACTGGTCTACGGTCAGGCCATTGGCTTCATCAACAAACTTACCGGTTTTCAGATCCACCAGCCGTGGTTGGATCTGCTGGTACAGTTCAGCAATTTCAGCAGGACTCAGCGCCCTGGCATCATTGCTCAGACCGGCGATATCCAGAATGTTACGCTGAACGTCCAGCTTGATGTTCCGGTCCTGAACCGGCTTCAGAAATACTGCCGCCATGGATACCAGCACTGAACAGATCAGTGACAGCACCACCGTGACCAGCAGCGTCTTTTTAATTGTATCGTTTCCCATCAGGCCCGAGCCTCCCGACGCTTGATATTAGCCTCTACCACAAAGTGGTCAATCAGCGGCGCAAACAGGTTGGCAAACAGAATGGCCAGCATCATCCCTTCCGGATACGCAGGGTTCACCACTCGAATCAGGATAACCATGACACCAATCAGCGCACCGTAGAACCAGCGGCCCTGGTTAGTCATGGACGCCGATACCGGATCCGTAGTCATAAAGATCAGACCGAAAGCAAATCCACCCAACACCATATGCCAGTACCAAGGTACATGGAACATGTAATTGGTGTCAGAACCGATCATGTTGAACAGGGTAGACAGGGCAATCATACCGATCATGGTACCCGCGACAATTCTCCAGGAAGCAATACCGGAGAACAGCAGAACCGCACCACCGATAAAGATAGCCAGTGTCGATGTCTCGCCGACAGAACCCTGCATCACTCCAACAAACGCCTGGATCCAGCTGATGGACTGTTGCAGTGCTTCCATACCGCCCTGCTGGGTAACGCTCAACATGGTGGCACCGGAGAAGCCATCAGCCGCAGTCCATACCAGGTCACCGGAAATCTGCGCCGGATAAGCGAAGAACAGGAACGCACGGCCAGTCAGCGCCGGATTCAGGAAGTTCTTGCCCGTACCACCGAATACTTCCTTACCGATAACGACACCGAAGGAGATACCCAGGGCTACCTGCCAGAGCGGGATGGAGGGTGGCACAATCAGGGCAAACAGCACAGAGGTAACGAAGAAACCTTCATTCACTTCATGCTTACGGATAATGGCAAACAGTACTTCCCAGAAACCACCGACAAAGAAAGTCACTGCGTAGATGGGCAGGAAGTGAACAGCACCATAGATCAGGTTATCCCAGATACTGGCAGGATCATTACCGGCCAGCATGGCAATCAGCATACCGTGCCAGTCAGCCGGGACAGTGCCCAGACCATTGGCAATGGCCGTGTTTGCCTGGTAACCCACGTTCCACATACCAAAGAACATGGCCGGGAAGGTACATAACCAGACCAGCCCCATCATGCGCTTCAGATCAACCGCATCACGCACGTGACTGGTGTTATGGGTTTTGTCCAGCGGTGTATAGAACAGCGTGTCAGCGGCTTCATACAACGCATAGAATTTTTCGTATTTACCGCCCTTGACGAAATGGGGTTCCATCGAGTCAAGGAGATTTCTTAATGGCTTCACTGATTACCCCTCCAGCTCAATACGGGTCAGGTTGTCACGCAGCAGGGGGCCGTACTCATACTTACCCGCACAAACGAATGTGCAGAGAGCCAGGTCTTCTTCTTCCAGCTCAAGGGCACCCAGTTTCTGAGCGGTCTCGGTGTCGCCGACAATAATGGCACGAAGCAGCTGAGTCGCCAGTATATCCAGAGGCATCATCTGCTCGTAGTTGCCTACGGGTACCATCGCACGCTCACCACCATTTGTCGTTGTGGTGAAGTTGAACAGGCGGCTCTTGCTCAGGCCGGAGGTCATAACGCGCAGAATGGAGAAGCGATCCACCATTGGGTTGACCCAGCCCAAGAACAGACGCTCGTCACTCTCTTCCAGAACGGAAACCTGATTATGGTAACGTCCCAGGTAAGCAAATGGACCGTTGGCAGTGCGACCGCCAAATACCGATCCAGAAATAATACGGTTGGTGGCAGGCTTCAGTTCACCGGCAGTGATTTCATCGGTAGAGGCACCCAGGCGGGAACGAACCAGGCGTGGCTTGTCAACCTGAGGCCCTGCCAGAGAGACAACACGGTCCGTGAACAGCTTACCGGTGGTAAACAGTTTACCGACAGCAATAACATCCTGATAGCCCACCTGCCAAACCGTTTTGGTGGCAGAAACCGGGTCCAGAAAGTGGATGTGTGTACCTGGCAGACCAGCAGGATGCGGACCTGCAAACTCTTCGCTGTTGGCAATGCCCGCAGGAATATTGGCACCTGGAGCCTTGCACAGGAAGATCTTGCCACCACTGAGTTTACCCAGGATATTGATACCCTGTTCAAAAGCCTCGGCCTGTTCCCTGATCACCACTTCCGGATTGGCAGCCAGCGGGTGAGTATCAATCGCCGTGATAAAGATAGACGCCGGACGGGTTCCCAATACAGGTACCTTGCTGAACGGACGGGTGCGCAGTGCAGTCCAGAGACCGGATTCATTCAGCAGCGCTTCCACCTGTTCAGCGGTCAGACCCGCCAGTTCTTCAGGCTTGAAGGCTGTAAAGGTCTCTTCTTCTTCCTGGCCATCGACATCGATCACCACGGATTGCAAAACCCGTTTTTCACCACGATTAATTGCTGAAACTGTACCGCCAGCCAATGCTGTGTACCGGATACCCGGTGTCTTTTTATCGGTAAAGAGCAGTTGCCCTTTTTTAACTCGATCTCCCACAGCAACCGCCATCGTAGGCTTCATACCTACGTAATCAAAGCCAATCACGGCGACAGAACGCACTGCCCTGCCTTCCGAGATACTTTGTTCAGGCGATCCTGAGATCGGGAGATCCAGCCCCTGTTTGATTTTGATCATACCTTTCGCCTAATCAATCAAGTTGAGGTCAGGAGTAACCCGTCTCTCCGGTGATCCGGAACTGTCGTAACGAATTATGGAAGCCATGGTCATTGAGTCTTCCCTGACGAAAAACACAAAAACCAAACTCCCGGTAACCAGAACACTGGCCGGGGCACTGCACATTATGTTCAGTAGACAACTTGAGAAAGGGGGGAGCAAACCTGCCGGGCAAAGCGAAACCCTGAGGCATTAGAGCCAGGCAGCAGAAGCCGGTAGTGCACCCCCTTTTTCAAGGTTACTGCTGCGCAGCTATATTCCCGGAAAGCAGTCTGGCAATCCGATCAGACACAGAAAAAACTCCGCTGAAAGTCAGCAGAATTCTGATGGGCATCCAGATAGACAAGCGTCGTAATTGGAGAACTTAAGTTCTTTATAATTAGTCGAAGCATGATCGGAAATTCCGTACCTGAGCCTAAATCCGCAACATCACCGATGAAAATGGTGGGACAATTATAAAGAGACTGGAGGTGATATGCCATACTGGCAGGGAGGATATTTTTACCAATGCCTATAAGAAATAACCAACAAATACCCTAATCGCCAGAGTTTTTCTCGCTCTTCCCCAGCAGAGAAAACAGCGAGAAATCTCGGCAAACTCACCCTTCAATCATGCAAAGCCTGATAAATAATTTTTCCTTTATAGCACTAAATTACACGACCATTGCTTACCAATCAGACTGCCCGGCGGAACAGCCGATAGAAATTGCCAGAAGTTTTTTCTCCAAGCTCCTCAGGTGTCACTCCTTTCAGAGCAGCAATGAATCGTGCCACATCGGCAACGAACCGGGGTTCGTTCGACTTGCCCCGATGGGGGACCGGTGCCAGATAGGGAGAGTCCGTTTCAATCAGCAAGCGATCCATGGGTAAATAGTCAACCACCTCCCGCAACGCAGACGCATTCCGAAAGGTCACAATACCCGATATGGAAATGTAGTAATTCAGGTCCAATGCCGCTTTTGCCATCTCCAGAGACTCGGTAAAGCAGTGCAGCACCCCGGCAGACTCCCTGGAACCGTATTCACGGAGAAAGTCCAGAGTATCTTCCCGGGCATCGCGGGTATGCACCACCACCGGCAACGCCAGTTCTGCGGCCAGTTCAAGATGATTAATAAAGGACTGTCGCTGAACCGCCTGAGCTCCTTCGGTGGTGGCGTAGTAGTAATCAAGCCCTGTTTCACCGATAGCAACCACTTTTTTATGGTTGGCCAGTGAGCGCACGACGTCGATATCAGGCACAACCTCTTTGCAGTCCAGTGGATGAACGCCAACCGAGGCATAGACATCCTCATACCGCTCCGCCAGTGATACCACCTCCGGGCCATTGGCCAGATCGATGCCAATACAGAGCATACGATCAACACCCGCCGCCCTGGCCGCCTCTACTGCAAGGTCAAGATTTCCCTCATAAGCACTCAAATCCAAACGATCGAGATGACAATGGGAGTCAATAAACATTCTTCTCTCCTGAAAGCTCAACCCTGACAAGTTTGAACTTTTCAATTCACCTCAGTTTGTCAAGCCTTATGTCAATACCAAAAAAAAAACGACTATGGCGATGCTGAAGCGATTACAAAAGCAACTTCACGGCCCGGCATACGTTTTTTCCTGTTAAAGCGTCAGGGCATTAGAATATCATAAACCCACTTCTGCTTTTCCCACGTTTTTTTAATGGCAAGACTGAATTGTGAAAGTTAACTCCACATTATTGATTCTGCTGCTGATGATCATGTTTCCACAGATTGTCGAAACGATCTATAGCCCGGCGCTGGGATCTATTGCCAATGCTTTTTCAGTGAGTACAGTTCAGGCCGCCCAGACTCTCTCTGTTTATTTTTCTTCTTTCGCAATAGGTGTTGCGGTTTGGGGAATCATGGCTGATAAATGGGGCAGAAGACCTTCAATGTTAGCCGGCCTATTGATTTATGGATTGGCAACTTGCACAGCAACGTTAACCGATAGCTTTACCATATTAATGTTTGCAAGAGCGATGAGTGCTTTTGGTATTGCTGTGGGTTCGGTGATCACACAAACCATGTTGCGGGATCTCTTCACCGGAGTCGAACTCAGTAAAGTTTTCAGCCTTGTCAGTATGGGAATTGCACTAAGTCCGATTATCGGCATGTTTGTTGGCGGGCAACTTACTCAAATGGGCGGTTATCAGTATGTTTTTGCTGCTTTGTCTTTCTCCGCATTCCTGTTATTTGTGCTGAATAGGGCGAAACTTCCCGAAACACGACCAGAAAGAATAAAATCGGTAAACCTTGTTTTGCTTGCCAGGCGTCTCTATTCAGATTCACATATATGGCACTCAGCACTGCTGGTAGCACTATACAATGTTGCTCTGTTTTCTTATTACCAGCTTGGCAGCTTCACGTTTCATCAACTTGGTCGCAGTGCTGAGGAATTTGGCCACAGTGGTTTAATCTTGAGTATTGGCACCTTGCTGGGCAGCTATTTAAATAAAAGACTGCTGGAGAGAGATATTAGTCAGCATAAATTATTATGGCTGGCTAATGGCTTCCTTCTATTCGGTGCATTGGGTGTATATCTGTTAAATACCACTATCTGGTTCCTGATACCAATGCTGCTGGTCGTCATGGCTTTTGGTATTGCAATGCCTAACGTTATAAGCTCTGCACTACAGCAATATCAGGATAATCTCGGCAGCGCTGGAGCTCTTTTTGGCTTACTGTATTATCTGATCATCGGAAGTGGTTTGATGCTGGCTGGCATTGTCCAGGATCTTGGTCTGGTTTTGCCAGGAGTCGCTATCTTAATTTCGCTGGTAATGCTATCTCAAAGCCGAAATTATTTTCATACATAAGTAGTTGGCCAAATGGAATCGTATATTTCTGGCTGAGTGGGCAGTTACTATGCAAGGCACAACGAAGGGAGCATAGCCTTAGCTATGTGACCGGAGTTGTAACGCCGCAGAGTGACTGTCCACTTAGTCAGAAAATACGATTTCATTTGGTTAACTACTTAATTGTGGCCGAAAGCAAATCGGCCATAAGGATTAATGAATCAACGAAACAGGCTCTTGTAAAACGGGGCGGATCATATAAGCCGCCTGCGTAAGACCGCTCAAATTGTGTTGGTATGGCGGTCTGAAGACAAGGCACCGGCAATGTGCTTCTCAATTTTACTGCGGACACTGTCAGTCGGATCATTAAATTGAACACCGATCCCTGCCTGTCGGCCACCCTGGGCCCCCATCGGCGTAACCCAAACCACCTTCCCCGGCACAGGAATCTTCTCCGGCTCATCCATCAACGTCAGACGAATAAACACGTCATCCCCGAGGTTGTAATGTTTGTGGGTTGGCACAAACAGCCCGCCGCCACTGATAAACGGCATATACGCTTCATAGAGTGATGCCGTGTCCCGTATGGTTAGAGACATCAGTCCCTGCATCCCTTTCCCCATGACAACCCTCTCCTTTTTTTCCTGAATTCAAATTCAACCTGTTAGGAACCCGATTTATATCACCAGCTCAAGATAATCGCTGAACACCCCTTCCATCAACATCTGACTGTTCAGGTTAGCGCCCTCAAGCAACTGCTGTCGCTGCAGCATGATTTTATCGCGCAATACCAGCAGATCAGCCGCTTCCACTTTTTTAGCCATATAGTCCAGCATTCTCATCAAATCACGATTCCGAACACAGCTTTCATCGGCCGCCAGTTTCAGTTTTACAGCATCATCCAGCCAGCTGCCCATCCAGGCCAGCAGTTCAACCAGGTTACCCGTATGCCACTCTTTCGCCATCTCTACGGGGGTAAGATTCCCCCGAAACAGTTCGGGCATAGCATTGAACAAACGTCCTCGAACTGCCAGCGTATCATGATCAAACATTGCCCTGGCGATCATGGGTGAACCTGATGAAAGGCTCAACAACTGATCCACCACCAGAGGATCGGCAATATGATCCGATAACCAGGCTTTTGCCTGCGCAATATCCGGCACAGTAAAAGAAACCATCTGACAACGGCTGCGGATGGTCGGCAACATATCTCCGGAGCGGGCACTGACCAGAATAAAGAGGGTATCACCACCGGGCTCTTCCAGACTTTTCAGCAATGCATTGGCGGCATTAACATTCATCGCTTCCGCCGGATTAATAATGATTACCCTGCGCCCCCCCTGCTGGGCGGTTTTACGGGCAAACTCATTGACCTGACGAATCTGGTCAATCTTGATTGGCTTGCCTGTCGACTCAGGCTGAACCACCAGCAGATCAGGATGAGTTCCCGCCTTGACCAGCTCACAGCTCTTACAATGACCACAAGCGTACTCGCCACTGTTTTGATGACAAAGCACACGAGTGGCCAGAGCCCTGGCAAAATAACCTTTACCCACCCCGGGCACCCCCTTCAACAACAGGGCATGGGAAAGCAGGCCTGCCTGCATTCGCTGAACCAGTGGTTGCCACTGAGCCCCGTGCCAGGGTAACGGCTTTGACAAGAAGTTACTCACCATATCAGTTGATTCAGAACTCAATTAATCCAACCTTTATCCTTGGCCGTGGAGCTATTGACTCCCAAGCCGACGCTGCAAAGCCTTGATGATGTGTGTTTCAACCTCTGGAATCGGCTGACTGCCATCAATAACAACGTACTGATTGGGAAAACGCTCAGCCCTTTCCAGATAGACATTGCGAACGCGGTGAAAGAACTCGATCGCTTCCTGCTCAATCCGATCCAGAGCCCCACCCTGCTCAATAGCCCGACCTTTCGCCCTTGCCAGGCCAAGTTCCGGCTCAATATCCAGAAGCAACGTCATATCGGGCCTGCGATCCCCCTGTACCAGCTGCTCCAGCACCGCGATACGCTGCTCATCGATACCACGACCGCCACCCTGATAGGCATAAGTTGCATCGGTAAACCGGTCACAAACCACCACCTTGCCCTCAGCCAGTGCCGGCTCAACACGCTGACTGAGATTCTGGCTGCGTGCCGCAAAGACCATCAGCAGTTCGGTAGTATCCGTCACCGTCTCCTCGTGCTCAACAAGCACCAGGTTTCTCAGCTGTTCAGCCAATGGTGTGCCACCGGGCTCCCGGGTTTCTACAACATCATGACCATTAGCCTTTAACCATTGCAGAACAACCCCTTTGGCGGTGGTTTTACCGGCACCTTCACAGCCTTCAATCGTCAGAAAAAAACCCATCAATCTCTCAATTTCATCAATAACCAGTGTTTCTATTGCACCGTAGAACGATAATCTTTCCGCCGTTCCGTAATCTGATACTTCCTTACGGCCCGATTGTGTTCCGCCAGTGTTTTGGAAAAGTGGTGAGTACCATCGCCACGGGCAACAAAATAAAGCGTTTCCCCATCGGACGGATTCAGTGCTGCCTGAATGGCCTCGCGCCCAACCGTCGCTATCGGGGTTGGGGGCAGACCATGAATAACATAAGTGTTATAGGCGGTTCGCTCCCTCAGCATGCGACGATTCAATTCACCCTGATAACGATCACCCATACCATAAATAACGGTCGGATCGGTCTGAAGTCGCATCCTTTTTTCCAGACGTCGGATAAAGACACCGGCAATATCAGGCCGCTCTGATGGCACACCTGTTTCTTTCTCAATAATCGACGCCATAATCAAGGCTTCATAGGGGGATTTATACGGCAGGTTTTCGGCCTTTTGATCCCACTCATTCGCAAGGACGGATTGCAGTCTTTGATGGGCTCTTTGCAGAATTGACGCCACCGGCGTCCCTGCTTCAAAGCTGTAGGTATCCGCATAGAACATCCCTTCCAGGTTATCGGTCTGCGGTACATCCCTTAGCAACGCCCCCATCACCTCTGTCAGATTTTTCTGCTCTACCGGAGCGGTCAGCTTCGGGTGGCTGTTCAAGTCTATGAGCAACTCTTTTAATGTCCAGCCTTCCACCAGGGTCGCACTGAAGTAACGGACATCGCCAGTAACAAACTTCTGCAACAGCTGCCGATAGGTGGTACCGGGAGCAATCAGGTATTCCCCGGCATGAAGGTCAGCAGCAACCCCCTTAACCCTGGCAAAGACCTTAAACATATCAGGATATTGAATCAGCCGGTCTGCCGCCAGCCGCTGCACCACACGCCCCAGCGAGTCACCCGCAACAATGACAAACCCGGCATCACTGGTCACCGGAACCTGCTGATCACCATACCAGCGCAGACCATACCAGCCAGCTGCAAGACCCGCTATGACCAGCAACAGAGCCAACAGCAAACCACCGAACAGTGTCAGCAGCAACTTCCTAAGCATTGAATTCTTCCAGTACACAATCTCGAATTTGGCTAGTCAGGGGACCAATCCCCCACTCCCTTCCTTCGTATTCAATCACAGGCCAGACACCGTTGACACTGTTACAGAGAAAGATTTCTGCAACATCCAGACCCCGGGGTACGGACTGCTCTTTAACCGTCATCCCACGATGACGGGCAAACTCAATGATAAACTCGCGACAAACCCCGGCCACACCATGGAATGACAGATCCGGAGTCACCAGGTCACCTTCATGAGTCACAATAAACAGATTACTCATGGTGCCTTCAACCAGGTTGCCCTCAAAATCACACAGCAGACCTTCGTCGTAAGCATCGCCCTGCCATTCACTTCTGGCCAGCACCTGCTCAAGACGATTCAGATGCTTCAGCCCTGCCAGGGCACTTCGCCCAAGACGCATCTGACAGAGCTTTACCCGTGCGCCATGCACTCCGGGATCACGGGACCTTGACGGTAGCGGGTGGAGTGACAGAATCCGACGCACAGAGAGACAACCCTCAGGATTATAGCCGCGTCCACCGCTGCCCCGGGTGATCATAACCTTCAGCACACCGTCAAAGGCCCGGTTATCCAACAGAAAGGCATCCACCTCTTCAAGCAATCGCTCAATATCCACGGCAATACCCAGCTGCTGGCAAGAACGTTGCAGGCGACGCCAATGATAGTCAGCCAGCGTTGGCTTACCACCGGCAACCCGAACCGTTTCAAATAAGCCATCCCCGTAGGCCAGCCCACGGTCTGAAACCGGCAGGAAACTTTCAGGCACTCCATTCACCCAGACTGGATACTCACTCACCCGGAACCCCCTCTTTAACCGGCCCTATCTGTCTAATTTGGAAAATGCCAGGGTTACATTGGTACCACCAAAGCCAAAAGAGTTGGTGAGCACATGATCCATCTGCATTTTTCTGGCATGGTGCGGCACATAATCAAGATCACAGCCTTCGCCGGGCTGATCCAGGTTGATGGTCGGGGGAATCACACCTTCAACCAGGGATTTGATACTGAATACCGCTTCCACAGCCCCGGCAGCCCCCAGCAAATGGCCGGTCATGGATTTGGTTGAACTGACCGCCAGACGCGCGGCGTGGGTACCAAACACCTTATGAATCGCCCGTGTTTCAGCCACATCCCCTGCCGGTGTGGACGTGCCGTGGGCATTAATATACGACACATTTTCAGGTACCAGACCGGCATCTTCAAGAGCTGAAATCATGGCACGCGCAGCACCACGACCATCTTCTGGCGGTGACGTCATATGCCAGGCATCACCACTCATGCCAACACCACTGAGCTCAGCGTATATCCTGGCACCACGTTTAACCGCATGCTCGTACTCTTCCAGTACCAGAATACCGGCACCATCGCCCAGGACAAAACCGTCACGATCCGCATCCCACGGGCGGCTGGCTTTTTCAGGCTCATGGTTACGGGTAGAAAGCGCACGGGCCGCAGCAAAACCGGTCATGCCCAGCGCTGACGAACCTTTTTCGGCACCACCAGCCACCATCAGATCGGCATCACCATAAGCAATGGTTCTCGCGGCAAGGGCAATGGCATGGCTGCCGGTAGCGCAGGCTGTAGAGGTGGCAAAGTTGGGTCCCTGAAGATTGTATTTCATGGAAACCCAGCCCGCCGCCATATTGACGATGGCAGCGGGAATAAAAAATGGGGATATTCGACGGGGGCCGCTGTTCAGCAACGTGGAGTGGTTCTGCTCAATAGACGTCAAACCACCAATACCCGAGCCGATCGCCACACCATATCGGTGCGCACGGTGATCATCAATCACCAGACCGGAGTCAGCCATGGCCTCGGCAGCAGCAGCCACACCGTACTGAATAAAGACATCCATTTTACGGGCATCTTTCTTATCGATAACACCGTCAGGATCAAAACCTTTGACCGCGCCACAGATAGACACACTGAAACCTTCCGTATCAAGGTGGGAGATCGCCTCAATACCACTGCGTCCCGCCAACAGAGCAGACCAGCTGTCATGGACATTATTGCCCACCGGGGTTATTGCCCCCATGCCTGTTACAACAACCCTTCTACGCATTCGCTGCGATAACCATTCTGTATTTTTTTCTTCCGACAAGACTGACTCTCCTGCTGACCTGTCGTACAGATTTAATGAACCGTCATTCACATCAAAGCATCGCCACAGCAGCCTGACTATGAAAAAACGACAACAACACGATGATAATCGTCATCATGCAGCCAGCTTTTACAGCGATAGCCAGCAGACTGCCATAAACAACAAAAGCCGCAGACCATCGTCATGCGGCTTTCGAGTGACACACTTTTTGTAGATACTTTCGCTAAAGAATCAGTATCGAAAAAGCGTGTCACAAAGATACAGTTGTGCAAATCAAGGCAGAATCAGGAGTGTGCAACAACGTAGTCAATTGCTTCCTGAACAGTGGTGATTTTCTCAGCCTCTTCATCAGGAATCTCGGTTTCGAATTCCTCTTCCAACGCCATCACCAACTCAACAGTGTCCAGAGAGTCCGCGCCAAGATCCTCTACGAATGACGCACTGTTAGTGACTTCGTCTTCCTTCACGCCAAGCTGTTCGCAAACAATCTTCTTAACGCGCTCTTCAATGGTGCTCATACCTTGTTGTGCTCCTATCGATATTCGGTGCAGCCTGAGGCTACAGGTGAACTAGTTTATATGGTCAATTATGGGAATTTCAAGCCAGTTCATGGAAAACCAGTGACTATCCACGCAAATTGACAACAGATTTAACAAAACCCCAAAACCCAACCCATTAGAACAGGGTTTGCCTCGCCCTGCTCACTACTGCCAAAGCACTAAAGGTTCAGGCAAAGGAGGATTAATTCATGTACATGCCGCCATTGACATGCAAGGTCTCACCAGTGATATACCCGGCAGGCTCACTGACCAGAAAAGCAACAGCAGCGGCAATTTCTTCCGGCTGACCCAACCGGGCCAGGGGAATCTGGCCAAGCAGGGAGGACTGCTGCTCTTCAGGCAGCGCCCTGGTCATATCGGTTTCGATAAAGCCCGGAGCAACGGTGTTCACGGTAATGCTTCTTGAGCCGACTTCACGGGCCATCGCCCGGGTGAAACCTTCGATACCGGCCTTGGCTGCCGCGTAATTTGCCTGCCCCTGGTTACCCATGGAACCAACAACAGAACTGATATTCACTATCCGCCCCCAGCGTGCTTTAGTCATACCACGCAGGACAGCCTTACTCATCCGGAAGATGGAACTGAGATTAGTATCAATAACGTCATCCCACTCATCCTCCTTCATGCGCATCAGGATATTATCACGGGTAATGCCGGCATTGTTGATCAGAATCAACGGTGCGCCATATTCTGCGCTGACCGCCTTGAGCACTGCCTGACATTCTTCCGCTGAGGTTACGTTCAGTGCCATGCCCTGACCTTGAATACCCTCCGCCTGCAAAGCGTCAGTAATGGCCGCCGCACCGGACTCAGACGTTGCCGTGCCAATCACGATGGCTCCGGCCTTCCCCAGGGCAAGCGCTATGGCTTTGCCAATACCACGACTGGCACCGGTAACCAGGGCAACCTTCCCATTCAGACCATCTCCTGCAATAGGCCGTTCCAGCTCTCTTTCAGCAGTCATTTCCCGCCTGTTCCTTATTGGTTAGCTTCTGCCAGCATCTGAGCCATAGCGTCAGCAGACTCCAGCGTAGCAATGGGCGCACGTCGCGCAATACGTTTATTCAGTCCAGCCAGTACTTTACCGGGGCCACATTCAGCAAACCGGCCAACACCAGCGGCCATCATGGTTTCCACAGACTCAACCCAGCGTACCGGACTGTACAGCTGGGCAACCAGGTTCGCCTTAAGCTGAGCCGGATCAGAACAGACATTAGCAGAAACATTCTGCACCACCGGAATCACCGGCTCAATCAACTCAATACCGTCCAACGCTTTCTGGAGGCGCTCTGCAGCAGGCTTCATCAAGGCACAATGGGAAGGAACACTGACTGGCAGCTCAATCGCCCTCTTGGCACCCGCTTCTTTTGCACACTCAATGGCACGTTTAACTGCGGCAACCTGACCGGCAATCACCACCTGACCGGGAGCATTGAAATTGACCGCCTCGACCACTTCATCACCTGCCGCCTTCTCACAGGCAGCAACCACATCAGCATCATCAAGGCCAATAATAGCAGCCATGGCTCCTGCACCGGAGGCAACCGCCTCCTGCATGAACAGTCCACGCAGGCGAACCAGGCTGACGGCATCCGTAAAATTCATCGCACCGGCACACACCAGGGCCGAATACTCACCCAGGCTATGCCCGGCCATCATCGACGGTGCCTCACCCTGACGCTCACACCAGAGACGCCAGAGAGCCACACTGGATACCAGCAATGCAGGCTGGGTATTCTCCGTCTGATTTAACGCCTCAGCAGGCCCTTCAGAAACCATATTCAGGAGATCAAAACCAAGCACCCCGGCGGCTTCAGCAAACGTTGCCTGCACCACTGGCTCTGAAAGATAGTCAGCGATCATGCCAACCTGTTGGGACCCTTGTCCTGGAAAGACAAAAGCAAGCTTATCCGTCATTGCAACCCGCTCTTTCGCTTAGCTCTCTTGTTACCGAGAGGCCTGAAATTCAATTGAATACGAAGCGAACCTCCCGGTACAACTACGCCAGTTAATGCAGTCATCCCGGAAACCAGATACGCTTCCCAGTAAAAAACCGGGGCAATTATAGGAAAAATAGACAACAAGGTAAGTAAATTTATGTTTCCAATAACAAAAAAGAACCGAAAAATGATTCATATTCTTTCCTGCCTGGCAGCAAACAAACTCTGTGATTAACCGTCTATACCCCTTCGATTCGGTTGGATTAAGCAGTTGGCCAATTGTAACCGTATATTTCTGACCACGTGGGCAGTCACTACGCAAGGCACACCGCAGAGAGCATAGCCGTAGCTGTGTGACCGGAGTTGCGATGCTACACGACTGCATGGATGCAGGAGCAATTGCCTGGAGCGACTGTTCACTTAGTCAGAAAATATGATTACATTTGGTTAACTACTTATGCGCCCCCCCAAATACGCTTTCATTGTATGGTCAATGCAGGATAGATGATTTCTGTCGTTAATGGCATCAGTCATCCCGTCAATGAGGCCGGTTTACCGGATGGTTTCGCGCAGAGGCAGAGTTCCAAAATAAGACGACAGCTCTGCACCGTTGAAATCTGCCCGAATATTTTTTTCATTTGAAGGGTAAAAACTAAGCTATGCTTGCATAGTTTCGGGCGTTGCAACTTCTGGCCTGCTTCTTCCGAAGCGTTTTTTAGCCGATCCAATTATTTCAGTCAATTGGATAGTACTTTATCTTCTTTCATAAAATATTCGGACTAAAAAAAGGATTATAACCATGTACCCTGTCAACTCAGCTTTTTCCCGTGCTTCTAATATCCCCGTGAAATCACATGTTCTTTCTGCTGCGCAGAAGTCATCAACTAATGGTTGTCAAGGCGTTTCTGCATTTTTTGGTCAGCATCAAGTCAGTATTTCAAAACTCAGCAAACCATTGGTACTAAAGTGTTTATGGGATAATGCGAAAGGAGAAGGGGTTGCATTTACCAAGATAAAAAATCCTGCAATATTGATGGCGATGAGATTACCCCCGGAGATGGACATTAAAATTGCTGAACAACACATACAAAATGCCCAAAGCAAAAATCTACCATTGTCGTTTGATCATCTTGATAATAAACTGCTAAAAATAAATATCACTGGAAATAATCTGAATACTCAATCTTACGATCATTATCATGGTGATGGTTCCGCAAAAAGAGCAATTGATAAGGCGATAGAACTTGATTGTAAGGAAAAGTATCCTGAAGAACGTTACTTGTTTGATCAGTTTTATCAGGCTATGGCTCATCATCCAAATTCGAGAGAATTAACAGAAGATCAATTGTTAGATTGCTTGATGTCTGCTCTTCATGGCAAAGATAATCCCCCTGTGCCAGGCAACGGAAAAAATCCAGATCAGCAGTCAACCTGATTAAACTTTCCAAAACAAAAAAGAACCAAAAATGATTATAAACACAGAATAATTAACACAAAATATTATTGATACCATTACCTGCAAATCCCGTACAGTTTCTGGTTTAGAGTTGTCATTGATCATTATTAGCGGTAGAGCCTTAGCCGTAAGTTAAGCAGGACAGCCGCAATAATCTTTGCTTGGCAACTTAAATACCAGCACGAACGGATTGCCAGCATCATCAGTAGTTACTCAACGATCAAGTCATTTGTTGCCAAGCAGTTCTCCCGGGTATTTGACCATGCACCTATTGATCCTGAGTTGAAAAATGAGCTGATCAACCAGGTAGCACGGGTTAGCCTGTACGCATTAAAGGGGAAGATCACCGACGACAGTTGGAAGGCTGTGGGCATGGAAATGCTAAAGCAGGAGTACAAAGAATTTATTGAGTGAAATATCTGTGGGATGGGAGTTACCGCCCTCCCTCGCTTGTTAATCCGTGCGGGGTATCACTGAACGATACCCTTACCCCCCTCCCAGCATTAATTCTATCTCTTCTGCCAACCGCCCGGGAACATCGCTATCCACTTCCCTGACGGCCTCGCCAATAGCCCGGAAAAAACCTTCTTCATCGGAGTGACCGTGACTTTTGACCACAATCCCCTGCAGCCCGAGAAAACTGGCACCGTTGTATACTACCGGATCAATGCTTTTATAGATTTTACGCATGACCGGCGCAATCAGCAGAGAGAGAAACCGACGCCAAAGCGTCTGCTGAAAAGCGGCAACCAGGCTGTCACTAATTAAACCGGCAACCCCCTCTCCGGTTTTCAGGGCAATATTGCCAACAAAACCGTCGCAGACCACCACATCCGCGCCACCGGCAAACACATCATTCCCTTCGATATAGCCGATGTAGTTCAGACGACCATCGTCCTTCAATAGCCGATTTGCCAGCTTTACCTGTTCATTCCCTTTGATATCCTCAGTGCCGACGTTCAGCAACCCTACCCTTGGAGAAGTGATACCTCTGACAGTAGCGGCCAGCAAAGACCCCATCACAGCAAACTGGTAAAGACTGTTGGCTGAGCAGTCAACATTAGCCCCCATATCCAGCAGCAGAACACTGCCACCGGCACAGGGAATAGCCCCCGCAATGGCAGGACGGTCAATACCCACAAAGGTCTTCAGGGCAAATCGCCCCATGGCCATCAGGGCACCCGTATTCCCCGAACTGACGCAGGCAGCCGCACGGCCACCAGCCACCTGCTCAAGGGCAACCCACATGGAACTGTCTTCTTTGGATCTCAGGGCAAAAGAGGGTTTTTCATCCATACCGATGGTCTTTCCAGCATGAATAACCGTAAGACGGGACTGATCGAAAGCAATAGAAGAGAGATGACCGGTAATCAGTTGCTGATCACCCACCAGGGAAAGATGAAGATCCGGATAAGCATCCAGGGCTCGGAGGGCAGCCCGGATACGAGAACGGGGACTTTCGTCCCCGCTCATAATATCAAGCGCTATTCTCCTTCCTGGAGCTGCTGACCGTCCTGGCATGCAACGACTCACTCGCCGACTTTACCTTCAAGCACTTTGCGGCCACGGTAGAAGCCGTCAGCGGTCATGTGATGACGACGATGAGTTTCGCCGGAAGTCGCATCAACAGACAGCTGAGAAGTAGTCAGACTGTCGTGGGAACGGCGCATGTCACGCTTGGAACGGGTTTTACGGTTTTGCTGAACAGCCATGTGTCAACTCTCCTAAATTCTTTGCCTGGAACTCTATTTGGGTTCGGTACTTTTATCCGGATCAGCTTTCAGACTAGCCAGAACACTGAACGGGTTACGACGCTTTTTCTCTTCCTCTGCCCGGGCAGCGGAAGCCTCAGCCTCTTCATCAGATTCAGTAGTAAAGTTCTGCTGAACCTGGCAGGCTTCAGGCGGATGATAAGCCACGATTGGAAGGCTCAACAGAAGCTCTTCCTCCAGCAGGGGCACTAACTCCATCGACTCCTCCTGGAGCATCAGGGGTTCATAACCCTCTGGCAGGGACCGGGCCTGCTCATCGGTCAATACACCCATCAGGTTGAGGTCTGAACGCACGGGAAGTTCTGCTACATCAAGGCAGCGCTGACAAATCATTTTAAGATTCGCCTCAACATGCCCCTCAAGAACCACTCGGTGATCTTCGCTCATGTAGAAATGAAGAAAGACCTTCACCTCGCCCTGATCGTCAGCGAGACTGGCCACCAGTCGATCAAACTGTTTAAGCGCCAGCGAACCTTCAAACTGTAACCCCTGACGCGCGAGTTTCCGCGGATCAATGGTTTTTGGTAATTGGCCTGATAACATAAGCGCGCAATCATAGGGCGATGCCCCTTTGCTGTCAAACATCCTTTTCGGATGAGGTTTATCAGAATTTCAACTATTTCATGAATAACATGCCTGAAGACTGTATTTTTCACAACCTGCTGCCGGATGGCGCAGGCGTGTTTTACAAAAATTCGTAACCATGCATACTGTGCTCGACTATCCGAACCTTTGCCCGCACTACCTGCACATCATAAAACGATGAATATATTGCTAGCCTCAGGCTCACCCTATCGAAAAAGCCTGCTTGAACGACTCAACCTGACCTTCAGCCAGGCCTCACCGGACATTGACGAAACCCCTGAACCCACAGAGAGCGCCAGGGAGCTGGCAATCAGGCTTTCCCGGGAAAAAGCCCTGATACTGGCCGACCAGCATCCGGACACCCTGATTATTGCCTCCGACCAAACCGCCGCACTGGACAATAGAATTATGGGCAAACCCGGAACCCGGGAACAAGCCATTCAACAGCTTTCCCGCTGCAGCGGCAGACAGGTGGTTTTCCACACCGGACTTTGCCTGCTGAACACGGCCAAAGCAGAGCATCAGCTGACCTGTGTGGACTACACCGTCTGGTTCCGAACACTGTCCAGCACGCAGATTGCTACCTATATAGATGCAGAGAGTCCGCTGGACTGCGCTGGCAGCTTTAAATGTGAAGGACTGGGCATAACCCTGTTCGAGAAAATGGCTGGCGATGATCCTGACAGTCTGGCTGGACTGCCACTGATCACCCTGACCACCATGCTGATGAATGAAGGGGTTTACCCTTTGGGCAGATAGGCTAGATACACCGGGTCTTGCACAGCAGACCCGGTGATCAAATCACATTAACTGAAAACCATCACCCAGGGCTTCCACCAGGGTGGCGCTGACACCAGCCCCGAAATCCCGGGCAAATTTTTCCAACGGTGAAAGGCGGAAGGTGTAATCAACAATATCCTCTTCCCCCACAACTTCACGGGCCACATAACCGGCACTGCCCAGACCATCAATCAGACCCAGTATTTTGGCCTGCTCACCAGACCAGACCATGCCTGAAAAGATATCCGACCGATCCGCCAGTCGATCACCCCGCCCGGTTTTGACCGCATCAATAAACTGCTGATGAATAGTATCCAGCGACGCTTGCCATTCAACAGCAGCTTCACGGTCCACGGACTGGAATGGATCAAGGAATGCCTTATTTTCACCGGAGGTATAGGTTCTGCGGGTAACCCCCAGCTTCTCCATCGCCCCGACAAAACCAAAACCAGAGGAAATAACGCCGATAGACCCCACCAGACTTGCCTTGTCAGCGTAAATTTCATCAGCGGCAGCGGCAATGTAGTAGCCGCCAGACGCACCGATATCCATAATGACCGCATAAAGAGGCGTATCCTTATGCAGTTCACGCAGCCTGAGAATTTCATCATAGATGTAGCCAGATTGGACAGGGCTACCACCCGGACTGTTAATTCTCAAAATAACAGCTTTAGTGCCCGGATCCTCAAAGGCTGAGCGTAATCCCGACACCACGACATCTGCATTCACATCGCCACCACCAATCTGGCCATCAATCTCCACCAGCGCCGTATGCTCACTGGAGCCATCACTGATCACTGCATCATTGATATTGGTCGCGTTATAAATGACGGCAACAGAGAAAAACAACCAGCCAAAGGTCAGCAGTTTAAAAAATATACCCCATCGCCGGGAACGTTGCTGCTCCAGCAGCGCGCCTTTGGCCAGGGTATCCACCAGATCCCAGGCTCGATTACTGTCCAGACTATCCTGCGCCTCAGACGAGGACTCCCGCCACTTGTCTTGCATAATCACCCCTTAAACAGGTTCACTCAAAAACGATCAATGCATATTTATCAATTCTTCGATCCGACATCCAGGAGGCTGTCCGAGAATAGCGCCCGTAGCGAGGATGGCAGAAAATTGAGGATAAAAATTTCTGCTTCTGAGGAGAATAGCGGGGCTATTTGACGAAGAAGCAGGAATTTTTAGACCAATTTATCGCAACCGCAGTAGGGCAGTCTATTCTCGGTCAGCCTCCCGGCCCTTGCAAAGCTGACAACACCTCAGCCAGCTCGTCCGGCAAAGGCGCTTCAACCTTCAACCGCTTACCATCCAGCAGGTCAAATTCGATACTGGCGGCATGCAGGAACAGCCTCTTAAGACCAAACTGCTTCTGGGACTGATTGTCTGAATCCATACCGTATTTTTCATCCCCGGCAATGGGATGCCCCGCGTGCAAACAGTGGACCCGAATCTGATGGGTACGCCCTGTGATGGGGTAAGCCTCAACCAGGGTCATATTTGGAAAACGGTTCAGCACCCGAAACGCCGTTCGGGATTTTTTGCCATCCACATGCACCCGGACCATTCGCTCTCCTGAGCGCAGCACGTTCTTCAGCAACGGCGCATTTACCAGCTGTTTTCTCGCTGGCCACTTACCCACCACCAGAGCATGATACAGCTTTTCAACTTTTTCTTTCTGCTGCAACTGGTTATGCAGATGACGCAGCATACTGCGGCGCTTGGCAATCACCAGACAACCCGAGGTGTCCCGATCCAGGCGATGCACCAGTTCCAGCGTGCGGTTATCCGGCCGTAGCTGGCGAAGCGCTTCAATCACGCCATAAGACAGACCACTCCCGCCATGCACAGCAAGCCCGGACGGCTTGTTGATAATCAGCAGCAGATCATCTTCATAAAGTACCGCTTTTTCCAACTGAGCGATCACGCTGTCAGCGGGCCTTATGGGAGCCTCCCTTTCAGCAACTCTGACCGGAGGAATACGAACAACATCGTTCAATTCAAGGCGATAATCTGCGGTTACACGCTTTTTATTAACCCGCACCTCACCCTTGCGAACGATACGATACACCCTGGTCTTGGGCACCCCTTTAAGAACCCGCAACAGAAAATTATCAACACGCTGACCAGCCGCATCCTCATCAATGGTAATAAAGTTAACGTTTGCGGCCACAACACCAGCTTCAACGGCCTCCCCATTCCCGGGAGGCTGATCCTTTAACCTTCGAGGAAGAGCCTGTCGGCCTGAACCCTCTCGGCCAGCCCGTTCAGCCCCACGCCCGGAAACCACTCCCCCGGTTCTACCGGACTTTGGGGCCCCCTTCCTGTGACTGGAACGGCCTTTACCATTAACGTTGCGCGCTTGTTTCAATCGTCTAACCACATATTTGTTTATGCCAAGTTGCAGCCCCGGAAGCTCTACCTTAACCGGTTGAGATAAAAAGACTTTCAGGGATTACCGCGATTTTCGTACAGGTAATGTTATCAGCTTTGTGTCATTTGAAGCACTTACAGATTACTGATATAGTTGTGGCACTGCCTTGTAACTATCCGAAGAGGCAGTTCGATTTACGAAGTCTGAGCATGACCCGAAAGGGATAGCATCACTTAAATTCCGCTAACCGGGCCGAAAATAAACTGGAGTTACGTTTACCCGATGAACAAGTCCGGGCCAGGTAACTCCGGGAATAGCCGCTCAGGCAGACATCATGGCAGATGAACCAGTTGCATCCCTCCCTGAGGGCATGAGTTCCTGCCATGGTACTGAATGATTAAAGACCACGGCCACTGCCGTGATAGATAAACAGTGCCACCCAAGAACAGAGGTTGCGCTCCCGATACCAGGGATGAAGAACAGCGGACGGGTCATATGCTAGTGAAAGGCTCAGTGATACCTGCAAACGTATCCACAACCAGCCAGAAGCGCCCGATCAACGCATCTCCCCACTATGCATCCGGTCAACATACGGATGCAGATTACTATATCGTTACAGCCTTACCCTTGAATAAGCCCGGCTGTAAGTCTGATAGTTGGTTACCACCGACCACACCGCTCTCCTGCGGTTGTTGGCCTGTGTACACTCGGGTAGCACCGAAGAGTTTGTACAAAAGCTGAAGGAAACCAGTTGCACTGCCAGCCACCACGAATACGTCAGGTGGCAGGCCGGGCGCTTCCGGAAAGACGATGGATTGCCCGTCAAACCAATGAATGCGCTGGATTAACCGAATGTCACGAACAACTTTTCGCCACCAACATCTGATCAGGGTAGCCATTAGCAATTTGGTACTCTATGAAGAGAATGTTGATCAATGCGACCCAGCAAGAAGAGCTGAGGGTTGCACTCGTCGATGGGCAGCGCCTGTTCGATCTGGATATTGAATCCGGAGCCCGCGAGCAGAAGAAAGCCAACATCTATAAAGCAAAAATCACCCGTGTTGAGCCCAGCCTGGAAGCCGCGTTTGTGGACTTTGGTGCAGAGCGACACGGCTTCCTGCCCTTAAAAGAGATCTCCCGGGAATACTTCGTCGGCCATACTGGTGGTCGTCCCAACATCAAGGATGTCATTAAGGAAGGCACCGAGGTTATCGTTCAGGTAGATAAGGAAGAGCGTGGCAACAAAGGTGCCGCCCTGACCACACTGGTCAGCCTGGCTGGCCGCTACCTTGTGCTGATGCCCAACAACCCACGGGCCGGTGGCATCTCTCGCCGCATTGAAGGTGATGAGCGTGCTGAACTTCGTGAGGCCATGAGCAAGCTGGACATCCCGGCCGAGATGGGTGTCATCGTTCGCACAGCCGGCCTTGGCCGTTCAACAGAAGACCTTCAGTGGGATCTGGACTATCTCCTGCAGCTCTGGAACTCCATCAAAGATGCTGCCGATAAAAATTCCGCACCATTTTTGATCTACCAGGAAAGCAATGTCATTATCCGCGCTATCCGCGACTATCTGCGCCAGGATGTTGGTGAAGTACTGATCGACAAAACCCCGGTTTATCAAGAAGCCCTGGATTTTGTTAAACAGGTCATGCCCCAGTACCAGAACAAGATCAAACTGTATAAAGACAGCGTCCCCCTGTTCAACCGCTTCCAGATTGAAAGCCAGATCGAGACCGCCTTCCAGCGTGAAGTCAAACTGCCATCCGGCGGCTCCATTGTTATTGACCCAACAGAAGCCCTGGTATCCATTGATATCAACTCTGCCCGTGCAACCCGTGGTGGCGATATCGAAGAAACCGCCTTCAACACCAACCTCGAAGCGGCGGATGAAATTGCCCGCCAACTGCGCCTGCGCGATATTGGCGGCCTGATTGTTATCGACTTCATTGATATGGGCAGCAACCGGAATCAGCGGGAAGTAGAGAACCGTATTCGTCAGGCGCTGTCGGTTGATCGTGCCCGCGTTCAAACCAGCCGTATCTCCCGCTTTGGTCTGCTGGAAATGTCCCGTCAGCGTCTGCGCCCATCACTGGGTGAAACCAGCGGCGTGGTCTGCCCTCGCTGCTCAGGCCAGGGCACGATTCGGGATATTGAGTCTCTGGCCCTGTCTATTCTGCGCCTGATGGAAGAAGAGGCCATGAAGGACAAGACGTCCGAAATTCGTGCACAGGTTCCCGTGCCAGTGGCGGCATTTCTGTTGAATGAAAAGCGCAAAATGATCGCCAAGATCGAGAAGCGCCATGATGCCCGCATCATCGTCATTCCAAATGCCAATCTGGAAACCCCTCATTACGATGTCCAGCGCCTCCGTGACGACAATCTTCAGGATCGCGAGAGCAGCTACGAAATCATCCTGGAGGGCGAAGACTCCAGCCCGGAAGAGCTGACCACAGCCACCAGGCCCCAGCCCAGACAACAAGCTGTCGTTCGCAATATTGCCCCGGCACAGCCTGCACCAGCCATTAAAGCGTCTGAATCAAAACCCGGATTTATTGGCAGTCTGCTGAAGTCCATCGGCAGCCTCTTCAACTCTGAAAATGACGATGACAAATCCGCTGGCCAGAACAAACCCACCCAGCAACGTCAACCGGCGCGTCGTGATCAAGTCGGCCAAAACAGGAAAAAGGCCCGAACTGATTCCCAGCGCCGCGACAGACAGGACAGCAACCGTCCTCAGAAAGAGCGTAAAAAGAGTCAGCAGGAACGCTCAGACAACCGCTCCGGCAGTCAGGAAAATCGCTTCGAAAGGCAGGAAAGACGCCAGCGTGACAAACCGGAAGTAGCGGAACAACGGGAACCCAGACAGGAACGCCGCCAGGACCAGGAACCAGAACAAGGCTCTGGTGATCGTCGACGCCGCCCCAACTCTGCGCCCCGTCGTCGCAACAACCGACAGTCTCAGCGCCAGCAACAAAATGAACCGCAATTACAGCCACTGCTGCCTGAAAGCGCTAAAGGGGCAGTAAATGCGCCTGCTGTTCATGAAACTGCCACTCAGGAAAGCGCCCCACAGGAAAAGCGTGCTGACAAAAAAGAGTCGTTTGCCAGCATCGAGAAGCCTGAGCTGGAAAGCAGCAAAGCTGCTGCATCTGCCCCGGAAGCTCCTGCGGCTCCGACCATGCCAATGGATAAGGTAGAGGAAACCAGCAAAGCTCCTGTCGAAGAGCAAACAATTGCCAACACCCCTGAAGCACCGGAAGAAGGGAGACCTCGTCGCTCAAGAAGAGTGAAGAATGACCCTCGCCGTCTCAGGGAAGCTCAGCAGTCTGCGCCTCAGGAAGTCAGCGAACCTGAAATCCCTGCCAAGAGCGACTCACCAGCACAGCCTTCTGCCGATAAAGAGCCGACAGTTGAGCTTAAGATTGCAACAGCCGGAGATTCTGAAGCGCAACTGAAAAAAGCAGAACAAGCCACCGTTGAGACCAGCACTCAAGAACGTCAGGCTGACCTGCCCGTTGCCACTGCAGAAGCAGCAACCGTTGAGCGGGAGAAGGCAACCCCTCGCCCTCAGATGACAGAAATGGCAAAAGCCGTTGCCGCTTCCCATAATCTCGACAAGCCAGCGTTTGCAACCATGCCACCCGCTTTCGAGAAACCAGCTGTAGCGGATGCTGAAACAGAGGCTGTCGAGCCCAAGCCGACCATGACCGCCAATGAAGCTGAAGAGATGCTGAAGCAGGCATTAAATCAGTCTGACGAAGACCAGGCAGTTGTTCATGAAAGTCAACAGGAGAAGCCTGCTGAGACTGCCCCGACTCCAAAGCCTTTTGCGCCTGAGAGCAAAGCAGCAGAAGTACCACAAGCAGTTGAGCGTGACCAGACAGCAGAGGTTAAAGCCAGCGAAGCTGAAGCAGTTACTGCTGATGAAACCGTTGAAAGGCCGCGTCGTCGTCGCAGCCGTGCTCACAACGACCCCAGGGCAAAGCGCCAGACTCAGCAGATCGAACTGACTGTCGAGCCAGAAGGCGAAACCCAGGAAGCTCCGCAAGTGCGTACTGAAGAAAGCAACCTGTAATACAGGTTGATACAGGTCTGAACGGGGTGGTTTCCACCCCGTTTTTTTTTGCCTTGAAAAACCACCAGAAGGCTCTCCAGTCATAAATCACCCTGCGCTATAGCGATGGACAATAAATCTTTGCCGAACTCGCTCCCACGCAAATTAAAAGAGCCGCAACCCGCCACTGGTGGAACTTTTATCAATTTTAGAAATCAAAACAGGGAGTAAATCATGTAACTAAAACAACCAAAACAGAGGAAAATTCATGAAAAACAACATATTCAAGCAATGGGTAATGGCCAGTTTACTGTGCATTCTATCCTGCTCTGCATTTTCAGACGTTGAATATTCAGGCATCGCTTTCAGCAACGTAGATATCCACGGGCAAGGCACTGAAGCCGACGTTAAACCCGGTGAAACTGTCGGCATCCATGCCCATTACAAATGGCTCTGGCCGCGGGAAGAAGGCAGCATTGTCCAGATTATTGTTGGCATTGACGGCATAGGTGCTCAAACAACAATTGCCAATGCCATTGTAATTGATGGTCGATATCTTGACCCTCATTACTATGATATCACCGAGCAAGATGTAGACTTTCACATCGTTGCGCCCAACGAACCGGGCACTTACCAGATTCGCTTCCGTTACGCCCAGGCTTACGGGGCCGAGGAGGCCGTTGGAACATGGTGGTACGTCGATCAGGCTCCTACCGAAGAAGCAACAATTGGCACTATTACTGTCCGTTAAACGATATGAAACACTAGTCAGTCAGGAGTCCCGGACAACTCATGGGACTTCTGGTTTATTACTATCAGTGCAACGTAGAATCATCTCCCATCTCACAAATCTGCATCCTTAGATTCACAGGGGTGTTCTGTCATCATCCAGATAAAGCCGCGGCTCTCTTTCCAGCTGAACACCAAACTTTTCATTTACTTTCTGCTGAACCTGCCTGGAGAAAGACAGTACATCCCGACCAGTGGCTCCTCCGTGATTCACCAGAACAAGAGCCTGTTTCTGGTATGTCCCCACACAACCGTCACGCTTCCCTTTCAGCCCGGTCTGATCAATCAGCCAACCAGCGGCCAGTTTCCAGTTCTGCCCAAGGGGATAAGCGACGATATTCGGATATTCCTGCTTCAGGCGATCCATCTCTGACTGTGATACCTCCGGGTTTTTGAAAAAGCTGCCAGCGTTACCCACCTCAGATGGATCCGGCAACTTTTCCCGGCGAATATCACAAACAGCCCGACTGATATCCACTGCGGAGGGAGCCTGATCGCCCAGGCGTCTGGCAAGCAGATCACCTAACTGGCCATAGCCCAGATTGGGTTTTAATGTTGCATCAAGATCCAGGGTCACAGCGACAATAATGTACTGATCACGCTTTTCCCTTTTGAATACCGAATCGCGATAACCAAAGCGGCAACTTTGCCGGTCAAAATACTCAACCTGCCCGGATTCCAGGTTCATCGCCTCCAGCGAAACGAAAGAATCCGTCAACTCAACACCATAGGCACCAATATTCTGGATAGGTGCAGCACCAACATTACCCGGTATCAAGGAGAGGTTTTCCAACCCATAGGCCTGATGATCCAGAGACCATAAAACAAACTCATGCCAGTTCTCTCCCGCCTCGGCCCTGACCCGAACACAATCCTGATCACGACTCAACACCGTTTTTCCCTTGAGATTAACGTGCACAACCAGGGCATCAAGAAAATCACCAAGCACTACATTACTGCCACCGCCCAGGGGAATAACCGGCAACTGCTTTTGCCTGGCAAAAGCCAGTGCCGACTGCAATTCAGCAACCGTATTTGCCTCAGCGTAGTATCTGGCAGTAGACGGCAAACCCAGGGTATTTCTCTCCACCAGGGAATAGTTGTCGCAAATCTTAACCGGGAAGTTCATTAATAGTTGATTCAATAGAAATTGGAGACAAAATACTTATGGGTTTTCTGCAAATGATCCAGCAACGCAACCCCACCCAGCTCAACCAGATTAAGTACCCGCTCAAACCCTTCGTTACCACCGTAGTATGGATCCGGAACTTCAGAGACTGGCAGGTCAGCAAAATCAAGAAAAAGCTTCAACTTATAGGCATGTTCCTGCGGGCAGATCTTTTGCAGGTTCTTCAGGTTCTCTCTGTCCATAGCCAGAATATAATCCTGCTCAACAAAATCAGCAGAGGTAACCTTGCGGGAGCGAATAAATGAAAGATCATAACCGTGATCCGCAGCCTGCTGCATGGAACGGCTGTCTGGTAACCCGCCATCATGCCAGCCACTGGTGCCCGCTGAATCAACTCTGATACAGTCTGACAAGCCTGCTTCCGCCACTTGATAGGCAAACACACCATGGGCAGTGGGTGACCGACAGATATTTCCCAGACAGACGAACAGTACTTTTGTCATTCTGTTTATGCTCTGACCGTTGTTTCATTGGGCTCAGGGCTGTCCAGTTCCTGCTCTCTTTCAAGCAATGCACGAACTGCCAGCAGATCCTGTTCCGTATCGACACCATGGGGCGGCGTTGCCACCGCTTCAGCCACATGAATCCGATAGCCATGCCACATCAGTCGAAGCTGCTCAAGAGACTCCATGCTCTCAATCGGACTGACACCCCAGGTCACATAATGATTCAGGAGTCCAACCCGATAGGCATAGATGCCAATGTGACGCTGAAAGCAGGCATCTGCCGACACTCTCTTTTCTTCCGTGGCAAAATCGTCCCTCGCCCAGGGAATGGGTGCACGACTGAAATAAAGCGCATATCCCCGGGCATCAGCAACCACTTTGACAATACCGGGATCAAAAATCTGCTCCACCCGGGTCAATGGGCTGGATAACGTAGCAGCCCCGGCCTCAGACGACAGCTGCAGATTTCTGGCCACCTGATTGATCACAGAGGGGGGGATCAGAGGTTCATCACCCTGCACATTGACAATGATTTCATCATCCTTCAGACCATAGATTCTGGCCACTTCCTGCAACCGGTCAGTGCCAGAAGGATGTCCCGGCAGCGTCATGCATACCTCTGCGCCAAAACCTTCAGCCACCTTCAGAATACGCTCATCATCCGTGGCAATGATGACCTTCCTGGCGGCACTGGCCAGTGCCCGCTCATAAACATGCTGCACCATAGGCTTGCCCGCAATATCAGCCAGTGGCTTGCCCGGCAAACGACTGGAAGCAAATCGGGCAGGTATTACAACGGTGAAGTCAGAGCCTTCACCAGAGGGAGAGCCCTCAGCCGATAAAAAGCCCTCAGCCGATAAAAAGCCCTCAGTCGATAAAAAGCCTTGTGCCATCAGGACGCCTCATCCAAACGTTCATCAACGGTCAATGTGCGCGCCTCACCTTCGAGCATGACAGGAATACCGTCACGAACCGGATAAGCAAGACCACAGGGTCTGCAAACCAGTTCCTGACGCTCTTTATTTGGCCGCACTTCCCCTTTACACAGTGGGCAGGCCAGAATTTCAAACAGCGTTTTATCCATCATTGTTCCTCAGCCATCAGCCAGCAAATACCGGCTTACGGGCTTCAATCATTGCCACCAGCTGCTCAATACATGAGCCCGATACACGGGTCGTCACCGGCAGATACCAGTGTCTGTAATCGGCAAAAGCACTGCATTTAACGGCATCCTTGGCGGTCATAATTACCGGAAGATCGTCGTTAAAACAGATATCTTCCGGTGCAAATAAGTGGTGATCCGGATAAGGATGCCCAATAACATCGTATCCCAAAGAGCGCAGTGTATTAAAAAAACGCTCCGGATTACCAATTCCTGCAACACCATGAACCCTGCTTTTATCGGGAATTTGTTGCGAAATACCGACCATACTGACCAGTGCCGAAGGTTCAAGGGAAAAACAGTACAGTTTTTCCCGCTCCAGCGTCGTCAGCCCAAGGGAACTTTCTACTTCCTCAGCCTTCGCTGACACAGAAGCATTGTTGGTGTTGACCAGAATCATATCCACCTGGCTCATTCTTTCCGGTGGTTCCCGAAGCGGGCCTGCGGGCAGACACAATTGGTTGCCAAGCAACCGGTCACCATCCAGAACCAATACTTCAATATGCCGTTGCAGATTATAGTGCTGCAATCCATCATCTGCGATGATCAGATTGCAGTCTGTCTGATCACAGAGATAGCGGGCCGCCTTTACACGATCAACGTCAACAATCAAAGGGACATGCAGCTGTCGGGCGAGCATAACCGGCTCATCCCCGGCCTTTGCCGGGTCTGAATCCGGCCGGACCGACAGGGGCATACCTCCGGTTTTCGCACCAAATCCACGACTGATAATCCCCGGCCGGTAGCCCCTTCGCTGAAATTCACGCACAAGGGCGGCAACCAAAGGGGTTTTGCCGGTTCCACCGACCGAAATATTACCCACCACAATGACCGGCACAGGCGAAGACCACCGTGCTGTCTGCAGTAAACGCTGCTTTCTTCTCGCAGCCAGAAAGGAAAATAACCAACTAAGTGGCTTGAGACAGCGGGTCCAGCCACCGGAAGGAGAATACCAGGAGTCTGTGACCGACTGGCTGAAACGGGGCCAGAGCTTCACTGATCAGACTCGGTATCTTTTCGGGTGGTCATGCTCAGGTTGGTAAAACCCAGCTGCCCGGCAGCATCCATTGCCGTAACAACCGCCTGATAAGGCGTATTGGCGTCAGCAGTAATAATCAGGGGGATCTTGCTGTCTCCCTGGCTTACTTTGCCCAGTGCCCGCTTGAGTGTATCCAGCTGACCATTGACCAGCCCCTGACCGTCAACGGCAAAATCTCCAGACTTGCTGATGATGATCTCAATCTGCTTTGGCTGCTGCTGCAACACCTCTCCGGAGGATTCCGGCAAGTCAATGGCCAGATGCGTCTCCTTGGTGAAGGTGGTTGAGACCATAAAGAAAATCAGCAGCAGGAATACCACATCAATCAGAGGCGTCAGGTTGATCGACACCTCTTCCTGATTTATCTGTCGTCGAAAGTTCATTTTTTCCTGGCCTCACTGCCCAGAGCGGATGATGAGCCCGGAGCGGATGAAGAGCCGTTAGCTGATGAAGAGCCGTTAGCTGATGAAGAGCCCTTGCGGTCACCCTGCAGCACTTCCACCAGCTTGATGGCATCCTGCTCCATGGCAACCACCAGCTCATCAATGCGCCGGGTAAAATAGCGGTGAAAAATCAGGGCCGGGATAGCCACGGTAAGACCGGCTGCTGTGGTAATGAGTGCCTTGGAAATCCCGCCAGCAAGAACACCGGCATTACCGGTGCCTTCAACCATCAGCACAGTAAAGACATCAATCATACCGATCACAGTTCCCAGCAAGCCCAGCAGCGGAGCAATTGCGGCAATGGTCCCCAGGGTATTGAGATAACGTTCAAGGTCATGGATCACCTTGCCAGCCTGTTCTTCAATACTCTCCTTCATGATTTCCCGGCCACTGCGGGCATTGGTCAGACCAGCCGCCAGAATCTCTCCCAGGGGCGACCCGGCTTTCAGCTGGTCAAGCTTGCGATTGTCCAATCCATTACTTTTGATCCACCTCCATACTTGAGAAAGGGTATTTTTCGGTGCAATGCGTGAGGGTCTCAACGTCCAGAGCCGCTCGAAGATGATTGCCATGGCAATGACTGAAGACAACAGGATAGGCACCATCAGCCAACCACCGGATTTCACCAGTTCGAACACAATAATCTTCCCTTATAATGACAAATTCATGATATCTGGCACAGTTAATGTCAGGCATATCAGTTCCCAAGGTAACCGTTATGACTGTATCACAGAGATTAGCGCCATTTAAGCAGTAACTGATCGCTGTGAGATTGCATTAGCGCCACCAGTAGCGGGCGCGGGTTTTGCGGTAGGCTGAAACCCTGGGATCACCGCTACCGAGCGCAAAAGAAAGTGAGCCATCTGCAGCGGTATTGAAGGTTTTTGCCCCCGAGTTTTGCGCACGAGCCACTGTTTCAGCAGCCGGATGACCGAAGCGATTGGCAAAGCCGGAGGAAAAAATAACCGCCCCGGGCTGAACCGCAGAGAGAAAGTCAGAACTACTGGAAAACCGACTACCATGGTGAGCGGCCACCAGCACACTGGATTTAAGATCAGCGCCCTCCTCTATTAAACGTTTCTCAACCCGTCCACTAATGTCTCCGGGCAGTAAAAGGCTATCTGACCCTGCTGTCACTTTCAGAACACAGGACGCATCATTACTGCGCCGATATTCACCACCGGCCAACACCTGAAAATAAACCCCATCCCACTCCCAATGATCTCCGGATTGGCATTTCACCCAGTCTTGCTCAAAATCGGGCAGCCTGGTACCACTGATAACCGGTACATTCGGGTATCTGGACAACAGTGATGGCAAACCACCTGAATGATCCTGATCACCATGAGAAATGATAATGCGATCAATTTGGGCCACACCGGATTTGGACAGCGCCGGAAGAATCACGCTCTCTGCCGCTGACAATTTTTCCGAGAATCTATCACCGGTGTCGTATACCAGAAGGTGCTGACGTGTTCTGATAAACACAGACAACCCTTGCCCTACATCCAAAACAGTGATCTCAGCCTGACCTGCCGGCATCTCAGGTGTTTTCGGGAACAACGAAGGCACCAGCATCACCGGGGCAAGCCAGCGCAAACGCAGAGTTGCCGGGGCAATCAGCAACAGCATACCGGCAACAGCGAACAACAGGTTAAGCCAGGTCAGAGCCTGCTGTGGTGGAATAAGCACCATCAAACCGGACACCCACTGCAGTCCCCATTGAAACCCTGTCACCAGATAATCCAGCCCGGTCATAATGAAACCGGCAGTCTCAGGCAACACAAACTGCACAATGGCACTGAACAGCAGTAAGGGAACGACGGCAATGCCAATTAATGGGATGGCCAGCAGATTCACCAGGGGAGACAGTGGTGATACCGGCTGACCATTAAACAGCAGCAAAGGCGTCAACAGGGCAAACACCAGCCATTGTGGCTTAAACAGGGTTACCGGCCAGCCAGCCCTCTCCCTTCGACCAACCATACCAAACAGCAGTGCGCCTGCGGCAATAAACGAGTACCAGAATCCATTGCTGGTTATGGCCAGGGGGTCAATGGCAAGCACTGCCGCCAAAGCCAACAACCAAAGTGTTGCGGGAGAGGCCCTGATACCCAGCAAGGGTGCCAGTAATGCAGCAAATGTCATCACCAGGGCCCGTTGCACCGGCACACTGAACCCGGCCAACAGGGCATAGAACAACGCAAACAGCATGCCTGTCAGCGCCTTGACCACGGGTAAGGGTACTCTTCGAAGTGGAATTCCCCCCAATCGCCCAACAATGGTGGCAAGGGAGAAGCCCAACCAGGCCATAAGACCGATATGCAGGCCGGAGATCACCATCAAATGGGTGGTTCCCGTCTCATTCAACACCTGCCATTGCTGGGTGTTGATCGTTGTTTTATCACCCAGCAGCAGTGCCGAGAAAACCCCTCTGTTGTCATCAGATACCGTGGAGTACAACCACTGTCTTAACAGCGCCCTTACCTGATGAAGCCGGTAAATACCGGTAACATTATTATCGAGCAGTGATCCGGACTTCACGTACCCCGTGGCCTGTATCCCCTGACGCAGCGCCCAGGCCTCATAATCAAACGCACCCGGGCTTGCAAAACCATGGGGCTGTCGCAACCTCACCGTTAACCGCCAGGTCTCTCCAGCCTGCAAATCCGGCGGTTCATACCAGCTCAGCCTGACCTTTTTGGCGTATAGACCAGACCCTGCATGACTGACTGTGAAATCAAAGCGGGCTGCCATGCCGTTTATCACCGGCAGACTGGCAATCTTTCCTTCGATATTGATATCCCGCCCATGTATATAGCCATCAAGGCGATTGACAGCATAATGCGTTGCATACCATGAGCTGACGAGAGTACCCGCCAGCAGAGGCAGCAGCCACCAGCGGACTCGGGAAGCTCTTGCTGAAGATAATCCCCACAAAAACAGAATGAACAGCGGCAGGCTGATCGAAAGCAGTACTGACATGCCAAATGTCAATGAAACAAACCCACTGGCAAGTACGAATATAAGTAATCCTCTTACCGGTTTTATGGTCGTGTGCGTGTTATCCACGTAGTCTTGCCTACCATTTCAGTGCATAATCCAAGGCTTTACCTCATTCAAGGCACTGTTCTGCCTTGAATGACCGTCATTGCGCCGTGGCATAATCAACCATTCTTTATTTGAAAAGTGGCATGTCATGGCCGATGAAAATCAGCAAGCATAGATGAATTTCAGTCTGGAAAAGCCAATCCCGAATCGGGGGAAAACAGCTGGCAAGACTTTCATACTGGAAAACTGGCAACCTCTGCAAACCATGAACTAAAGTCAAAGCTCAGAGCATAATGAGTTGACGTCATGATAGCGGAAAGATAGTGAAAGGATATGGCGAAAAAACTGATTAAAAGGTATTTGCCGGAACCAAAAACCATCAAGGAACATCGCCACCTGCGGTTTCTGGGTTCTGCATTATATGATGCAAACCTGTGGCAACTGAATCGCCGTTCCGCTGCTGCCGCATTTTTTGTCGGCATATTTGTTGCCTTTATTCCCATGCCTTTCCAAATGATTCTGGCGGCATGTCTGGCCATTGTTTTCCGGTGCAATCTGCCTCTTTCTGTCGCACTGGTCTGGATTACCAACCCATTGACCATGCCTGCCATATTCTATTTTACATACAAAATTGGCTGTTTTATCCTTCAGACACCGGTAAGTGAAGCTTCCTTTGAACTCACCGTACAAGGTCTGGGTGCCGGACTTGCCCGTGTGTGGAAGCCTCTTTATCTGGGATCGCTGGTATCAGGCGTTGTGCTCGGCTTTATCAGTTACCTGCTGATTCGGGCAGCCTGGCGCTGGAATGTTGTCATCCACTGGCGCCAGAGAAACAAACGTCGCTCCCGACCCGATCCTTTCAACTAACCGCTATTCAAAAGTCTCTAGAGATAACAGCCCCATGCAAAGAAGTTTTCAAAAACGCCAGCCAAAACTGGAAGGTCGTGGTCTGCTTGAAGCCGTCAGCACCGATGGCCCTCACAGCGACTGGCTGGGGATGCCGGATTACTATATCCATACCCTGACGGTTGCTGGTGAGGATTACAAATATCTGTCCGCAGATAAGCAGCTGGATGTCAACATTGGTGATACGGTGGTCTTCAGATATCAGGAAGTCGGCAAGACTGAAAATAAGGAAAAGCGCATTGATAAGCGCTCCCTTGGTCTCTACATTGACCCAAGCCAATACCTTCAGGAAACGCCTTGAAGCCTGCCTGCCAGGCCGTTTGAACCGGGTAAACCCTGCGTCCGGACGGCTGGTAACTGACAGCAAAATCACTCTGAAATTAGATATCATCTCTGGCGCATCAAGCCCCTGGCTTCCGGGCTATAAACAACTTTGAATGGTTAACTGAAACCAATTTAAGCAATATGAGGAACTATATGACTCAAAAGCAGACTAAGTGTTTATTGACGGTGTTTTATGAGTACCTGACAGCAGCAAATCCCTGACAATATACAATTTTAAAATATCAATTTTTAAAAATAAAAAATCATAATATTTAAAGTAAATATGCAATTGACCAGATTTCCCGTAAAAGTAGCCATTAACAATGTTATTTAATAGAAAACACACAGACAGCCATAAGCAAAAGCATACAGGCCCTCGTTATATTAAGCTGATTACCAAACTCGCTATTACCATTGCCGCTTTAACCACAACAATGGCCTACTGTGAATTTGAACATCCGCAAAACAAAAGCCTGAGATATTCCGTCGCCAGGCGTGCAGTCCCCATATTAACCGAGACATTGTTTTCAATTGAGAGGCTTTATGAACAATCACCGATGCTGTCATGGGTGTTAAAAAGCAGCCTGCTACAGGCACTTCAGACAGCATCCCGAATAAACAATCTGTATATCATCTCTTACCGTGATATCAAGGCACTTAATGATTATGCCAAAACCACTAAACACGGTTATTACGAGTTATCCTACAAAGGCAAGAGAATTTACTTTATCGCCAATGCAGATATAGCCAATCAGATCATCGCTCTTGAAGGACAAGAGCATAACCTTCATACCCACAGAAGACTCCTGAATGCGAAAAACTGGTTTCTGCTGGAAAACAATCCTGTAGCTGCAAGGGATATGCATCACCATAGCTATGGAAGCAAGCAGGCGGCACTCTTTCAGCAGGCGTTCGAAAGACTGCAACAGTTGCCCGATACCTCCGTATTATTAACAAACCAGCAAACAACAGACCTCGTATATGGCGAGAAAGCTGCCGACCTGATCAGCAATCTGTTAACCCAGATATATTTTCAAATACTGTTTTCCAATGTCTCTCCGGAATACCCCGTCAACAGAAAAATTCAGCAGCAGGTTAATCAACATTATTACCAGATAAAGCGGCTTTACGATCAGCTGGAAGTGCATACCGGAAAATACGATTTAAAAGCCAATCTTTTCATTCATGGTAACAGCCCATTTGCAAAAGATCACCCGTACACCAATATTCAAACATTAGAACAGTTTTATAAAGTGCTCTGTTATTTATATGACGAACCCCTGTTGCCGAGCATTAATTCTGGCAACCACCAATCCACCAGAGAAACAGTGGCAACCAGAACAGTCGAGCTATTAAGAAAAAATAATGCAGCCGTGCTACCCGTATTTGCCCCTTCCCTGACACAGGACCTTGAAGAGGTGTCACCACAGGAAGCCATCAACATTATTTTCAATTTATTATCCTGGATTGATAATTCATTGAACATCAGCAATACAGCGACAAATTTTGTTATTCACATCGCTGAACATTATCAAAACCAGCACCTTATTGATATGCATCAGCTATTCGCTGATGAAGTCCACAACCTGCGCGCCCTGGCAACGCTGTTTCCAAGAAAAGTGAACCGCTCCTTTCTGGTAACAATCAGATCAGAAACGGCTAACCACCAGATACATTTTAAACCGGATGATATGATACTGATAACCAACGCCATCAAAGGGCACGCCTTTGGCTATGAGCCGAGAAAATGCCCATCAAAGCCATACAGTGTTTATATTCTTCCTGAGTTTCTCCAGTATTTTTTTGCGAATTATCATGCCCGATATGCTGTTCGCCCAAAACTGATTCCAAACAGTACAAGCTGGTTCTGGAATAAACTGGATGTTGCTCCATTAGTTCTGGAACCAGCGTTTAATTTAGCTGAGTAGCAATTATCGGAGCACCAGCCCTGCATCAGGCTGCCTGGCAGCCTTTGTCATTACTCACCCCCGCAAGTGGGAATAAAGATACATGGAGTCACGCCTCATCCAGCGTACCACTTTTCACCCCCAGAGATGACAGGGTAATAGTCAGATCCTTTGGGAATGATGTCTTGAGATTGGCTTCCAGCATACATGTTATACCATCGACCAGCTCAAAATTGATCGTGTTCTTCAACGGCTTTCTTATCAGTAAACATGCTTCAGTCCCGGTCAACTCTTGGGGGTAATGGACATGGGCTTCCTCCTGCATTGGGTTTTTCATTTGTATATAAATACAGTTATTTTACCCGGTAGGCTCTCTGGGAATCAGCTTTTAAAAAAGGTGGCCTGGTTTTACCAAGTTGCTGAGCAACCCCGGAAGCTGGGCAGTTCTGCCTGGTGATTTACAGCTATGAAATCCTGGAAACAGCAATAATCAACAATCCTTATTAGTCATCCCCGAACCGTATAATTTTCTCTCTCGAATATTTGCAAATTTTGTAAAGTTGGATATTTTTTTCACTCAATCTGAAATGAATAAAAGTCAACTGACGGGTTAATTAAACAATGCATCTTCGATTTCCAGTTAAACCAACCAATCCAGGTTTTCTGCCTGATCAAAAATTTCCTCATGATGATGATAAAAAATTTCCTCACGATGATGATAAAAAATTCCCTCATGATGATGATAAAAAATTTCCTCATGATCGTGCTAAAACAACCAGCGTGTTTCACTCACGTCAAGTGGCTAATAATAAAAAGACAGGGAAGACGACACCTGCACTGGGTAGCCAGTATCAAACCAGCTATTTGGTTCAGTTTGCCAGCTCTTCAGACTTACTTAGTCGAACAAAGTCAATTAATTCAAGCGCAGCCGGTTCAATAATTGGCACAACCTCAATATCAGCTTCGGCCAGCAATTCAAATCCAGCAAAAGCATCTGCATCAGTATCAACGTCTGAATCAGTATCAGCATCAACGTCTGAATCAGTATCAGCATCAACGTCTGAATCAGTATCAGCATCAACGTCTGAACCAGTATCAGCATCAACGTCTGAATCAGTATCAGTATCAGCATCAACATCTGAATCAGTATCAGCATCAACATCTGAATCAGTATCAGCATCAACATCTGAATCAGTATCAGCATCAACATCTGAATCAGTATCAGCATCAACATCTGAATCAGCATCAACATCTGAATCAGCATCAACGCCTGAATCAGTATCAGCATCAACATCTGAATCAGCATCAACATCTCCGAGCGCAGTCAGTACACACACAGAAAAGGCCAGTAAGTCGGAGGCAATGAAGGATGGTGTCTCTAATAACGCTACTTCGGCAACATCTGCCATCAGCCCATCTGTAAACAGTGAGACAGGCTTGGTACAGGCATCGGCATCGATGTTAACTGCAAACTCCAGTGCGCACCTGGCAAAATCCATCCTGGTCAGATCCTCTGCCATTGGCGCATCCAGCAGCGATTACAAGACTACTTTCAGTCCATCAGAGTCCATTAAACATACCGCTACTACCCACGATTCAGCAGGCTCAGTCAAAGCGACGGACTCCGGTTTTACGGCAACCGGCGCTCATCGGACAGCCAGTCTGTCCGGTTCGGTCAGCAACCCCCTGGCAACCAGCGTCTCCAGCCACCACTCCCATCCTTCCGGCTCAGCAGGGCCTTCCGCCACAAGTGTAAATATCAATGATATGGGTGAAACCGGTGAATATTCGGCAACGTCCATGGGGGTATCCGGCTCGGTGAAGAGTACCGCCTCTACCCATGCAACGGGTATGCATTCATTGCCTTCGCTGCACAGTTCGGCAACTGCCATGAATGCCACCACGGCTTTCCCAGCCCGGTCCAGCCTGTCCGGTTCCGGCAAGGGCGCTGTTGCTGCCAATGCATCGGCAACGTCAACAACAGCCAATCCCGGTTCTGTTTCGGTTGTTGCCAGCCCGATTGGTATGGATTCATCGTCGTTTAATTATGCAAGCCCGACTAGCATAAAAACAACATCGTTTAATTATGCAAGCCCGACTGTTCAGGAGTCTGCTTCTGCAAGCATTGCCAACACCCCGATACTACTACCCACCAGTACTCCCTCACTGGTTGATACCCTGCCCCCCTGGACTGACAGTATTATCCCGGCGCATTCATTGGGCGGCATCACCGACATCGCGCCCGCCAGGACCACCCTGGCCCTGTCCAGTTCGCTGGCCGCTACCAATTTAACACTGGATCAGCAACTGACCGCCATAGTGGACGATATGGCCAAATCAACCAATCTTGGCATGTTCGAAAATGACCTGGTTTATTTTCAACAGCTGTTTCCGACCCTTAACTTCACAGAATTAGTCACCTTTGTTAAGGACAGTGCCAGGAATTTTGCCGGATACATGCTGCTCGAGGGCATTGAAGCCTTCGCCCAAACGCTCAATGGCACGTTCACTAATGGCACTTTCCCTAATGCCACTTTCCCTGATGTCGCTCGTCACTATTTCGATATCGTAGCAGCCGGGGTGGATGACATTATCCATGAGTTCAACACCACAATTGCGCCTACCTCGGCCACTAGCACAACGACAGTAGCCCCTCACCATCGTTCAAAAAGAATGATCCTTTCGGAGCCGGATTTCTTAATCAGAATCAGCCGGCTGATAGATGCTGAAGAGGCCGTTACCGCAGACGACATGGTCCCGCAACTGATGGAGTTTTTACGGGGTTTTTCTGCAATGCGCAAAGAATTTACCCTTACGGTGCAGCGTGGCGTTGCGGGAGACCCGGATGCAATAGCTCTTGCCAATCAACTCCGTCAGCCGCTGAGGATGGCCAATTATTTGAATCAATATGAGAACGAGGCCATTGATTTACTACAGAATCAAGACTATCAGGCACTTGGCAGAGTAGTGTTTAAAGTTAACGTCCTCTCATTTATTAACGCCAATGCTCTGCCACGAAATGCAGACACGATGCAATCGCTCAGGGTCATGGTTCGTAATCTGATACAGCGTCTCCAACAGATATCTCTGGGGACCCCCAATCCGCCAGCTATGACGAATATAAAAGATCTCACAGATTTCTCTTTGGCATGGAACCCTTTGCAAATGATGATGAATGATCGGCAATTACCGGAAGGCATATGTCTGGGGGATGTAGTTTCACTGACCGTTGCCAGCCACTTTGGAATTTCTGTTAGCCGCTCTTTAAATGCTCTGGTCAATGCTGTTTTTCTGGGTGCCGGATATGCTCGATTACCCGCTCTTGTCAGGACCTTGCTACAGGAATTGTCGGCTAAAAATCTGATTGCTTCCCGCGCAGGTTTATGGCGTAGCCTGGGCCTGAAAACAGACAGTCATTACCTTACTAAAATTGGCCAGGAACTTGGGCAATTTTCGTATGGAGTCTATGGTGGACAACCAGAACCATTTGTTACAATTCGGTCAATGCTGTCAAAGATGGTTGCAGCGTTCAATGCGAAGGCAACTCAGTTACCGGCAGGGGCAGATGCTAACGTTCTGTTCAGCGTCTCCCCGTGTGCCGGACATATCCTATTTGCAAACATACAAAGGGTGAATAATCAACTGTCCCTGGCCATTTCTGATACCGCAAGCTCCTTGTACGTGGCCAGCGCCGATTCAATGGATCAGTTGGTCGCAAGGGCCATGGACGCACTGAGACGACTGGCTGAGCTATACGACATTGGATTGACTCAGCCAGAGCAGATTGCCAACGGAAGAGGTATCGGGCATTTTGTTCAACCCACCGACGCAGAAATAACCGAGTGGGCTGACATGGCTCCCATTCCCACCTCGGCTTTAACGGTAAAACAGATCCTGACCAAGCCGGTAACGGAACTTGAAGCCCTCGACAAAGAGGCCACGAAGGCCCTGGCCAAAGAATACATCAACAAGGTGACCAGTGTAGATGGGCTTAAGAAACTGAAATTAAGCCAGAAACTGACTGAACAGGACCTGCTCCCTCCACCCTCAAGCACTGAGGTAACCACAGCCGATCCACTGATTATGCAGATGCGGGAAGTGATCAGTGTGCTTGACGATGCCCTGGCCAATAATACCCCGGTACCGGAAGCCATCAAAAAACTGAATGCTCACATTATGGCCAAAACCAATCGAAGCCTGCTTGCCCGGGCCAAAGCGACCGCTGGAGAACAGCCGAACCCGGTACCCGGTCCTTCCGGGGTGGCCCAGGCCCCGTCCAGCCTGGACGAATTTCAATATTCGATGGAAATGATGGTTTTGCGCGATGCCATCAATGCTATTGCCCCGGAGGTTCCCGGAGCGGCGCTGCTGGCTCACCCATCCGCTGGTGCAGATCCCCAATCGTCCGGTGGCCAGCCTTCCGGTGGCACCGATCAAGGGTTAAGTGCGGGAACCAAGGCCGGAATTGCGGTGGGTAGCATCGGCGGAGCGTTAGGTACGGTGGCTAGCGGCGCATTTATAAAAA
>NZ_JAGHQW010000089.1 GCF_017744115.1 Salinisphaera sp. G21_0 | reverse complement strand
TGCAAGAAGAGATCATTACCCAGGTGGCGCTGGACAGTTTGGGGGCCGTGCATGGCAAGCCTGCCGGGCAACGGCAGGCGGAAATAGCAGCGCGGCTGCAAATCGAAGCGGAGGAGTTTGCCCAGACACCGGTTTAATGATGGAACCCATGGGCAACAAACTACCGGGCCAGGAGGCTGACCCGTTTACGTTGATCGGTTGAGTTCAGGTTAGCGGGAACGCATCTTCAGATGCGGGCTGAAACGTTTGGCACTGCCTTTCACCTTCCTGGCCTGCACTTCGTTCTTTTTCAGCTGGTCCCGGGGCTTTTTGTGGAAGGCGAGCGCTGGGACGGGTCAACCAGTGCGGCAAGGGCGTCGATATCCGATTTTTCCAAGTCGCTTCTTTCCGAGTAAGCCTTGAATTATCAAGGGCTGAGGCCATAAGTCAGTGCCACTGGTAGTTGACCCCATATCATAATGACAGAAGGAACCCATCAATTACATTGAAACCGTATACTAACCATGCAAACTGACCTGAGCCAGATCCATTAACTCACGATTGGCAACGGCAAACATGGCCAGATCGGCCTGTGGAGCACTGCGTATATCGGCCAGCATACTCTGCCAGCGGGCTACCAGGGCATGGTTATCCATAATCCATTTATCAATGGTTTGTTCAATGGGTACGCCATCCTGCGCCATGGTGATGAGCCCTTCGGATAATTTACGCTGCTGCCAGCTCAATTCGTCCCTGGCGCTGTCCCGTGCCAGAGACTGCCAGTGGTTAGTCACTTCCAGTTGCGACAGGGCATTACCATACCAGGTCAGCTCCAGGCGAGAACCTATGGTAAAGAAAGTCCTGATGGCTACCTCCAGGGGAACCCCGGTTTCGTCGGCTACCCTGATGACGGGCAACACACTCAACAGATAACGCTGCCCGGCAACCACCAGAGCCAGTGCCTGTGGAACGCCTTGTGCAACCATACTGTCAACGGCCTTGTCCAACTCTGCCTTTTCTTCTTCACCGAGGGATTCGGTAAAACAGGAGAGGAATTTCTCCACCCTGGGCCCATAATGTTCAACACACTCGGCCGGTATCAGGTCCTGACGCTTCAGACGGATAAACCAGCGGGTAGTCCGCCTCACCAGCTTGATCAATGCGCCCATCATCCGGTACTGCAAGGCACTGGAAACCTTATGATCCAGTTGCTCAATCATCATCCAGTAACGGGAAACATTAAACACATCACGACTGGCGCTGAAGGCACGGGCGATCTCGGCCGATGACGCCCCCGTGGTCATCTGCAGCCGATAAACAAACGTAATCCCCATCATATCAATCAGATGATTGGCAATCTGGGTAGAGATAATCTCCTTGCGCAGACGATGTTTTCTGATCTCCTCCGGGAAGCGGTGCACCAGAATCTGCGGAAAGGCACTGTATAATTCCTGGGTAAGATATCGATCATCAATCACCGTCGAGTTCAGTAACGCTTCTTTCAGGTCAGCTTTACTGTATGAAATCAACAGGGACAATTCCGGCCGGGTTAACCCCTGCCCATTAGCGGCCCGTTCGGCCATCGCTTCATTATCCGGCAAAAACTCAATGGTTCTGTCCAGCTTACCCCGTTCCTCAAGGTGCTGCATAAAACGACGATACTCACCCATTCTTGAGGCAACGTCCGATTCAACCACAGAAATCGCCTGTGTTTGACGGTAGTTATTGGTCAATACCAGGGCGGCCACTTCATCGGTCATGCTTTCCAGCAGCTGGTTTCGCTGTTTAATGGTCATATCGCCATTGGCGACCATATCATTCAGAAGAATCTTGATATTGACCTCGTGATCAGAACAGTCAACGCCACCGGAATTATCAATAAAGTCGGTATTCAATCCACCGCCCTTCAGCGCATACTCCATACGCCCCAGTTGACTCAACCCAAGATTCCCCCCTTCTCCGACCACACTGACCTGAACTTCACAACCATTAATTCTCAGTGGGTCATTGGCCTTATCCCCCACGTCGCTGTGAGTTTCGTTCATTGACTTGATGTAGGTACCGATACCACCATTCCATAACAGATCAACCGGGGCCCGCAGCATACAGCGAATCAACTCATTGGGTGGCAGATGACTGGCGGTAATACCAAAGCGCTCCTTCATTTCAGGACTGATGGCGATTGACTTTGCCTGGCGGGAAAAAACTCCCCCGCCTTCAGAAATAAGACTGGTGTCGTAGTCTGCCCAGCTGGAACGAGGCAATTCAAACAAACGACGGCGCTCGGCAAAACTCTGATAAACATCCGGATCGGGATCAACAAAAATATGCAGATGATTGAATGCACCAATTAAAGCAATGGTTTCAGAGCACAGCATACCATTGCCAAAAACATCTCCGCCCATATCGCCAATACCAATGGTAGAGATCACATCCTGCTGGACATTTATCCCTTTTTCCCGGAAGTGTCTCTGCACCGAAACCCAGGCACCTCTGGCGGTAATCCCCATCTTTTTGTGGTCATAACCCACACTGCCGCCAGAAGCAAAAGCATCCCCCAGCCAGAAGTTGTAATCCTGCGCAATGCCGTTGGCGATATCGGAAAACGTTGCCGTGCCTTTATCAGCGGCCACCACCAGATAACTGTCACTGTCGTCATACATCACCACACCATCCGGATGAACCACGTCACCTTCCACCAGATTATCGGTGATATCCAGCAGTCCTCTGATAAAGGTTTTATAACAGCGTATACCCTCTTCCATCATCGCTTCCCGGCTGCCATCAACCGGTAACTGTTTGGGCACAAAACCGCCTTTGGCACCCACGGGGACAATAAGGGCATTTTTCACCTGCTGGGCTTTAACCAGTCCAAGAATTTCCGTTCTGAAATCTTCCACCCGGTCAGACCAGCGCAAACCGCCACGGGCCACTTTGCCCCCTCTCAGGTGCACACCTTCGACAATGGGCGAGTAGACAAAAATTTCATACAGTGGCACCGGTTTGGGAATGTCCGGTATCTCCCTCGCTGCCATTTTCAGGGAGATATACGACTTGGCACTTCCTTCGTCACTCTGCTGATAACTCTTCTGATAAAAATTGGTTCGCTGTGTTGCCTTGATCACATCCTGATAACAGCGGATAAGCTTGTCTTCACTCAATACTTCCACCTGGTCAAGCCCATGGAGAATTTGCTGCTGAATATGCTGCTGACGGGCAAGGCGCTGAGTTATGGACAGCTTCAGCATGGGGTTGAAGCGAACCTCAAACAACGCCACCAACAACCGGGCAATCTCAATGTTATTGCACAACGTTTCGGCAATATAAGTCTGGCTGAAACCGACACGAATCTGCTTCATATAACGGGCATAAGCCCGAAGCATGGCAACCTGCCGCCAACTCAGGCCTGCGGATAATACCAGCCGGTTGAACCGGTCATTTTCCGCCTCCCCGAACCAGATTTTTTCAAACGCTTCCCGGAAGGTGGGACCCACTTTCTGCAGATCAATAGTAATTCGGGAATCGAAACTTAATTGAAAGTCATGAATCCAGATGGTCTCACCGGAAGCGGTGTTAATCAGATAGGGATACTCACCGAGCACACGCAGACCCAGGTTTTCAATAATTGGAATCTGGTCAGCTAACGGCAGGGGCTCGATAAAATGGTACAGTTTCAGATGAACCAGACCGGCGGCATCATCCAGTGACTGGTAAAAACCCATGGCCAGCGGCCGGTCATTGTCCATTTTTTCAAAATGGCGAATATCCGTCACCGCAGACTGGGGCTTGAACGCTTCCTGATAGGCGGCACTGAACCCATCAGAGAACCTTGCCAGCAGTTTATTCCCCCGCACCTCCCCAAAGGTTTCCAGCACCTCTGTCCTGAGGTCATCATTCCATGATGATCCAGCGAGCATAATCTCCCGGGTAATCACGTCCAGGTTGTAATCAATCCGCCCTTTCAACTTGAACACGAAATGAACTCTGGCCAGGATCGACTCAGAAAAATAGGTGGTAAACTCGCTGTCCTCTGCCTCCAGCCGGTGACAGAGAATGTTTTCCACCCGCCGACGGAAGCGGGTACTGTAGATATCCCTTGGCACATAGACCAGCGCTGAACAGAATGGCCCGTAGGGGTCCTGCCGGATAAAAACTTTTATCTGCTTCCGCTCCTGCATTCTCAGGATTGACATCGCGGTCTGGAAAAGCTCGTCCTGACTGGTCTGAAACAATTCATCCCTGGGAAAAATCTCCAGTATCTGCACCAGGTCTTTGCCATGATGGCTTTTGGGGTCCAGGCCAGAACGTTGCAGGATCGCCGACACCTTGTTACGGATATAGGGAATGGCATAGGGCGTCTTGCGATACACCGGAGAGGTGTAGAGACCAACAATACGCGCTTCACCCACAATGCGCCCCTGCTCATCAAAACGTCGCACGGTGATAAAGTCAGGATAAGCTGGCCGGTGAACACTGGAGCGGACAGAAGCTTTGGAGAAAGAGAGCCGCTCGGTCAGCTCAAACAGGTCATGTTCAATAAAAGGTTCCAGTGACAGCTGACCGGGCTGACCTTCATTGGCGGGTTTCAACAGCCCAAAAAGTGACTCCGACGGTCTTCTCAGCCGACGGCTGCCTTCATATTCTGTGACAATCAGTTCTTCGTAACCCAGGAAGGTGAAATTGTCATCCAGCAGCCATTCCAGAAACGCCTGAACCTCATCGTCCTTTTTCAGCAAGCCACCTGCCATAGCCGCCGGGTCTCCGGCCATAGCCGCCAGCCTTTTCACCCGTCCGGTCATTTCACCGAAGTCATCGACAACACGACTGACATCCCTGAGGACCGCATTCAATTGGCTCTCCAGTTGGTCCAGTTGACTCTGGTCCTCACACCTGTCGATTTCGAGATAAACAAAGGCTTCCTGGCAAACAAATTCACCCTCACCCCGTTCCTCCCCAAACTGCAAGGTCATGTCTCCGGCACGCCGGGAATAGAAGACGCCATTGCGCAATAAATGAATGGTCGAGCCATAATCGTTCAGCTTCATCCTGAGCGAGTCCACCACAAAAGGCATATCCCGATGGAGGATTCGGATGACGGTATGGGTTGAGTGCCAGCCATGCATGTTATATTCCGGATTGATAACCTCAATGCGCGGCTGGCCCGGATTATGGTATTGAATAAACTTCCAGAATGAATGGGTAGCGCCCAGCAGTTCCTGCCAGTTGCCGGATACCAGATCCTCATGGGTATCCAGTGAGTAATACCGATAGACAAACTCATGAAAGCTATCCAGCTGCTCTACCGGAATATGGGCAGCCAGATCACTGATCAGTTTATCCAGAGTTTCTTTACGCTCCTGACTATTTAACTGCCCCATCCCTGGCCTCTCCATTTTGAATAGATATCTGTTTTAAAATCCTTGTACTAGACCATCGGCCTTGGCAAACCTATATTGAAGGGCGCTGTGGAAAATAAGGCCTTTAAGTAGTTGGCCAAATGGAATTGTATTTTCTGGTTTGGTGGGCAGTTACTATGCAAGGCACAACGAAGGGAGCATAGCCTTAGCTATGTGACCGGAGTTGTAACGCCGCACGACTGCATGGATGCAGGAGCTAGAGCAACGCAGGAGCAGTTGCCGAGAGTGACTGATCACCAAGTCAGAAAATACGATTCCATTTGGTTAACTACTTAATGGTAAAGCATTCGACAAGACACAGGGATGGGACTTATCAATAGCGCAAATGACTTGTAGAATTTCCAGACTGAAAAGTGGTGCCATGCACTCTCTTTAAAGACGCAGACAGATTGCCAGGTTGAAAAAAATGTCATCAAGCCACTGTTTTACCCAATTCAGTCAGCTGAAAAACTACCTCTCCAGCACCATCATTGGCCAGGAACATCTGGTTAACCGCCTGTTAATCACCCTGCTGGCTGACGGACACCTGCTGGTTGAAGGTGCGCCCGGCCTGGCCAAGACCAGGGCGGTTAAAGCACTGTCCGATGGCCTGGATGCCGATTTCCACAGAATCCAGTTTACCCCTGACCTGCTGCCTGCCGATGTCACCGGCACCGACATCTATCTGCCGGAAGATGGCAGCTTCCGGTTTCAGCCCGGCCCGATTTTTCACAACCTGATTCTGGCGGATGAGATCAACCGCGCACCGGCCAAAGTTCAATCTTCATTATTGGAAGCCATGGCCGAGCGGCAGGTCAGTGTTGGCCAGAAAACCTACCCATTGCCTGAGGTCTTTATGGTGATGGCCACCCAGAACCCCATTGAGCAGGAAGGCACTTACCCATTGCCGGAGGCCCAGCTGGATCGCTTTATCATGCATGTCCGGGTGGGCTATCCCGATGTTGCCGCAGAGCGGGCAATTCTGAAACTGGCCAGGGGAGAAGCCATGCAGACACCGGTTGAGCGCCCCCAATCCCCGCTTACCCGGGAAGAAATTCTGCAGGCCCGCCAGGCAGTGCTGGCCGTGCATATGGAGCCATCGGTTGAGGAATACATTGTTCAGTTAATTAATGCCGGCCGCCACCCGGAACGTTACAGCGATCAACTCTCAGGATGGCTGGATTACGGTGCCAGCCCCAGGGGCACCATTGCCCTTGATCGCTGCGCCCGTGCTTATGCCTGGCTGGATGGCCGTGATTATGTCACCCCTGATGATGTTCAGTCGATCGCCCACGACGTGCTGCGCCATCGCCTGCTGCTGACCTTTGAAGCAGAAGCCGAGGGTAAGGATGCAGACCAGATCATCAACCAGCTATTAGACATAGTTCCCATCGCCTGAACTGATTCACACATGCATTAAAAGGGCTATTAGAGAAAAGCCATGAGTGGAGCCTACTGTACATTACAGAGCCTGGTTAATCTGCGGTTGTCGGCCAGGGACCTGCCTTTGTTTCGCCAGGGACGCAGCCAGCGGCAGATGCTGGGTAACTCCCGTTCCCCGTTCAAGGGCCGTGGTATCGACTTTGAAGAAGTCAGGGCCTACCAGTTCGGGGATGATATCCGTTCCATCGACTGGCGGGTCACAGCCCGGAGAATGAAGCCGCACACCAAAGTATTTCAGGAGGAGCGGGAGCGGCCGGTGATGATTTTGCTCGACCAGAGCCATGCCATGTTCTTTGGCAGCCAATTGAACTTCAAATCGGTCACTGCGGCGGAAATCTCCGCTCTGATTGCCTGGGCAACCCTTAACCATGGCGACCGGATTGGCGGTGTTATTTTCAATGAACATGAGCTGAATGAAACAAGGCCAAAGCGTTCCAGAAAAACGCTGATGCACTGGCTTAACCAGACGGAGCGGATGAACCGGAAACTCCGCCTTGCCTCCATAGCCAGTATGGATGCGGAACATGGGCTGGCCAGAACCCTGAGGCACACCCGGCGAGTAGCCCACCCCGGCACCCAGGTATTTCTGATCAGCGATTTCAGTCATGTTAATAAAGAGTCCGAACAGCATCTGGCTCAGCTGGCCCGGCACAATGAACTGATGGCTATCAAAGTGAACGACCCTCTGGAGCAGCATCTGCCAACTCCGGATCAATACCGGATAACCGATGGCATGCACAATCTGTCGGTGAACACCGGCCACCCTCAGCTGCGCCAGCAGTTCCATCAGCAGTATCTGACGCACCATGAACAGCTGAAGCAGATGCTGGCACGGTATCGTATCCCGCTGCTGGAGATTAATTGTGCCACACCCTCCGCGCAGCAGTTGTTGGGGCTGTATGGTGTCAGGACGAACAACAGGGAGCTGGCTCAGTGAAGAGATATTTGGTGGTTAACGTCTGTTTTGAGCTTACGGCACCACAGAGGACTTAGTTATGGACCTGCAAAATCCTCTGGACCAACTCCGCCCGAACCATCTCCCGGACCCTGTTGGATTATGGCCACCCGCCATTGGCTGGTGGCTTCTGGCGTTGATCGGTATTGCCCTGATAGTTCTGGTCACCCTCTACAGCTGGCGTCGCTGGCAGAAAAACCGTTACCGCTCAGAGGCACTGCTGCAAGCCAGAAAAATTCACGCTGACTATCAGGTTCACCAGTCGCTGCACAGACTGGCCAATGAATCCAATGAACTGTTAAAACGGGTAGCCTTGCATGCGTTTCCTGCCAACAAGGTTGCCGGGCTGAACGGGGCTTCCTGGAACCAGTTTCTGGCGGATACCGGCGATATGCCAGAATTCCTCAACCACAGCGCCTTCAATAACCACCGCTATAACCCGCAGATACCGCTAACGCCGCCCCACGGCACTCCCGACGAGATGCCAGCGAACGTGTATAAACTCACCCGGCAATGGATAAAGAAACACCATGCTTGAGCTTGAATGGCCCTGGATACTGATTGCCCTGCCCTTACCTCTGCTGGTTTATCGATTAGTCAAACCGGCCAACAGCAATAATGATGCCGCGCTGTATGCCCCTTTTTATGGCAAGCTGTCGTCCATAGTGGGTGAGCAACGGGCAGAACAGGAAACGCCTTCTGGCAAACGAATCATTCTACCCGGTGTGATCTGGCTACTGCTGCTTACTGCTGCCAGCAAACCGGTATGGCTGGGAGACCCCGTTGAGATACAGGACAGTGGTCGTGACCTGATGATGGCCGTTGACCTCTCAGGCAGTATGGAGATCAAAGACATGGTGCTCAATGGCCGTCAGGTTGATCGGCTAAGCGCCACCAAAGCGGTGATGAATGACTTTATCGGGCGACGTCGTGGCGACCGACTCGGACTTATCCTGTTTGGCACCCAGGCCTATCTGCAAACACCGCTGACCTTTGACCGGGAAACGGTCAGAACACTGATGAATGAGTCGGCTATCGGGATGGCGGGCAACAAGACAGCGATTGGGGATGCCCTGGGCCTTACCGTCAAGCATCTTCGTAAGCGCCCCGAAGACAGTCGGGTGCTTATCTTGCTGACCGATGGTGCTAACACCGCTGGAGAAATCTCCCCGCTGCAGGCGGCCCAGATTGCCAGAGAAGAAGGCATCAAAATCTACGCCATTGGCCTCGGGGCTGAAGAGATGGTGGAACGCAGTTTCTTTGGCTCCCGCCGGGTTAATCCATCGGCGGACCTGGACGAGCAAACCTTACAGGAAATGGCAGGACTAACAGGCGGTCAATATTTCCGAGCCCGTAATATTGAGGAACTGAATAAGATTTATGCGCTGCTGGATCAGCTTGAGCCTGTCGTTCAGGAAGAAGAGGTGTTTCGCCCCAGCAAGAACCTGTTTTTCTGGCCACTGGGGCTGGCGCTGCTGCTAAGTCTGATCCCGGCAATGATAAATATCAATTTCCCCAGCGCTCTTAACCACTGGAAAGCTGACAAAGGGAAGGCTCACCATGATTGAATTTTTCTCTTTGTTTATAGATCAATTCCATTTTATCAGACCTCTCTGGCTGCTGATGCTACTGCCCTGCATCACCCTTGTATTCCTGCTTTGGCGACAACATCGGGATCGGGGCAGCTGGTCTAAAGTCATTGCCCCTGCGCTTCTGCCCTGGTTATTGGAAGGAGAGCAGCAGAAACCGGCTCGCTGGCCGCTTATGCTGGTATTGACTGGCTGGGTGATCGCCTCTCTGGCCCTTGCCGGTCCTGCCTGGCAGAAGGAGCCGGTCCCCGTCAGTAAACATCAACAGCCCTGGGTGGTTGCCGTTGACCTCTCCTATCACATGTACGCGGCTGATCTTTCCCCCAACCGCCTGACACGGGTGCGGTTCAAGCTGCAGGATCTGTTCAACCAGCGCAGCGAAGGGCTCTCTGCCCTGGTCGCCTACGCTGGTTCTGCCCATACCGTAGCGCCACTGACAGACGATAGTCGTACATTGAATAACCTGACCAAAGCCCTTGGCCCTGACATTATGCCTGTGCAGGGTAACAACCCTGTAGCAGCAGTGCGCCTGGCAAAACAGCTCCTGACCCAGGGCAGCAGTGAGTCCGGTGATATTTTGCTGGTTACGGGCTCCATGACCGCAGCACAGGCGGAGCAGATTTCCAGCCTGCTGCAGAACAGCGGTATTCGTTTATCCATTCTTGGTACCGGCACTGAACAGGGGGCACCGATTCCGTTGCCTGATGGCGGTTATCTGAAAAATCAACAGGGAGCCATTGTCGTCCCTCAACTGGAGCAGTCCCTTCTGCAGTCACTGGCCCGGGCCAATGGCGGTAGATACCAGACCATGACCGTTGCAGCTACTGACCTGCAAGCCCTCCTGCCAACAGGCAACATCAATCCACTATTCAGCGGACAGATATCAACTGAGCGTGAGTTTGATCAGTGGTATGACGCCGGTTACTGGTTGGTATGGCTGCTATTACCGGCTGCCCTGCTGGGCTTTCGCCGGGGTTGGTTAGTACTGATCATGATCTCCCTGTTGCCGGTCCCCCGGGATGCCATGGCATTAAGCTGGAATGACCTGTGGCAGACACGGGATCAGCAGGGGCAGAAAGCGCTTCAGGAGGGGAATCCGGAGCTGGCAGCCAGCCTGTTTAGCGATCCGGCCTGGAAAGCGGAAGCCTTGTTCCGGAATCAGCAGTTTGAGGAATCTGCATCAACCCTTAACTCTCCTGATGATCAGACGATTGAGCCCATATCGGCGTACAACCGGGGCAATGCACTGGCCAGGGCAGGCAAACTTCAGGAAGCCATTGACGCTTATGACCAGACATTATCCCAACAACCCAATATGGAGGATGCCAGGTTCAATCGTCATCTGGTTGAACAATTATTACAGCAGCAGTCAGACCAATCGCAGCAAAATCAGGGAAACAACAGTCAGCAAAATAGCACCCGGCAAGAAAGTGGCCAGGGTGAAAATAGCCAGCAGCAGTCCCGGAGCGATAATAACCAATCCAGAAACAACAACCGGGATGACGCTGCTCCTGAAAATGACCAGGCAGGTGAAAACACCAGCACGCAGGAATCTTCATCGCAACAGCGCCCGCAGAACAACCCACCAGTTGATCAGAACCAGCAGCAAGATCAACAGACTCAACCTCAGCCGTCTGAAGATAAGGACAGCACCAGCCCATCACGACAGACCACTCAGGCAGAAAAAAATAAAGTGGATGATAAACCTCCGAAAACAACGGCCAGCGCTTCGGATGAAGGGGGAGATGAACAGCCACTTTCTGCCGAACAACAGGCTATTGAAAGCTGGTTGAGAACCATTCCGGATGACCCGGGTGGTCTATTACGCAGAAAGTTTCTGCATCAGCAACAGTCTCAGCAAAACAGAACGGAGGAGGCATCATGGTAAATCGAAAGTCATTTTATTTGATGTTGACCGCATTGATCAGTCTTTCGGTTTCCATGATGGCCAATGCGGCATTTACCGCCAGTGTTAACAGAACGTCACTGGCCAGCCATGAAACCCTGGAGCTAACCCTGCGCACGGATGAAAGTTCCAGTGACGCTCCAGACCTGAAACCCCTGGAGTGGAGTTTTGATATACTGGGCACCCGGCAACAGAACAAGACCAGTATCATTAATGGCAAAAGGGAGTTTAGCCGCGACTGGGTGGTTACCCTGGCTCCGAAACAGCAGGGAACGCTGGTGATTCCCCCAATCCAACTGGGTGACCTGCAATCTGAAGCGGTTACCATCACCGTCAGCGATAACAGACCCGATGACCCAACAACGGACTCCGGCCCAATCCTGATGAACGCCGAGGTCAGCAGTAACAGCATTTATGTCCAGCAGGAGCTGATCTTCACCCTGACCATTCTCTCCAGAGTCCAGCTGTATGATGATAACCGGCTGAGTGCCCTGGACATCAGCGATGCACTGATTCAGCAGCTGGGGGAAACACGAAAACTGGATACCATTATTGAGGGTATTCGCTACCGGGGATTTGAGTTGAAGTACTCGATTCATCCCCAGTCAGTGGGTGACATAATCATACCATCACTGACCTTTACCGGTGTGGCGGTGGAGCCCCGGGATCCATTTGGCAGTTTCTTTTCCAGTGGTGGCAAACCCGTACTTGCCCGCTCCGGGGAGATACAAATTGAGGTAAAACCCAGACCTGAAAACTACCCTGCCAGTGACACCTGGTTACCCGCGAGAAAGGTAACGATTCAGGAGCAATGGAGCCAGCCACTGGACAGTTTGCAGGTGGGTGATGCCATTACCCGAACCATTACCGTCAATGCCGACGGTCTCAGTGCCGCACAACTGCCACCTATTCTGATGACTCAGCCAAAGGGAGTGAACAGCTACCCGGATAAATCCGGGACTGCAGACCGCGAAACGGCCAATGGCGTTCAGGGGCAACGCACGGATTCCATAGCCATGATTCCAACCCGTCCCGGAAAAATCACGTTGCCCGCGATTGAATACACCTGGTTTGATACAGCAAGTGGTGAGACTAAAACCTCCAGACTGCCTGCAACAGAGATAGATGTAGCCGCCGATCCAAACGCTAATGCCTTAACCGTCGCCTCCCCGACCACATTGCCAACAGACAAGCCTGCTGAATGCCCGGAACCTGCCAGAGTCAGCGATGCAACATCGCAGGAATCTCCCGGCATCTGGCAGACACCTGTCTTCTGGCAGTGGTTAACCGCTTTTTTTGCACTGTTATGGCTGATGACCCTGGCATTCTGGCGGTTCAAATCCAGTGCCGCAACAAAGTCAGATCAATCAATCATTAACATGGGTGGACGTCATCGATCCGGGAAACACGCCTCTGAAGCAGAAGCATTCCGCCAACTGGAAGCAGCCTGCCTGCAGAACGATGTTCGGTTGACGCTGAGCGAATTGAAAAACTGGGGTCGCATATATCTTAACAACAATCTTACCAACAACCTTAACAAAAATCTTAACAATGAGAACCTGACATCATTGACCGACTGTCTCAATCAGCTTGGCTCAGAGGAACTGAGCGTGATCTGCAACCAACTGACAGTCAGCCTTTATCAAACTCAGGCAGGAGGGGCTGCTACAACTGCTAAAGAGGAGCAGTTGACCACATTGCTGGAAGTATGCAGAAAGCTCAGAGGCAGAAAGTCTGTTCGGAAAAAAGATCAGCTGCCTGGTAAGCTTTATCCAGAATAGATCAGCTGAATTTGACGGGAGCTTCCAGGAGGCTGACCGGGAATAGCGCCCGTCCAGGCGACCCAGTAGCGAAGATGGCAGAAAACTTCCGACTTTTTAGACCAAGTGGTGATAGTGATGTTTCTTAGCAGTGAAAGCTGCTGGCTCTCTTATGTTTTCAGAAATTATGAATACGTCAGTTTTCAGGCTGTGGCAGTTGACGTGTATTCATCCGGAGTAGCGGCAGCGGTGCGCTATCCAGTAACACATCCCACAGCCAGGCTGCCTGACAAAAAGGTCAGGCTTCTCTGATACCGGTTGCCTGGAACTTTACCGGGCTGACAAGGTCGTACTCTATCGTTGTCATTCT
>NZ_JAGHQW010000088.1 GCF_017744115.1 Salinisphaera sp. G21_0 | reverse complement strand
AGCCTCCACCCGGCCCGTGATATCAGGGAACTGATACCGCGACTCTGGAAAGAGAAATTCGGGGCCAATCCATTAAAAGCCGATCTCGACAAGTAGGGGGAGTCTGTCCCCTGTTTGAACGCTTACAGGCCAATGCTGCAGAGACCGCTGTAGAAGTGGGGATGTCTACCCTGGGGCTCGGTATTACCGGTTCTTATCAGCTAATGGACTCTGTGGCATTGCGGGGGCAGTATAACCATTTCACCTTTGGCACCGATTTCGAGGAAGATGAAATCGAGTACGATGCTGACCTGGAGCTTTCATCTTTTGGTGTAATGGCTGACTGGTATATGTTTGACAACAGTGGTTTCAGGCTTACCGCAGGTGCCTATTACAATGGTAATACCCTTGAAGGTGAGGGCAAGCCAAAGAACGGGAATCGATTTGAGATTGGTGGCACTCTTTATATGCTTGATCGATTGGATGCAGATGTCGAATTCAACAGCTTTGCACCGTATCTCGGCATTGGTTGGACATCAGGCTCTGCGGGGACAGCCGGTTTTATCTTCAGCGCGGATCTTGGAGTGCTTTATCAAGGCTCAGGGGATGTCTCTCTGAAAGCATCCGGAACAGGAACATTGTTACCGGGATTCGATGATAACTTAAAAGAAGAAGAGCAAAAGCTGGAAGATGAGTTAAGTAATTACAAAGTATATCCGGTAGCCTCTATTTCAATGGGTTATCGTTTTTAATCACATCATTCAGAAGTTTAAGCCCACCCCTGACAGTTACCTTTCTCAAAAGGGCTCTGTCAGGTCAGGTGCTTCGGGTGACAGTTCCGGGAAGCTGGTTCAGGGTGCAACGCCTGGCACCGGCTTTCTTGACTGTTTACTGTCTATAGTGTGTTGAATTCTTGTCAACATTTCACCAACTAAGTGGATGGTGTTGTAAGTTTTAACGAGCTTCGAGTTGTAGTGATTTTGTCTCCATAAGTTTATACGAATCATGTCTCCAGCATGATCTACGCGTTGTCTTGCATTATTGTTTCCAGTCAGGGCATAGTCAGTCAGATTTATAACACCATCAACACTATTAAATGCAATTTGATCCTGATGAAACCCGGCCGATGCTGACAAGCTTGCAGCGTCTTGTTGTAAACTTCTCATTCTGGCATTAAGATCCCATTGCAATTTATGAAGAAGAGAGGGGTCATCATAAATATCAAAGAGAGATTTTGCCAGGATAAAGCGAGAATCATTGTAAATATCATCAATGTTAAATTTAATATAACGCTGAGTTGCCGCTTTAAATCCATTTTCAATAGCCTTTCTATCAGCACCCCATCCTTTACCCTTATCTATCGCCTTCTCCAGAATAACAGGTTCTAGTTTGTCCTTTATTTGGGATGAACGTGTTTTGCTAAATTTCATACCACTGGTAACCAACCGTTTAAATGCGTCAGCAACTGCACCAATCACACGGTTAAAAATATTTTTTCTGTCTGTTCTGGCTGTAACAATGATATTAACAAATGTGTCTTTATCATAACTGTCGCATACAGAAACATCGTAATATCTTTTTGCCTCCACCGAATAGAAGGTTACTTTTTTTTCGTCACCTTTGAATTCGCCAACGCCATTAATGAGTAGATTATCACTCATGAAATTTTTCCATGAATCGATGTTAATGGCAGTTGGTACTGAACATTCCTGAGAATTCATGACTATGACCTCCTTGTCAATTAATCAAGTATGTCCAATTAAGTTATAGAAAATTTACCCTGACTTTAATGACAACCCAGTTAGCAATATTAACAATCAACAGAAAAAACTGGATCAGAAGGAAACGTCCTGAAGCGGAGTCGAAGGGCGTAAACACCATGCCTTGAATAGAGACTGTGCCAATCACCCTTCGTCCGTGCATCCTGAGCGGAGCCGAGGGACGCTCAGGGTGAACGGAGATTTTACACATCAAACGCATTGAAATAATGTACGGGTACTGGCTGCGGCCGGGAACACAGTGTTACAAGCTGAACTGGTGCCCAAGATAAACGTCACGGACCGTCTGATTGGACAGTACCGTATGGCTGTCGCCTTCTGCGATGATATGCCCTTCGCTGACGATATAGGCCTTCTCACAGATATCCAGTGTTTCCCGGACGTTATGGTCGGTGATCAGTACCCCGATGCCCCGGTTTTGCAAATGACGGATGATGGATTTGATATCACCAACGGATATCGGGTCAACGCCGGCAAAGGGTTCGTCCAGCAGAATAAAGGTCGGGTCGGTGGCCAGGGCCCTGGCAATCTCTGCCCGTCTTCTTTCGCCACCGGATAGCGCCATGCCGGCACTGTCACGAATATGGCCAATATTGAACTCATCCAGCAGTGACTCCATTTTCTCGGCGCGCTGCTGTTTATTGAGGTCTTTCCTGGTTTCTAGAATGGCCAGAATATTGTCCCGCACGGACAGGCGACGAAATATAGAGGCTTCCTGGGGGAGGTAACCGATACCAGCACGGGCCCTGTTGTGCATGGCCTGAAAAGTCAGGTCCTGCTGGTCAATGGTGACTTTGCCGCCATCGGCTTTCACCAGCCCGACAATCATATAAAAACAGGTGGTTTTTCCTGCGCCATTAGGACCCAGCAGGCCAACGATTTGCCCACTGTTAACCTGCAGAGAGACATCTTTCACCACCTCTCTGCCTTTGTAGCTTTTGCTAAGATGTTCTGCCTTGAGGATTGCCATCCGGTTGTCTGTTAACCTGAGTGTGAAAACAAAGTGTGTCGTTTAGAACGCTTCCCGCCTCCCGCTTCCCGCTGCTCGAAAAAGATAAGACTAATGCTTTTACGGGCAGCGGGAAGCGGGCAGCGCTTCATTGTTTGGCTTTTTCCTGACGGGGCTGAATCACCATCTGTACCCGGCCATTGTCTCCCTGATTGGGTGTGCCTTTGGCATTGACGGTCTGCAGTGTCAGGTTGTAGTCAATCTTTTCGCCGGTAAAGGTGTCTCCCTTTTGGGAGAGCTGGGCGTTTTTGATCAGTTCAATCTGGTCACTGTCCACATCGTAGCGAATGGTGTTGCCCCAGGCCTGGACGATGCCCTGTTCACCGGGTTGCAGCTCTTCATAATAAGCCCTGGCCTTATTGCCCCGGGCAATGACCCTGGTCAACTCCCGGTCCCGGGTGTAGATGGTAATAACGTCACCGGTGATGCGCGTGGTGCCCTGGGTCATGACCACATCACCACGATAAACAGACACCCCTTTTTTATTATCAATGTCAGCGGTGTCTGAATCGATCTGGATGGGCTGCTGGCGATCAGCGGGTAATGCCATGGCCATAAATGGGACAAATAACAGCCCGACAAGCCATTGTTTGTTCAGGAGTGCTTTTGGTTTTGGTAGTCGTGTCATGGGTTATCGCTTCCCTGACAGGGATATATCAATGATTGTGCGAATGATCAGCTTACTCAGTCTCATAGACTCCCCGTACTCTGGACTTTAATTGAATCTTTCCCTGCTGGTACCAGGCGGTCATCCCAATGGCTTGCGTCTCTCCGGTGTCGCTGGTAATCAGCACAGGGCGATCGGTATCGGCAATTTCCTTATCCGTCGCAATGGTCAGGAAGTCGGTGTCCATTCTGAGCTGTTGCTCATAGCCCTGTTGCCTGACGGACGGGCTGCTCTGGATAACCACGACATTATCCCACAGTTCAATATCTTTGCCACCGGGCAGTAATTTTCCGTTCTCTGACGTTGACACAGTGAGTTGTCCACTGTCACTGAGGTTAGTCAGGATGGGTTGTTGCAGGAGTGTGTTGTCATTGTGGGGGTAATGGGTAATGCTGCCCGACTGCAACTGGTATTGTAACGCTCCGGTAGCGTCGTACTCCTTAACCAGGGCATCCACCAGAAAGTAGTCGGCATCCTGGCGGATGATTTCCGAAGGGCTGGCGCTGACCGTTACTATTGCACCGTCGTAGGTCCAATAGCCAGCGGCCAGCACTAGCAGGATTGCAGCGATAATAAGATGATTGCGATAGGTCATCCGGGTTCCGAAACTGACAGCCTTGAGCCTGATAAAAAGCGTTTAAACCACGCCCGCTTTCAGCAAGTCATGCATATTGATGGCACCAACAGCATGCCGCTCATGGTCAACACAGATAAGCGCATTGATTTTGCGATCATCCATAATTCTCAGTGCTTCAGCGGCAAGAATATCAGGGGTAATGGTGGTGCACTTGATGGTCATTACCTCGTCGATGGTCGTGTTGTGGGGGTCAACCCCTTGATCCAGTGCACGACGAAGATCACCGTCGGTAAAGACACCAACGACCACGTTGTTGTCATCAATAATGGAGGTCATGCCGAGACCTTTCCGGGTCATTTCCAGCAGCGCTTCACCCAGGCGTGTGCCTTTTTTCACCGTCGGGATTCGATTGCCGTCATGCATGATATCCTGCACTTTCAATAGCAGCCTGCGACCCAGGGCACCGCCGGGGTGGGAAAATGCAAAGTCTTCTGCGGTAAAGCCACGGGCTTCCAGCAGCGCAATGGCGAGCGCGTCACCCATAACCAGTTGAGTGGTGGTGCTGGATGTTGGTGCCAGATCAAGTGGGCAGGCCTCTTTATCAACCCCTGTGTTCAGATTCACTTCAGCGGCCTGCGCCAGTGTGGAAGCGGGTTTGCCGGTCATGCTGATCAGCGCAGCACCCATTCGTTTGAACAGCGGAAGCAAGGTGATTACTTCGCCGGTTTCACCGGAGTTGGAAATAGCCAGCACCACATCGTCTGCGGTGATCATACCCATGTCCCCATGGCTGGCTTCGCCGGGATGGACATAAAACGCCGGTGTACCGGTACTGGCCAGGGTGGCACTGATTTTACGGGCAATATGTCCTGACTTTCCCATTCCCACAACGACAATTCGGCCCCGGCATTCCAGCATTAGCCGACAGGCATTGCTGAAGTCTTCACCAATGCGTGGCAACAACGCTTCAATCGCATCCTTTTCGATCTGGATGGTACGACGACCAATTTCAATAAAGTTCTGGTCAGAGGTCATTTCAGTAAAGCCTTTGAAGGAGCTGTCAGGATGTTGTGGCAAAGCATAACCTTTCAGACTCCGGGATAAAATAGTTCAGGGAGAAGGGAGCATTCAGCTCCGGTTTAAACCGTCTGTACGTACAGCCATGTGCCATAGCAGGCATACCCTGCCAGAAAGATAATACCTGCAAAACGTCCCAGCGTTTTGGGTTTTTTACCGAAGATGGCCATGGCCGCCAGCAGAACGGTAAATGTCAGCATTACGGTATAATCTCGGGAGAAAACAGACTCACTGATGGCTCCGGGACGAACCAGTCCGGGCATTGACAGAACCGCCAGCAGGTTGAAGATGTTTGAGCCCACAACATTGCCCAGGGCAATATCATGGTGGCCGCGCAGGGCACTGGCTACCGATGCGGCCAGCTCCGGCAAACTGGTACCAATGGCGACAACCGTCAAACCAACGATCAGCTCACTGACACCCAGCAGAGTGGCGATTTCCGTTGCACCCCAAACCAGAATCTGGGCACTGATCAGTAGCAGTACCAGTCCGCCCACCAGTTCCAGGTAAGCTTTGCCTGAAGGCAGCTCTTCGATCTCCTCAATCTCTGCCAGAGGTTCTTCAGGGTGGGATTTTTGCCAGGTCACCATCAGATAGAGGGTAACGAACAGGCCGCTGAGCAGCACCAGGCTTTCCATAAGCCCGAGGTAGTTGTTGGCAAGGCAGGCACCGGCAATCACCGTGACCAATAACAGCCAGGGTATTTCCCGTTTGGCCAGTGCTGTTTTGACCGGTAGTGGTGCGATAAGCGCGGTTAGTCCAAGAACCAGTCCGATATTGGCAATATTGGAGCCAATGGCGTTGCCAACCGCAATATCGTTGTGTCCCTGGAGAGAAGACATCAGCGATACCAGAATTTCTGGCGCAGACGTACCGATGGAGACAACGGTCAAGCCGATCAGCATGGGGGATATACCCCAGTTTTTTGCCGTAGCTGCAGCACCGCCGACAAAACGGTCTGCACTCCAGGTGAGCAGTATGAAGCCAACAATAATGGCTGCTATGGCGTAAATGGCAGGACTCATTCCGGGGGAGTTCTCAAGAATTCACATAAAGGAAGGAAGTGTAGGGAAAATCAGGCAGACAATGCAACTGCATTCCCCTCTGAATTGATCCTGTTCGCAGAAATTCCTACGATATAATTTGTCTGTACTTGTCTGGCACATGGTTTCAATGTAATTGATGTACTGGAAGGTGCAATTAAAGTGTGAAACAGGTCATAATATCGGAACTGGAAGACTTTTACATTCTGTCTGTTGCAGGGATCTGCGAACCCAATGATGAATTCCATCTCCTCAGGTGAACAACACAGCAACGAAAACCGCACCGATAATTTTGTCGAGATTCGTGGTTTGACCTTTTATCGAGGTTCCCGGGCGATCTTCAATAATATCGATATGGATATACCCCGTGGCAAAGTGGTGGGTATTATGGGGCCTTCAGGCACCGGCAAGACGACCCTGCTGCGGTTGATTGGCCGTCAGCTTCTACCCGACCGGGGCTCGATTGTGGTGGATGGTCAGGATCTGGCTGATCTGACGAGGGATCAGTTATTTGTTCAGCGTCGTAAAATGGGCATGCTGTTCCAGAGCGGGGCACTGTTTACCGATTTGTCCGTTTTTGAGAATGTCGCTTTTCCCCTGCGCATTCATAGCCAGCTATCGGAAACCATGATCCGTGATATCGTACTGATGAAGCTCCATGCGGTGGGGCTGCGCGGTGCATGGTCATTGATGCCCAGCGAGTTATCCGGAGGTATGAGTCGGCGCGTTGCCCTGGCCAGGGCCATTGCCCTGGACCCTGAAATGGTGATGTATGATGAACCCTTTGTCGGACAGGACCCGATTGCCATGGGCGTGCTGGTGGAGCTGGTTCGCAAGCTGAACCAGGCGCTGGGCATCACCAGTATCATTGTTTCCCATGATCTTCATGAAACGGCCAGCATCGCGGATGTAATCTACCTGATCGCCGATGGTGAAGTGATTGGTTCCGGCACCCCGGAGGAGATGTTGAGCTCAACGGATGCCAGGGTCTGCCAGTTTATGCAGGGGCTGCCCGACGGGCCTGTTCCTTTTCACTTTCCTGCAGATGACTATCAAAGCGACTTACTGTCTCCGGGGGTATAAATGAAACTTGATGTTCTGGACCGGCTGGCTCAGCTTGGTCAGTCAGGTCTTGGTCATGTGCAGTCCCTGGGGCGGTCCGGTATTTTTCTGTTTCTGGCGATTTTTTCCCGGGCGGGATTCTCTGGGCGAGGCGCGCTGCTGATCAGGCAGCTCTATAACGTTGGTTTTCTGTCGTTAATCATTGTATCGGTTTCCGGTCTTTTTATTGGTATGGTTCTTGGTTTGCAGGGCTACAGTATTCTGATTCGCTATGGCTCAGAGGGGTCTGTTGGTCAGCTGGTGGCCCTGAGCCTGGTGCGTGAGCTGGGGCCGGTGGTGACTGCACTGCTGTTTGCCGGGCGTGCCGGTTCTGCCCTGACCGCTGAAATCGGGCTGATGAAAGCGACCGAGCAGCTGTCCAGTATGGAAATGATCGGTGTTGATCCGTTAAAACGGGTCATTGCCCCACGTTTCTGGGCGGGGGTTATCTCTATGCCGCTGCTGGCGGCGATCTTCAGCCTGGTCGGGATTCTTGGTGGCGTCATCGTGGGCGTTGACTGGCTGGGGATTTATGAAGGTTCATTCTGGAGTGGCATGCAACAGTCGGTTGATTTTGTCGATGATGTGGGCAATGGCATGGTGAAAAGCCTGGTGTTCGGGGTTGTGGTGACCTGGATCGCCGTCTTCCAGGGGTACGATGCCGTTCCCACTTCAGAAGGCATCAGTCGTGCAACTACGAGAACGGTGGTTTATTCCTCACTGGCTGTTCTCGGATTGGATTTCATTTTGACCGCAGTGATGTTTGGTGAGCTTTAAGGAGAGAGCATAAAATGCGGATACGAACGTTAGAAATCAGTGTCGGTGCCTTTATGCTGGCAGGCATGCTGGCCCTGGTGCTGCTGGCGGTAAAGGTCAGTGGTCTGTCCCTGAAAGCCGGCGGTGAAACCTATGAGCTGAATGCTTACTTCGATAACATCGGTGCCCTGAAACCCCGTTCCAAAATATCCATGGCCGGAGTCACCATTGGCAAAGTGAAAAGCGTTGAGCTGGATAAAGAGACTTACATGGCCAGGGTAGTTATGGATATTGATCAGCAAATCGATAATATACCTATCGATAGCACGGCATCGATTGTCACCGCAGGGCTATTGGGTGAGCAGTACATTAGTATCAGCATTGGTGGTGACGAGGCGTTTCTGCGAGATGGTGAGCGTTTTGAAGACACTCAGTCAGCGCTGATTATCGAGGAGCTGATCGGTAAGTTTCTTCTGGGCACGGTCAATAAAAGTGAGTAACGAAACAACAAGCCCGGAGAAGCGTTCTCTGGCTAGCGGATGGAATGGATGATGAAAGGTAATAGACACGTGGTGGCTTTCCTGGTGGCGCTGTTTTTTCAGTGGTCTTCAGCGGTCATCGCTGCAGAGCAGGTCATTGAGTCACCTCACAAGGAAGTGGAAAAAATTACCAGGGAACTGCTGGCAACCTTTGAAAACAATATTCATCAGTATAAAAAGAACGATGCTGCCTTTATTGCCGAGGTTGATCGCCAGCTGTCACCTTCCGTGGCCTTCGACGCCATTGCCCGGGGGGTGATGGGTAAATACTCCCGCCGGGCTAAAAGCGGACAAATTGAGCAGTTTTCCAGAACGTTTAAAGACAGTCTGATCAGCTTCTATGGCAAGGCCCTGCTGAAGCTTGATGATACCCGGTTGACCATTGAGAAAGTTGATGCGGTACCGGATACCGTATTAAATGCCTACCGGTCAGGCAAGGCACGGCTGGTTCCCGTGGATATGACGGTCAGAACGTCCTCCGGTACTGTGGCCATCTCTTATTCCATGGTTCATCAGGATGAGCGCTGGAAACTCAGGAATATCATTGTTGATGGTATCAATATTGGCATTCAGTTCCGTAACCAGTTTGCAGAAGCCATGAGCAAGTACAATGATCTCCAATATGTTGTGGATCACTGGCCGGAAATCATGCAGGGTGAAGCAACGGAGAACAACGCTGTGAGCAAGCAGTCATGACCCTGGCAGTGGAAGCGCCTGGCCGGTTTACACTGAATGGTGTGGTTAATTTCGCCACCTCCGCCGTTATTGAAGAGCAGGGTGCCCGTTTACTACTGACCTCTGGCGGTGACGACTGGGAAATTGACCTGAGCGGTATCTCCCAGGCCGATAGCTCTGCTTTATCGGTCTTTCTCTCCTGGATCCGGTTGGCAAAAAAACAGCAGAAGTCCATCGAATTTGTTGGCATGCCTCATGAACTGGATGCATTGGCTGAAGTCTGTGGTATTCAGCCATTGCTGAATAATGTGTAAGTAGTTGGCCAAATGGAATCGTATATTTCTGGCTAAGTGGGCAGTTACTATGCAAGGCACAACGCAGGGAGCATAGCCTTAGCTATGTGACCGGAGTTGTAACGCCGCACGACTGCATGGATGCAGGAGCTAGAGCAACGCAGGAGCAGTTGCCGAGAGTGACTGTCCACTTAGTCAGAAAATAGGATTTCATTTGGTTAACTACTTACGGCCGGCAAAACTGACGCAGCTTGCGGGTTGATCCTGTTTTGGGGCTATTCATGGAACCCTCTCTCGGATATCATTGGCCGGTTTTACTGTTCCCTTTAAATACCTGATATTCCCTGAGAGGTTGGATCATGCAAGCCGAAGAGGTCAAGGCGCTTCTGGAGAAGGAGATTGCGGGCTCACAAGTGATTGTTGAGGGCGAGGGGTGTGACTTTCGTCTGACCGTAATCAGTGACCAGTTTGAGGCGAAGAGACCGGTTCAGCGTCAGCAGATGATCTATTCTCACCTGAATCCATTCATCACCAGTGGTGCGATTCACGCTGTATCGATGGTGGCTTTGACTACCGCAGAGCGTGCCAGACAGCTGGGTAACCAGGACTAAGTGAGAAACCATGGATAAACTGATTATCACCGGTGGTGTGCGCCTGGATGGAGAGATTCGGGTCTCTGGTGCCAAGAACTCTGCCCTGCCGATTCTGGCAGCGACCCTGCTGGCTGACTCCCCGGTTACCGTATGTAATCTGCCCCATTTGCACGACATTACCACCATGTGTGAGCTGTTTGGCTGTATGGGGGTTGAGCTGCTGGTGGATGAAAAGATGAACGTGGAAGTTCATGCCAGCACCATCAAGCAGCTCGTGGCACCTTATGAGCTGGTGAAGACCATGCGGGCTTCTATTCTCGTACTGGGTCCTCTGCTGGCCAGATTTGGTTATGCAGAAGTCTCCCTGCCTGGTGGCTGTGCTATTGGCAGCCGCCCGGTTGATCTGCATATCAGTGGCCTGCAGGCCATGGGCGCGGATATTGTTGTGGAAGACGGCTATATCAAAGCCAGCGTCAAAGATCGCCTGAAAGGCGCCCACATACTGATGGACACCGTAACGGTCACCGGTACGGAAAACATCCTGATGGCTGCGGTACTGGCCGATGGTGAAACCATTATTGAAAATGCGGCCCGTGAGCCTGAAGTGGTGGATCTTGCCGAGTGCCTGATTACCATGGGTGCCAGGATTAAAGGCCATGGTACGGGTATGATCCGGGTTCAGGGGGTAGAACGCCTTGATGGCTGCACCTACTCGGTATTGCCAGACCGTATTGAAACCGGCACTTACCTGATTGCTGCCGCAGCAACCGGTGGCCGGGTCCGCCTGAAAGACACCCAGCCTAATATTCTCGATGCGATTCTGTTCAAGCTTCGGGAAGCCGGTGCTTCAGTAGAATGGGGCGATGACTGGATTGAACTGGATATGAAGGGCAAGCGTCCCAGGGCAGTTGACCTGAAAACGGCACCTTACCCGGCAATGCCCACCGATATTCAGGCTCAGTTCACCGCATTGAATGCCATTGCTGAAGGCACGGGCCGGATTACCGAAACCGTGTTTGAAAATCGCTTCATGCATGTTCAGGAAATGAAACGCATGGGTGCAGACGTTGATGTGGAAGGTAACACCGTTATCGTCAAAGGTGTTGAGCAGCTCAAAGCAGCGCCTGTTATGGCCACTGACCTGCGGGCTTCAGCCAGTCTGGTTATTGCTGGCCTGGTCGCTGAAGGTGATACCGTGGTAGAACGTATTTACCATATTGACCGTGGTTACGAGTGTATTGAAGAGAAACTTCAGCAACTTGGTGCCAAAATTCGTCGCGTTCCTGCCTGATTTACACTTCTTTTCTCCTTTCTTACCCTGACTTTCGGCTTTTTGGCCAAAAGTCAGGGAACTTTTCCCCCTTTTGCCACTCAAATAAAACGATAGTCTCAAATATTAGTGTTGATGACTTGACGACCGTCAAAGACTTTTGCATCCATCAGAGAATAAAGCTTTGTCAATTCATTGGTTTTGCTGACTCATTAAATATCACGTAATGAAGGCTCTCTCAAATACAAGAATATGCCTGGCAGTAGAATGGAGTCTAATTAAATGGAATTAACGGAGTGTACTGCTATTAACCCGGTCCCCCCGGAGGGAGGACCTTGGTCTCCATCGATCAGAGCGAGCGGAGATTCGGTTTCTGTTCGGCCTGATTTTGGTACAGCAAATCAGGTGAATATCAATCAATGTCAGGAGGGCGCTGCACCGGGTGTTCCTGAACAGACAGCAATGGTTGACAGAAGCTCAATCAGTAAAATGCCAGGGCGATCTTTACTGGCTTCCAGCGCCAATCAAAGCGAAGGCACTGCTGATGATGCCGATGAAAGCACTTATCTGTTAGCAGTACCCCGGAGTCAGAATTTAACGGCAAGCCAACAGGCTACGGCCTATTCCTCAATGGGGCAGACAAAAGCAACCGGTGTTCCAGCCTCCGGTAGCCCGGATGAGGACGCTCCTCAATTTCGCCATATTTACCATGATATCGTTTTTTGTTTCTATCAAAACCTCCGTAAAGCCTGTGGCCTGGGCATTGAGTTAGGTTTGAGAAAGGTTGGGATTAATCCGGATGCCCAGCCAATCGTTGCTGCCGGTCGCACCAGTTGCTCTGTGGGTGGCAGTCATGATAACGCTTATGTGAATATCGAGATTGTCCGTCCTCCCGCAAAGCCCCGCAAGAAGGTGAGTGACAGGCTGGTCAAGGCGGCAGGTTTAACGCCGGAAAAAGTGCTGGAAAAGCCTGAGGCTCTGAATGCCCTGGTGGAAAATCTGACGGAAGTGATTCAGGGCGAGCTGAAAAAGGCCAGCCCCTGGCCAGACAGCGTTGCCGGTGGAGTGGATGGAAATGCTGTTGATCCCGGGGGCGATGAAGGCTGGGTCAGTGATGTTACCCGATCAATTGCAACCATTCTGGTACACCTGACTCATGAGGCCTTTCTGGATAAAGTAACCCTGGCGGATAGCGATGCTGGGAAAAAGGAAATATCGGACACTCTGACCCGGTTAATCGTGAGCATACTGGGTTTAACCGGGCATCCGTCGGCACAAAACAATGCAACTGGCATTGATTCCATTTTAAGTAACGGCATTGTTACTGTATCGCAGTCGGGTAATCAACTGTTTAATGAAAAAATGACAGCCATCAAGGCTGACTCTTTAAAGGGGATTATCAACCAGGCACTGGTCAGCATGATGGCTGAAGGCGTTGAGTTGACCGATAAGAATGTGGATGAGCTGCTATCCAGAATGACGGCCATCATTATCGATACCCTGATGAATATTCGCGCTGATACTGTGCACATATTCAATGACTGGCAGCAACGTAATCCGGATGAAATCGACAGGATTCAAAATAGAATTGCCAGTAGCGCAGCAAAAACATTAACAACCGTTGTGCAAAAACACAGTCATATTGTTGTGCAGAAATTCAGCTCTGCTGCGGATGGTATTTCTAAAATGGCTGGTAAAATAGCGGGTCTATGGAAGCCCAAATCCAGTCAGCCTGAACCAGAGCCGGTTAAATACACTGAAAAGAAAATCAAACAGCTGATCAATAAGAAAATAGAAGAAGCTGTTCGGGTATTTCAAAATGAACAGAAGTTTAAAGATAAGCTGAAGCCGTTGATAGAAGAGAATCTGGAAAAAATTGCGCCGGATATTAAATGTGCTATCAGGAAACTAAAGAGAGAAACGCAAGACTGTAAAAATAATAGTGGGGATGTGCAAGACCTGGTTACCAGAATCACCACTGCGTTTGCAGACAATAGCCAGCAAGCTGAACAGGAAGAGGCTGCTGCCTCACATTCTGCTGAAGGAACAACAGAACCTCGTGCCGGGCAAAACCGTGTTATTGATCAGTTGATTGCTCAACAAGGTAGCAGGGTGATAGAGGAGGCGATAGACCTGCTGACCGGCGAACTCCGGAAAAATCTGGATACGGTTATAGCGAGTGTAGAGCCAGGTATTGAGAAAGTGATGGAACAGGCCGTCAGTCAAGGTGCTGCTTTCATTGCTGAGCGAAATGGCACAGAACTCGCAGCAGCTCAGGGACTGGCAGAGACTCTCCCCGGATTCCGGGCAGCCATGACACCGGTTTTAACGACATTGGCTGTTGATATATTGAGCCGTAAGCTTGAGTCTGAGGCTTGGGAAAAAGCACTTCGTGACAAAGGGCGTGAAGCGATCGGTCAGTCGAATAGCTCGTCACATTCTCAGGGAGACTCCGCCAACACCATCGATGCGGCATTGAAAACAGCGGAGGCTGTTGCTCTACAGCAATTAACGGATCCGTTAAAGTCTGTGATCAATACCCTGCCCCTGGACAGTCTTCAGAAACTGGCTTCCGGCGTTATCCTGCAAAGTGCTGGGGATGGAACCGTCTGGCTTGATGATCTGGTAAGAGATCTGTTTAACCGGAAAATGGGGGATGAATCCATTGTTCTGGCAGTTATAGATACGATTTCAGAGGAAGCGGTCAAGCTACAGCACCAGCTGATAAGTGCTGCTATTCACTGGATAAGGCAACGAGCAAAGGAATGGGGGGCGAAATCCCGGGTCGATCAATGTATGGACTGGTTGGCAACATGGATGGCGGAAAACAAAGAGCAGATCGACCTGGATGCCAGAGCGTATGTAAAAACATTGCTGGTTCAGGCAACCCCTGAGTTGGAAGGTGCTATCCATCAACGATTAGAAAGCCTGCATTCTGCGTTGCAAAGTAGCAGGGTTGACGCGGTGGCTACTTTTCAGCGGATAGCGGAGGAGCTGGAGCCAGGGGAAAAGTCCGGCTATTTGACCGGCAAGTGTGTGAAGAAAACGACAGCGGGCCATCAAAATCAACAAGATCACTGGCATGATGCCCGTCAGGCCGTTGCTGATCAGTTGGGTAACCTGGCTGATGAAACCGTTGACCTGGTCATTAAACAGAGTGATCAGTTGGAGGCGGTCAAGCCGATCCTTGAGGGCAGTATCCGGGAGGTTATGAACCTTGTCGTCAAAGAAGGGGCGCTGTTTACCGCGAGGCATAACGGTGAACAATGTGACGACGTAAATGCCTTAGAGGGCGGCACGGCACTTACCGAACAATTACCGACGTTTCTGACCACAGCCACGGTCGAATTAATGGTTGAACTGCTGAGTGACCGGTTGCAGTCCGGGGACTGGAAAGCAGCAACTGTTACCGAGATCACTGCCGGGGAGGCAACGTTAGACTCAGCCACGATGATAGCCCGCGAAGTAGACCGAGTGCTGGGCGAAGGGCTTGCCGGGATGGTCAGCGCAGTAGCTGATCAGGT
>NZ_JAGHQW010000087.1 GCF_017744115.1 Salinisphaera sp. G21_0 | reverse complement strand
TTGTTATAAATAACTGGACCCTTGAACAGTTGACCGCATTTTTCAAGGCAACCGAATTCACAGAACAATGGTATGAAAAGCCTCAGGACAAGCGGGAACCCTATGCGATCAGGCTTGAGGCTAAACTAGCCCAAATGAAAGCAAGAACCAAAGAGACCAGGAAAGCCAAGCCTAAAAAAGTAACATTTCTGCTGTCACCTTCTATGATTATCAACATCATCAAATACAACAAACCATTAAAGTCAGTGGTTTGGTCATCTCTGGAACACTATGCCCGCAACGGCCAGCTAACCACCAGTTTATGTAAGGCGCTCAGTCCGGTTATCCGAAATGATAATGAGGGTGTTGTTCCTGAGTTCGTTAAAAATGCAGTGGCTGAAAAGCTGGTACATATTGAGGCAACAAAAACACCCGTAGTAACAGCCATCGCTTTGCAACAACCTGCTGCAAGCACGCCTTGGGATCAGGATTCCACCAGGAGCCTTCAAGGGCCGAAATTTACCTTTGAAGCGGCAATGGAAGAGCTGGATCGTTTTCCGGTATTGGGGAATAGAGAACTTGAACTATTGGAACCCTATCGGAAAGAGATGATACTTCCGCAGTTAATAAGTGTTCTCCAAAAGATCAACCATTATGATGTGGATAAACAAACACAAAACGCTTGGCATTCAGCCTTGGAATGCAGAAAAGAAGACCCTCTTGGACTGAACGGAATTGACATTGACATTTGGGAATCGGATTCTGATTTATTGTCGCCGGATTTTGATTTATTTGCGACCGGGTCAGAACGGGTCAACAACCACCATGACTGGCTTGAAGAGTTCCTGCAAGGATAAACCAGTTGTCACAGCAATTCACGTGCTCTCTCAATCTGGTAGCTGTCTCAAAAATCATGGTCTTTTTCGGGAGTTCTGCAGATTCAATTTCTTCCAGTATTTTTTGGCAGCCCCTCGCTTGTTCTTCAAGCTGTGGAGCCTGCCTTCAAGCCAAAGCTCCACTTTTGCTGGTTTAAGACAATGGGCTCTTTATTGGGTGGTTCAAACAGCTTCAGTAACTCTTGAATTCCGAGCTGCCCTGTCTCATTCAACGCTCGCTGCAATCCATCTTCAAGATTCAGCAAGTAGTCGTTAATAGAGTGTACTTTTGTTTGAATCAGTCAGAGAGAGCACCCTGATAGCTGATGTCATCAGACACATAATGACCTGAAAACATGGCTTTTAAATCAGAAAAGCCAACGCCTGGCAGGACAATGTACTATTCATCACTTTTCCGGCTTCGTTTCCAGCGACGATGGCTCCAGAGGAACGTTTCGGGCTGTTCATAAATAGAGGCCTGTGCAGCACTGACATAAGCATCAATAATCGGATGGTGATTTTTGTCTTTGGTATTTTCATAAGGAGGCAGAGCCAGCGCTTTAAATTCAAGTTCATAATAGCCGCGTTTAAGCCGTCGACACTGGGCAAAAAAGACCGGATATTGGGTCAGTAAGGCAATTTTTTCCGCTCCAAGGTAAAAAGGCGCTTCTTTATTGAGATAAGGGACCCAGTAACTGCGCTCTCCTTCTGCCGGAGCCTGATCAGCCAGCATCACAAACAGCCGGAAACCATTTTTGCCCTTAAGAATATCCCGTCCGGCCTGTTTCATCGGAATGGGGCGGGAATGAAAGCGGCTGCGAATCTCATGGATAAACTGATTCCAGCCTTGGTGGTGCAAAGGCTTGTAAACCGGATCAATAGGCACACCAAGGTGTTGCGACACGCTATGGAGCATCCACTCCCAATTGCCCTGATGAATGGTTAGAACAATGATTGGCCTGGACCTTCCCCGGGATGCCGCCTCCAGGGCATCAGCGCCAACAATTGAGCAGCGTTCTTTAAACGCTTCTGCGCTCATGCTGTGAGCCTTGATCACTTCAAAGGCAAGGTCCGACAGATGCCGGTAGAACTGTCTGGTCACATCAGCAATATATGCCTCCCTTTTTTCCGGAAAAGCCTGTCGCAAATTCTTGCGCACAGTTCCTGTTCGATATTTGGAGAGATAAAAGGCGAACAAATAAAAAAAATAGGAAATAATATAGATGACCTTAAAAGGAAGTCGGGAGATCAACTTGGCAAACAACATAACAAAACAGGCTCTTCCCTCTGAAACAAAAATGACCACTAAAAATAATAAACCTGAATATTATGAACTTTTCAAATTAAATATAATCAAATGCGCCTTATCTATTAAATTAATGAGATTATAAAACGCGTAAGTATGAATAGTATTTCATTGTTAGAAACACCGATGTTTAAATCTGCACTAGAGTCTAATAAAAAAATAACTCAACCGGTGCGTCATAATAATAAAGAAATTTCTATTGGGGGAGTTCGTCACACCTCTGCCCATCGCGCCGGTTACCGGTCAGTGGAAGAGATCCCCCTGGGCAAACGATCGATCAGTGATCCGGGCCCCATTCTTGTTAAGTGCAATAACAATGTATTTTGGGACTTATCACGTATTGACCTTAAATCGTTGCTCCTTCCGGGAACCTTTTTCGCCGACCAGTCAAAACATATTGTCGGTTTACAACTTGCCCGGCATATTGCCGAGATTTTTGCTCACGGCACAACCATGAAAGAGAAGAACATAAAAGCACTCACTATCTGTCAACAAGATCAATACAAGTTCTGCAAACTCAAACTGTTCGATTACCCTGCTCAATGTGTTTTTTTCGATCTGGTCGGCAGTAAACTCAGGCATTTGCTGTCTGAAGAGCTGGTTGCAGAGCTGGACGCAAAACAGCTTCAGGACTATTTACTGGTAAAGGAAGGTTTTATTAATCTCCAACTTACCACGGAGCAAAAAGCAAGCATTAAAAAGCAGGTCAAAGTGAGTGCCAGGGAGGATACGGAGACCGTATGCAACGCACAGAAATATCGATATTCTCAACCCGATGGCATGAAAGGGGAAATTTTTATCAAGGCCACAGCCCCTAAAATCCGGGGCGTGTTATTTAAAGTTCTGGGAGAACTGGCCCGGGGAGGTCTGCAATTGCGAGATGCCCCGGAGTTTATTGGCTATGTCCCTGCCGAGGTAGCCAACTCTCTGATAGAAAAATCAGGTTTTACCGACAGCACCTGGTCAGGCAACTTCCTGCACGGTAGATACTCTCATTTACTGGCACTGGCATTTCTCAGCAGAGAAGCCGGTCTGACGGCAACAACACTGAAAGCCGTGGTGGCCCATGGCCTTTGGGACGATTTATTGGACCAAAGCCCATACGCAAAAATAGATATTCAACAATTGGGGGATCATGAATACCTGATTCATGATAGAAATCCATTCACTGTGCCATTCAGCCCTTTCGCATTTCAGGAAATGCTTTGTACTGGTCAGGTTTCTTCTACCCTTCGGCAGATTGCAAAGTTAATTGCAGGACTCTCAGCTTGCGAATATGCCATGCTCACAACCTCTTTTCAGGAGAAGGTTACTCCTGAAAGGCTCTTGACGATGGCTCAAAATATCCAACTGCTGGAGCACGTTATTGCCCTGGAGCACCATAACGACATATTTGAAATCAAACAGTATTTTGATATGCCAACCTTTGGACTTGTTCCCCTGGAGATTCTGGAACTAAGCAGCGGGTGGACACTGGGGCAATTCACAGCGTTCGGGCAATCCCATGAACTCTCGGTGTTTGCCGCCAAAAAAGCATTCAAACGGGGTGATAAAGTTGTTTCCGTCACAACGCATTTCGACAGTCCACTTTATCGACTGGTTGGCTACGCACCTGTTAATCAGCAGGAAATCAAGAAGCTTGAAGACTTTGATATACAACCGGCTTTTACCAGCTATGTTGCCTGGCCAGCAAAAAACCACCCTTGCAACCGCTTAAGACTTACTCAGGCTCCTGCTGTCTGAGAGCCGATCCAGGCAACTTTGAAAACGGGTATATGGCTATAGTCAAACCATTCTCATAAAATGACACCAGTAACCAGAAGAGAGCGGGTTTATGGAGTCACTCAGGGCACAACTCAGTCAACAATTAACTGCCTGCGGGGCACCTGACACTACTACGGAAATTCTTCCTGAAGAAATCAGGAACGTGGTCAATGCTCACTGGCAACAGTTTGTGGATAACAATCCGTCGTTTACTTTTCCTGGCACCCTTTTTCCTGACCAGAGTGATCAATTGAGTCCCGGGCTGATGGATCAGCTGATCCGTTGCTGGGCAGGCAGTGACTTTGCCGCGCAGCAGTGCATTCGTCACCCTCAGTGGCTTGCCAGCATTCTGGAAAACCATGACAAACTCCCTGATTTAGCCCAAACCCACCCGGAACGTTTACAAAAAGCACTGGCAGCAGTTGAAAATGAGCAGGACCTGATCAAGGCTCTCAGACTTTACCGCAACCGGGAAATGCTGCGGATTATCTGGCTCGACCTGAATCGTCGGGTCAACATGCCGGAAACCACAGCGGATATGTCGGCCCTGGCAGATGCCTGTATTGATAGCGCACTCAACTGGCTATACCGGGACAGCTGCCAGACCATGGGAACGCCCTATGGCACAGATATCCCGGGGGAAGAACCGGTTCCCCAGAAAATGGTGGTACTGGGTATGGGCAAACTGGGAGCCAGAGACCTTAACCTCTCTTCAGACATCGACCTGATGTTCACCTACCCCTGTCAGGGAGAAACCCGTGGCAACAAAAAGGTCATTACTAATCAAGAGTTTTTTATCCGTCTTGGCCAGCGACTGATCAAGGTGCTGGATTGTCAGAGTGCCGATGGTTTTGTGTTCCGGGTTGATATGCGACTGCGGCCTTATGGTTCCAGCGGAGCCCTGGCCATGAGCTTTGCGGCGATGGAGCAGTATTATCAGGATCAGGGCCGGGACTGGGAGCGCTACGCCATGCTCAAGGCCAGGGTGGTTGCCGGAAACATGCTCGCAGGCCAGCTACTGCTCAGCCAGCTGCGTCCTTTTGTTTATCGTCGCTACATTGATTTTGGCTCCATCAGTGCCCTGCGGGAAATGAAGCAGCTGATCCGCCGGGAAGTGAAACGCAAAGGTATGGAGAGCAATATCAAGCTTGGGCCTGGTGGCATTCGTGAGATTGAGTTCATCATTCAGTCTTTCCAGTTGATACATGGCGGGCGTGATCGCAGTCTTCAGGAGCGAAACCTGCTGACGGTTCTATCAACGCTGCTGCGCAAACACTATTTTTCTCCTGACGAAGCCAATGAGCTGAAAGCCGCTTATATCTTCCTTCGTAACCTTGAACATGCCATTCAGGCCATTGCTGATCGGCAGACTCAGGATCTGCCGAAAAGCCCAAAGGCTCAGGCACGGGTCGCCTTCAGTATGGGGCAAAAAGACTGGTCCGGGTTACTGGGCAAGCTGGAAGAGCATCGTCACCAGGTCACCACTTACTTTGATGCGGTTATTGCTGATCCTGAAACCACAAATACCAAAGATCCTCATAGTGACCAGTGGCAAGCCCTCTGGCTTGGCCAACTCAGCGAGGAAGAAGAACAGCAGCTGATGGCCCGGGAGGGCTTCAAAAATGTCGATGCCTCATGGCAGCGATTGATTTCCCTGCGAGATAGCAAAGCCATTACCCGGGTTAGAAGGCAGAGCCGTGATCGTCTGGATAAGTTCATCCCGCTCCTGCTCAGAGTGGCCGCCAATGCCACTGAACCTGATACTTTTCTACTGCGAATTCTTCCGCTGATTGAGGCAGTACTGCGTCGAACCGCTTATCTGGTTCTACTGATCGAGAACCCTGCTGCGTTGGAGCACCTTGGCAAACTCTGTATTGCCAGCCCATGGATTGCTGAACAGATTGCCCGCTTTCCAGCGCTTCTTGATGAGTTCCTCAATCTTGGTGATCTCTATAACCCACCGGAAAAAGAAGCGTTGGCCGACGAGCTGCGCCAACAGCTCGCCCATATTCCGGAAGACGATCTTGAGAACCAGATGGAAGTTCTGCGCCACTTCAAAATGGCCCATGTCTTACGAGTGATTGCTGCCCAGGTGTCCGGCACCCTGCCTCTGATGAAAGAGAGTGACTACCTGAGCTGGATTGCTGAAGTTATTCTTGATGCCGTTCTGGCCATTGCCTGGCGAAACCTGGTCGAAAAATATGGAATGCCCCGGGATGCTGACGGCAACCTGTGTGATCCCGGCTTCATTATTGTTGGTTACGGCAAGCTGGGCGGTATTGAGTTAGGCCCCGGCTCTGATCTTGACCTGGTATTTATCCATAATGGCGGTACCAATAAAGAGACCAATGGCCCCAGGGCCATTGACAGCACGACGTTCTTTACCCGCCTTGGTCAGCGAATCATCCATATTCTGACCACGCAGACACCCTCGGGTATTCTTTATGATGCAGACATGAGACTACGCCCATCCGGCTCTAAAGGATTACTGGTCAACTCCTTCACTTACTTTGAGAAGTACCAGAAAGAGGAAGCATGGACCTGGGAACACCAGGCCCTGGTGCGTGCCCGTGTGATTGCCGGTGACCCAACGCTTGCACAGAAGTTTGCAGACCTCAGATCAGCTATTCTCAGCCAGCAACGGGATGTTAACAAACTCCGTGATGATGTTGTGGATATGCGCCAGAAAATGCGGGAACACCTGAGGTCAACATCATCTTCTGCCAATAGCGGTGAAGTCTTCCATTTAAAACATGACCCGGGCGGCATCGTTGATATTGAGTTTCTGATGCAGTTTGCCGTTCTGCGATACTCCAGCCAGTACCCGTCGCTGTTGAAGTGGACCGACAACGTGCGGATCTCTGAAGAATTGGAACTTGCAGGCCTGATGAAACATGACGACGCCCATCAGCTTCGGGAGGCTTATAAAACCTTCCGGTTCAGTATTCATCAAAAAGCATTACAAAACGAGACACCTGAAGTAGAAAATACCTCTGGCAACTGCCTGCGTCAGGCCGTTATGACTATCTGGGCAGACTGTATGAAATGAGCAGGCATCAACCGACAGTTAATTGATTATGAGCAAACTCTCGGGGCGGCCGCCCCGTGGAGCACTATGCACGTTCCTGTCTTTATCCACGCACGCACAAGCCAAATATGAAGGTGATGAGGGTTTTAGCCAATTTTGCTAACCAGGAGGCTGACCGAGAATAGCGCCCGTCCAGGCGACCCCGTAGCGAGGATGGCAGAAAATTGAGGATAAAAATTCGGTTTTGTGAGGTGAATAGCGGGGCTATTTGCCGAACAAAAGCGGATTTTTAAACCAATTTGCTGCTACCGCACGACTGCATGGATGCAGGAGCTAGAGCAACGCAGGAGCAGTTGCCGCGTAGGGCAGTCTATTCTCGGTCATCCTCCTTGCCACTGGCCTTCTCACCAACGTTGATCCTGATAAATAGACTGCCACCCGGAAGCATGTGTGTAAGATCATTGATTGCCATAAATTTATCGCAACCAACACCTCTATTCATGCTCTCCGGTTTTTGGAAGCTTGGGATCGTCGGGTCGGGTTCAGATCTATTTACGCCCAAAACTTCTTTTCCTTCCCCAACTATCTCAAAGGATAAACTTTGATCGAATGGCCAAGTCAGAATTTCATCATACATGCCTTTCATAATCGATATAAACAGACTGATGTGGGTGCCTTCTCCGTTACCATCGCCATATGGAAATATTGTTGCCTTCATCCTGTATCCTTCCGGTGCCGAATAGAAAACCGGACTGTCAAACGATGTATTTATGCCTTCTCTTGCCTTTGCTATGGCTTCTATGAAGTTGTCTATTCTCCATAAAAACGTTCCATCCGTGTGCTGTTCCTGCAATTCTTTTATTTCCTTTATTTGAATTTCATATTCAGCGCAGGTCAAAGAGAGGTTTTCTACAGTGTTTTGCAGTTGTTCTACAGTTTTGTTCAGTTGACTGATTTCGTTAGCCTGCTCTTCGTTTCTCTCTTGCAGACGTTCAAGTTCTTCCATGCCCGACATTAACAGCGTCTGAACCATACTTTTCTCATCTCCGGATCCAGTTTCTGAGAGGTTCTCAAATGCCATCAAATCCTCTGAAGCTGGATCTGGTCTCTGCGGTTCAATTACCGGGGGAGGAAAGCCCCGATGCTTATCACCATGGAAATGGTCAGGCAAATCGCTTAACTCTATGGGCTGACGACATTCACGGCCATTAACGTCCTTCGCACAATATACTATTGTGCGCCGGGAAAAAGCGGTCAGATCTATATCCTCATCAAAATTCTGGAAATGAATGGGATCTGCATTTTGAATACACTTTAAATCAGCTGCTAAAGTATGCCCCTTCAGTGGTTCGATCATTGAAGAGTCTTTTGGACGCGCATCAATGATGGCCCTGTTACTGATCTTCCTGTGATGCAAAGGCCTGCCTTCCACGATATGTGATTTGTGCATCGAACAATGGCTACAAGACAATTTCTCCTCAATTTTCTTTACATCTTGAGGTTTACATCGAAACTCTGCTCCGCTGGTTGTTCTGAGTACTTTACCGGACAAGGCTTGCTGCCGATCCGGATCATAAATCGTCACATCTCGAAGATTATGATCCCACCCATATTGAGGAACATTGCTGCTGCCCGGTGGGAAACTTAAAGGGGGACCTTGGTTCATTAGCATAAGCTCCTGTTTAAATTTTTTGATACAGCTGATATGGCAATCGGTAGCTCGCCATAGATCAGGCAAGAGGCCCCAACTCAAATGGCCTGACATTTTGAAGAGCTATTAAACTACTTTATGTATGGCTGGTAGTCGAAATGACACTTTCATTTTCTGACCACAAATTATTCGATTGGTTCAATTAGAAATGGCTGAATCTTTAGAATATTCTGAAAACATCTGAAACCTGTGAAGCTGGTTCCGGTAAAATCACAACGCTTGAGAATTTTGCAATCCCCTGCCGAGACGGACAATCACTCTTTGGCATCAGAGGAAAGTTGTGATCCAATAGTCACTTCAGACTCTTTCACCAACAAAATAATTTAGATCTGGAGTTTCCCGATGTCTTTCGCCGATCGTGATGGCGTTATCTGGTTAGATGGGAATTTAGTTCCCTGGCGTGAAGCCAAAACCCATGTGCTGACCCACACCCTTCATTACGGGATGGGGGTTTTTGAAGGTGTCAGAGCCTATAACACGCCAGAAGGACCTGCCATTTTCCGTCTGAAGGAACACACCGACCGCCTGTTTCGCAGCGCCCACATCCTGAGAATGGAAATCCCCTTCAGCAAAGAAGAACTGAACGAAGCACAGAAGCTTGTCGTTCGTGAGAATGGGCTGGACGAAGCCTACCTGCGGCCAATGTGTTTCCTGGGCTCTGAGGGTATGGGGTTAAGAGCCGAGGGCCTTCAGGTTCACACCATGGTTGCTGCCTGGAACTGGCCTTCTTACATGTCGCCGGAAGCGCTTGAGCGTGGCATCAAAATCCGTACCTCTTCCTATACACGACACCATGTAAATATCACCATGTGCAAGGCCAAAGCCAACGGGAATTACATGAACTCCATGCTGGCGCTGCGGGAAGCACTGGACAGTGGCTGTGAAGAAGCCCTGCTGCTGGATAACGAGGGTTATGTGGCTGAAGGCAGTGGTGAGAATGTCTTTATTGTGAAAGAAGATGGCATTCTCTATACCCCGGAACTGACTTCCTGTCTGGAAGGCATTACCCGGGATACCATCATCCGGTTTGCCCGGGAGCTTGGGCTGGAAGTCCGGGAAAAACGCATTACCCGTGATGAAGTATATATTGCACGCGAAGCATTCTTTACCGGCACGGCTGCAGAGGTAATGCCTATTTGTGAACACGATGGGCGCAAGATTGGCGGCGGCAAGCGTGGCCCCGTTACTGAACAGCTTCAGTCCATGTACTTTGACCAGGTTCGTGGCAAACGCAAAGAGAACCCTGAGTGGTTGAACCATTGCTAAGAGATGATGGCTAACTGTCTGTTAGCCATTCTGCACCCTACTTGCTGATAATTCGCAGAGACTTTACGTCTATTTCAACGCCGGATACCCGATCAACATCCACCTCACCAATAATCTCTACTCTGGCATTGGCAGTTACCGGCTGCGGTGGAAAGTCGTCATCATCGATATCCACGATGATTTCTCCGGTACCATCGTTAAACAGGTAAGTATCATGTTTAATTTTTCGGACCAGATTGCCCCTGAGGACGACCCGTCTGTCGTCCTCAGGGTTCTTCAGGATAGCGGCGACGGTTGTCGTACCATCACCGGAGTCAGGTACGGAACTAGCCCCTGATCCGGGGCCGATATAAGCCCCCTCAGCAACAAACACCGTGAATGCCAGCAAGACAGCGGAAGACCATCTGACTAACTTCTGCGAATAAACGCCGTAGAGTTTCATTACCGAGACACCCTGACAGTGACTTATATTCCAACTGAAATAATAGGAGAAAAAGTCGGTCTCGCCAGAGTTTTGCTGTCTCTATTGGATGTCAAACAACGAGAGCACAGCAGCAGGCAATCAACCACTTATTTTTTATCAATCCGATAAAGACCACAGACACCGATATGTTCCCCCAGGCCTTTAAATATCTCAGGAGGAAAGCCCGGTATAACCGTCATCATGGCTATTCCCATACTTGTTAATGCTTTGGAAGAGAAAAGCAATTCCTGATCACTGGCCTCAGAAATGACCAGCAAATTCTTACCTCCCCGATCAAACCAGGACTTAATAACCCGGGGAAGAAATTCATCAGCGTCCACCCAGCGCCCGTTATCCATGAAAACGGGCTGCGGCGCATCAAGTACCAATGCTGATGAGTCCATGTTACCACCAGTCGAGGCAAGTATTTTGGCAAACTTGTCGACGCTGACAAACACATCCGCTTTATTTACCCTGGTATAGGTGTTGTCCGGTGGATTGATATCAAAGCAGGTTGAGGGCATGCCTGCTTCCATCATACTTTTAGAAAAATAACCGGATCCCGCCATAGGGAAAAACAATCGGTCAATATTATTCGCTCTTAGATAATCGTTAAGGTAGTTTGCTGAGGCTTGAGAAATGCTGGCATAAATACGGAGTTCAGCTTCACGGTAACGAGAGATCATCGTTATCAATTCGATTAAACGAGTATCAGCAGGACCCCAATTACGCCTTAGAACTACTTGCTCCTTGTGATGAGACAGCTCTTTCCCATAACCGGAGAGTTGACGAAGGTTCATGATATCAAGAGAAAACATGGGCTCAGGAAAGATCATATTGGTATAACGAATTACTGAAAGCGATTCCGTACACAGCTCTCCCTTTAATAGCTTTGACAAGTCCGTCAACTGGCTATAGAGAGAGTCCAGAATACCAACATTAAATAGTAAGCTACGCTCATCAATATTACCGTTAATGCTTGAAAACTGATCACAATTATTGATCAGACGAAATGCTTCTTCGGTCAGGTTAGTGCACTTTGATAAATGCTGAAGAAGAGAAATTGCAATCAATCTATTTGAACCATGTTTACATTCAACCCTTTCTTGTAACTTTTCAAATAAAGACAATTTTTCACGATCTGATGTGGCATAGCATAGCTGCTTAATGAGGGCTGAATAGTCAGGATCACTATTTAGCCCTTCAGCAATAGGATGTTTGCGCAAATACTCCAACCGCAAACCCGTATCGGCCGGTGAATAAGCAAAATTACCATCAGACGGCATAGAGACTGATCGGTCAACTACAGGAACATCACGGGGAGATGAGTCCAAACCCATGGCATGGTCAGTTTGTGACGTTGTCTCAGGTACTAATCCATCTGTGGTAACCCTGGTTTCGCGATGATTGAATAAAACCTCCCCCAGAAGCTCTGTTAAATCATCAACACTCTGGTTGCTATCAAGTTGAGCACCTGATTGAGGCTTGGAGGTTGCGTCCAAAATAGTACATCCAGTCAATAACGTTTGTTGCACTTTTCAGACAGCTGTATTCCAGCATCGTTCCCTGAAAAATTGCGGACTCATCCGCAGGCTTGCCTGTTGCCACGATTAACGACTGTTTTGCACGATATAAAGGTAGAAAACCCTCATTGATGTTTACCTCCGACACCCTCACTATACGGCTACTGCAAATAAATATTCCGACACAGCAGTCAATATTATTAGTACTGGAGTCTTAAATGAGCGCTATCCACGAACTGCAGCCTCACGCACTATGGCAACACTTTTCCGCCATATGCGACATACCTCACCCTTCGTTCCATGAAGAACAGATTCGTGAGCATTTGATTGGCTTTGCCAAAGAGCACAATCTTGAGTGGCAGTCCGATGCGGCAGGCAATGTCATTATTCGCAAAAAGGCGACGCCTGGTATGGAAAACCGTGCTGGTGTTATTCTTCAGGGCCATATGGATATGGTGCCTCAGAAAAATAACGATACCGTTCATGACTTCACCACTGCCCCCATTAAAGCCTATATCGATGGTGACTGGGTGACTGCCGAGGGCACAACCCTCGGTGCCGATAACGGCATCGGTATGGCGGCAACACTGGCCGTATTAGCTGCCAAAGACCTGCAGCATGGTCCTGTCGAAGCGCTGTTCACCGCTACTGAAGAGACCGGAATGATCGGCGCTCAGGGGCTGCAGCAGGGTGTTCTGACAGGCAAGATCCTGCTCAACCTGGATACTGAAGATGAGGGCGAACTCTACATTGGCTGCGCCGGTGGTACCCGTATCGAGATCAATGGGGATTACACGACTGAAGCCGCTCAGGATGGATTGACCTGCAAAACCCTGTCCATTGCCGGACTCAAAGGTGGCCATTCCGGGTGTGATATTCATCTGGGCAGGGGCAATGCCATCAAATTGCTGGTTCGTGTCCTGCACCGTCTGGAGGCAGAAGGTGTGCGTATTGCCAGCCTGACCGGTGGTTCTCTGGCCAATGCCATTCCCCGTGAAGCGTCTGCGGTCATTGCCATTCCTGAGTCATCACTGGTGGCTTGTGAGCAAATTATTGACCAGTGCAGCAATGAGCTGACTGCCGAATTGGCGGTGGTGGAGCCCAACCTGACACTGACTCTGAGTGAGGCTGCGCCCGCTGCCGAGCTGATGTCTTTGCAGGATCAGCACCGGTGGGTAGCTGCGGTGAATGCCTGCCCAAATGGTGCCCAGAGAATGAGTGACTCCATTGCAGGCGTGGTAGAAACCTCTTTAAACCTGGGGGTTCTGACCATCAATGAAGGCAAGATCAAAGCCCATATCCTGCCAAGAAGTCTGGTGGGCAGCTGTAATGATGCCCTGAGTGATGCTGTCGCCGGCCTGTTCCGAATGCTGGATGCCGAAGTCATCTTCTCCGACAGCTACCCGGGCTGGAAACCAGATGCTGACTCTCAGATTCTGGCTATTATGAAACGGGTCTATGCAGAGCTGTACGGTCAGGAGCCTGGCGTACAAGTGGTTCATGCCGGTCTGGAATGTGGCCTGCTGGGCAGCAAGTACCCAGAGTGGGATATGATCTCCTTTGGCCCAACCATCCGCTTCCCGCACTCTCCGGATGAGAAAGTAAATATCAAGAGCGTTGCCAGGTTCTGGGATCTGCTGGTGGCTACTTTGAAAGCGGTTCCGGAAGCGTAATGCGATGGTTGCAATATGTTTGTGACAGCGCCTGAACTGAACAGATTGATGAACCCTGTAGAGGGAAAACAGGAAGAATCAGCAGCAGCCTGATCGTTCTGACATTCCGGTGCTATGAAAAGGTGACTGTTCAGTGATGGTCGCCTTTTCTAATGGTTTCTGGTTTAGTTTTCGCAAGGGATCTTTCTATGGTGTGAATGTCCCAATACAGGGAACTGTCTGAATAAATAAGTTACAAACGTTTGTCCAGATCAGTTACTCTGTCAGTCAGTAACTGGCTCATTTCATTGTCTGGTGTGTAGGAACTCTCTGCCTGTTCATTCGTTTTCTAGTTCCCTGAATACCCTGTGATTTTGAAGTCTGCTGGGAGACGTTCTCATAAGTATTGCCGTCTACTGGAGCGGTAGAGCTGCTCTTTGCAGTCAGATGGGAAACATCCTCATAAATACTGTCGTGTACAGTGGTATTGGGTACCGCTGTTTCAATTGTTTGCGTTGTTGCTCCGGACTCAGTTGGTAGCTCAGCTACAGCAGCTGATTGCTGTTGAGTCTGGCGAAAAGTCAACGAATGCCTCAGCGCTTCTGATAAACCCCGTACCGAGTTGACCGCAGCGCTAGCCAGTTCTTTACCACGAGTAAGGGGTTTCATCGCCAGCTCCTGACCACGCAACCCCTCCCGGTAACCGGTAATCCATTGATAGGTTGAATAGCCGGCAATCCCCAATCCGCCCGCTTCCAAAAGGGAACCTATGGTAATTCCCACCGTAGCAGCGGTTGACGCTGTAGCGTCAATCCTGCTGTTTACCACCGTGGGGTTGCCAACTATGCCTCCATGGAAAACCCGCCCCGCCCCGAAGCCGGCGCGTGCATTTTTACCCGAGGTTTTGACCGTGCTGTTCATCACCGTGGTGTTGACAACCGTTCCTTCATTGTAAACCAACCCACCCCCGATGCCGGCGTGTGCATATTTACCCTTGGTTTTGACCGTGCTGTCCACCGCCGTGGTGTTGACAGCCGTTCCTGTAACCACACCCCCCCCGATACCGGCGAATGCAACATCACCCGAGGTTTCGACCGTGCTGTCCATCGCCGTGGTGTTGGCAACCGCTCCAGTAACCCACCCCCCGCCGATGCCGGCGTGTGCATATTTACCCCTGGTTTTGACCGTGCTGTCCACCGCCGTGGTGTTGGCAACCGCTCCTCCATAGTGAACCAGCCCCCCCCCGATGCCGACGTATGCAACATCACCCGAGGTTTCGACCGTGCTGTTCACCGCCGTGGTGTTGGCAACCGCTCCTCCATCGTCAACAAGCCCCCCCCCGCTGCCGGCGTGTGCATATTTACCCTTGG
>NZ_JAGHQW010000086.1 GCF_017744115.1 Salinisphaera sp. G21_0 | reverse complement strand
CAACTTTGCTGTAAATCTGATAGCTGGCCTCATAGCCTATACCAGACAACCCAGAAAGCCTCATATTGATGTTTCTGTACTAACAGAAGGTGTACCCATGGCTTTCTGAGCGTCGAACTCACGTTAATTAATAATGGAAACGGCAGGCCGCAATGGTCAGGTGGGTATCGTTAGTCTGGTAGACCAGCCGGTGTTCATTGCTGATCCGCCGTGACCAGAACCCCTGCCAGTTACCTTTCAGTGGTTCGGGTTTGCCAATACCATTAAATGGATCGCGCTGGCATTCGGTAATTAGCTTGTTGATGCGCTTCAGGGTTTTCCGATCCTGTTCCTGCCAATAAAGGTAGTCATGCCAGGCATTTTGTGACCAGCAGAGCAGCCTGGGTTTACTGGTCATCCATCAAGCCCTTTTCAACCACCTGACCGGCCCTGATCTGTTCAATGGATTCATTCAAGTGTTTGGCGTTCTTCGGGGACGACATCAGGTGCAGGGTTTCCATCAGGCTGTTATAGCTGTCCAGCGACATCACTACCGCGTCTTTACCATCGCGGCGATGGATAATGGTTTCGCTGGCATCGTCGGCCACCTGGTCGAGCACTGATTTTAAATTGTTCCGGGCTTCGGAGTAGGACACTACTTTCATCGCATAATACCTGTTCAATTAATTGTTCAGTTTATTGGACAAGTATAAGTAGAGTTTCCCTATATGGCCAAATTTCCTGCTCTGCCAGCAACGGTAGATCGCTACGTGCGTGAGTTCCTGAACCGGCTGGCCGGACGTTCCGGTAATGCCGGGGACAAAGCCGTACTGCACAGCGAACTGGCGGAGCTGGGGCTGGCAAACGAGATCGGGCAGCGGCTGAGTCTGCCTGCCACCTCCGTGGGTTCCATTACTGACACCCTGGAACCTGCCGTGCCATCCATTCCCGTGATCGAAACCGACCGGCCTGACAGCCCGACCAACGCCAGGACAGGGAACCGCCATTATCAACCTGGCGGATCTGATGCTGGAGAGTCCGGAGCTGCCCGAGAAACCCTTTTCCGTGCGCAATATCGGCACTGAAGAAGTATCGGAATATGTGTTGATCTTTAATGGCTATCTGGCGGTAAACGGGCCGGTGAATATCAGCCAGCTTAAATCCGGTGAATTACAAAATGGCACGGCACTGACCGTAGGACGTGGTTCCATTGAACTGAGTACCGGCACCGATGGTTTTGGCCAGATGGTGATTACCGGCAGTGGCGGCATTGCCAACAACGATTATCTGCTGCTGAAAGAGGGCCGAATTGAGTCCTTTATCTATTCTGAAACCGGCGGTCATATCCGCTACAAAGAGGTACGCCGAACGGAAAGCGGCGTGGCTACCAATGGCCAGGAAGTGGTGATTCCCGCCTATTTCAAGGCCATGCCCACAGTGAACCTTTATCCCCGTGACATCACGGTCTATAACGCTGATTACCCCGACCAGTCCCAGCGGTTGGAAATGGATCACAGCGTACCCCAGCCCCATCCCAGTATTGAGGGAGCATGGGTGTTTACTCCCTACGCCCGATTGCTGCTGGCCGATGGCACCAAAACCGATGCCAGCGGCAAGACCTATCTGGGCAGCAGTAACAGCCGGTGATGGGCGGTGTACAACACCGATCAGGTAAAAAAAGTGACGGTCAACTGCCGTGTAGCAAGCCATCGTTCCACCGGAGAATCCACTGGCTACCAGAACTGCAAGGCCACCCTGACGCTGGAGTATCGTCCCGATGGCAGCGACTGGATCACCAGCGAATCAACCAGCGTCGATATTAACGAGTTTGAAACCCACGTATTGCAAGTCAGCAAAACCCTGACCCAGGCCAATTACGATATTGCCGTATCGCTGACAACGGAAGATCGGGAGGGGACGTTTACCAGTGGATCGATTGATTACGAGTATGATCAGCGGGGCAAACTCGGCACGGCTCTGGATGTCACATTAAGCCCGGAGTTCACATCAGCGCAGTCTGCCACTTACGACATCACCATCAACAATCACGAACTCAGCGGCTGGGAGATTACCCGGATTGAATACACGGCCACGGTGGATATAAACATCGTTGTCAAAAATCTGCTCTACAGCAATTCATCTACCGGTTCTAACGGGGTCATCAAAGGTCAGGCCAGGGTTAAACTGCCCGGGAAGAAAGCTGGAACCGCAACCACCAGCGACTGGCAGAACTGCGTAACCAGCGAAGTGATGCGATTGACCAGCGACAGCAGCAGGCACTGAGGCAACAACAGATAGATGCCGGTGAAACTCAGGACTTCTACAACCGGCAGAAAGAACTGGCGGCACTGACAGGCCAGCCCTATGGCGGTTACGGTCAGGGCACTATGCCGGGAGGTCAGCCCGGACAACAGCGCAACGGTTCCGGATATGGGATGCCCATGGAACGGAAAGAAACGGTCATGGATCCGTTGGTGCAGGCCGCAGGCCGACTACATGACATGCTGAATAAGGAATATCGACGACAACGGGGCATTGCCGAACCGTCTGCCGTTGATCCCAATGATCTGTATAACGCCAAAGCAGCCAGGGGGGATGATGGGTTTGAAGGAATTACCCGTTTTATCAATCAGCACCCTGGCATAAAGGCAAACAATATAAACGGCATTCGGTTTAACGACAGTGATCGTAATAACGATCCTCTGGTAAGCCTGATCGGTGACGATGGCAATCCGGTAAAGCAGTTCTTCCTCAGCTCCCTCTCCAACCTGAATAACTTTGCCGGTCAGAAGACCCAACAATACAACCCCGGCAGGCAAGTCAAAGAACCGGAAAAACTGATGGAACAGGTTCAGGCCATGGCGCAGCAACTGGCAGCGCAGGAACTGGCAGGGGAGTCCGAAAGTGTCCGGAAAAAACAAATGCCCGCTGAGAAAATATCCAGCTGAGGGTCATTATTAATCTTTATTTGCCGTCTTGTTTTCATGAGGTGGCCAATAAAGCTGCTTTATCTCAGATTACCGGCTTTTGTGGGCTTTTGCGACACCCTCGTTAGAGCGGGGAGCAGTCACCCTGAGAATTTGATACTTATGGAAGCTCAGAAAACGACACAGTTTGTGCAGACACAGCAATAGCTCCTGTTTATTCATCATTTTCAGCAAAGATGGTTTTCCGGATAATCGCTTCTGCTTTTTCCCGGATAAATGATTCGGTTTGATTGTTCTTTTTTAACCAATCCGTGAAGTCACGTTCGAACGCTTGCCATTGCGAGCCAAGCAGTCGTTGTAATGAGACTCTCTTATCTGGGTTGTACTTGAGAGAACCCCAAGTGTTATCAGGTAAGTTCTTAATAGCCGTTCTCCAAGGGTCCATCAAATAATCATATTGCTCATTTCCCGGAATTGCACAAAATTTTTCATTGCATTCTCCATTTCCTCAAATAGAACCGATTTTTTAAATTGATCAACGATTGGGATTTTTCCTTTGGCAAGAGTATCGGAGATGCTGATATCACCGGAACTCCAATTGATTAAAGAACCTTGTTGTAAAAGATCAAAATCACTATTTACTATTCGACCAAGGGTAATAATGTGTATATTTTTTTCCTGCTTACCATCGGGATTCTGGAAAGTCATGATCACATCTTTTTTATCATCATTGTTGATTTTAAATACCTTAACAGACTTATAGGGGAAAAAGTCCGGCCGCTGTTTAGAGAAATACTCGCTGACGTGGCCCGGATTAAGCTGTCGAGAGCTGACTAACACCCACAGTTTTGCTGGCAAATTTACCATCGCTGTTTGCCAACGGTGCTATCAAACCACTCGGGCCATGCAAGATAAGAGCCGAGACCGAGAACACTCCTGTGGGAAATAGAGACATTGGCCAACCTGAAAGCCATGGTGGAAAGTGGTGAAGGTATCCGCTTTGAACGGGAAGTGGAAGCCATTGAAAACCGCCAGCAACAGGAAGGGCTGCGATTGACTGCGCAGGACAAGTCTGGCACTCCCCATTAAGCCAGTGATGGGTAAAGAAAAAGTATCCACAGCAGAACGGGAGCTGGATACCCAATACGCCCTTTACGAAGCCGATGACCTGATTGCCAGCCATAACGAAACCGGCAAGGTAAACCCGGAATACCCCGCAGAGCTGCAACCCAGGGACCGAACCCGCCAAGCCAGTGAAGACCAGATCAGGGGCATTGCCAGCAAACTCAACCCTAAACTGCCGGGAGCCAACCCGCTGGCCAGTAGTGGTGCGCCAATCATTGGCAGTGACCGTGTAGTTGAAAGCGGCAATGGCCGAGTATCAGCAATCCGCAAAGCCTACCGCAACCATCCTGAACGGGCGAAGGCCTACCAGGAACACCTGAAGCAAAACGCCAAATCCTTTGGCCTGAAGCCAGAGTCTGTGGATAACTTCAAACAGCCAGTACTGGTGCGCCAGCGACAGGGAGAAATGGACACCGACCAGCACATTGCTTTCACCAAAGAAGCCAATGCTCGTGATACCGCCTCAATGTCTCCGGCGGAAAAGGCCAAGCTCGACGCCTCCCGCATTACCCAGGAAGACCTCTCCCACTTTGATACCGATGATACTGGCGACCTGCTGCACCGCAGCAATGATGTATTCCTTGCCCGATTTGCAGATCGGCTGGGCAGTGAAGCCGGAGAGCTGAAAACCCGTCAGGGTGACTGGAATAAACAAATGCGTGACCGTGTGGAGTCAAGCCCTGTTTATGAAAGCCTACGATGATGAGCGTCTTAACAGTTTGTTTGCTGAAGATGACAAACCAGACTTGAAGAACCTGATCAAGTCGCTGGCCATGGCGGTGCCTCACTTTGCCAGGGCCAAAGGCATAGATCCGGAATTGGGAGGTTATGGCGTCATTGGATCACTGTTGACCGTCTGCAAAAATCAGTCATGCCTGAAGATTTCCCGGATACCCTGGAGATCTCCGGATACAACAACCGCAGTCAGCTTTAGTTATTGCTTAGAAAAGTTTTACGGGTAGGAACCATTTGTTAGTTGGTGGGTCTAAAGGTTCGTTAAAAAATGATAGTCGTCAGTTATTTCCTGATGTGATTTGATGTGACGCAACGATCTGCCAACCCAAAATCAACGCTGCAAAGCAAACCACAGGATTTCAGCCACTATGCCTCCGTTAGCAGGGGCCACGGCCCAGACACTGCCTTTACCTCCTTCTGATTCACAGGGTGGTGAGATCATTCCAACTGCATTGCATGAAACGGTATACATATCAGCCTCTACTTCATGCCATCTTACTGATATCGGGTCACACCCGAAACGCCCTATGGATGAACGTCAAATTACTAAGCTAACGTCGTGCTTCGCACACACAGAATCCGAAGAAAAACCGGAGAAATTTCAGGAAAATGATGTACTTCTTGTCTACCCCTGTATCTCTCGCGGCAGCCCCAATCTTGATTTGTCAGTAAATCCTGCAGACATGAAACGCAGGCTTCCCAGACACATACGTAACCTATTTGAGTATCACTTTTTAAAGGGCATAAGAAAATCTGATTATACCGAGGATGAAATAAACTCATTGGTTGATTCAATATTAACGAAGCTGCCTGCTGAGTTAACTGAGTTTCTCAACCGGGACTACCATGATGACAAGCGGCCTTCCCCTTCAGAGTATCAAGCCCTGGCGAGGTTTCACTGCGCCATCATTTTGTTTGAAGATTTCGAGTGTGAATTTAGAAACTCTATGGCCAAAGACTGTGCAGAATTTAATGATTTTTTCATAAAGAAGTGCTTACCCCTGCGCGATGGCTGGAGTGAATACGAATTGGAGCTCATCGCGGAATGGCTTAACGCGGAACTGGAAATGTCGCAGGATCATCCTGACCATGAAATGAAGCACCACATTAAAACATGCCACTATGGTGCATTAAAGGCTGGATGTGTATCAGTCTGTGGCAAATGCGAATACACGGTTATCGAGAACCGTGAAGCTTATAAAAGCATCAAAAGCCTTGAGAGTCAGCTGGCAAAGTGTCTCAACACTGCCAATGAGCAAGAGAAAGAAGTATTTATATGAAACCGGTTCAGCCAGAAATGACGGTTCCGGTTAATGGGGATGGTGGAATAACAGCGCTGGATGCACCTACCGCTGTCACTGGCCTTTCCACCAACGGTATCTTTGGTGCCGTGATCCTGCAATGGATGTCCCGGCTTACAACGGCCACCATCAATCTAGATGCTGGAAGGCCCAGAGCTCGGAAAAAGACAAACACTCTTTCTAGAAAGCTTTGATAAGTCCTTTCAGGTTGCTGATTCCCGGTCACTATTATTCAGCAGTCAGTGGATAAGTTGTTGAAAGGCTGTGTTTATGCTGTCGGTAGCTTGTTAAAACCCGTTGCAGTACAAGATTTTGGGGCTATTATCCCCTTTTTCAGTTATCCGGAGTTTGTGTGGAAAAGATTGTGGATAAACAGTTAGGGGATAAAGGCAGCCTTTTAGGCAGGCGGGGTGAGAACAACTGGTTAAATATTAACCAGTTGTTCTTCAGCCTCTCCCAATACCATTCAATCAATCCAGACAGATCCGTTGATAAACGGGGGCTGCAGTAAAACATGAGCGTGTGTGCCGAGCATGGCACTTAACTCGAGAGGTGAAAGTCCTCTTACCAAGTATTCGCAGAGCCGAAGGTTAGCGAAAGGGCAAGGGTGTTGTCGTGAGGCAGGGTCTACGCGACCCGGTCTACGCGACCCGGTCTACGCGACCCGGTCTACGCGAGGAAAGTTAAGTGTCTTACCTCGAGAGGTCTGCACTGTGTTAATGGATGAACTGACAACGGAGCAATCCGCTGTGATCGCAGTGCAGAAGACCGAAAATTGCTCCTGCACTTTCGGCATACGGGCTATCCATAGCCCTATCAGCAGACGGCATAGTAGGTGGTCTCTTGCCACTGAAGGCCAGAAAAAATCTTGGAAAGTAATCATCGGGGAAGTGATTTCGGATGGCATCTGTTAAACAACTGTCGTTGTCTCTGGATACACCAGAGGGTGAACTGGAAACGGGAGACCCGATTGAACCAAAATCCACCTTTTGTTGATCTTTGATGGTGCGGGCACTGGATAGGAATAATCTGATACGCGCACTGAAACAGGTTCAACGCAATAAAGGAGCCGCTGGCGTCGATGGCATGACCGTTGACGAACTTCCACATTTCCTGAAACAGTACTGGCCGATAATCCGACAGCAATTGATAGAAGGAGTCTACCGCCCAAAACCCGTTCTGCGAGTGGAAATCCCCAAACCGGATGGCCGCAAAAGCAAGCTGGGTATCCCTACCGTTCTGGATCGACTGATACAGCAAGCGATTGCCCAGATTATGCAGGCAGAGTGGGATTCCATAACAACAGTTATGGTTTCCGTCTCCATCGGAATGCACATCAGGCTATCTGCCATGTACAGTCAGTTATACGGAATGGATATAACTGGGTTGTGGACTGTGATCTTGAGGCGTTCTTTGATCATGTAAACCATGATTTATTAATGATACAACTTAAGGCTCACCATAAAGATTCTACGCTGCTGCGTTTGATCAACCAATACCTGAACGCCGGTGTCTGTATTAACGGAATAAAACAAGCCAGTTTGAAAGGTGTACCACAAGGCGGCCCACTGTCACCTGTTCTTTCAAATAGCGTTGAACAATCTGGACTGGGAACTGGAAAAGCGAAACCTCAAGTTTGCTCGCTATGCTGATGATTGTGTGGCACTCGTCAGCAGTAAAGCAGCGGGTGAACGCGTGATGAAAAGCCTGCAACGCTTTGTTGGAGAATCACTGCGGCTCACAGTGAATGCCCAAAAGAACGCGGTAGGTCGCCCATGGGAAAGAAGTTTTCTCGGGTTCACATTCAGTCGGCGGGAGCTAAAGATAAAAGTCAGTGATAAGGCACTGGCCAAACTGAAAGCGACCGTCAGCTAAGACGTCTTGGGGTAAGTCGTTTCCTTGCATGGAATACGGCAAAATCAGCTCATGGACCTTGGCGGTTGAGTGGTAGTCCGGCGTTAACCCGAGCATTGCCAAATAGATATTTCAAGAACCTTGGGTTGCCAGAGCTGGCAGCAAGATGAATAAAGAGTGATTTGAACTGCGATGCTACGTGATCCGTATGGCTCGTGGTGTGGGAGGAGCAGAGTCGTGAGGCTCTGCCCTATCCCGATTATGCATAATAGCCCACGAGATTTTACATAATTGCACATTTATTTTTCACTCTCTTAGATTTACTTATTAGAACTCTATCTTGAATATTCCTAAATGATGATTTATCAACTTCTACTACCTCATGAATTGACTTGCAAGAAAGATTGTGTGACGAACTGCCATTTTCAAATACGATTCCATTTTGATGATGGTTTTCTTTGAAATTATTTTTAGAGAATAAATATTGTTTGTAATGAGTTTCTCCAGATTTCGAGTGCCTCTGAAATATTCCTTTTACAAAAGCATTAACTTCATCTCGTTGTTTTTTAATATGGCAATGGCATGAGAGAGGGTTTTCAGGCCTATGCATTGAATCATTATGTTCATCGTCATTATGACGTATTATGTAATCATCGGTTCCATTATAATCAAGTGACGACATGCAGTCAGAACTATTGAAAGGTTCTAGTGCATTTTTATCTCTAAAATAAATAGATACTACATCTTTTTTCTCACAAGATCGCTCAAGAATATTTATTGCTTCTATCCCTTCATCCAATCCTGTAGAGTAGGTGAAATTTATTTCCCTTTCTATTGGTTTTAATTCGCTTGGAAAATTTACCGGTAGGAATTCGCGAATTGAGTTTAAATTTCTTAATGAGATATTCATCATATCAAATCCATGACAAATAAAAAATGATATTGCAAATTGCACAATAAAAGCGAAAAGGGTGTCAGGTCTTTCTTAGTGCACTGATGTAAAATTTAAGACCTGCCCATAATATTTCCCATTTTAATCAGCATCAGACCAATCCGATCAGATCGGAATCAAAACACAAAATGCACCATGGACTACCCACCCCTATTCGCACCGGGCATGCACCGCATCACCCTGTCGGACATGCCCGATATTTTTGTTACACCATTTAAAGACCCATCAAGAAGGGCACATCTGCTAAGCCGCTTTGAAGCATTCCTGGAAAGTCTGAAAGATTTCCCCGTTGAGATGGAAATCTGGATTGATGGTTCATTTTCAACCCATAAGGAAAGCCCAAGGGATATTGATCTGTTGGTGGTTGCGGATGTACATGGAGTCAACGCCCTGCCTGTTAATCAACAGAAAAAGTTATCCGATGTTTTTGAGAGCAATGAGGCGATCAGACTCCGATACGAATGCGATGTTATTTTTGTCACCGATCTTCAGGAAGACCACGCCCTTTGGCAGGAGCTATATGGTTTAGACAGAAACGACAGACCCAAAGGAATCCCTAAAATTAGAATTGGGGAAGCACTATGAACATTTCCTACTTAGAAAAGCGCATCAAAAAAACCGAAGCGCTGCTGGACAGCAAGAAGAACCAGCTTGCAGCAGAAGGGGATAACTTTGCCCTGTCCCTGAGCATCCACTCTTTAGAGCAGCATATTGATGACCTCCACCACAAGCTGAGCACCGAAAAAGAAAAGCGCGAAAAGGAAGTAATCGAGCTTCGTCTGATGGGAGGGGATGTAAACAACGGTTCTGTTCCCCTGGATCTGTTGGCAAACCTGGCCAAACACTTTTCCGGGCTGGTGTTCGCGGCGGCGGCAAAACTCCACCATGGGCAGGATCTGGTTGGTACCATTCCGAGCGAGATAACCCAGCCTATCAACCTGCGGTTTGCAGAGATCGGGCATGGTTCCTCCCGCCTCTATATCACCGGAGATACATCACCTGACCTGTTTTGGCGTCAACCTGCTGGAAAACAGCCTGTCCGGCCTGTTTGATCTGCTCAATCAAGATATGAACCAGGGCCTGAGAAGTTCCCATGCGCTGGCGAAATTTCTGAAAGCCCTGCGGCAAAAACATATCGAAATTGATATCAGCTGGACCGGCGGCAATGAACAGAAACATATCTGGCATGGCCGACGGGATAAAATCCAGATGCTGGAAACCCTGCTGGATGGTTTCAGCAGTACCGAACCGGTAGAAGTGAAAATAGCAGGGATTGTGGAGCTGATCAGCAGCGCAGGCAAGCTGCAAATCAGAAATAGAGAAGGCGAACTGATCAAAGTCCGGTTCAGCAAAAAAATGTACCAGGCAGTGCAGCCATTCCGAATGGGCGACACCGTCACCCTGCTTGCCAATGAGAAAACGGTCTTTAACAGTAACACCCGGGAAGAGAAAAAGACCTACAGCCTGATCAGTATTGATACCCAGTCAACACCATCTGGCACCAGCCTGTTACCGGCAGAGGATAGTCATAATGAGTAATACGTTTGCCGATCGTCTGGCTACGGCCATGAAACTGAAGGGAATAAAAACCGCCAGCGCCCTGTCCCGTGAGACGGGCATCGAGCGCAGCTACATGTACCGCCTGGCCAGTGGCAAGATTGACAATCCGCACAAATATGTGGAACGGCTGGCGGTGGCTACCGGTGTCTCCAGCCACTGGCTTGGCACCGGCATCGGTGACCCTTACGATCCGGAACCGGAAACCACCAAAGAGCCACTGGCCCACCCGACCATGCTGACTCACGTCACTGTGGTACCACCGGAAGGGGATTGGTATGAAGTGGCGGCCCGTGTGCCGGATATTTTTGCCAGCCAGCAACACAAGCCCCGGGATAAGAAACTCTACGAGTATTACTATGTGCCGGAAACCATCGAGTACTTCACTGGTTTTACCCTGTTGGTGGTAGAGCGGGAGTTACGACCAGGGCCCGGTATGTTTCTGGCTCTGCGTGAAGAGAATGGTAAAAAGCAGTTGTGCAGCTTTCTGATCAGTTATAAAGGTCTGGACCAGACCAATACCCGTACGCCGGATATGCAGACTATTGGCCGGGTGCGGATTATGGATTACTGGGAACTGGATACGAAAAAATAGGAGTACGGGTTTCCTCGCTCAGCGAGGGAACCAGGGAAACAACGCTCAAATGGAAATTTATAATAATATTGTCAACTATGAGTGAAGCCCATTCAAAACGGCACCTTCTCCTCATCACCATCCCACTCCCAGATTGCCAGATCACTCTTTGATGGTTCAATATCCGGGCAATCATCATCCGTCTGTATATATTCCCAGAGTTCATTCTGATGCAGCCAGATGGGGTCAGCACTGCGGAGCAGGGCTTCCCGCTCCGCAAATGCCTCAAGTGTATCCTCTCTTTTAATCCGCACCTGCTTGCCGTTGATAAAAATCCACTGGTACTTCTTTCGGCGTTCCGCCCTGGCGGCTTTACGGATTCTTTTCTGTGCAGCAGTCAGCTTTTTCTTTACTTTAGGCATGTGAATCACCGTGTTACTGGTCGGAACCGGACAAAGGCAGTCGCTCTTTCTCCAAAGCTTTGATACGACGTTTCAGCTTACGAATCTCCCGGTCAATATCATCCTGTCTTTTTTTCAGCTGTTGCTGGTTGACGTAGTCCGGACCATAAAGCGTCAGCACCAGCGCCTCTACTTCTTCCCTGACCACTCGGAAATAAGGATTGCCGTGGGCATGGGCGATTTGATAGTGGAGTGTCCCTTCTTTAATCGCCCGGATAACCTCATCCTCAGTCAGGCCGAACTCTTTTGCCCCATTTTTATGGCTCAGGGTGGCACCTGGAGCTGACCACTGGATATCGGGCATCGGGTCTTACCTTGGCGAAATGATTTCAACGGATGTTTGAGAATTGGGGTTCCTCTTTGAATGAACTCAAGAATAAATACACACTCTCGGTTTTTCCAGAAGAAGTCAGTGGATAAGTTGTTGATAGCTTGTGTTTATACTGTCAGTAGTTCGTTATAACCCGTTGCAGTATATGACTTCAGGATTATTATCCCCAGTTTCAGTTATCCGGAATTTGTGTGGAAAAGATTGTGGATAAACGGTTAGGGGATAAAGCCAGCCTTTCAGACAGGCGGGGTGAGAATGGCTGGTTAAATATTGATCAGATGACCTTCAACAAATCTTCCAGATATACCGTTAAAAGGAAAGCCCTCCCCCTGGTTTATCCTGACCGGGGGCAGGGCAGCAGCCTCAAACGTCATAAATCATCCCGATGTGTAGCCATTGGCTGCCGCTTCCTGGTGAAGAACCCTACAAGCTTTCGCTTTAAAAGCATTCTTTGTTTCCGGCGCTCTTCTACCTTCCGCTCTTTTTTCCACTTTTCTTCTTCCGCTTTGATCAGGGCTTGCCGCTCTTCTGCATACTGTTCCGAGATATCCGTTATCTGCTGAATTTTGCCTTTTGAGAACACAACCTTCTTGATCTCGTTGTACTCAACCGCCGGTTTGCTGCCATGATGGCCACGCCCCAGGTTGCCAACCCAGTCATTGCCAAGAAGCACCTCACCGGTATATTCAAGAGGCAGCCACACATCGGTGTAGCGGCGGCCAAACATTAAAGCCAGCGTCAGATCATCACATTCCGGCAGTGGATCCGGTGTCATGCCATTGACTAATGGTTCATCTTTAAACACACCTAAATTCATCGACCTGGCAAATAGCTGACCCTCTTTGCATTCATAAGTGACGATATAGCCAGCCCAACAAAAGGTACCCATAGGCGATACGGCCCAGCATATTCGGATGAAATATTGGATAAGGCTCTGCATCGGTAACGTTGTATGACACATCATCAAGCGTAAGATGGCTGGAGAATTGAGCGGTCATCGTTATTACTCTCCCTGACCCGTAGGCCAGTGGATCATGACATGGTTTAGCGTTTTAATGGAAGATAGTAATAACGGTTATTGGCAGGGGCCCGCTTACTCTACTCTGGTTTTTCAGGGGATTTTTCAGGGGTTTCTCACATATAGAGACAGTCCCGGAAGAGCCAAAAATTATAACTCCTGAATATCAGGACTTAACCGGATCTCCTTTGGGTAGTGATACTTTTTCTCAAGCAGGATATTTGAGAATCGGGTTATCTCTTGCAAGAATTCAAGAATCAAGACCCGACCCCGGTTTCCAATTTGTACTTTTGTACAGCGCATATTTTTCTTCCCGACTGTAAGACTTGCCCATTACTCTTTCACGGCCTCAACAAAATACTCAGCCCCCGTTAAATCCATAGCAAAATGAATAGCAGTTTCTTTGTTGGCAAGCGGTCCATCAACCACTGTTTCTCCGTTGGGTTCGGTTGAGACATACCAGTGTCCGATCCGAAAATCCCGGTTAGTTTGGCTGCGCACGGCATCGGCATTCACATGGGTAATATCGCAGATCTTGCAAACCAGGCCATGCTCATCAATAACGAACTGATTACCTTCCATCTTTTCCGCAGAGACATAACCATACTCCGGCTGCGGGTCTCGATATTCTTCAGGATGGTTTTCTCTATGGGCCCTTTGCTCGGCCCTTAACATTTCTATCAGTTCTTCAGCAGACAGGTTCTTCAGTTTTTTCTTTTGCGTGTTTTTCTTTGGGCCAGCGGCCTGATCTTTCACCAGACAACACTGCTTATATTTTTTGTCACTGCCACAAGGGCAGGGTTCATTTCGACCGATTTTCATGATCCCCTCAACGATCAAATACTGCTTTGATACGCAGCATACACACTAGGATAGCCCAGTATCCCCACCCTATCGGCGACAATATCACCAGCACTGAAGATTCGCTAGCCTGTTATTTTCTGGCAGACAGCAATCAGTACAGCAAAAACCAGCAAAGCCAATGGTTTCCTTCAATTATTTGCATTTTCAAAAAACGGTGTCTTCCGACATAAATCAGCCCCTCTCAAACAGCAGCTCCTGATCCGTTCCCAAAGCCCGAACAGTCATCACTTGACCCCGAACCAAAAAACACGCATAACGCTCACCCACTGACAGTCAAGTGCATGGCGAATATTTACGAGGGACGCATCAATATGAAACCTTTAACCCGGAAAGACGTGGATGACATTGTACAGTGGGGAAGAACGCTATCCGATGAGGAGGGCACCCGGCTGCTGGATCATTTTGAAAACCATCAGAGCCAGCTGTATAACGCCATCTACGGCGAGTTGTCAGACACCATTGCGGAAGACAGTGTCGATATGGCCAACCTGTTTCTGGATCTCTGTTTCGATATTGTGCTGGTTTATCACCGGATACTGGGGGATCCACAGGAGCCAGAAGACACCCGGTGGCTGGAGTCTAAAATGGCATTGCTGGATGCCGAGTTCAAATCACTCAGCCCCGAAAGCCCCATGGAATCCAAACTGTCCTCAACGCTGAACGATCGGTTTGTCCAGCGTTGCATCGACTCCGGTACTCCAGTGGCCCTGCTGAATTACCTGGATGATCAGGTGCTGCACTATGCCAGCTTCAATTCGGCACGGATACCCGCCATCTCACTGACCAATAACCTGCTCTTTGTGGTGGTCCGTCTGATGGACAGTATCTATGAATATCAGCCGGAACCCCTCAGCCACTAACCGGAGGAAATGATCTTGTCGCTGCCATAAGTAGTTGGCCAAATGGAATCGTATATTTCTGGCTAAGTGGGCAGTTACTATGCAAGGCACAACGCAGGGAGCATAGCCTTAGGAACTGTCATTTAATAACTTCGACATTTCAGTAAGCGCTTCCCGCTGCCCGTCACCCGAAAAAGGCAGGCCGCTTATGCTTTTGCGGCCAGCAGGCGGCGAGCTTGGGAATTGACCCTGAATAACTTGCTCTTTTTGCCACGGAGACACGGAGTCACGGAGGAAAAGATTTTTTCTATTCTCCGTGACTCCGTGTCTCCGTGGCAAAATTTTTTCTTGACTGGGTTAGCACCGAAAATGTGGAAGTTATTTCAGGTCAGTCCCTTAACAAGTCTCAGACAAATCCGGAACTTATTCCGAGACAATTCCTGGTTGGGAGCATTAAAAAGAATACCTTGGGAAACCAGTTCGATGGTACTATTTACCCCTATGATGCAGCTATGCAGGAACTGTCGTTTAATACAAAACTGCCTTAATACTCAAGGAAATGGAATAGAGGGGCGGTAGCGTGAGTGCGGTTCAGGAAGCTGTTTTATCATTTTTTGATTGGGCGACTAATAATGGTGTGCCTTTGAGATAAGACAAGACAGAGTTGGCTTCAGCAACCGACAACACAACAGGAAGTTTTTTTGGTCGTTTTGCTTTTAGCCAGTCATTGATCGTTAAACTGTC
>NZ_JAGHQW010000085.1 GCF_017744115.1 Salinisphaera sp. G21_0 | reverse complement strand
CACATGGAGGAAATATTGGTGACCAGTGCCCGGTCGAGCGGTTTGCCCTTAACGTCCTCGTCTTTGCCCTCCTGCCAGCCCTCTTTCAAGCAGGGCAGGGTCAGGAAGGCCTTCACGTCCTTATCTTCCGGTAAGCCTTTGCCATGACACATGGAGGAAATATTGGTGACAAGTGCCTGGTCGAGCGGTTTGCCCTTAACTTCCTCGTCTTTGCCCTCCTGCCAGCCCTCTTTGAAGCAGGACAGGGTCAGGAAGGCCTCCACGTCCTTATCTTCCGGTAAGCCTTTGCCATTACACAGGGAGGAAATATTGGTGACCAGTGCCCGGTCGAGCGGTTTGCCCTTAACGCCCTCGTCTTTGCCCTCCTGCCAGCCCTCTTTTAAGCAGGGCAGGGTCAGGAAGGCCTTCACGTCCTTATCTTCCGGTAAGCCTTTGCCATGACACATGGAGGAAATATTGGTGACCAGTGCCCGGTCGAGTGGTTTGCCCTTAACGTCCTCGTCTTTGCCCTCCTGCCAGCCCTCTTTCAAGCAGGGCAGCGTCAGGAAGGCCTTCACGTCCTTATCTTTTGGTAAGCCTTTGCCATTACACATGGAGGAAATATTGGAGACCAGTGCCCGGTCGAGCGGTTTGCCCTTAACGTCCTCGTCTTTGCCCTCCTGCCAGCCCTCTTTCAAGCAGGGCAGGGTCAGGAAGGCCTTCACGTCCTTATCTTTTGGTAAGCCTTTGCCATTACACATGGAGGCTATTTGTTTCAAGCATGGGTTATCAGCAATCGACTGAATGTTTTCCCCGGGTACTTCTGCAAACTCCTTTATCTGAGTCTTCAATTTGAGCATACTCGTAAGGCAGCTGGTGTTTGTAATCTGCTGGGTATTTACAGCTGAAAAGAACGTGTTAGCCTTGGCAAAATAGCCTTTGAAAGTCTGAGAATCTTTAACAATGCTGAAGTTTTTTAACTTGGAAAAGAGCGAGTGTGCGGGCGGCTTACCCCTGTCTCGCGCTAGTTGGATTTTCCTGTCATTGAGGGTTTTCAGCAGTATCCCGGCATTCTTTAGTACTGCTTGTATTTCTTGATTATTTAAATGTATTCGTAGTTCATTTTGCTGGTTTACAGAAAATTCTGAAATTGCTGTTTCACTGTTAATTTCTGTAGTGCGCGGTACATCCTCCATTGGTACTGGCATATCCTGCACCATCTCTGAGGTATACTCATTGCCAGTTAACGGCCTGTTGTCGCTGTCTGTTGGTAGATTTATTGATATGCCCTCCCCCACAAGCGTGGAAGCTGTGTCAGCAGACATGGCCGAGTCAGTCTCCATTGGCTCCGGATTACCCTGAACCGAAGTCGAAGAAGAGCGCTCAATACACGAGTTATTGCCAGTAACACGCCTGAGCTTTATGGGGGAAATGGTCCCGGATTCAGGTTGCTGTTGATGCGGTGGAAACGCTCCAGTGCCCGTTGTTGTCTGTTCAATCTGGCGACCTGCCATACTCCGCTTTCTTTTACGTTTGCGGCTGGTTGACGGCTCGTCTCTTCCAGCTTCAGTGGATGTTAACCGGGATACAGTATCTGCGGTTGCTGAGGAGGAAGGTGACTGCATGGTTTGTTTGGAGGTCCTCCCTGTTTCCAATTGGAGAATCGTTTGGGGATGACAGCAATAGAGTACGACCTTGTCAGCCCGGTAAAGTTCCAGGCAACCGGTATCAGAGAAGCCTGACCTGTTTTGTCAGGCAGCCTGGCTGTGGGATGTGTTACTGGATAGCGCACCGCTGCAGCTACTCCAATACACGTCAACTGCCACAGCCTGAAAACTGACGTATTCATAACTTCTGAAAACATAAGAGAGCCAGCAGCTTTCACTGCTAAGAAAAATCACTATCACCACCCTGAAAATTCTGACTATCTTGCCAAATCATGATGTGTCAAAAGCTATCTTCTGTGCTTTAGCACCATGGGCAATGGCTTTAAACAAACTGTCCCAGCTATCAATAATTAACGTGAGAAAGTTGAGGCCTTCCATAAAACACTGAAATCGAATGCTTCAATGGCCAAGTCGCCGGCGCATACGTTGAGAACGCAGTGTAGTCATATCTTTCTTTCAATCTACTCCGCCTTCAGGCTGGAAGTACTGTCATTGAAAATAAAGCTGAATCACTTCCAGCTTAGAGCCAAAATCTATATGGCCGGGCTGAAAGCTTCATTGAGGCAACTGAGAGAATTGTCAGCTGCGTAACTTGAGTGAATAATTGTTTGCTGAAACCCGGGGCAGGTGCTCAGAGATTGGTCACAATCCTGATTTTTTCCGGTACAATACCCGGCGCTAACAACAGCTGGAAACAAACAAACGATGACATACAGGGTGGCCATTAACGGGTATGGGCGAATCGGCCAGTGCGTGCTGCGTGCACTCTATGAAAATGGCTTTCGTGATCATCCTGCGCATGGTATGGAAGTGGTCGCCATCAATGAGCTGGCCAATATCGACACGCTGACCTACCTGACGCGCTACGATACCACCCATGGCCGATTTCCGGGACAGGTGTCGGCAGACGATAGCCACCTGTTTATCGGCGATGACCGCATTCGGGTGTTTAACCAGCCGGATCCACGGGAAATCAACTGGCAAGACCTGAACATCGACCTGCTACTGGAATGCTCAGGCTCGTTTAATGATCGGGCTACAGCAAATCTTCATATTGAACGGGGTGCTCCCCGCCTGCTCTTTTCCCAGCCAGCAAAACCGGACGTGGATGCAACCATCGTATACGGTATCAATGAACAGCAGTTAAATGCTGAGCACCGTATTGTTTCCAGTGCATCCTGTACCACTAACTGCATTGTGCCTGTGCTCAAAACATTAAACGATGCCCTCGGGATTGACTATGGCTCCATGACCACCATCCATTCCGCCATGAATGATCAGCCGGTTATTGATGCCTATCACCAGAACGACCTGCGTCTGACCCGCAGCGCCCTGCACTCCATCATCCCGGTTGATACGGGCCTGGCCAAAGGCATTAACCGTTTGCTGCCTGAACTCAGGGGGCGATTTACAGCCAGTGCCGTTCGGGTTCCCACCATTAATGTTTCCTGTATTGACCTGACGGTTCAGGTCAGCAGAAACACCTCAGCAGCAGAAATCAATCGTATTCTGGAACAGGCCACCTTTGGTCGTCTTGAAGGGATACTGGGTGTTACTAACGAGCCCCACGCCTCGGTGGATTTCAACCATGATGCCCGCTCATGCATCGTTGATGGTACACAAACCCAGGTTTCTGCCAATCGTCTGGTCAGGCTGCTATGCTGGTTTGACAATGAATGGGGGTTTGCCAATCGAATGCTGGATGTTGCGGGTTACTGGCTAGGAGGCTGTCCGAGAATAGCGCCCGTAGCGAGGACGGCAGAAAATTGAGGATAAAAATTCGGTTTTGTGAGGTGAATAGCGGGGCTATTTGCCGAACAAAAGCGGATTTTTAGACCAATTTGCTGCCGCCGCAGTAGGGCAGTCTATTCTCGGACAGCCTCCTAGGAGCCTGTCGGACTTAAGACTGTCCTACTGCGGTTGCGATAAATTGGTCTAAAAATTCCTGCTTCTTCGTCAAATAGCCCCGCTATTCTCCTCAGAAGCAGAAATTTTTATCCTCAATTTCTCGCAATCCTCGCTACGGACGCTTAAGTCCGACAGGCTCCTAAGAATTATCACTGAATAACTTACTTTTGGCTCTTTTCGAATTCCTTAATCGTCAACTAATACCACTATGATGCGTTTTTCTGCCAGATCGTCATTATTTTCGCTGAGGTATACGATATCCTCAGGCTGGTGAATCAGATCACCTTGATCATTGGAAAACATAAACCCGGCATTCCCGATTTCTTCGACACCAGGGCCATAAGGATAATTCTCTACAGTGCCTTTAACAGGGAATGTTACTTTTGAACCAGGTGACTTTTTGCCAATATTAAGCCCGCCGCCTGAATACTTCACACCCGTTTTGGTTGCGTTGGTATTGTCATTCAATTGAACGACCATGCTTTTTTTGCAGGGATCTTTATGCCAGTGCATACCTTTTATCCCCCTTGAGGGAGTTATCGGGTAACGGATCAGGTAAATACCCACAACGTTTACCGAACGATCCCGCCACTGAAATTCATCGGCCATTATATCCAATGCTTCTGAGCATAGAGTCCTGATTGCCTCCGATGAAGTAGTCAAGCTGGCCTGAAATACCGCCTTGTTCATCAAATGACTATTTTTATCAAACTGAATTGGCACTTCAGAGCATAAAAAGGCGGAGAACAAGGGATTTTTAGAATTAGTGATATAATTCAGACTTTTAAATATATTGCTTTTTATATATCTTATTCCAGGATGATCGTCCAGATAACTATTAACAAGCTTCGAACAGAAATATCTATCGTCATGATTTATTTCCAAATTGACCTGATCTAAAAAAGGTTTAGAAAACACAGGGTAAATGGTTCTGAATCTATCGCCAAATTTTATGTTTGTGGCCTGTGTATGTTTTTTTTCATCAGAAAATCCATCAGAATTTGCAGAGACGGCTGTAAAAGCTGACGTCGTTGAGGGGGAAGAAAAGTCAGCACGTAACATAGTTATCACTCCCTTGGTCTGATAAGTTGTTATTAATAGACTGAGTCAAACACAGCAGCATTAGAGTTCCCAAAGCACAAAAAGTTCAACAAAAAGTGAATAAACTGGTAATTTCAACCATCCCCAATGATGAAACCCGAGATAATTGCCGTGCTCACATCAGATCACCGGGTAATCCCGCAGAAATTTGCTTTATCACCGATACCTGCCTTTTACTTTGGTGGAATCTGAGTGTTGGTATCCTGTAAAGTCTGAGATCCTGTAACGCCATAAGTTGTCGCCAGCTATCCCCGCACCATTAACGTTTTCAAACAACATCCACGATAAATTTTGTGACCCTTTGGAAACTCTTGGATCACCGTTTGATTCAGGTCATAAGAGCGTATCAATGCATACCTGAAGTGTTATTTATGTGCTATTGTCCCCGACGTTTTTTCGCTATTCCCCAGGCAATTTCTTCCAGGTAGGTATTAATAAGTAGCTAACCATATGAAATCACATATTTCTGACTCCTTGTTCAGGCACTCTGCTTCGTTACAACTCCGGTCACATAGCTACGGCTATGCTCCCTCCGTTGTGCCTCGCATAGCACCTGCCCAAGTAGCCAGAAATATGTGATTCCATATGGCCAGCTACTTAAACAATGCTTACCTCTGAGAAACTCAGCCATCAGTAAATATCAAGAGGGCTCCCAATGAACGTTTTAAAAATGACCGACCTGGATCTGGCAGGCAAACGCGTGCTGATCCGTGAAGACCTCAATGTTCCGGTAAAAGACGGCAAGGTCACCAGTGACGCCCGTATTCTGGCGTCTCTGCCAACCATCGAGCAGGCTCTGGCAGCCGGTGCTCATGTAATGGTGACCTCTCACCTGGGCCGCCCAACCGAAGGTGAGTATGACGAGCAGTTCTCCCTGAAACCGGTGGCCGACTATATTGGCGACCTGCTGGGTAAGGAAGTTCGCCTGGTCAAAGACTGGGTTGACGGTGGTTTTGACGTGGCAGCCGGAGAGTTGGTTATTCTGGAAAACTGCCGTTTCAACATCGGCGAAGAGAAAGACGACGAAGCTCTGTCCCGCAAAATGGCCGCCCTGTGTGATATCTACGTAATGGATGCTTTTGGCACCGCACACCGCGCCCAGGCTTCCACCCATGGTGTTGGCAAGTTTGCCGCTGTTGCCTGTGCCGGTCCACTGCTGGCGGCGGAACTGGAAGCTCTGGGCAAGGCTATGGATAAACCGGAGCGTCCGATGACCGCCATCGTTGGTGGTTCCAAGGTTTCTACCAAGCTGACCGTGCTTGAGTCGCTGTCCGGCGTTTGTGACCAGCTGATCGTGGGTGGCGGTATCGCCAACACCTTCCTGGCAGCTGCTGGCAAAAATGTGGGCAAGTCCCTCTACGAAGCAGACCTGATCCCTCAGGCCAAAGCCCTGATGGAAAAGTGTGATATCCCGATGCCAGTGGATGTGGTGTGCGGTAAGAAATTCGATGAGAACGAGACCGCCATCATCAAGTCGGTGGATGAGGTTGAAGATGACGACATGATCTTTGACGTTGGCCCGGAAACCCAGAAGCTGTTTGCCGACGTTCTCACGGCAGCAAAAACCGTCCTGTGGAATGGTCCGGTGGGAGTTTTCGAGTTTGACCAGTTCGGTGAGGGTACCCGTTCACTGTCCATGGCCATTGCCAACTCAGATGCATTCTCCATTGCTGGCGGTGGCGATACCCTGGCCGCTATCGACAAGTACGGCATTAAAGACAAAGTGTCGTACATTTCCACCGGTGGCGGTGCCTTCCTTGAGTTTGTCGAAGGCAAGGTTCTGCCTGCAGTAGCCATGCTCGAAGCAGCAGCCAAGCGCTGATCAAACGATTAACAGAACCGGAAGACATCTTATGTTCTTCCGGTATCTCCCCCGCCATTTCGATCTGCCGATTGCTGTCCAACAGGGCAGCTTGTCACACATCAAGCTGAACTTCGATGTAGCTGGAGTCCGGGACACCTTACAAATCCTGCTGACGCCTGATGTGTCATCATTTTTTGAGCAATCACATGATTCTCATGTTATATACCCTGTATAACTGCCTGCATTTTTTTTCTACTGACTGCCCAATAGCCGTGTACATATGAAACCTTGGGTTATGAGTGATTGAATTCCACGGTGATTCAAGATTGAGGTCCACCCCAAGATTAAACATACGATCAACGTAAACATTCAATCCCAGGTTAAGAGCATCAAAGGCCGTTTCAAAAACACAGTCATCGTCTGCATAGCCCATAATAAAAATGTGCTTACAACTGATAGAACGTAAATATTCGATCAGTCTCATACGTTGTCCGTTCACCATCAACAGGATATTGTCTTCATCGAAAGCACTTTCCATGTTTTTTCGATAGGAAATATAGTTCTGTGATTGTTCGATAATATGGCGCAATCGATCAATCGTCCTTTGTCCATGCAGAATGATATCAAATATGGGCAATCCTGCTTTCGCCGCTTGTTTGAGAATAGTTTCGTGACTTTTCAGTACCATCTCATTGTGCAGGTTATCCATCGATGGCTCATCCACATCAATCAATAGAATGGCGGGACGAATTCTTTGCAAGAGCAAGATGTTCATTGCATCTAACAAGGTTGTCGAATAGGGCAACATAATCAATAACCCTCATTTTGCGTGTGGGAAGCGGCGATGAGTATAGTTTTCTAATATGCACTGAGCCAATGAATGCAGAACTGCTGATTGAGTATTGTCTGAATAACAGAGTCCTGTAAAATGCTCTCGTAGAGCATCTTCAATAGGCCGTTCTATTGAGTGCAGAAACCACCTGCTGGCGGCGTTAATGTGCTTTTTACTGGCATAGTTCTTGTACTCAGCACATATACTGACTTCTACTGTCGTGCGCTTCCCCCGTTAGATAAGGGTCGTGTTAACTGTACGACAACCCGGCAACTTGCCACATTGGCTGAATGTCTGATGATGAAGTTCACACAGTGCAGGGAGCCGCTTCGAGGCACTCTACCTGCCCGTTGGTTATTTTCAGTAAACGTCGTCAAAAGGATTTGTTATGTCATCTGAACAAACGGCTTTGCAACAGGGATGGTATCTGCTGAAAGCCAAACACCGGGAAGAGGTTCGTGCCCAGGATAATCTTGAGCACCAGGGCTTTGAGGCCTATTGCCCGCTTATTCAGGAAAAAGGTACTCGCGTTCCCCTGTTTCCAGGCTATCTGTTCATCAGGTTAGACAAGGATGCCCTTCCCTCTTTTCACAAAATCCGTTCAACCCGGGGCATCGCCCAGGTTGTCCGGTTCAACAAGATCAGTCAAAAGCTATACAACGAAGGGCGACTTCCTGAAAAGGATATGGGCAGGCTACTGCCCAGACCGATACCTAATGGTGAGCAGCTGATCGACCAGATTGAGGCATTTGTCTGGAAATACAATGGCCGTATTCCGGATGAGAAGCCAGACTCCGTAAGCTTCAAGGAAGGTGAGTCGGTACTGTATAACAACCCTCTTTTCCGACACCTTGAAAGTACGTTTGTCAAAGGTGTTAAGATGGACCGTGGTGTTATTCTTATCCAGTTCATTGAAAGTCAGCGAACTGACGAAGGCATTGAAGAAAAGATTGTTGCCAGAAAAGAGATAGAAGTTCCCTTAAAGGACCTCCAGAAAGTACCTGAAGAAAGTTAATGGACAAACCCACGCTTATCTCTGATATGCGGCCACTCTCGTATGGCCTGACGCCGTATCCTCACGAACAGGCATACTTTGAGTATTACCGCATTGATCTGGAAAAGCGCCTCCCTGATGTCCAGCATTGCCTGGGGTATATAAACAGCACTGAATACCGCATTGCCTGCCACCTATACACCAGACCTGAAGCCAAAGGCTCGGTATTTCTGCTCCATGGCTACTATGACCATGTCGGCCTGTTTGAGCATGTTATCCAATTCTTTCTGGAAGAAGGTTATAACATTCTGGCCTACGATCTCCCCGGTCACGGGCTTTCCAGTGGCCAACCAGCGACCATTGAAGACTTTGAACACTATCGCCTGGTGCTGGCAGATGTTATGCAGTACTGCACATCAATGCTGCCCGGGCCATGGCTTGCCTATGGTCAGAGCACAGGGGGTGCCATTATTACCGAGCTGTTGCATCACCATACCAGGCAAGGCATGCCTATGCCTTTTGATCAGGTTATCCTGTCTGCCCCACTGGTTCGGCCCTGGTTATGGAAGCTCAGTCGACTCCAGCTCTACCTGGTCCGGCCATTTATTCGCCAGATTCCCAGACAATTCAAAGATAACTGTCGGGATGAAGACTTCCTGAACAGAGCGCACAATGATCCACTGGCACCCACCGTGTTACCCACACAGTGGGTCTCTGCTTTAGATCGCTGGATTCGAAAAATAGAGTCATCCAAAGAGCAAATCCCGTTAAGCCCGCTGATCCTTCAGGGCACGGATGACTCCACGGTGGACGGCCCCTATAACATTCAGGCTTTAGGGCAACTATATCGCTCGCCCAAAGTCCTCTGGCTGGAGGGTGCCCGGCATCACCTGCCGAATGAACTTACAGAAACCCGGGGTCAATATATGCAATGGTTATCAAAAGAGATGAATGCCCGGGAGGCTGACTGGAAATAGCACCTGAATTCCTTATCCCATAAAACCCACAGGAAGTCCCAATCAATGAAATACATAGGAGCACACGTCAGTGCGGCCGGTGGTGTCGAAAATGCCCCGGTGAATGCTCATGAATTAGGCGCAACCGCCTTTGCCCTGTTCACCAAAAATCAAAGACAGTGGAATGCCAAACCGCTGTCAATGAAGAGCATCGAGTTATTCAGAGAGCGTTGTGAGCAGTACCATTTCACACCGCAACAAATTCTTCCCCACGACAGTTATCTGATCAACCTGGGTCATCCGGAGCAGGAAGCCCTGGAAAAGTCCCGGGTAGCATTTATTGACGAGATGGAGCGGTGTATGCAGCTCGGCCTTGACCGACTGAACTTTCACCCGGGCAGTCACCTGAGAAAAATCGGGGTATCGGACTGCCTGAGTAAAATTGCCCAGTCCATCAATATAGCCCTTGAGCAAACGCAGGGCGTGATTGCGGTGATCGAAAATACCGCAGGCCAGGGCAGCAACCTGGGGTGGCAGTTTGCCGAAATCGCCGAAATCATTGATCAGGTGGACGACAAAAGCCGTGTTGGTGTCTGTCTGGATACCTGCCATACCTTTGCTGCCGGTTACGACCTTCGCACACAGGACGCCTGCCAGAAAACGTTTGCCGAGTTCGAGCAGGTCATTGGTTTTCAGTACCTGAAAGGCATGCACCTGAATGACTCCAAAGGTGCACTGGGCTCACGAAAAGACCGGCACCACAGCCTTGGTCAGGGCGAGATTGGCTGGGAGGTGTTCCGCTATATCATGGTTGACAGCCGGTTTGATGGTATCCCCATGGTTCTGGAAACCATTGATGAAACGCTCTGGGCGGACGAGATAGAGTCGCTGAAAATGATGTCCGGAGCCTATCCGTAATCGAAGGACTCTCCCGCCGGGCCGGGCGGGAGGTGAATTTCGTCTAGTATTTCCATCTGTTCATTGCAATCCGCACTCCCCGTTGCTAAACGAATACGCGTCAGGAACTCCCCGGCAGTCAAACCCACGTCTTCCCCTGGTGGCAAGCTGTCGCCTGACTGCCCGGAGATTCCATCTACTACTGAGTTGCCCGGACGGAGCAGAGCTTTCAAGTTGTCCACCTTTTGTCTGTCGTCATTGCCCTGATCATTTAACGTCTCCCAAAAAACATTCAGGGTATCGCCGAAATACTTCACCATGCTATTGGCTACATACTTTTCCTTGTCGACCATTGCGATGGGGGAAAAATTTTTAGTTCTTGGAATTATATAAAAGTATCTGGGATCAACTAATGGTTCTGGCACACGGAAAGAAACGGCATATTCGTTTTTCCAGTGATGATGACTTCTGGAATTTCTATTTCCATTGGGTTTGGAAATCTTAAATATGCCGTAAAAACCATCACAACCGGAAAAGTATTTATTAAGAAAGACGTTTATCTTAATATTTTCCACAAAGAAAAAGTAATGATTTAAAGAATGTAGAGCTGGCGTTTTTTTTGCTCTAATAGTCCGTTGGATCGCATTGGCTGCCTCATCAGCAAGCCCTTTTTGGTATAGTTTGTCTCTGACCCGTCTGGTGAAACGCGCTTTTACACCTTCTATTGCATACCCACGCAAGGTGCAATACACAGTGCATTTTTTGCTTTCCTTTAATTCATGACAGATCTGCTCCCGAACTCGATCCCATAGTTGTACTCCTGAAGGTATTAAACAGCGACCATCTGGTGTTAATGCGGTTTCCCTGCCCACGGCACCTTCTGGATTATCTCCAGGCATCTGAGCACTTACATCAGCCGCTGGTATTTGATGGATGTTTCTTGCCCCATGCCGGGTGCTCGATATGGAGTGCTCGTCTGGGTGGTTTGAAGCATCTGTGTGGGGAAAAGTAGCCCGCTGCACTGTCGATAAGTTCATCTCGTTACTACCCTCATGTTTTAATTCATGAATATAGTCTGCAATTCAGGTTGCAGCTTATTGGTACTCTGGATGTGTACCCAGCAGTAAAAACTAATCAGCCCTCCCTCAGAAAACTGTCCGAAAATAGACTCCCTTGCTCAAATTACGTTTTCACTGATCAGAGAGTTGCGAAATAATTTTATTAAGAAAGTTATTTACTATCTCCCCGCCGGCACATGGAATCGATTGTTCACAACATAACCAAAAATTAAAACGAACGTTTTTCTAAAAAAAATGTCCAACCTTTATCAGTCCGATTTTATGAACCATCGTACTGCATAACCCAAAACAGATAATTTAGTTTTATCAAATAGTTATTTCACATAGGGAGCTGAGAAGTCATGATCAGGGAAGCAATACCAAGCGTGGATGAGCGCTATCCGGGTTTATTTTTACCAGTACCTGAAATACCGGTATCACAGGGGTTGGAGAAAGATAGGAAAAAGTCCAGTGAAGAACAAATACCAGGGACAGGCCAGCCTCTGAATCATCGAGCCCTTAAAGTAGCCTATGTGGGAATGGGCCCTATTGCCCTTTACAATGCATTGCAATTGAAAGCAGAGCAGCCTGATACTGATATAGAAATGTTTGAAAAGAGAGCAGAATACGCTCGAAATCACACAGTTCACATTGATGATCAATGCTTCAGGTCACTGAAGAGTTATGACCATCCGGTTTTAACACAGGGAATGGCGCAGCTTAGAGATAAAATCCGCAGGCAGCATGGTCATATCAGTTGTAAAGAGCTTGAAACCGATCTGAAGTTAATTGCCCAACAAATGGGCATCACCATGCACGCTGGCAGTGATTATGAAGTGGTTGCCATTGGCGATGGTAAAGTAACGTTCAAATCAGGAGAAGCCCTGTTTGATGCCCTTGTCTGTGCCGATGGCACACATTCAAAATGTAGAAAAGCGTTACTGAAAATGGCAGATAATCCCGACTACCAGGGGGAAGATATTTTTTTCTCCGAACTGTCATCAACCGATGAAGATAGTGAGTTTACCGCTAAAAAAGACCTGCAATATCGAGTCAGGGTAAAATACCAGGTCCAGGGTCCAACGAAAAAACTGGCCAGTGGCTGGCTAAATTTTTCCCGCTACGTCTATGCAGCTTTTAAAGTGATGGTATCACCGGTTGAAGAGCGAATTCACCCACTCAATGAAAAGACTAATGAAGTCACCATTGACTTTTTTATTTCAAAAGAAGAGTTTGACAGTCTGTCTGGCTATAACCTTGGCAATGCAGCAAAGCTGTCTGACAGTAAGGTGAGTGATAGCCTGAAAGAAAAAATAAAAAACTGGCAGACGATAAAACATCAATTCTGCCAGGAAACCATCATTGCTGACACGGAAGAATTAACCCCCTATACCCTGTCTATGTTTCATGCCCGACAAGTTCATTGTGTAACACCATCAGGAAAACTCCTCTGCATTGCCGGAGATGCAGCCACATCGCTCCCCTATTACCGCTCGTTGAATAACTTTCTGGTGGTTGGGGCCAAACTTGGCAGAAAACTGGGATCGGCAACCATATCAGATCTTGCCGAAACAGGAAAAGCCTATGAGCAATACGCCAGCCGCAGGGCTCGTTGGGAAGGCTTTAAAGCCAAACTCAAAAACTTCACTATCAACGTAATGAAAGTCTATTTATGGGTAGGCAATAAAGTACTCTGGCAAATCACTGTCAGGGGCCCGGAAAAGCTTAAGGACCTGAGAAAGACATTACCTGAACGAAAAGTTCACTGGCATCATCCTGCTGCAGTTTTAACTGGTGGATAGCCAGTGGGTTCTGAACACCCAAATACCATCACTTCTCCGGGTTCACAGTGTTGGCAGGCCGGTTCAGGCTTCACTCTCAAACGTCGGCCTTAAAGAAACCAGTTCCATACTATCCCGTTTGTTCTCCATAATAGCGGGTGCATGGCAGCAAATCGCATCCCTGATCCGGGTAATGGGCCGCAGGGCTAACGCTGTCCCCCTTAACCCTTGCTGATAGCCCTGGTACCACTGGTAGCTGGCATACAACACTATGCCGCCGGTGAGAACCCCCGCTGCTACCCCTGCGGCCAGGGTGGGCAACGGAATGCCTGCATCAACTTCGTCGGCGTTCAGGGGTGAAAAAGTTTGGTTGTCGGTTCCGTTAACCAATGAAGAAGACACAGTGGCAGATGGTAGTGGCTGGCTTGGCGAAGCCGTTACTGTTTTTGCGCTCGGTGAGTAGCTCGGGTAATCAGGGTTGTCTGTGGTAGCCGGGGTTACCGTGCTGTCACCCGGCGTTCCAAGAGTTGAGGATAATGCGTCAGTTGTTGCATGGTCGCCGCCAGTTCCAGCTGTAGTGGTAGTAGTGGTGGTAGTGAGTCGTGTGGGGGGAGCGTCAGTGCTTTCCTTCGGGCATTTTTCCTCAACACAACCAGAATTATCCAACATGGAGTTACCATTAGCCCAACTGGTCAGGTTGGTGCTACAAGCAACTGTGCCGGGAAATTCACGGTCAGGGTAGCCAGCGGCAATGCCAGTGTGAAAGCCTTTGATGTTACTGTTGCAGGCAGTGGTATCGCTGATGACCCCAAAAACACCACGACCACTGCCCACAGCCACTGCGACAGCACCACTCCCCTCGGTCTTAAGGCCATCTCTGTCCGGCCCGATGGCAGACAGCTGGCAGTCTATAGCGGTTGTCTGGTGGACTTTGGTACGCCCATAATTAAACACTGCTGCGATCGCCACGGAACCTCTCTGCCCATTGGTTTCAATACGGGTTCCTGTGGCCGTGGTGTTCCGGATGGTACAACCGTGGGAAAAAGCGGCTGCGACGGCTGCATGCCCAGCCAGTTCCGGTAATGGAAAGTAATTCTTTGCCCCCCCGTTGACTAATTTCGAGTTGATATCCCGGGTATTTTCGATTTTGCTGTTGTAACAACCTGCGGTGACGACACCGAGGAGGCTAGGATTATATTTAAAATAGTTATATCGCTCCATAGATTTCACTTGCACGTCATTGTCACTGGCAATAGTACCCCGAATTTCACAATGGCTGGCATCAGCAACCACTACGGCAATATGGCCCTTTTGTCTGAAATTCAACTTGATGGTATTGTTGTGAGCTTGGGTGTTATTAATAACCGCATGATCTGCTCTTGCTGCCACACCGCCGACATTTGCGGCAGCAATTTTATCTGATGTGACAAGTTCGTTTTCAGTCAGAATTGAATCCCTGACAGTGACCTTTCCCTCTGCGTCTCCCGAAATTTTTCCCACCACAAGACCTGCGTTGATATTTACACCCCACTCCCTAATTATAAGATGAGGACCCTCAATGAAGGTGCCTTTATAACCGGTGCCCAACCCCCCTGATATTGATAGCTTACATTGATCAATATCATTGCTGTCGATGACTGAAGTATCCAAAGCTTGCCCAGTCACCATTCCGGCGTTAATTCCTACTCCCCTGATATCGATGGTGGATTTTTGTTCAATCCGATTACCTTTGAGTGATGCACTATTTTTTATTTCACCTGCCAGCATCCCCACTTGGCTGTACTGCAAAGGATTAGCATCATCAGTTTCGCGTTTGAATTCGATGGATGAATGTTGCACGGTGTTATTTTCCAGGTTCGATTGTTGCTCCATGCTGCAGGCGATAAACGCTAACGCGTCTGCCTTGCGTACAGTTTTACCAGAACCCTCCGTTAGTTTTACTTCACTTTTTATGTTGGAATCTTTGACGACCAGGTTACGAACTGCCCCATCGCCCTGCAGATTCTGAATCAGGCAGTTCTTCAGGTTGCTAATGCTCTTGCCATTACCGTTGTACTTACCAGTGAAATTCACGATGGGCGAGTGGTTGCCAGCATCAAAATTAGCCTCCTGTATATAGTTACAATTGGGTAGATAGCCTTGCTCATTCCCTATCCTGATTCTGGCCAAGTCAGCACTGCTCCGAACAGGAATCGGCTCGCCCCTGCACCCCGGCGGGGTGGTTGTCGGGCTGGTCGGTTGTGATGTTGGGAAAGTTGAAGGTAAAACAGCTGAACTCGACGATTCTGAAGTTGTTAGCGTTGGCGATGAAGCAGGAGAACTGGGCAGCTGTGAACTTGACAGTGCTGACGTTGGCGTTGCAGAACGGGTCAATTGTGAAATTGTCGAAGCCTGTGACGAAGACTGTGCACTTGACAGCATGGATGATGACGTCAGACCGGTCGATTCTGACATTGCCGAAGCCGACGATGAAGGGACGGCACTTTCCACCTGTGAGCTTGATAGTGCTGGCATTGGCGTTGCAGAGTGGATCAATTCTGAATTGATCGAAGACGACGAAATAAGTGTACTTTCCAATCGTGAACTTGACAGGCTCACCGACAACGATGTGTTTGCACTCTGTGGAAAGTTCGAGTAATCAGGGCTGCCTGTGGCAGTCGGGGTTGCCGTGCTGTTGACCGGTGTACCCAGAGGTGAAGATAAAAGCTCAGTGGTTGCCTGAACGCTGTCAGCTGTGGTGGGAGCAACAGTACTTTCAGTGGTTAGCATCGCTGTCGAAGCCAGTGAACTGGCCGACTGTGGGCTTGACAGACTCGGCGAAGACATTCTGGTCAATTGTGAAATTGTCGAAGTTGGTGATGCAGACTGTGCATCTGGCAACATGGATGATGACGTCAGACCGGTCGATTCTGATATTGCCGAAGCCGACGATGAATTGACGACACTTTCCAGCCGTGCGCTTGATAGTGATGGCGTTGGTGTTGCAGAGTGGGTCAATTCTGCATTAATTGAAGACGACGAAGTGAGTGTACTTTCCAACCGTGAACTTGACAGGCGCACCGACAACGATGTGTTTGCACTCGGTGGGAAGTTCGGGGAATCAGGGCTGCCTGTGACAGTCGGGGTTACCGTGCTATTGACCGGTGTACCCA
>NZ_JAGHQW010000084.1 GCF_017744115.1 Salinisphaera sp. G21_0 | reverse complement strand
CTGTTGATCGGTGATTGCAACCGAAAGATAGTTAAACAACCGGGGTTCCCTTGTCTTTTCTTGCATCGAACTCACGTTAGTTAAACAACCGGGGTTCCCTTGTCTTTTCTTGCATCGAACTCACGTTAAGTAATCTTTGTTGCTGCCCCGCCCAGTACCTTCTGCAATATTGGAAGGTACCGAAACAGCCGAACGCTTCATTTGGTCAGACAGGTTATAACGCTCAGAAACCGACAGCTGTGTCACAAAGTGATAGACATCCTTAACCAGCTCAATCGCTTTTTGCCAGACAATAAGGCCTCTAATGGTCTTTCATGATTTTTCCCTAACCTGACCCTGATTTTCCTTGCCAAAAGTAACATAAGCCGCAACCCTCTTCCTTAACGGTGAGCCCGATGCAGCCCGAATAATACTAAGAGACCTTGTCAATGCCACTGTCGGTTTCGAGCAGTTGGCGAATACTACCCAAAAATCCAGTAAAAGCCTGCATCGAATGTTATCGGGCAAGGGAAACCCCAGCATGGATAATCTGGCCGGTATATTTTCAGCATTGCGTGAGAACCTGAAGGTAACTCTGCAGGTTCAGATTGTACCTGAGCCAGAAGCTCCGGATAGGGAGATAAGACAATGAGCGTCCTGACCTTAGGAGTTATCCCTGAACAACTTCCTCTTTTTGGCCACGGAGGCACGGAGTCACAGAGGAAAAGATTTTTTCTTTTCTCCGTGCCTCCGTGACTCCGTGGCAAGTTTTTTTCTTTGCTGGATAACATCGGAAATGTGGAAGTTATTTCAGGACAGTTCCTTAGCGGGAAGCGACAATCACGCCCTACCGTAGGAATCCTCAAACCGGACAATATCATCCTCACCCAGATACCCACCACTCTGCACCTCAATCAATTCAAGGTCAAACTTGCCCGGGTTTTCCAACCGATGCACCACGCCAATGGGGATATAGGTGGACTGGTTTTCGGTCAGCAGAATTTCCTGATCACCATTGGTGACCAAAGCGGTACCTTTGACCACAATCCAGTGTTCGGCACGGTGATGGTGCATCTGCAAAGAGAGCTGTGCCCCCGGCTTAACGGTAATGCGCTTAACCTGGAAGCGGTCGCCCATATCGATGGAGTCATAAGCCCCCCAGGGGCGGTAAACTTTCCGATGCAGTTTTGCCTCAATCCGGTTTTCTGCCTTCAGTCGGTCAACGATCTTTTTAACATCCTGCACCCGATCCTTATGGGCCACCAGAATGGCATCATCGCTTTCGGTGATGATCAGATCCTCAACACCCACGGTAGCAATCAGTTTTTTCTCACTGCGCACATAGGTGTTGCGGGTATCCTGCAACAGAACGTCACCCTGAAAAGCGTTACCGGACTCATCTTTTTCACAGATATCTGCCAACGATGTCCAGGAGCCTACATCGGTCCAACCCGCATCAAGAGGAACGACAACGGAGTCGGTGGTTTTTTCCATCACGGCATAATCGATAGATTCATCCGGGCAAGTATGAAATGCGGCTTCATCCAATCGAACAAAATCCAGATCAGTGCTCTCAACTGCCATCGCCTTTTCACAGGCTTGCAGAATATCGGGGCGGAACTTGTTCAGCTCTTCCAGGTAGCGGGAGGCCTTAAACAGGAACATGCCGGAGTTCCAATAATAGTCACCTGAGGCCAGATAACCCTGAGCGGTTTCCAGATCGGGCTTTTCAACAAATTGCTCAACAGGCATACAAGACGATTGTTGGCCACGGAGACACGGAGACACGGAGTTTTCTTTTAAAAGCTTTTCTTCTTTTCTCCGTGCCTCCGTGCGACCGCCAGGGATGGCGGAAGTGCCGATGTTGTCGGGAACATTCATCGGCTCTCCGTGGCTAACAGAGGCTTTTATATACCCGTAGCCCGTTTCCGGATGAGTAGGCACAATCCCAAAGGTCACCAGCTTGCCATCTCTTGCCGCCGGTAATGCAGCTTCAACAGCCTGATGAAATGCCTGAACATTCTGAATCACATGGTCCGCCGCCAATACCAGCAGTAATGGGTCTTTTTCTTCAGACAGGGATTGAGCTTTCAGGGCCGCCAGAGCCACCGCCGGTGCCGTGTTTTTTCCGACAGGTTCAAGAATAATGGCTGAAGCCTGCCGACCCATCTGGCGGATTTGCTCTGCCACCAGGAAGCGGTGTTCTTCATTGGCAATGACCAAAGGAGCAGAAACCGAATCCAGGCCATCTAATCGGGAGACGGTGTTCTGCAACATGGTTTGCTCATTAACCAGCGGCAGAAACTGTTTTGGGTATAAAGAACGGGACTGGGGCCAGAGGCGACTGCCGGAGCCGCCCGACATAATGACAGGTATTAAATTCATAGAGGTTATTTGCCACGGAGGCACGGAGTCACAGAGTTTCGATGGAGTCATAAGCACCCCATGGGCGATAAACCTTCCGATGCAATTTGTTTAAGAACGGTTTTCTGCTTTCAGCCGGTCATTGATTTTTTAAGATTCTGTATGGTGTGGTGTCGAAGAATTTTAATACTGACTCGCGTTGACACAAATCAGCTTTGAGCACTTTTCAATAGCATCAAAATCGCGATCTCTGTGCAAGAGAGGGAGAGTATAATGAATCGCGGTGACAGCAATAAGACAATCCACACTTTTACGAACAGTAATACCTCTCTTTCTGGCACTTCTATACAGCATGGCAGAATCAATAAACAGCTGATCTGATATCGAGTAACTGGCAAGTGGCGAAAGATAACTTTCCGTTTTTTTGCATTCATCGTCTGCCCGAATACCCTGGAGCACTTCCATAAGTATCACCGGACAGGTGGCAACCCGACCTTCTTGTAACAACTTCACAAGATAGTGCACTTGCGGGTTTTCAACATCATTGAAAAAATCAACCCAGACACTGGTATCAACCAAAATATCCATTCAGCGGGTTTCTCTCATATCATCAAGATTCCCAACCCAGGCGACCTTCCCTTTTAACGACAGGATTTGTTTCTGCTTTTCTCTGCGCACCAGCTCCTGTAAGGCATAGTTCACAAGCTCACGCCGCGAGCCAAGGCCTGAAAGCTCGAGGGCTTCACGCATCAAATCCTGATCAATGACGATATTAGTTCTTGCATGGGAGGACATAAATACACCTTTTTTGAGAATTATGGTGTATTCATAATAGTCCGCAAAAAAATAACAAGCAACTATGTCCCTCAAACCTCACAACCCATCACGCCCACCCACAAGTATCCTCACCGCGCACACAGGTATTTCATGAAAACGACGGTGGTTATGCATAATGAAAGAACCGACCCCGGTTTGCCATCCTTGCGGGCCAGTTGATAGGCCTGTAAAAGCCAGTTGTAGTCCATGTATTGATTTAGCGAGGTGAAAGCCATGGCTCGGTTGTTTCTGGCCAGTGTGGCTATCCGTCTCTGTTTCGTTGACACAAACATAAGGTTTCAATGTACCTCTTGTGTTTCCCACAAACGGTTCAACAACTATGATGTCCCCTTTCCTCGTCCGGGTCCTCCTGAGCAGAGTTCCCCGTTGTCATCAGTACTATGGGACACTAAGACTTCCAGTACCTACTATCCGGTCACTTATGGATTCGCTTCCGGACTCCTGAGAGTTGCTTCATATTTGCTTCGCCGGGCCTGAAGCAAAACCCAACGACCAGGTTCTGTTCAGCCATAGAACCAATGGCTACTTAACTCAGGTCAGCACTGGATCTCGCAGGTTCCTGAGAAATCCATCCTGTACCTTTGCCCCGGTCTCTGACTCCGGCCAGACTGATTATGTCTCACCAAATCGACATTTCAGTGCTGGCCCCACCTCTTGAACAACAAGGCCTCCAGCAAAGCGTCAATTTCGGAGCTCAATCCCGCGGCTTTAGTACCTGCTGTTTACGCTTCAAAGCCAAGGTTACCCATGACTAAGCAAAACTCGCTTCCGGCTGATGGTTAATCTTTACCGGGTGGGAGTCGAACCCACTGGATTTCAACGAATGATTTCAGTTCACAGAACCTCCCACATTCTCAGGCTTCGCCTGTCGCCATCAAGACCTGCCCCCCGGTTTCGTTCCTGGAACAGCTTGCGGGCTACCTTGACGCTGAAATCTGGTCAGACTAGTCTTTTCAAGTCATCATCAATTACAAGGGGCTTATCATGGCAAACCAGTGGCAACTCCAGGAAGCAAAAAGCAAGTTCAGTCACATAGTAGAAAAGGCCTGTAATGAAGGCCCTCAATTTGTCACCAAACACGGTGATAACGCAGTGGTGGTGATCTCTTACGATGATTACCAGAGAATGGTCCTGCCTGAAAACAACCTGGTTGACTTTTTACGCAGCTCACCTTTTGCAGGCACCACAGAGACAGAAGAGTTTACCAGAGACAAAGAGATGCCGAGGGATATTGAACTGTGAAATATCTACTCGATACCTGCGTATTATCCGAAGCGTTCAAAAAAAAACCAAACCCGCAAGTGATCGATTGGTTAGGAAGTGTGGATGAACAAAGTCTTTACCTTTGTGTATTAACTTTGGGAGAGATTGAAAAAGGAGTCGAAAAAAATAAAGACCCTGCCCGGCGAAGAAAATTGCGCAACTGGCTGGAGTTTGACCTTAAAGACAGATTTAGACACCGAATCCTGTCAGTGGACTTAGATGTGTCCCTTAAATGGGGTGCTATTCAAGCCGAAGCCGAACTGGCGGGCACCCCAATACCAGCTATTGATGGGTTAATTGCAGTGACAGGTTTAGTCCATAATTGCACAGTGGTTACCCGGAACATCGATGATATGCGACAGAGCCAGGCTGAGCTGTTTAACCCATGGGATGAGCCCTGTTTTCGATGATTTGTGAATGCTCCTGATGGCCTACGTTCTGGCACACTTACTTTCGAAGAGTGGGACTAAAAGCGTGGTCAACAAAAAGGACTCAGGTCTTTGTGTAAAATTCTATCGTTTATAAGCCAAGTAAGAAATTGAGAGTAGAGTTGTTAAGATTAGAAAGGGGAATTTGAGGCATGCCTTACATTGTGAAAATGCCTTCTTTATTATCTTTATATACGACAAAAGTTGTGCACAAAGAAAGACCTAATGGGATGGTTCGCCCCGCTCCCAAAACGGCTTCAAATGAACCAGGATAAAATGAGTTGTGCAGACATCATTCATAATAAGAAACGGAGCGAACCATGGGCAAGCATAACAAATCAGGATCTCAGCAAAAAGGTCAGGTGGCATTTCTCGGAATTGATTTGAGCAAAAAGAGTTTCCAGCTTCATGGCGTTGATTCCAAGGGCAATGTGGTCATCAAAAAGAAACTCAACCGTAAGGTGCTTTTACCCTTTATTGCCAACTTGCCTGAATGTGCTATTGGCATTGAAGCCTGTGGTGGCTCACACTACTGGTGTCGTAAGTTTACCGAGTTGGGGCTTGACGTTCACATTATGGCTCCCCAGTTTGTGAAGCCCTATGTAAAGTCAAACAAGAATGACGCTGCTGATGCTGAAACCATTTTGAAGCCATGCAACGTCCCAATATGCGCTTTGTACCCACTAAAACTATTGAGCAACAGGACATTCAGAGCCTGCATAGAATACGCAGCCAGGCTGTGGCCAGAAGAACAGCATTGGGTAACCAGATAAGAGGGTTATTAATGGAGTACGGAGTTCCAAAGGGAATATCCTATATCCGTAAACAGATCCCACTGGTTCTGGAAGATGCTGAAAATGGTTTAACAGCGCTGTATGCAGCGATTGGTGACATAACAGCATTTAAAAATGGTCGGGAAATGGCAGCCTGGCTTGGACTGGTACCCAAACAACAGTCTACCGGTGGCGTACCCACTTTACTGGGGATTAGTAAACGGGGCGATACCTACCTGCGAACCCTGTTGATACACGGTGGCAGAACCGTTGTCAGGGTAGCCGATAAACACGACGATCGACGTAATAACTGGATTAAAGAGCTTGACCAGCGCAGGGGCAAGAATATATCAGCGGTGGCTGTTGCCAATAAAAATGCTCGCATTGCCTGGGCTGTGTTAACCAAGAAAGAACCCTACAGGGCAGCAGCATGAGCATCGGCATCAAGCTATTAAACATTTGTCGTTAGACAAGAAAAGCAAGAGCGGTTAATCAGTGTAAGAAGCCTGCAACGAGTTGCGCGGATAAAGTTCAAATGATGGCATAAAAGGTAAGACCTGCATTCCCTTGAACCTGACCGGGGTCAGGGCCCATAGAGGCCGAAGACCTGATGAGGTGGGAGTGAGCGGATTCCATCAGGGCCAGAGGCATTGAGACCTCACCCCAAAGGCCGGATTCTTTATTAAGAGAGTGGAAGCATTACTCTTTAGTCATGATGGAAAACTTATCCTTGCAAAGCGGGGCGGACCATATATGACCCCGATTTTGTTAACATGAACCTCGTAAATAACGTCTTTGTCATCATCACGGGCGTATTCACCTTTGCCGTGATAGACCGTTTTATGCCTGAAACCCCAACTTTCAAGATCATCATCATAGATATTGTATTCATCGGTATAAACTTACCTTGTGCTCATTAATAATCTAACACCCTCTAAATCTTCGGGCGTATCAACAGCCATACTGGAGTTATCAACTTCGACCATATTTACATTGATATCATTTTCAAGAAATCGCAGTATTTCTATATCTTCAATATATTCTAAAGGCGTTTTTTCCTGATGACTCAGGAAGAAATGAAGATGTTCTTTTGAAAAAGCATAGATACAAACTTGTTTATAAGAAAGACAAACGTTACCATTCTTTGACATTGGCAAGGCTGACCTACTCATGTAAAGCAAATTTCCAGTTTTACTAACTACAACTTTTGGTATCGTTGTAGAAAATACATCCTCAGATTGAATCCTAGTATAGGCATTAATGACAAAATCTGGTTTTTGAAGGTAGCGTTCACGTACTCTCACAATATCATCAGGATTGATCATTGGCTCATCACCCTGAACATTAATGATAAAATCTTTTTCTAGTTGCAAGTTAGCCTCAGCAACACGATCTGTACCTGTCAAACAATCTGGTGACGTACGAATAACTTGTCCCCCAAACCCGGTCACCACCTCCTCAATCCGATCATCGTCAGTAGCTATATAGACAAGTGATTTATCTTCAGCTTGAGTACATTTTTCCCACACATGCTGAATCATCGTTTTTCCATTAATATCAGCCAGTGGTTTTCCAGGGAATCGACTGGATTTATATCTTGCGGGAATTACAATTGCATATTTTTTATGCATTTAAAGATCCTCAAAGCTATCAATAATCAAATACTGTTTTTGAGAACAGACTCCTTTCATAATATCTTTTACTTTTGAAAAAGGGGAATAGAAGATAAAGTCTATATTATTTTCTTCAGCAGATTCCAAGTCGGAAAAAGAGTCGCCAATTATTACTATTTTTTTTGACCCGCTATTATTTACAATCTTCCTGATATTATTAGACTTCGTTTCCGGTGAGCCATAAACTTCAACAAACTTGCTGTAAATATTTAGAGTTTTAAAAACATCTCTTAACTCAGACTCATCAGAGCCACTAGCAATATACAAAGGAGATTTTAAAGTATCAACAAAATTAATAAAGCCCGGTGATAAACGATCTAACGTGTATAGATTCTTACATTGCTTACTATACTCGTTCAAAATATGATTATATTGAGAATCACTAAACTCAGGACCCTGCTGTAAAATATGATCCAAGAAATACTGAACATGATGATACCTGGACTTACCGAAGTTTTCTGAAAAGTAGCCAATACACTGCTCTACCTCTCTGTCAGAAAAATCAAACAATGCTCTGCGCATAGCATCTAACTTCAATTCATTTGAATCAAAAACAACACCATCACAGTCAAAAACATAAATATCATAATCATATATTTGGTGCATAAATTGACCCCTGCCTAACAGGATAGCTGGTAGGTGTCAGTGCCACGATATTTAGATCAAAATTAAAATTATTAATCTTTACAAAAATATCCAGCATCTCAGATTGTCTGGGATCATGACCATCATAGCCATCGAAACCAACAAGTTCTATTGAGTTTGCATTACCGTTAATTGCTACAGCTATAACGTAACCAGCAGTAATTTCATAAGGAACTCTACAGCTTTTATCCAGCACCTCAAATCTATTAGCATCTACGACCAAACCGTAATCAAATATTTCCGACTCTGAACTAATTGCAGACAACTCCTGTTCCGTAAATCTATGCCTTGGTAATATCAAAGGTGTTTTAATCTTTAAATACTTACTCTGTTCAGAAAGAAACTTTGCATTATGTGAAACACAATAAAAATCAACTAACTTCTCATCAATATCTGAATTTATATTTATTGCTATAACTACAGGGTTGTTTACCTTAATATAATCCTCAATACCATCTTTGTACTTAATAATGCTTGGCCCACTACCAACAATTAATACCTTCTGACCTTCGAATCTATTTTTCAGCAGATCACTCCCGCTTAATGGATTTTCAGGAGCATTTAGTTCAAGAGCCTCTTCAAGCAATTGCCCTGTATAGCTGGAAGCTTTTACCTTACTGAGGTATTTAATAGCACCGATAATCTCGTCAGGCCCATACCGATCATCAGATATTAACTTTTGTACATATGTTGGGTGAATATCATTTTGAGCCCCAATAAAATATAGCAAGTTACTGCCCCACCCATATCGTTTTTGCATAACATCGAAATACTTAATCACTAGCTCATAAACCGGATCAGCAGAATATTTATCAGAAATCTTGGAAAAGGCTGCCAACAGATTTTCTGTCTGAGCATTTCCCGCTCCTCTGCCCATCCCTGTTACAGTAACATCTAACCAACTGACTCCTGCCTCGATAGCAGAAAATGTATTGTCCAGAGCCTTAGCCATGTTGTTGTGTGTGTGTATACCAACTTCACTCTTCCAGATTTTATGAATACATCGAGCTATGCGCTGCACCTCTTTGCGATCCATATTACCAAAGGAGTCAGCAAAATAAAGAACATCAACCCTTCCCCAATTTTTTATCTGCCCGACTTTGTCTTCTATAATTGAGTCAGGTTTCCCCCCTGCCTGCATTAAATTAAAGCCAACTAAATAACCTTTTTCTTTCAAAATCTTTACTATTTCTTGGGACTTTTCGACCTCAGCAAAGTGAGCTGCAATACGGACAAGATCAACCTTACTATCACTTGAGTTAGAAAAAAGCTTATCTACGGACTCTCTTACTGAATATTTTGAGTCAAAAATTGTTTTTGCATCTATCATCACGCCATAGGTAGGACCTTCAGGCAGCTCTAGAGAATTAAGAAACATATCCGTCGTGTACGCGAAAGGTCCGAGAAATGTATCTTTAGGAAAATTCCTTAACCCAAGTTCAACATAATCAATTTTTGCTTCAGAAACTGCCTTCAAATATTTATTAACAAGATCAGCCTCAAAATCCCAATTATTGTAATAACCACCATCCCTAAGAGTACAATCAAGCAAATTAATATTCACAGATAAACCTCACAATATAAAAAAATGATATTTTTAGAGCAGAAATAAAAGATGGCTAACTATAAAGATCACTCACCGACCTCTTTTCTAAAATACTGTTATCCAGTCGGCTATTAATAGATAGATTATAAAATTTGATATTTTTAAGTTGACTCACTTTTGATAAAAACTTGAATGATGGCACTATAAATCTATCAAAACTCTCGTCTAATGTTGATGCTATTGCATTAGAGCCTGACTCATAAAATCGATTAGACCCAGCCAAGTCCAAACCGGAAAAATATATAGATGAATAACCTAGGTAACAAGATATCTGCGCAGCAACATAGGGAATTGTTCTTGCAGAAAAATACCCTCTTTCAAGATCTAGTGAAAAGCCCAACTTCCTAAACTTCGCACTCACTAACCCCCTTGGACTCTGAAGAACTTCTTTTGAAAAAAAACTTTTAAAAAATTGCAACCATGGATTTAATCCCCCATCAATACCAGTATCATAGCGATGTATAATACATATTCTTTTCCCTTTTATATCTCCGTAATAATTTTTACTAAGCGTTTCATATATCATCTTGGAAACAAAAGATATCTTGGCATTGCTTATCGCATCAATAACTAATTGTGTCCTTTCTTCCAGAACAAAATGGTCGTCAATTGCATAGTAGTAATTATATCTTTTATCTTCTGGTAAAGCCAAAATTGAACCATTTACCATAAAGAAATCAAACCCAGATAATCTATTAAAATCTATACCAGATACAGATGGCCCAGAAGCAACGACCATTACTCTGCCGTGAGTAGTGTCTTTTACAGAAACAGGATTTATCAGGTCTACATTTTTCATATTTTTAATCTTTTCAAATACACAAAATGTTAAATCTTAAGAATTACCCTGAGGATAAAAAATTAGCTATTTATTAAAAGTCCTAATGCAAACCCGAAAATTGATAGCATCAGTTTGACCAGAAGAGATTTATACTTGCGTTTACGCTTTTTCTGTTTTTCCCTAACATCCTCTACATGCTCACCAAAGCCCGTATGCAAAACCGCATCATTTTCCAAAATGGCTGCATAGTAACCCAACTGAGCATAATGTCGAGACAGCTCTTTCTCGCTGGGAAAAGACGAATAGCTCTTTATCCCTGTATAATCAGAAACCCGCTTAAGCCCCGGGTTAAACGAGAATCCCTGCCAGTCCTCTTTTTCAGAGCCAAGCGGGTAATAGTAAACATCACTTACCTGCTTACGCTCCTTTAAAAAGTGATAAGGGCTATGAATAGCAATATCGTGATGAAAACTTCGCAACCACACCTGAATGATTTTTTTATCGGTATCCATCACACTCATAGAGTCTTCGATAAAACCCGGCCGATAGAATGACCAGTCATCTTCACAATGAAAGATATAATCTGTCGTTACTTTTGAATAGGCCAAGTCTATTGACTTGATTTGCCCAAGCTTAGGGTTATTGATAATTAACTGAACCCGGTCACGAATACTTTCAGGCAGAAAATCCCGCACAGATTCATCACCAGAATCTTCAGTAATTATGATCTCTCTCACTGGATAGGTGTTATACAAGATAAACGACTCCAGTGTTTGCTGCAAATGCTCAAATCTGCCACAGCTGGTTATCACTAAAGTAACATTGCTGTCTTTACTAAAAATACTTCCCATTATTTGTTCGACTCCTGATTGATTCTGGTCTGGCCATCAATAATGGCAAGAGGAAGAATCAGGCAAATCCATGTGATATTCAAATTATCCAAAATATTTTTCCCATCCAGCAGGAAAAATGCGGAGGAAGCAGCCACACCATAAAACCAGGGCGACATAATCTTCCAGTTGGCAGTAAATGCCCTCAATTGCAGAGCCAATAAGGCAGTAAGGCTGAGCGGCCCAAGGTAGACAAGCAACGAAGAATAAATACTATGGGGATGCGCAATAGGGTGCCCACCACTCAGGGTGGATTTGAACTCATAGCCATACCCACAACCGCTCAGTAAATTACAATCCAGATATTCAGACCAGACGATCCTATAAAGCTCTAACCGATAACTATCACCTCTTGCCATCAGCACATCAAAAAGATTCATTTGATTAATTAGCACACCACCTATCACTACTAACAAAGCTGCAATGATTCCAGCTTTGCCAATATTGAAATTATTCGACGCAAACACCAGAATCAAAAAGGCACCAGCACCCAATAACCCGGCAATTCCACTTCTTGTTTGAAATAAACTTTGTATAACGAGAATCAATAGAATAACAATACTGCCTAGTACTGGTTGTAAACGTTTAGGAAGCGCCATAATCCCCGTCACCGTGAAACATACCAACAGCATGCAGACATGAATAGGGTTGCCAAAACGAAAGGTTTCCCAAAAATTCGGACGAACGGATAATGGCTCCGCATTGACTACAAAGTGGATAAACAACAAAGCCACGCTGAAAGTAATGCTTAACCCCATCATCCAGAGAGCGAGTTTATCAGGATTAATTATTTGCCTTGCTACAAGAGAACTGATGACAGACCAGAAACACACTAAATAGATAGGATACTTAACGGCCTTAAGAGGTTCCTGCTGGAATGCAAATACACTCATCACAGCAACAAAGCCAAAAAACCAAGGTGCCAAAACACCCAAACAATAATTCGTTCTTTCCCTTGTCGCCAAACTGATCAGGAATGGCAGTAGTACGAGAATATAAAATATATTATTCCCGAACTTACTGGAAATAGGTATGAAACTGCCTACGAGTATGAGCAACAAACCCAATGTCATCAATTTTGTAAAAAAGCTGACATCCTCTGGAAATTTCACGGGGGAAATGTTTAACACTGGGGCACCCAAAAACTACAAGACTTGATAAACCACAAAAACGGCATTACTGTCGTTTAAAATGAAAGAGTTGTCAACTATAAGAATATTGATTAAAAAACAACACTCTTTTTTTACAAGGTATTCTCAAAGGAGGTATTAGCGCAGTTGCGAACCGGCTTGCAGCCCTTTTGTAAGTATACTCCTGCTCTGCGAGTTGCTGACCACTTGCGGCGATGCTCTGTGTTTTTTCTTCATCCAACCGAAGTGCGTGAAGCTTGCTTCGCAACTCATCAAGAGACCGATAAAGTACTATATTTTCCATATCCTTAAAGCCAAGAACTCTATTCTCCTCTTCCCCCTGATCCCAGGCCAGAACAACACAGCCTGCCGCCATTGCCTCGAAGTTTTTTATCATATACTCACCCATTCCGATGTCAGCACTGATAAAAAACTTTACTCGATTAAGAGTGGCAACATAATCATCACCTGATTTTGTGCGTGTAATCAGCAAAGGCTCTCTGGTTGAAAGCTGCTCAAGAAATACCTTCCTTTGGGTGTAGGTTTTATTCTTTATGCTTCCGATAAAACCCAGCTCAATATCTCTAACCTGGTGATGGTTTTTGATTAACACATCGTCATAACATTTGGGAACAAAAACAGCATCGACACCTTCAGCCTGTAGCTTCTGAGAAACCGTATAACCAGACGACAGAACACGAACCCACGGAATTTTTTTGTAATGCCGTGAAAACGTGCCCTTGTATTTACTCTTGCTGTAGTTCTGGTAGGCGTCGTGCTCAAGAAAAACGAGATTCGGGATGGTTCTCAGAAAAGCCACTTGTCGGATCTCTTTTTTGAAACGCAGAAACAGCACTATGCGATCATAATCTTCACATTTTATCTGCCGCTCAAAATAAGCTTTCAGATTTGTCTGTTCCTCTGACGACAGGCGCATAATCGTCGCTTCATCAAACTGACTGGCAATCTCTGCATAAAATCGATCAAGAATTATACGCTGTTCATCCTGAACCAGTAACAATAGCTTCAATGTCTAAGCTCCACAGCAGGGTCAAACCCTACCCAGAAAATGGTTGGACAAAAGGAAGTTGCCAAAATGCTACACGGACAGCTTCATCTGAAAAATGACTTGTCAGCCTGTTCTCCATGGCCTGGGCGGCCACTTGTCTTTGCTCACTATTAATGGACAGCATCTTTTGCATTGCTCTGGCAAGCTCCGAAAAATCGCCTAAATCAAAAGTCATGCCTGTATTGCCAACCACTTCGGGTGCCCCACCGGTATTGCAGGCTGCAATTGGAATGCCTGCCATCATTGCTTCCAGCAGAACCATGCCAAATGGTTCATGATCCGATGTGAGAATATAGCTATCAAACGCCCGAAAGTAATTTCCCGCATCGGGGATCACGCCTGTAAAACGAGTTTGTTCTTCTATACCCAACGTTTTGACTTCTGCCTTTAACGACTCTTCAAGCCGCCCCTTGCCAACAATCACCAACAGTGCTTTTGGATGCTCTTTGCAAATAAGGGCAAACGCTTTAAGAAGGGTTGATTGATCTTTGTCGGGATGCAATCTGCCTACATTGGCAAAAACAAAAGCATCATCCGGCAGGTTCAAAATTCGCCTTGCCTCTTCCCGAGCCATCAAATAAGACTTTTGCTGTTGAATATCAATCCGGTTATAGAGTGTGACAATATTTTCTTCCGGAAAATTTGGCAGACAAGCGCGAATATCATCCCTTACCGCATTAGAGACTCCAATCAAAGCAAGATTATTCTGCTGTCTCTGAGTATAAAATCTCCTACCCCAACGCTTATAGCCTCCAAAGGCATGCTGAACCCCGATAACAAACAAATTGGGGACATGAGTTGCAATATAAACAGACTTGAATCGGTGGGCTATGCAAAACTCGTAATGTCGTTTGGAACACAGTTCACGAACCTGACGAATTTGCTTTAACTTCAGGCCTCGAATATCTTTTGAGGTATTTTCAAGAAACACTACCTCATCGGAACCGACAAGCCCTGCGACCTGTTTATTTTTTTTACCCGTCAAAAATACTGTGGCAACCTTATATTCCGTTCCGGAAAATAAAGCAACGTATTGACGGGCAACATCATGAAAAGGCATGTCATAGCCATGACATAGTTGTATCACCCACTTATTCTGAATGTTCTCAGGTGAACTCCCCCTGATTTCATCGGGCATATAAATTGTACTCCGTGGAGAAGCTTGCCTGGTTATAAAGATAAAAAAACCAAAACATAGCAGCTACTGTTAAGCAGTCTCAAGCTGGTGAGATTTCTTGTCACCTACTTTTTTAGCAGAGGGCTGGCACAGCCAGTCAACCAGGATACTGTCCGGAGTGAAACCCGAAACGAAATCAACCATAATGCCTCTTGCCTTATCATAGTCATGATGCTCTATTGAGAGCAGTATCCTTTCAATACCCTGAGTCAGTATCCCCCAGTCAGAACTCTCTTCCACCGCTCGGTATATCAAGGGATGATGGGTCTCACTGACATTGTCGCCAATCAAAAGCTCCTCATAAAGCTTTTCACCAGGGCGCAAACCAGTATATTGGATTTCAATATCGCCCTCTGGATTATCAACATTCTTTTCAACAAAACCAGACAATCGAGTCATATGTCTTGCCAAATCGGCAATTCTAACGGGTTCGCCCATATCCAACAGAAAAACATCACCACCCCCCATAGATCCAGCCTGGATAACTAACTGAGCGGCTCCGACAACGGGTAACGAACAGCGGCTTTATCTGAACTACTTTGAAATACCAAAAGGATTGACGGTAAAAACTGCAAAATCTCAAATTGAGATATAAGGTTAACAATGCATATCATTGCAAAGCGAAAGTTCTCTGAAGCGCCAAGAAAGTACCCGCAGCACACCGGGGCCATTATGGAAGCCTACCAGGAATTGAATTAAAGCAACTTAGTGGATATTCATTCCTTACAGCAGGTCTTCAAAACGGCAGAGCGTTTCCTTATGACAAAGATGCCTATGTCATCGATATTGCCGGTAACCACATCCGGCTATTGGCATTATTTACTTTATGAATCAGAAGCTCTTTGTAAAGCACATTGTTGACCACAAGGGGTACGATAAAATCACCAAACGCTACCGGAAAGGAGGAAGTCTGTGAACCTGAACGGTTCAAAAGGCATGGCCGAATTAACACGGCGTTTTCACCATTTACTGGAAGTTGCCCCCTTTCTGGAAGGCATCAATAAAGACAACGAATATCAATAGGCCCTTGATGCCACGGAACTGCTGTACAGAACCATCGGCGATAACCCGAATGATCCCAGAAATCTCCTTCTGGGCATGATCGCCCAGAAAATAGAGCACTACGAATACCAGACAGATCCCGTGCTTTCCCAGTGGGACCAACAGGCTGGGGCAATTGCCCTGATCAAAGAATTAATGCGCCAGCATGGCCTGACTCAGGCCGAACTGCCAGAGATCGGCAGTCAGGGTGTTGTTTCGGAAGTATTAAACGACGTGAGTTCGATGCAAGAAAAGACAAGGGAACCCCAGTGGTTTAACTATCTTTCGGTTGCAATCCACAGATAGCTAACCGGAGGCTCCCATGTCTATGACCAGTGTATTCTGTGATGTTGATGATTTCTGTCTGGTTTTTGAACCAGAATGGCATAAGCGGCTTATCTGCAATACCAAAAAGCCTCTTGTTATATCGAAGCTCTCGCTCAGTGAAATAATGACTATCATCATTTGCTTTCATCAGAGCGCTTTCCGAGATTTCAAACATTACTACCAGAATCTCATTGTGCGACATAAGTCAGACTATTTTCCAA
>NZ_JAGHQW010000083.1 GCF_017744115.1 Salinisphaera sp. G21_0 | reverse complement strand
TGGTGATTTCAAAACCAGGAATGGTTCGACTCTGCTTAAAATCGCACTGTTGCAAAAAGCAGGATTTGAGGTCATTGAAATTCCGGTTAACAGGCTTGGGAATCAGGATTTAATGAAACCATACATTAATCAAATAAAGACCAGGACAGGCATCCCGCCACAGGGGCATGGCTCTGTATCAGTTAAAAGAAGGTGGGCAGATGAGGCATACGTTACTGCTGATAAAGGCAGGCAAGCCTCAGATCACGGTTACTTAACCGCCGAAGAACATTCAGAAGAACAAACCGGCAAACCAGCCAAGAGGAAGAGAAAAAAGAGCCAGTAATCCCCTCCTTTCGACCCAGGAACCGTTTTCACATTTCAGCAAAATGAACTTCTGAACAGAACCGCAGTCTGCTTTTTATATTTCCATGAATTAATGAAATATAATTATGCATAGAACCTCTGCTGGTATCAGTGGTCAATACGCAAGATCAGATAATGATTACAACCAACCGGATGACCAGGCCGCTTCTTCAAGGCGTGGACGATATAGACATGCCACAGTCAGACAGTGGGATAATCCCCCCCGCACGGGGCGTAATGAATTTTACCAATCTTCTGCCGCATGCCCTTCTCAATATCTACTGCGCCGCTCAGTAAACCCTGCTCAAGATTTTAATACTCTCACCAAACAGGAAACAATGGATGACCTTGTGAGTAAATCGGATCGTTTCGGTGATCGCTATGATGGGAGACATCACGGTAAATATGCCAGTTCAATTAAAAAATACACGTCAGCTGCTAAAAGACCGTTAAATCGAGCGGAACAAAGCCAGCTGATGCGTTTGCTGCAAAATTTCACAGCAACGCGGAGCTGGAATTGGCGAAGCCTGACGACGACACTGCACTCATTTACTTCAGCGGGTGTTTTTACTTCCCATAACCCCATAGATGAGCGTGTTAAACGTACTCAAGTTGCCTTATTGTCAACGCTACTTGATGCAATAATATTTAACTGCAACCAAAAACCTGAAGCCAGGGATATTGATGCCCGGGGAATCGCCAACCAGCTGTGGGCCATGGCGAAACTGGTAGACAACGGGCAGGTGCGGACACCAGAGATCGAAAAGGCCATGGCCGCGCTGTTGTCCCATGTGAACACACAAAAAGACCAGTTTATTCCTCAGCATATCACCAACCTGCTGTGGGCCATGGCGAAACTGGTGGATAGCGGGCAGGAGCAGACTTCAGTTTTCAAGGGGGCCACGGCCGCGCTGTTGCCCCTCGTGAACGCACAGAAAGACCAATTTAATGCCCAGGGCATTACCAACCTGCTGTGGGCCATGGCGAAACTGGTGGACAGCGGGCAGGAGCAGACGCCAGAACTCAAAGAGGCCGTTGCCGCGTTGTTGCCCCGTGTGAGCGCACAGAAAGCAAACTTTACACCACAGGGTATCGCCAACCTGCTCTGGGCCATGGCGAAACTGGTGGATAACAGGCATGAGTTGATACCCGGGCTCAAAGAGGCTTTGGCCGCACTGTTGCCCCTCGTGAACGCAAAAAAAAACCAATTTATTCCTCAGCATATCGCCAACCTGCTGTGGGCCATGGCAAAACTGGTGGACAACGGGCAGGAACAGACACCAGAACTTAACGAGGCCGTGGCCGCGCTGTTGTCCCACGTGAGCGCACAGAAAGCTAACTTTAAACCACAGGAAATCGTCAACCTGCTGTGGGCCATGGCGAAACTGGTGGACAACGGACAGATGCGGACACCGCTGCTCAAAGAAGCCGAGGCCGCACTGTTTCCCCACGTGAGCGCTCAGAAAGCAAACTTTACACCACAGGGTATCGCCAGCCTGCTGTGGGCCATGGCGAAACTGGTGGACAACAGGCAAAAGCGAACACCAGAGCTCAACGAGGCAGTGGCTGCGCTGTTGCCCCACGTAAGCGCACAGAAAGACAAATTTAAACCACAGGGTATCGCCAACCTGTTGTGGGCCATGGCGAAACTGGTGGACAACGGGCAAGAGCAGACACCAGATCTCAAAGGGACCGTGGCCGCGCTGCTGCCCCTCGTGAACGCACAGAAAGACCAATTTATTCATCTGCATATCGCCAGCCTGCTGTGGGCCATGGCGAAACTGGTGGACAACGGGCAAGAGCAGACACCAGGGCTCAACAAGGCCGTGGTCGTGCTGTTGCCCCACGTAAACACACATAAAGACCAATTTAATGCCCGGGGAATCACCAACCTGCTGTGGGCCATGGCAAAACTGGTTGATAAGGGGCAGGAGCGGACACCACAGCTCAAAGAGGCCGTCGCCACGTTGTGGCCCTTAGTGAACGCACAGAAAACTAACTTTAAACAACAGGAAATCACCAACCTGCTATGGGCCACGGCGAAACTGGTGGACAACGGGCTGGAGCGGACACCGCTGCTCAAAGAGGCCGTGGCCGTGCTGTTGCCACTCGTCAACACAGCGAAAGCTAACTTTAATCCTCAAGAAATCGCCAACCTGCTGTGGGCCATGGTGAAACTGCTGGACAACGGGCAGGAGTGGACACCAGAGCTTAAAGAGGCCGTGGCCGCGCTGTTGCCACACGTGAACGCAAAGAAAGATAACTTTACACCACAGGGAATCGCCAACCTGCTGTGGGCCATGGCGAAACTGGTGGATAGCGGGCAGGAGCGGACAACAGGGCTTAACGAGGCCGTGGCTGCGCTGTTGCCTCACGTGAACGCAAAGAAAGACCAATTTAAAGCCCTGGGAATCACTAACCTGCTGTGGGCCATGGCGAAACTGGTGGACAACGGGCTGGAGCGAACACCAGAACTCAACGAGGCCGTGGCCGCGCTGCTACAACACGTGAACGTACAGAAAAACCTGTTTAATGCCCAGCATATTGCCAACCTGCTGTGGGCCATGGCGAAACTGCTGGACAACGGGCAGGAGCGAACACCACAGTTTAACAAGGCCGTGGCCGCGCTGTCGCCACACGTCAACAAAAAGAAAGCTAACTTTAAACCACAAGAAATCGCCAACCTGCTATGGGCCATGGCGAAACTGCTGGACATCGGGGAGTGGACATCAGAGCTCGACGAGGCCGTGGCCGCACTGTTGCGCCACGTGAACGCACAGAAAGCCAGCTTTAAACCACAGGAAATCACCAATCTGCTGTGGGCCACGGCGAAACTGGGTGAGTTCGTTGAGCTGAACGTGGTTACCTCTATGTTTGAATCGCTTGTTTACCGAATCAGTGAAAATCCTCAGCTCTCACAGCAAGACCTATTGATATCTCTCTGGGGAGTGATGGTTTGCTGTGCCAGATTGTCTATGGACTCCCGAAGCAATAACTGGTTTGAAAAGCAAATGGATGACCTGTTTACTCGCGTGGAAAATACATCTCCAGATAACTTAGAGGATCAATCCGTTATTGCCATGGCCGCAAGTTGGCTTGGTAGAACCTGTCCTGTCGTCCCCCATTACCGGACAACTATTTCAAAACCTCAAGCCAACTTCCGCAATCAACTCCAATCATGCATTCCCTCTTTACAGATTAAAGAAGAAAAGAGTCTGAACTCATTGCCTCCGGTTGACCTGCTACTGCCAGATTACAACATGGTGATTGAAGTTGAGGGTCCCTCTCATTATGTGGGTGGTGATTTCAAAACCAGGAATGGTTCGACTCTGCTTAAAATCGCACTGTTGCAAAAAGCAGGATTTGAGGTCGTTGAAATCCCGGCTAACATGCTTTGGAACCAAGGTTCAGTGAAACGATGTATTGATCAAATAACGACCAGGTTAGGCATCCAGCCACAGGGGCATGGCTCTGTATCACTTAAAAGAAGGTGGGCAGATGCGGCATACGTTATTGCAGATAAAGGCAGGCAACCCTCAGATCAAGGTTACTTGACCGCCGAAGAACATTCAGAAGAACAAACCGGCAAACCAGCCAAGAGGAAGAGAAAAAACAGCCAGTAATCCCCTCCTTTCGACCCCGGGAACCGTTTTCACATTCCAGCAAAATGAACTTCTGAACAGAACCGCAGTCTGCTTTTTATATTTTCATGAATTAATGAAATATAGTTATGGATAGAAGCTCTGCTGGTATCAGTGGTCAATACGCAAGATCAGATAATGGTTACAACCAACCGGATGACCATACCGCTTCTTCAAGGTGTGGGCGATATAGAAATGCCACCGTCAGACAATGGGATAGTCCCCCCCGCACTGCCCCGGGGCGTAATGAATTTTACCATTCTTCTTTCACACGCTCTTCTCAACATTTACAGTACCGTTCAGTAAACCCTGCTCAAGATTTCAATACCCTCACCAAACAGGAAATAATAGATGGCCTGCTGAGTAAATCGGATCACTTCGGTGATCGCTATGATGGGAGAAATCACGGGCAATATGCCAGTTCAATTAAAAAATACACGTCAGCTGCTAAAAGACCGTTAAATCGAGCGGAACAACGCCAGCTGATACGTGTACTGCAAAATTTTACCGCAACACGGAGCTGGAGTTGGCGAAGCCTGAGCACAACACTTCATTCATTCACTTCAGCGGGTGTTTTTACCCCGCATAAGCCCATGGATGAGCGTGTTAAGCTTACTCAAGCTGCCTTATTGTCCACTCTGCTTGATGCACTAATATTCAAGTGCAACCAAAAACCTGCAGCATGGGATATTGATGCCCGGGGTATCGCCAACCTGCTGTGGACCACGGCGAAACTGGTCGACAACGGGCAGGAACGAACACCAGGGCTCAACGAGGCCGTGGTCGCGCTATTGCCCCACGTGAACGCACAGAAAGACCAATTTATTCCTCAGCATATTGCCAACCTGCTGTGGGCCATGGCGAAACTGCTGGACAACGTGCAGGAGCGGACACCAGAGTTCAAAGAGGCCGTGGCCGCACTATTGCCCAAAGTGAAAGAACATAAGGCAAATTTTAAACCACAGGGTATCGCCAACCTGCTGTGGGCTGTGGCGAAACTGGTGGACAACGGCCAGACACCAGGGCTCAACAAGGACGTGGCCGCGCTGTTGCCCCATGTGAACGCACAGATAGACCAATTTAATGCCCAGGGGATCGCCAACCTGTTGTGGGCCATGGCGAAACTGGTAGACAACGGGCAGGAGTGGACACCCGATTTCAACGCGGCTGTGACTGCGCTACTGTCCCAAGTGAATGTACATAAGGCTAACCTCAAACTTCAGGAAATCGCCAATCTGCTATGGGCCATGGCGAAACTGGTGGACAACGGGCACGAGTGGACACCCGAGCTCAACAAGGCCGTGGCCGCACTGTTGCCCCACGTGAACGCACAGAAAGGCCGATTTATTCCCCAGCATATTGCCAACCAACTGTGGGCCATGGCGAAACTGGTGGACAACGGGCTGAGGCAGACACCACAGCTCAAAGAGGCTGTGACCGCGCTGTTACCACGCGTGAACACTGAGAAAGCCAACTTTAAACCACAAGAAATTGCCAACCTGCTGTGGGCCATGGCGAAATTGGCGGACAAGGGCCAGGAGCAGACACCAGGGCTCAAAGAAGCTGTGGCCGCGTTGTTACCCCATGTGAACGCACAGAAAGAGCAATTTATTCCTCAGCATATCGCCAACCTGCTGTGGGCCATCGCAAAACTGATGGACAAAGGGGAGTGGACACCACAGCCCAACGCGGTCATGGCCGGGCTGTTGCACCAGGTGCACGCACAGAAGGCTAATTTTAAACCACAGGGTATCGCCATCCTGCTGTGGGCCATTGCGAAACTGATGGACAACATGAAGGACCGGACACCAGAGTTCAACGAGGCTCTGGTTGCGCTGTTGCCCCACGTGAACGCGCAGAAAGCTAACTTTAAACCACTGGAAATCACCAACCTGCTGTGGGCCATGGCGAAATTGGTGGACAATGGGCAGGAGCCGACAACAGAGTTCATTGAGGCCATAGCCGCGCTGCTGCCCTGCATGAACGCACTGAAAGATCAATTTATTCCTAAGCATACTGTCAACCTGCTGTGGGCCATGGCGAAACTGATGGACAACGGGCTGAAGTGGATACCGGGGCTCAAAGAAACGGTGGCTGCGCTGTTGCCCCACGTGAGCGCACAGAAAGCTGACTTTGAACCACAGGGTATCGCCAACCTGCTGTGGGCCATGGCGAAACTGGTGGACAACGGGCAGGAACAGACACCAGAGCTCAACGAGGTCGTGGCCGTGCTGTTACCCCACGTGAACGCACTGAAAGACCAATTTATTCCTCATCATATCGCCAACCTGCTGTGGGCCATGGCGAAACTGGTGGACAAAGGACAGGAGCAGACGCCAGAGTTCAATGAGGCTGTGGCCGCGCTGTTACCCCACGTGAACGCACTGAAAGACCAATTTACTTCTCAGCATATCGCCAACCTGCTGTGGGCCACGGCGAAAATGGGTGAGCTCGTTGAGTTGAGCGTGGTGACATCGATGTTCAAATCGCTCGTCTACCGAATCAGTGGCAGCCCTCAGATCTGTCAGCAAGCGGTATTGATGTCTCTCTGGGGAGTAATGGTATGCTGTGCCAGGTTGTCTTTAGTCTCCAATGCCAATAAAAATAATGAGTTTGAAAAGCACATGGATGACCTGTTTACCCGGCTGGAAGCTACCTTCCCGGACAATGAAGAAGATCAATCCATCATTGCCATGGCCGCAAGTTGGCTTGGGAGACCTTGTCCGTTCATCCCCCGTTACCAGACCGTCATTTCACAACCTCAAACCTTCTTCCGTGAGCAACTCCAATTATGCATACCCTCTTTGCAGATTGAAGAAGAAAAGAGTCTGAACTTTTTACCTCCGGTTGACCTGCTACTGCCAGACCACAACATGGTGATTGAGATTCAGGGACCCTTTCATTACGTGGGCAGTGATTTCAAAGCCAGGAATGGGTCGACTCTGCTTAAAATCGCACTGTTGCAAAAAGCAGGATTTGAGGTCATTGAAATCCCGGTTAACCTGCTTTGGAACGAGGATTCAATGAAACTATGTATTGATCAAATAAAGACCAGGATAGACATCCTGCCACAGGGTCACGGCTCTGTATCGCTTAAAAGGGGGTGGACAGATGAGAAACACAGCACTGTTTATAAGTAGTCAGAAATATGTGATTCCATATGGCCAGCTACTTATATAAACATCTCAGCAAAATGAACTTCTGAACCGCACAGCAGTCTTCTTTTTATATTTTCATGAATTAATGAAATATAATTATGAATAGAAGCTCTGCCGGGATCAGTGGTCAATGCGCAAGATCAGATAATGCTTACAACCAACCGAATGACCATGCCGCTTCTTCAAGGCGTGGGCGATATAGGCATTCCACAGTCAGACAGTGGGATCCTCCTCCCCGCACAGCACCGGGGCGTAATGAATTTCACCATTCTTCTGCCCCATGCCCTTCTCAATATCTACTGCGCCGTTCAGTGAATCATGCTCAGGATTTTAATGCGCTCACCCAACAGGAAATAATGGATGGCCTGGTGGGTAAATCGTATCGTTTCGGTCATCGCTATGATGGGAGAGATCACGGCCTATATGCCAGTTCAATTAAAAAATACACGTCAGCGTCTAAAAGACCATTAAATCGAGCGGAACAAAGCCGGCTGATGCGTTTGCTGCAAAATTTTACCGCAGCGCGGAGCTGGAATTGGCTAAGCCTGACGACAACACTGCACTCATTTACTTCAGCAGGTGTTTTTACCACCCATAAACCTATGGATCAGCGTATTAAGCGTACACAAGCAGCCCTATTGTCGACACTACTGGATGCAATAATATTCAAGTGCAACCGAAAAGCTAAAGCATGGGAAATTGATGCCCGTGGAATCGCCAACCTGCTGTGGGCCATGGCGAAGCTGGTGGACAACGGGCAGGAGCGGATACCAGAGTTCAAAGAAGCCGTGGCCGCACTGTTGCCCCACATGAATGCACAGAAAGACCAATTTATTCCTCAGCATATCGCCAACCTGCTGTGGGCCATGGCGAAACTGACGGACAACGGCCAGGTGCAGACACCAGAACTCAATGAGGCCATGGCTGCCCTGTTGCCCCGCGTGAACGCACAGCAAGCTGATTTTAAACCACGGGAAATCGCTAACCTGCTGTGGGCCATGGCGAAACTGTTGGACAACGGGCAGGAGCAGACACCAGAGTTCAACGAGGCCGTGGCCGGGCTGTTGCTCCACGTGAACGCACAGAAAGACCAATTGAATGCCCAGGATATCACCAACCTGCTGTGGGCCATGGCGAAACTGGTGGACAACAGGCAAAAGCAGACAGCAAAGCTGAAAGAGACTGTGGCCGCGCTGTTGCCCCGGGTGAAAACACAGAAAGCTCACTTTATACCACAGGAAATCACCAGCCTCCTGTGGGCCATGGCGAAACTGGTAGACAACGGGCAGGAGCAGACACCAGCGCTCAACGAGGCCGTGGCCACCCTGTTGCCCTACGTGAAAACACAGAAAGCTAACTTTAGATCACGGGAAATCAGCAACCTGCTGTGGGCCATGGCAAAACTGGTGGACAACGGGCAGGACCGGACTCCGGGGCTCAACGAGGCCGTGGTCGGGTTGTTGCCCTGCATAAACACAGAGAAAGACCAATTTATTTCTCAGCATATCGTCAACCTGCTCTGGGCCATGGCGAAGCTGGTGGAGAACGGGCAGGAGCAGACACCAGGGCTCAAAGAGGCCGTGGCCGCCCTGTTGCCTCGCGTGAACGTACAGGAAGACCAATGCATTCCTCAGGCTATTACCAATCTGCTCTGGGCTATGGCGAAACTGGTGGACAATGGGCAAGAGTGGATACCGGGGCTCAAAGAGGCCGTGGCCGCGCTGATGCCGCAAGTGAGCGCTCAGAAAGCCAACTTTGAACCACAGGGTATCACCAACCTGCTGTGGGCCATGGCGAAACTGGTGGACAACGTCCACGAGCAGACACCAGAACTCAACGAGGCCGTGGCCGCCCTGTTGCCTCACGTGAACGCACAGAAAGGCCAATTTCATGCCCTGGGTATCACCAACCTGCTGTGGGCCATGGCAAAACTGGTGGAAAACGGGCAAAAGCAGACGCCGGGACTCAACGAGGCCGTGGATGCGCTGTTGCCCCACGTGAACGCACAGAAAGCGAACTTTAACCCACAGGAAATCGCCAACGTGCTGTGGGCCATGGCAAAACTGGTGGACAACGGGCAGAAACAGACACCAGAACTCAACGAAGCCGTGTACGCGCTGTTGCCCCTCGTGAAGGCACAGAAAGCGAACTTTAAACCACAGGGTATTGCCAACCTGCTGTGTGCCATGGCAAAACTGGTGGACAACGGGCAGGAGCGAACACCAGAGCTCAACGAGACCATGGCCGCGCTGTTGCCCCACGTGAACGCACATAAAGAACAGTTTCATGCCCGGGCTATCGCCAACCTGCTGTGGGCCATTGCAAAACTGATGGACAGTGGGCAGGATCGGACTCCAGAGTTCGACGAGGCCGTGGCCGCGCTGTTGCTAAACGTGAAGTCACAGAAAGCTGACTTTCAACCACAGGAAATCGCCAACCTGTTGTGGGCCATGGCGAAACTGGTGGATAACGGAATGGAGCGAACACCAGGGCTTAACGAGGCCGTGGCTCTGCTGTTACCACGTGTGAACGAAAAGGAAGCCAACTTTAAACCACAGGGTATTGTCAACCTGCTGTGGGCCATGGCGAAACTGGTGGACAACGGGCAGGAGCGAACACCTGAGCTCAACAAGGCCTTGGCCGCGTTGTTGCCACACGTAAGCGCACAGAAAGCCAACTTTACACCACAGGGTATTGCTAACCTGCTATGGTCCATGGCGAAACTGCTGGACAACGGCCAGGAGCGGACTCCAGAGTTCAACGAGACGGTAGACGTGCTGTTGCCCCACGTGAATGCAAAGAAAGACCAATTTATTGCTCAGCATATCGTTAACCTGCTGTGGGCTATGACAAAACTGGTGGACAACGGACAAGAGCGAACACCAGGACTCAACGAGGCCGTAGTCACGCTGTTGCCCCGGGTGGACGTACAAAAAGACCAATTTAATGCCTGGGGGATCGCCAACCTGCTGTGGGCCATGGCGAAACTGGGTGAACTCGTTGAGCTGAGCGTGGTTAGCTCCACGTTTGAATCGCTTGTCTACAGAATCAGTGACAACCCTCAGCTCTCTCAGAAAGACATAAAGATGTCTCTCTGGGGAGTCTTGGTGTTGTGTGCCAGGTTGTTTCTAGACTCTAATGCCAATAAAAATAACGTGTTTGAGAAGCACATGGATGACCTGTTTACTCGTCTGGAAAATACATATCCAGACAATGAAGAGGATCAATCCGTTATTGCCATGGCAGCAAGCTGGCTCGGCAGGGCGTGTCCGGTTGTCCCCCATTACCAGACAAACATTTCAAAACCTCAGGCCGACTTCCGCGCTCAACTCCAATCATGCATTCCCTCTTTGCAGATTGAAGAAGAAAAGAGTCTGAACTCATTACCCCCGGTTGACCTGCTACTGCCAGAGCACAACATGGTGATTGAAGTTCAGGGACCGTCTCATTACGTGAATGGAGATTTCAACACCAGGAATGGATCGACTCTGCTGAAAATCGCACTGCTGCAAAAATCAGGATTTGAGGTCATTGAAATCCCGGTTATCCTGCTCAGGAGTCAGGACTCAATGAAACTATGCATTGATCAAATAAAGACCCGGGTAGACATACCGCCACAGGTTCATGGCTCTGTATCACTTAAAAGCGAGTCGGCAGATGAGAAATGCGGCACTGCTTATATATAAACATTTCAGCAAAATGAACTTCTGAACAGAACAGAAGTCTGCTTTTTTATATTTTCATGAATTAATGAAATATAATTATGGACAGAAGCTCTGCTGGTATCAGTGGTCAATACGCAAGATCAGATAATGCTTACAACCAACCGAATGACCATGCCGCTTCTTCAAGGCGTGGACGATACAGGCATGCCACAGTCAGACAGTGGCATAATCTCCCCCGCTCTACCACTGGGCACAATGAGTTTTACCATTCTTCTGGCCCACGCTCTTCTCAATATCTACTGCACCGTTCCGTAAACCCTGCTCAAGATTTTAATGCCCTGATCAAACAGGAAACAATGGATAGCCTGGTGAGTAAATCGGATCGTTTCAATCATTGCTATGATGGGAGGTATCACGGTCAGTATGCCAATTCAATTAAAAAATACACATCAGCTGCTAAAAAACCGTTAAATCGAGCTGAACAAACCCAGCTGATACATTTGCTGCAAAATTTTACAGTAACACGGAGTTGGCATTGGAGAAGCCTGACGACAACACTTCATTCATTTACTTCAGCGGGTGTTTTTACCCCTCTTAAACCCGTGGATAAGCGTGTTAAGCTCGCTCAAGCTGCCTTATTGTCCAAGCTACTGGATGCAATCATATTCAAGTGCAACCAAACACCTCAAGCCAGGGATATTGATGCCCTGGGAATCTGCAACCTGCTGTGGGCCATGGCAAAACTGGTGGACAACGGGCAGAACCAGACACCAGAGCTCAAACAGGCCGTGGCCGCGCTTTTGCCCCACGTGAACGCACAGCAAAAACAATTTATTCCTCAGGGAATCGCCAACCTGCTGTGGGCCATGGCGAAACTGGTGGACAACGGGCAGCAACTGACACCAGAGTTAAAAAAGGCCGTGGTCGTGCTATTGCCCCACGTGAACGGACAGAAAGACCAATTTACTCCTCAGCATATCACCAACCTGATGTGGGCCATGGCGAAATTGGTGGACAACGGGCAAGAGCAGACACCACGGCTCAACGAGGCCGTGGCCGCGCTGCTGCCCCAGGTGAAAGTACAAAAAGACCAATTTATTCCTCAGCATATCGCCAACCTGCTGTGGGCCATGGCGAAACTGGTGGAAAACGGGCAGGAGCAGACACCAGAGCTCAAAGAGGCCCTGGCCGCGCTGATGACCCACGTGAACGCACAGAAAGACCAATTTATTCCTCAGCATATCGCCAACCTGCTGTGGGCCATGGCGAAACTGGTGGACAACGGGCAGGAGCGGACACCAGAGTTCAACGAGGCCGTGGGCGCGCTGTTGCCCCACGTGAAGGGACAGAAAGACCAATTTATTCCTCAGCATAACGCCAACCTGCTGTGGGCCATGGCGAAACTGGTGGTCAACGGACAGGAGCGGACACCAGGGCTCAACGAGGCCATGGCCGCGCTGTTGCCCCACGTGGAAGTACAAAAAGACCAATTTATTCCTCAGCAAATTGCCATCCTGATGTGGGCCATGGCGAAACTGGTGGACAACGGACAGGAGCGAACACCAGGGCTCAGCGACGCTGTGGCCGCGCTGTTACCCCACATAAACACTCAAATAGCGAACTTTAAACCACAGGAAATCGCCAACCTGCTGTGGGCCATGGCGAAACTGGTGAACAACGGTGAGTGGACACCAGGGCTCAACGAGGCCGTGGCCGCGCTGTTGCCCCACGTGATCGCACAGAAAGACCAATTTATCCCACAGCATATCGCCAATCTGCTGTGGGCCATGGCGAAACTGGTGGACAACGGGCAGGAGCAGACACCAGTGAGCATAGAGGCCGTAGCCGCCCTGTTGCCCCACGTAAACGCACAGAAAGCTGAATTTAAACCACAGGAAATCGCCAACCTGCTGTGGGCCATGGCAAAACTGGTAGACAACGGACAGGAACGGACACCAGAGCTCAAAGAGGCCGTGGCCACGCTGTTGCCCCACGTGAACGCACAGAAAGGGCAATTTATTCCTCAGCATATCGCTAACCTGCTGTGGGCCATGGCGAAGCTGGTGAACAACGGGCAGGAGCAGACACCAGGGCTCAAAGAGGCCGTGGCAGCACTGTTGCCCCAAGTGAAAACACAGAAAGACCAATTTACTCCTCAGCATATCGCTAACCTGCTGTGGGCCATGGCAAAACTGGTGGACAACGGGCAGGAAAAGTCAGCAGAGCTCAAAGGCACCGTGGCCGTGCTGTTGCCCCACGTGAACTCACAGAAAGACCAATTTAATCCTCAGGGTATCGCCAACCTGCTGTGGGCCATGGCGAAACTGGTGGACAACGGGCAGGGAAAGTCAGCAGAGCTCAAAGAAGCCGTGGCCGTGCTGTTGCACCACGTGAACTCACAGAAAGACCAATTTAATCCTCAGGGTATCGCCAACATGCTGTGGGCCATGGCGAAACTGGGTGAGCTCGTTGAGCTGAGCGTGGTCACCTCTACGTTCGAATCGCTTGTCTACCGAATCAGTGACAACCCTCAATTCTCTCAGCAAGCGATATTGATGTCCCTCTGGGCAGTAATGGTATACTGTGCCAGGTTATCTCTTGTCTCCAACGCCAATAAAAACAGCTTGCTTGAAAAGCACATAGATGACCTGTTTACTCGCCTGAAAAATACATCACCAGCCAGTGAAGAGGATCAATCCATCATTGCCATGGCCGCAAGTTGGCTTGGCAGAGCCAGTCCAGTCGTCCCCCACTACCAGACAACCATTTCAAAACCTCAAGCCGACTTCCGTGCTCAACTCCAATCATACATTCCCTCTTTGCAGATTGAAGAAGAAAAGTGTCTGAACTCATTACCTCCGGTTGACCTGCTACTGCCAGATCACAACATGGTGATTGAAATTCAGGGACCGTCTCATTACGTGAATGGTGATTTCAACACCAGGAATGGTTCGACTCTGCTAAAAATTGCACTGCTGCAGAAATCAGGATTTGAGGTCATTGAAATCCCGGTTAACCTGCTCAGGAGCCAGGACTCAATGAGACTATGTATTGATCAAATAAAGGCCAGGGTAGACATCCCGCCACAGGGTCATGGCTCTGTATCACTTAAAAGCGGTTCGGCAGATGAGAAATACGGCACTGCTTATATATAAATGTTTCAGCAAAATGAACTTCTGAACTGCACAGCAGTCTGCTTTTTATATTTTCATGAATTAATGAAATATAATTATGGACAGAAGCTCTGCTGGTATCAGTGGTCAATACGCAAGATCAGATAATAATTATAACCGACCGGGTGGCCATACCGCTTCTTCAAGGCGTGGACGATACAGACATGCCGCGGTCAGGCGGTGGGATGATACCCCACGCACTAACCCGGGGCGTAATACATTTTACCGTTCTTCTGACGCATGCCCTTCTCAACATCTACAGCGCCGTTCAGTAAACCTTGCTCAAGATTTTAATGCGCTCATCAAACAGGAAATAATGGATGATCTGGTGAGTAAATCGGATCGTTTCGGTCATCGCTATGATGGGAGAAATCACAGCTGGTATGCCAGTTCAATCAAAAAATACACATCAGCTGTTAAACGACCGTTAAATCGAGCTGAACAAAGCCAGCTGATGCGTTTACTGAAAAATTTTACCATAACACGGCGTTGGGACTGGCTAAGCCTTACGGCCACATTTCATTCATTGACTTCAGCGGGTGTTTTTACCCCTCATAAACCCGTGGATGAGGGTGTTAAGCGTACTCAGGCTGCCTTATTGTCAACGCTACTTGATGCAATCATATTCAAGTGCAACCAAAAACCTCAAGCCAGGGACATTGATGCCCGGGGAATCGCCAACCTGCTGTGGGCCATGGCGAAACTGGTAAACAACGGGCAGGAGTGGACACCAGGGCTCAAAGCGACAGTGGCCGCGCTGATGCCCCACGTGAACGCACAGAAAGACCAATTTAATACTCAGCATATCGCCAACCTGCTGTGGGCCATGGCGAAACTGGTGGTCAACGGGCAGGAGCGGACCCCCGAACTCAACGAGGCCGTGGCCGCATTGTTGCTCCAGGTAAACGCACAGAAAGATCAATTTAATGCCCAGGGTATCGCCAACCTGCTGTGGGCCATGGCGAAACTGGTGGACAACGGCCAGGAGCGGATACCAGAGTTCAGAGAGGTCGTAGCCACCCTGTTGTCCCACGTGAACGCACAGAAAGACCAATTTAATCCTCAGGATATCGCCAACCTGCTGTGGGCCATGGCGAAACTGGTGGACAACGGACAGGAGCAGATAACAGGCCTCAAAACGACAGTAGCCACGTTGTTGCCCCACGTAAACGCACTGAAAGACCAATTTATTCCTCAGCATATCGCCAATCTGCTGTGGGCCATGGCGAAACTGGTGGACAACGGGCTGGAGCGGACACCAGGGCTTAACGAGGCCGTGGCCGCGCTGTTGCCCCACGTGAAGGTACAGAAAAACCAATTTAAGGCCCAGGGTATCGCCAACCTGCTGTGGGCCATGGCAAAACTGGTGGACAACGGGCAGCAGTGGACACCGAGGCTCAAAGAGACCGTGGCCGCGCTGTTACCCCACGTGAACGTACAGAAAAACCAATTTAAGGCCCAGGGTATCGTCAACCTGCTTTGGGCCATGGCGAAACTGGTGGACAACGGGCTGGAGCGAACACCAGGGTTAACAGAGACCATGACCGCACTGTTGCCCCATGTGAACGCACACAAAGAACAATTTATTCCTCAGCATACCGCCAACCTGCTGTGGGCCATGGCGAAACTGGCAGACAACGGGCAGGAGTGGACACCAGGGCTCAAAGATGCTGTGGCCGCGCTGTTGCACCACATGAACATACAGAAAGACCAATTTATTCCTCAGCATATCGCCAACCTGCTGTGGGCCATGGCGAAACTGGTGGACAACGGGCTGGAGCAGACAACAGGGCTCAACAAGGCCGTGGCCGCGCTGTTGCCCCATGTGAACGCACAGAAAGACCAATTTAATGCCCAGGGCATTGTCAACCTGCTGTGGGCCATGGCAAAACTGGTGGACAACGGGCAGGAGCAGACACCAGGTCTCAAAGAGGCCGTGGCCGCGCTGTTGCCCCTCGTGGACACTCAGAAAGACCAATTTATTCCTCAGCATATCGTCAACCTGCTGTGGGCCATGGCAAAACTGGTGGACAACGGGCAGGAGCAGACACCAGGTCTCAAAGAGGCCGTGGCCGCGCTGTTGCCCCACGTGAACGCAAAGAAAGACCAATTTAATGCCCAATGTAACGCCAACCTTCTGTGGGCCATGGCAAAACTGGTGGACAACGGGCAGGAGCAGACACCAGGTCTCAAAGAGGCCGTGGCCGCGCTGTTGCCCCACGTGAACGCAAAGAAAGACCAATTCAATGC
>NZ_JAGHQW010000082.1 GCF_017744115.1 Salinisphaera sp. G21_0 | reverse complement strand
AAGTTCTCAGCAAATATCCCTTGAACAGAGGTCTTCATCTAAATCAACAACGAGTTAAAATGAAAACCTCAAGGTAGACCAAAAACTACATGTCAGCTTCCCCCGGCGGGGCCGGGCGCGTTCAACACTGTACTTATGCGAACTTAGTTCGCATAAGTGACATAACTATCGTGCTTATTCGTTCTTCATCGTCAGCTTTATTCTGCCGCCTTGGTTAAGCCCTCCGACTCCAGCACAATCTGCGCATTGTTATAAGCAGCCTGCACCATCTGATTAATGGATCTCTTCACTTTGTACTGCTGGTTTGTGATGGTCTTCTGAGCTTCTTCACCGCTGGCTTTGAATGTGTCTTTGATGACATCCGGCCTTAATGCCCTGAGCCCAAGGTATTCCAGCTTAACCGTACGCTCCGCTAACGTCCGTGGTGTCTCCGGATGAATACGCAGTGCGCCGTGTATCTCTGGCCAGCCTTCAACCAGGGCGCTCCTGAGATTGTCCGTCATCTTCAGGCGAACAGAGATACCGGGCTTCTGTGACAGCATTTCCCCATCAAAGGTGTAGCGGATTCTGAGCAAATGGTACTCCAAATTACTTAACCGGTTCCTGAGCAAACCGGAAACCATGCCAGCCTGTGTTGCCCAGTCGCTTCTTGTCAATCGACTGCGGTCAAAGTTCCGATCTTCCGGTATCGGCCTGTCCAACTCCGGGTACTTGTCACAAAGCTCTGAAGCGAGTCGCTGCCAGCATGCCGATTTATAGGTATCGAACAGGCTGTAATTGAACGCATTGATCAGGGCGGCCCCCGTGTGCGGATACATGCTCATAAACTGATCTCCTGCAAATGGCTTAATAGCTCGATTGGCTTCCATACCGGGCGATCAGGATCGCATCAGCACGCCCTGAGTCCTTCTTTCTGCGAACATCTGCCTCGGGATACAACTCGACTACCCTTCCACGACTGGCGTCTTTTTCCGCACCGATCAGTCCGAAGGCTTTTTTCCATGCCTGGGGTGTGACATAAGTCACTGGCAACCCCATACCTGCAACAACACCTTCAACCACTCCAAAGGAGCGGCCAAAATTGAACATGCTGGTTACACCTTGTCCGGGCATTGCTCCAACACGCTCCAGATAAACGTGAACCTGCCTGGATTCAGCAGTCAGCTCAGCGATAAACCTTCTCAGCTGAGCCCCGTCTACCTTGTCCTTTTTGCCTTTCCCGTCCGGGATCACTGGCATATCCAGAACGCGCTTTAATACCTCCCCTTCCAGAAAAGCGATAGCGCCGGTTTTGCCCGGGTCGATTCCGATGTTGATTTTCATTTCCGTCCCTCAATGCCAACCACTTCAGCCAGCGGCAAACTCAACTGAGCATCAAAAACCGGCTTGCACCATCGCCAGTTAGCCGGGCCTCGCCCGGCAATACTGGCTTGCTCCTTCTGCTCCAATTGCAAAAAGTTATGACCTTGCTCGATCTGCTTTCTGAGCCTGATAAATTCATCAACCAACAACCGTTGACCTTGCTTACCCTTCACGCCGCAGATATACGGCATAGCGGCAAGGAATCCCGCCTCGGTCAATTCATAGGCTTTTTGACTACGCCCCTTGCTATCAGTGACTTCAATCTGCCTGAATTCGGGTAGATTGATATGAGACTCTGAAATCAAACCGTCAATCGCCTCAACCACTTTGTTGTGTCGCCGGTTGCATTCAGCGGCAACAATCCATGTCGTTGTTGTAAGAACTCCGTTGTTTATCTGGATAATGTTTTTCATCAGCTCCTTCCCTTCTTTTTTCTCAGCCATGGTCGCGGCTGATTCAGTGCAGGCACCCATACCGACAGCAAAAGAACCTCATACCCGGCAAGGCCGCCGAGTATGGGAACAAGAAAAAGGCGTTTCATGGGTAGCCTGCTCATGCTGCTGCCCCCATGTAGCGAACCATTTCCTTACCGGCCCAGATACCAAAATGCCGGGGGACACCATTACCAATCTGGCGATAAGCTGCGGTGTCCGATACCGGAAACTCAAAGGAATCCGGTAAACCCTGCAACCGGGCAAACTCTCTGACGGAATAAGGGCGAACGCCCATAGGGAACCGGCTGTCTTTTACCAGCCGAGTGCTTTTGTCCTTTGCGTAATGAGCAACACACGTTGGAGCCAGGTCGTTTCTTTCCGGGTCAGAGATAATCGGTAAGTCTCGATACTCTCCCTGCATCCTTGCTCTAATCGCTTTTGGCAGAGATACCCGGGGTTCAGCTTCGAGAATGTCAGCCAGTTTGACTCGATAATTATTTTCCGGCGCTCTGACTTTAAACGGCCTTTTTGTACCAATAATGATCAGCCGATTTCTGCGTTGTGGTAGCCACAGCTCAGCCTTTACCGGGCAAAATACATTCAGGTAGTAGTCCGGCATTTTTGTCATGGCTTCCATAACAACCGGGAAAGCTTTCATGCCCGGAACATTTTCAACGATGTAAAACTCCGGCCTCGCGATAGCCAAATGTCTCAGAGCGTGAAGAAAGAGCTCATCACCGGTCCGGGTCTGGTGAATGTCAGCTATAGCGCTGTACTTAGTGCACGGATAAGTGAAAACCATTCCATCGCAGCTATCCTGCTCCATTACCAGCTCTTGTGTCAGATCACACTGTTTGATGTGATTGCCAAGATTGTGCCGATAGGTTTTGCAGGCATCCACATCTAATTCAAACGCCTGGTTAATCTCGATACCGGCATCCAGAAGCCCGGTATCAAACAACCCTGCACCACAAAAATAACTATTGACTGCAATCTTCACCCCTAACCCCCGATCTTTTGCGCCCTAAGCTCTTTCAAGTCTTGTTTTGTCAGCTCCAGCAAATCGGTCTCTTTGCCGAAGGTCATCCGAAACTTCTCCGGTGTACCGTGCACACTGATCGTCTTGCCCTGGTGGTGTTCGTAACAAAGCGGAATCGTTTCAAAGTCGCTCCGCATTTCACCCATACCCTTGCCGGTAGTGATATGGTGCGGTGTTGCCTGGCACTCGCCGAACTCGATAAAGCCATCCATCCGGCAGGCGATGCAGCCGAGTTCGGCTACATCTGCAAGGTGTTGTTTTTCTGTTTTGGTTTTTTGTTTGCGGCTCATGGTGGTTCCCTCACGCAATCAGCAACGGCTGAACAATGCCTTCCGCCATAATCAGGTCCATGGCGGTATCTGCCCTGGGCTCATCACCTCGCCACTTGTTCGGCCAGGTATTGCTACCAATCAGATCCCGTATCCGAACCTCTTCACGCTCGTTAATCAGGCTGATTGCAGGCCGGTTCTGAAACAGGGCTTCCTGGTTCACTTCGTCCTGGATAGAAAGAATTTCTTTCAGAGCCCACTGCCTGGCTTCCATGGTGAGGGGCCCCATTCGTTGCGGGTTGGTTTCCAGTGAGCCGTTTTTATTCCGGTCGGTGCCTGGCTTACGCAGCCGGTTATGGGGCTCCCGTAATGCCCGGTAAATACCCCGAAGCCTTTTCAAGGGTGCCAGGTAAGCCCAGCGCTTCATGGCAATCACGGTATCCAGCGCCTTATCTTCCTGAGCCAGCGGACAACCAACACAGCCAGTACGGGCGCTCAACTCTTCCGCTTCATCCCCGCCATAGGCGTCGGCAATAGCGGCAGTAGACCAGTCGCCAAAATCCGCTTGTGGAGCCCAGTGCTTGAGCCATTCCCAGATATGACAGACTCGCCAGTGCAGCAGCGGCGCAAGAGTGGCAACCCTGCCCCGAATGCCTTTAGCGTGTGGCAGAACTTCCTGATACCAGCCCTGGCCACACTCAGCCCCATCCTTGCCACAGCTCATAGTGATTCGCTGATCCCGGATAGCAGACTCGCCCTGTCGTACACCGGTAATCATCAGAATACTGCCGTCATAATCCGCAATGGCTTCAGCCAGCGAGTCTTGCATCGGGTCAATTTTGATTTGCCGTGTACACCATCTCAGGGTGTTGTTATTGGGCGGCGGTACGCCACGGCCCAGCATATAAACCATGAACCGCTTATCCATGGGAGCCATAACAATCTGCACATCAATATCCCGCTCCTTCAGCTCATCAATGATCTGATAGGCGGCAATGGATAGCGGTGGTAACTCCATTCGCGTGTCGGCATAAAACACTGACAGCTTTTTGGGTGCCTGGATCATCCCGCTTTCAATCATCCAGACAATCAAAGTGAGCGTTGCGCTGCTGTCTTTACCACCACTCCAGGCAATGCCCCAATGGTCGTGTTCTGCACCGTGGGCCTGTAGTGATTGCTTGGTCAGCTCAATGGCGTCGGTCATTTGCAACCGGGCAGATACGCCCGAAAAAATATCAATCTGGTTTTTGTTCATCACACCATCCCTATGATTCGCTCTACCTGGCGCTCAAGATCGCCCCGGGTGTAATTGGTCAGAACACGCTGCAAAGTCACATCAACGCTATTGCTGTACAGCTCCGAGAATTGATCTTCGTTCATGCTGGCAAACGAAATACTGTGCGCCTCCCGGCGTATATCCCCGTTCAGGTTGGCAATAACGTCATAGAATCCAGCGGAACAGATCACGTCTTTGCGATAACGCTCAAAGCTCTTTTGCACCTGAAAGCCCTTGTACTCCTGAACTGCTGGCTCAAAAGCATCAAAGCCGATATTCAACAGAGCGAAATACTTGCGATGAAACTTAATGTTCCGCTTCTGCTTCCACTGGGCTCGAATACCGGCACCGACCTTGATCTTGTTGCACTTCTCCGCGTCCTGGTGAGTGGCTGGTACGAATGAACCGTCCAGCCGTTTGATCAGTGTGAGCTCAGGCATGGATCACCCCTTCGCCGTAGCGATAGCGTGATCACACCACTGGATCAGGTCGCCGTTCCGCCAGAGGTGAGGTGCCTTGAATGTCAAAGGGCGACAAACTTCTACCAGGCACGTGCCATTACCCCAGTGATTGATCGCGCTCTTGCTCAGGCCGGTGAGCTGCATCACTTCCGCGCGGCCCAGCAGCTTTTCAGAATCCTCCTCTCTCAGCCTGGCCAGATAGTCCAGGTCGATTTTCTTAACCCGGGTGCGGCTGCGTTGCTTCTCCCCGGCGATACTGCTCAGGTTCGGGATCTCTTTTTGAACGGTTCCGCTGCTGATCTGCTTGATGGCCTTGCCTTTTGCCAAAAACGCCGCTACGTCGGCAGCGATTGACTGACGCTGTGACTCTTTGAGTTCTGCGCCACTGAATGACACGTAAACCGGATTGTTTTCCATGACCTGTTATCCCCTGTTCCCTGTTTGTTCTTGTTGTACTGGCTGGCGGTGGTCGTGTTGATGGCTGCCGGGCGCTGCAAATAAAACCCAGGTCATCAGCACGAAAAAGGCTGCTAGGGCGATGGTTGACAGCAGCACTTCAAACAGGGTGTCGCCCTCGGTGCCATCGTGAAAAACTTCGCGCTGGGTGAAGAACTTAATGAGCTTGTTCATTGCCGCCCCCGTTTTCGCTGGTTTTATTGGGCAGTGCTGGCGTGGTACCAGCGCGCATGTCCGCAATCATTCGGGAGAAATCAACGGGCCCTGATTGCTTTGCTCCTGGTTCAATGCCGTTTTGATAAACCAGAAACGCTTTTTCCTGATTGCCAATCAGCTTGGGCAGCTCTTCGCGCTGGAAGCCTTTGACGCTGTTGCTGTGGCTGGCCATACCGGTTAACAGCTTCGGATATTCCTGCAATGGGCGTCCGACATACCCCTTGTACCGGCGCTCGAACTCCTTTTGCTGGAACACGTACTCGTCCTCGTTTGAACGGGTGCAGTAGTGAACCCATCCGCCCATATCTTCGATGACGCGGTGAATGATCGGGTCGTCAAAGCACACGTCCACGTAGGGACCTTGAATCCTGAGCGCCTTGTCCACCTTCACGCCTGCCTGCCCTGCCTGTGAGCCGGTGTCGCCTTCGATCAGCCGAACAATGTCGCCTGCCTTGGGCATGAACTGACCTGAGTCCGGGTTGCGAACATGGGTACTGCAAGCCCGTTGAATATCACTGATCGGGTAAACCGCAAGGGCGTTCATCAGGATTCGCATACCAGCAGGAGAAAGCTCCTTGCCGTAGTACTCAGCAACGCCGGTCATCAGGTCGATGAACGATTTCACTTCCTGGGGATTGTTAGTATCCATGGACATTCTCCCCGAACATTTCAGCCATCAGTGCATCGCCCGCTGCCTGGGTTGAACGGCCTGCCTTGCTCAACTGGCTAACCAGCTGGTTGCCAGCATTGCCGATGAATCGGTCGATCTGATCAGCGTTTTTGAAAATGATGTGAATCCCGTCGTACACCTGGTTGCGGTCGTTGTCGCCCATGTTGTGCGGCGTACGACTGCAACCGTCGATAGCCAGCTTGAGTTGATCAACGTCATAGCCCGACTTCAGGGCATTTCGGATAAACTTCTTGCGGTTCTCGTCAAGCTTTGCCTGTGGGTGATTGAGCACGGTTTGCCAGTGAACAAACACGTCCTGAATTTTTTCAGCGTGGTTCGCTTTCGGCGCGACCGGTTCAGCCTCGGCTGGACAAGTGTCGTTAGACACAACAATTCTGCTACTGCTACTGCTACTGCTACTGCTACTGCTACTGCTACTGGTTTGGGTAAGGGTTTCGAAAGGGCTCCCCAAGGGTTTCGAAAGGGTTTCAGAAGGGTTTGCACAACCCTTTGCATTCTCACGAAATACCCGCTCTAACTCCTTGTATTCCCTGAGCAAGCGCTCTTTTTCAGCGTTACACTTATTGATTGCTTCCAGTAAGTGCCTGAGCGGAACCTCAACGTCGGGCAAAATCGCAGGGCATTTCTTCAGCAGCTTTAACGCCGCCTTAATCTGGTTCGGATTTTCAACCGGATTAAACTTCAGGAAGCGGTTTATCACCAGCCATTGAGACCCTTCCCGAAGGGTTATGAAACCCTTTCGAAACAGTTCCAGAAGGGTTTGCCTAACCCTTTCCAAGGGCCAGTTAAGGTCAGATGAGATATACCCTTCAGGCATTCTGAAGATGCCAATAATGTTGCCATGGGCGCAGGTCAGCAGATAAAGAGCCATAAGCTTTTCATCGTCGGACATTGCCAGCACATCCTCACTACCCCAGAACTGGCAATGGATCTTGCCGTAGTCCCTCATGACTTACTCTCCTCTGTGCAGACTCGGAACTTATCTGCGTTCCGTTCTGCCCATCGCTGGTTTCTCTTCAGCCAGTTGTTCACAAAGGTGACAACACCTCTTTTGTTCAACGGCGTGTCGAACGTAACCTCCGCAAAATCAGCCGCCGCGTTAAGCTGACCAATTACATCAACGTCGGGATAGGTTTCTTCCAGCGTTGTCAGATAGCTTTCAGAGAACTCAATAGGCTGAGAGCACTCAGCAACTATCCATTGCGGTTGCTTTCTGTCGTCCATCACTCACCCCTCACGACTTCAGCAATGGCGTCGATAGCCAGACCGGGGAAGTCCGAAGGGGATACGTCGATGGTTTTACAACGGTGAGCGATGCGAACATGAGCCAGCTCAGAACCGGTAAAGATCAGGCTGAACACTGGCTTGTCGTCGCCTTTGTAGGCACCGATCCTCTCTTCCGCTTCCTGATCGGATTCGGGTAAGCCGTGGTGCGGTTTACCGGGCTCTAACTCCATCACTTCCCTGAGTGCTGAGTTAGTCAGCTCGGCCTGTTCCGGGGTTTCGGTCTCGGCAGGAACAATGCAGCTCATACCCATCAAAATTTCAGCGGGCGTCATTTCAAAAACGCCAGCCAGGCGCAGAACATTTTTACTCTGGGGCAACATACGGCCAGACTCCCAAGCCGATACGCAGGCAGGCGTACATCCCACCTTTGCGGCCAGCTCGGTCTGGTTCCAGCCGTAATTTTCCCGCATTGTGTAGATCAGAAACCCGACCGACTCAAAAGGTTGCTTGAGTTTTGGTGTGACTTTGTCGATAATTGAATTGTTCATTGTGTTTTTCCTGACACGGTGAGCTTGCTCTAAGCCCCGGAAACGGGGCTTTTCCTTTTCTGCTCCGCAACCATCTGCTCAACACCTTCACCACCGAAATACTCCATTAGTGATTTCACTTTTAACTTCCGCTTTCCGTGAATCACCATTCGAGCCAGCTTCGCTTTAGATGGCATTGGTCTGCGCTGCGGATTAGGAGACAGGTACTCATTGCGGCAAACGTCGATACTGAATCCAACACTCTTGGCAAACTTGACCTGCTCCTTTCTGGTTAATCCATTCCAGAACTCTTTAAAGTTCATTGTCGTTCCTCCGATATCCGCAACTTCATACTAAAGTTTATTTCTTTATAACGTCAAGCACTTTATAAACCTTTTTTCATTTAAAAAAAGTTTTGAGCGTAATTATGTAGCGTAAAAAACTGGACTAAACTGGCGAGATGGATATCAGACAAGTTCGCCGAATAAAGACGCTTCGCCTTATGCAGCAGCGTGATATGACCAAGGCAGAGTTAGCGAGACAGCTGGGCAAATGGCCTCAACAGCTGAATGAAGTGCTGCGCGATAAAAACCCAAAAAACATTGGTGATAAGTTTGCTCGCCAGATTGAAGACGTACTTGGCGCTGAGAAGTACTGGCTTGACAAAGAAGACGACGATATTCAGTTGCAGGAGATGGATACCTCGGTAGAAGGTGTTTATCTACGAGCGATTCAAGCGGCTATTGAGTTTACAAAGGCGCGAAAAAACTGGATGGACAGCCGAACTATGGCAATTCGGTCAGTAGAAGATTTTTTTAAGTGCTGGTTGAGTGATGCACAGTTAGAGTTATTGCCACCAATAGGCCGGTTTGATTATTCGCTGTCCTCCCATACAGCCGGTCAGTTGTCGGTTAATCTGTTTATCCCAATGCCAGGGTTTAGCACCTGGAACATTCCGCCCTTTGAAGATGAGCGGCCAGACTTTTTGGTTGTCGCCCTGCCTCCGCGTAGCGGTGCTAGCGGCGTGGGGTTTTATGTAGTCTCCAAGCCTGATTATCTCGATATCGCCAAGGCGTTCAAGGCCGACTTCGTTAGCATCAATCTTGATAAATCATACTGCGAAGGTGACTCAGTTTATCTTCATGTGTCAGGGAAGACGGAAAGATCATTCATCGCTGTCGCTCACCAAAAAGAATTAATCATGCAGCTCTGGCACAAGCCGGAGGTGAAAATGTGGACGAGTGAAAAAATAAAACAACATGAAAAAACTGAATGAAGAGCAACGGTATGTAGCCATTATTGGCGCATTTATCACCGGGCTGATGCTGGCTTTTCCTCCATGGCTTGGCGAGTCATTGAATCATGCTTTTAACGCCGGTTATCACTTTATCGGAAACCCTCCCAAGGCGCTCAATGCTTCCATCGACTTTGTGCGATTGTTGCTACAGATTGCAGCAGTCACAATGTTTACTGTCGGCGGTATCGTCTTCAAGTCCGGCACTGAGCGCAGTGATGAGCGCCGGGTTATCAGGACAAAAGACTACAACAACACCCATCAGAAAGAGTACGACACTACCCGCTAACTCACACTACCCCTCAAAAGGCTCGCTTCATGCGGGCTTTTTTGGTCTGCGAATAAATATTTTTGTTTTATTTATAAAGTTTTTTGGTTGACTCTAAAGCTTTTCCCTTCTAATCTGTTATCAGAGCAAGCAAGACCAGTAACAGGAAACAAGGAAAGCATTATGAACCACTGCCCCGTATCAGCGGACGAGCGCCGCCATGCACACCAGGAAGGGCTGAACGAAGCCCGTCAGGATTACATCGACACTCAAGCCAACGAGCGCACCGCCCGTATTGAGGCCGATCTCCTCTCTGCCCGTAAAGACAACATCACCTCCGGTTACTACAACCTGAAATTCTCCAGCGAGTCTCTGGCCTTGCTGCAACTCATGCTGTCAGAACTGCCTGAGGAAATTTTTGGGTTGGCCAAGGAATTGGTGAAGCAGGATCTGGAGAACCGCGATGAAATTTAACGACGATGCGCTTATGCGCCGCCTGGCGCTTAAAGAAAAAGAACTGAAGCTGGCAGAAGATCAACTCAAGCAAGCCAATCAGGATTTTGAAACCGCTAATCAGGCATTAGGAAAAGCAATAGACCGTCAAGGCAAGGCATTAAAAGCTCTTTGGAAGTGCCGGGATGAATTATGGGACATTGAAAAGGAGTCTGACTCATGCAACAAGTAGCCAATATCCAAACCCCGGAACAGGTGATTGAAGCCAAGCAACAGGACTTCATTAAAATCGCGGAAAAAGATCAGCTGGTCCACTGGCAGGAAGAAAGCCAGTTCGCCCTGCAAGCCTGGTACAAAAGTGAAATGCTCCAGAAGTGCAGCCCGGTCAGCATCCAGAACGCCATTATCAATGTTGCTGCCTGTGGGCTGACGTTAAATCCGGCTAACGGTTTTGCTTACCTGGTGCCTGAATACGACAAGTCAACTAATCAGCAAGTCTGCCAGTTGCGGATCTCCTTCAAGGGATTGATGAAGGTGGCCGTTGATAGCGGTGCCATTGATTACGTCAAGGCTGAGATTGTCCGTGAGAAAGACACCTTTGAATACCTCGGCCCCTGTGAGAAGCCAGTCCATAAAATGAACCCGTTTACTGATCGTGGTGAAGTGGTCGGCGTGTACTGCATCGCCAAAACCGGCAAGGGTGACTTTCTCTGCGACGTAATGAGCAAGACTGAAATCGACAAGATCAAAAGCAAGGCCAAAACACAATTCGTCTGGAACGATTGGTATGAGGAAATGGCCAAGAAAGCCATTATCAAGCGCGCCTCCAAGCAGTGGCCGGCGGCTGGTAACGCGCAGCGCTTCAGAGAAACCGTTAAGCGTATTGATGAAGTAGAAGGTAATGAGCGTGAGATTGGTGGTGAGGTGGTTAATGTGCATGCTCCCGATCAGCCTGCCCTGCCTGACTATTACAAGCAAGACGACTTTAACCGCCTTTTCCCAAGCTGGGAGAAAGCCATACAAAGCGGTAAGAAAACACCGCAGGCATTAATTGCCATGGTTGAGACCAAGGGCAAAGACTTGACCGACGAACAAAAAGCGCAGATTCAGGGGGTGCAGTAATGCTAGTCAGAAATGAAAAACAGGGAACTCAGGAATGGCTAGATCTGAGAGCCAGCCATTACACCGCCAGTGAAGCGCCTGCAATGATGGGTGCGAGCAAGTACCAATCCCGCCAACAACTGTTGGCAGAGAAAGCTACTGGTATTCGTGAAGAAATCACGCCACGCCAGCAAGCCATTTTTGACAAAGGCCATGCAGCGGAAGCAGGCGCTCGACCCATTATTGAAAAGCTGATCGGTGAAGAACTCTATCCGGTGGTTGCCACTCAGGACGATTTACTGGCCAGTTTTGACGGTCTGACCATAGATGACGCCATTGTGTTTGAGCACAAGCTATGGAATGCAAAGGTTGCTGAGTCGGTAATGCTCGATCAGGAAAACGGCACTGGTCTGGAAGATCACTATTGCTACCAGTTGGAGCAACAGCTTTATATCAGCGGTGCAGAAAAAGCCATCTTCGTTTGTTCCGATGGTACTGAGCAAAACATGGCGTATTGCTGGTACACCTCCAACCCTGAAAAGCGTGAGGCGTTGTTAGCAGGCTGGGAACAATTCAAGAAAGACCTGGCAGAGTTTAGGCCGGTTGAGCATAAGCCAGAATCAAAAGGCGTTGCCCTTTTAGAGCTGCCTGCCCTGGTCGTACAGATTGCCGGTGAAGTAACAACCTCCAACCTGCCAGCATTCCGCAATGAAGCCCTGGGACAGATCGAAGCCATTAACACCGACCTGCAAACCGATCAGGATTTTGCCAACGCTGAAGCCACGGTCAAGCATTTCACCAAGGCAGAGAAAGAACTCGAAGCCGCCAAAAAGCAGGCAATGGCACAGACAGCGGATATTGATTCTCTGTTTCGCACCATTGACCAGCTGAAAGACACCATGCGCTCCAAGCGTCTGGAACTGGATAAGCTGGTTAAGGCTCGCAAGACTGCTATCAAACAAGAGATTATTGTCGAAGCACAGTCCAGCTTTAACGAGCATGTAGAACAAATCAACCTGCGTTTGCCTGTCTGCGTGCCACCAGTGAATGCCGATTTTGCTGGAGCCATCAAAGGCAAAAAGACCGTTAAGAGCATTCGTGAGGCGGTGGCTGATACCCTGGCATCGGCAAAAATCGAAGTCACTAACTACCGGAAGATCATCGAAGAAAATCACGACCTGTTGGAAGCTGAAATCAATGGCCGTGGTTATGACTTCCTGTTCCGGGATCTTCAGCAAATTCTATTGATGTACTCCAGCCATTTGTCATTGCTGATCAAAGATCGGATAGCGAGCCATGAACAGGCCGAAGCTGCAAGACTGGAAGCAGAACGGGAAAGGATTCGTCAGGAAGAAGAGCGCAAGGCCCGGGAAGAAGCGGCTCGACTGGCAGAGATTGAGCGCCAGCGTATTGCTGAAGAAGAACGGCAAAAGCTGGAGGCTGAGCAAGCGGCTGAAACTAAGCGTAAGCAGGAACAGAACGAAGCCGCATTACAGCAAGCTCGCATGGCTGAGCAAGAACTGAATGCTGTAGCTGAAAGAAGGCAAAGAGAAAGCCAGGAAGAACAGCTGCAAATGGCTATCCCGGAACCTGAGCCTGTTCACTGTGTGCCAGAAGCAACCGTTACTATCCCGGTTTCCGAATACGAAGCGCTGAAACGTGCTGCATTCAAGCTGCAATGCCTGGAGGATGCTGGCGTTGATAACTGGTCTGGTGGTTATGACTTCGCTATGGAAGCGTTTCATAACGAATATCCAATTCGCTGAATGACACTCTGCACGGAGCCGCACCTGGGCATGTGTTAAAAAGGCCTGTTTGTTAACCGCAACAGGGAATGAATCGTTTTCGTTGAAAAAAGCTGACGTTGAGCAAGTAAACAAGAAAAGCGAGCATGATAGCTCAAAGGGTTTTACTTATTGGAGGTTTTACTTATTGGAGGTTTTACTTATTGGAGGTTTTACTTATTGGATGGCCAGCAATATCGGCGAGTTCGTGTTCGATCATTTTTATTTGTTCGTAGTAATAGTTTCTTGGTGGATTATGTGGCCTGATGATGAAGATGAGAAAAAGAATGCTGAGTAAGAACCTAACCTTGCGCTAACCGGATTGTCCGGTTGAGCGGGTTGTTATGCGTTGACTAACAGGTGAAATGATGGACTGCAAAGAAGGCGAAAAAAGGTTTTTAAAGCGCATGGAGAAGAGCAAGCTTACCTGGCACACGAAATTGTTGTGCAAAAAGCAGGGCGAAAGCAATGAAAGTTAATCCAAGAATTGTATTGCTTCCTTTCATGTCTGTTTTTGAGCTGGCTTTGATTGCGATCTGCTACTTACTGGCTTTTATCAGCGTGAAGTGGGCAATAAAAATTAATGACTGGTCGAAGCGGCTACCGGAACTCGACTGGTACACATAACCCTTGCTTGTGGGGCAGCGTAGCTGTCCCAACCAAGCTGTTGTTATGTTGCCGCTGGCACCGAACTAACCATTTCCGTGAGGTCACGCAAAAGTTATGGAATATCAACCCAAGGGCAGCATGTGTATGAGCTGCATTAATCGAGACAAGGATTGTTCAGGATTGGATTTTAAATCAATGCCCATGATGGACAGAAGCTGTCACCAAACAATTGTTAAATGCAGCGCCTACCAGCAGCACAAACATAAATGGGAGCTTGCATTAGATGGCGGCACATACGTTTGTGAATGTGGCGCATGGAAATGATCAGGCGAGATAACACTGTGCTTATGCGAACTCAGTTCGCATAAGTGACATAACTATCGTACTAAACGGAAGACAGGTGAAACAACATGGCATACAGAGGCGCTAATAAAGTAATTCTTATAGGGAATATTGGGCAAGATCCCGATATTCGTTTTACTCCCGATGGTAAGGCAATCGCTAATCTTTCCCTGGCAACGTCTGAAAGCTGGAAGGACCAGGCTGGCAACAAGCAGGAGAAAACCGAGTGGCATCGGATAGCTGTATTCGGCAAGCTGGCTGAAATCGTTCAGCAGTATGTCACCAAAGGCTCAAAGCTCTACATAGAGGGTAAGCTGCAAACTCGCAAGTATCAGGCTCAGGACGGTTCTGATCGGTACACAACAGAGGTGATTGTCGATAGCTTTAACGGAGTCCTGCAAAGGCTGGATAGCCGTAACGACAATGGCCAGCAGCAAAGCTATCAGCAGCAGACACAGCAGAGGCAACAATCACAGCAACGCCCGGTCAATCATCCAGCACAGCAGGTGCCTAACCAGTATCAACAGACTCGGAATAATTCGGCACAGCAGGACCCGTATCAGGGTGGGGATCAATATGACCCGAACATTCCTTTCTGACGAATGCCGGTATCAGCCAAACGGGGATATGTGCCTGGCCTGCAAAAAGGTTTTCAAAAATTGCAGCCAGCTCCCTTTAATAAATACCCGGAGTGAACTGTTCACCCTCCTGCTTCATGGGGTGCATCGTGAAATGTTGCGTGACAAGTCACGTTTTGAAGAACTGATAAAGGTGTGACCAATGAGCGTCAGAGAAAGACTCCTGAGAGAATGTTATGACTCAGCCCTGTTCGGGATTGAACAGGCTATTGATTCCCTGGATAAAGCGGGCTCCACTTTGTTAAAGAGTAATGCAGAACACTTACACAAAAAAGTATTAACACTTCGCAAAACCATGTTTTTCCCATATCCGGGTGACACCAGTGATAAGCGTTCACATGAAAACTGGAATAGCTGGATTCCTGTTTCCGATCCACCAGAAAAAGGCAAGCGAGTATTGGTCATGCTAACCACTGGTGAGATATGGGCCGGTCATTATGATGGTGAAAACTGGACCGTTCATGTCATGGGTGTCTGCAACTCAATAACCCATTGGATGCCAATACCCAAAGCGCCGGAGGTGAAGCCATGACTGAAGACCAGCAAAAGGACGTTGTTATTCTCGGCCAGCTTAAAGCATTGCACTTTGCTTTTAATATGGAACTGCCAAAAGACCCAAAGCTAAGACAAAAGTTTTTCAAAGCAAAGCGATTACTGTTTGAAGTGATTGAAGACCACTGGGATAAATGCAACGAGTACCTTGCAGATACAGACACTGATAGGTCAGAGGCGAAAGTATGAGCAAAACACCTGAACCGTTAGTTCCAGCTCTGCGCCAGTACAGGAGCAATGACGGCTCTGAAGGCTTTATTATTGCTTACGACAAAGAGGAAGCAGAGAAAGCCCTTGCCCGTTTAGCCAGGTACGCTGACAGGTTGCGCGAAGATCTGGAAGAATATCACGCTCAATATGGTGAGGATTGTATTGCTAAAAAATATGGCATGGGTTGGGCGCTTTCTTTGCCAAACCCGATGAAAGAAAACTAATTAACCATTAATTAATGTGACCAATTTTGAAATCCGGCACTCAGCCGGAGGGGGTTTTATGCGCCAGTTAGTTTTAAACGAGAATCAAGCCGTTGCTTTTGATCTGCCGATTATGATCCGTGACGGTGTTGAAGTTATGTCCAGTATGGACTTAGCCAAGATGTGCGGTCAGGCTCACAGTGACTTTTTAAAAAAGGTGCCGAAGGTTTTAAATGGAGGACAAGGAAAATTTTCCTCGTCCTATTTCAATTCACAGAACAAAGAACAGCCTTGTTACTACTTCCCTCAACGCGAGTCCTGCTTAATGGCGATGAGCTACAGCTATGAGCTTCAAGCTTATGTCTATGATCGCTGGCATGACCTGGAAACCAGCAAGCCTAAACCCGTCGAACAATGCTCACCTTATACTGATCTGGCCAAAATCACCGCCGACAAGAAAGCCCTGGCGGAACTGTTTGGGCTGTCAGGTAATCAAGCCTTGTTGTCAGCGTCAAGAGCAACCGAAGCTTTAACTGGCTACAACCCGATCAAAATGCTTGGCGTAGAGCTCCAGTCAGAGCGCAAAGAGAAAACATTCACCGTCACCGAGCTGGGCAAAGCCTGCTTTGATGGCCTATCAGGAAGAAAGGTAAATCAACTGCTTATGGAGTCAGGCTTACAGGTCAAGGCAGGCAAACACTGGGAACTCACCGAAGCCGGTAAAACCCATGCGGAACTACTGGACACCGGAAAGAGTCATAGTAACGGTACGCCCGTTAAGCAAATCAAGTGGTACCGATCTGTGGTTGATTGCTTGCAGGCGGCATAACAGGGAGTAGGGTATGGATAAATTCTCAGAACAGCTGATAACGGAAGAACAGCTAAAGGCGTGGCTTGGCTTCAAACAAAGATCAGCGCTTATGAAATGGCTGGATAAAGAGGCGATACCCTACCGACTGGGCAATAAAGGGGTGATTGCTACAACGCTCAACAGCCTGGAAGCAAATCAGTTAAGAAAAGCCGAAGAGAAAGCAGTACCGAGGTTTTTAAATGGGCGCAAATCGTAAAAAAATCAACCAGCAACTTCCCAAGTACGTATACAAAAGCAAGGGTTGGTACGTGTTCAGGGAGTACCTGGGGCGACGGGGAAACAAAACCATCAGGGCCAAAGATGTCCGGCTGTGTACCGATGACCAGCCATTGTATGTTGTCTGGGATCGCTACAACGAAATCAACCAGTCTGCCGCTCGCACATTGGGTTGGCTGCTGGATGAATACCCGTCATCCAAAGAGTTTAAAAGCCTGGTGCCGCGCAGCAAGCTTGAGCGTTTGAAGTGGGCTATCCCTGCCATTAAAAATTGCCCAATGATGAAACCTTACAAAACCTTTGCCGATGTTCCTCTGAACAAAATCGACACAATTGTTATACGGTGCTACCTGGATAGCCTGACCAGCAAAAACACAGCCAGCCTGCATCTATCCATTATCAGCGTTGCCTGGAAGCATGCACTGCAATACTTCCATAATGTACCGCCTAACCCCTGCGATAACATCACCAGAACCAGCAGCGATAAGTCGGAGCGCTATGTATCGGACGAAGAGTATTACCCGGTGCTGGCCATTGCCAGCCCAAGGGCTTATGCGCTAATGGAGATCGGGTATATTTGCAGGGCCAGAATGAGCGAGATCCTGAAGCTAAGAACCGACAAACACATACTTGAGCAAGGAGTGCTGATTGAGCGAGGCAAGGGCTCACTTGATGAAATAACCCAATGGACGCCGCGACTCAGAACGGCTGTAGACAAACTGCTATCCATCCAGCCTGACAAGGAAAACCCATACCTGCTGCAAACCAAAGCCGGCAATGGATACAGGAACTACTCAAGCGTCAAAGGCATCTGGCGAGACTTGATGAATACAGCTATCCAGCAAGGCCTGATAGAAGAAAAGTTCACTCACAAGGATATGAAGGCCAAGGGCGTATCGGATCACAAGGGGCTTATGCACAAACTGAAAACCCTGCCTGATCTGGAGATCTCAGGGCATAAAACAAGGTCTGCCCAGAACCACTATATACGAACGCCGTTGCTTAACGAAGGGACCAGATAGCCTCTGAAAAGAGGCTAAAACCCGTCCAACAAACAGGGTAAAAAAATCATTAAAATCAAGCTGTTGTCATCGTCGTCTACCAACAAAAATTTTAGATATCTTGTTGTTTTTATTATGGTTTTCACCGTCATGGGGTTGTGGGGGTCGGAGGTTCAAATCCTCTCGCTCCGACCAGATAAACCCCTTTAAATATAACGACTTACAATCATTTCCTTAAAAATAACTCTGTCGCCCATCCAACAAATCTTCCAACAAA
>NZ_JAGHQW010000081.1 GCF_017744115.1 Salinisphaera sp. G21_0 | reverse complement strand
GTGCCACCGAACTCAATGCCCGGAAAGACCAGACGATCAGCGACAGCACCGTTTTTTGTCCCCAAAGCCCGTTTGTGGTGATTAACGGCAGCTCAATCGAGCGTCTCAAAGGCCATGTGATGATAGAGGGCACTGCCGTTGTGCAAACGGATATGCTCACCAATCTGCTGCAAGGTTGCAGGCAACTGGTGCTTACTGGCGAGTTGGATGACAAACAGTGGTTATGGTTATTGTGCCGACTGGAGGAATTACCGGAGAGTAAAAGACCACAGTTGTTTGCCAATTTGCCAACCGACCGGTTGATCACTGCAAGGGCTGGCCACTGGCCAACCACTGGAGCCAACAACCAACACTGCGCCACTGTCATCTATCAGATCAACCCCGGGGACACTCTGGAATCCCTGCAACAGGTCAACCTCATCAGCCAGAGCCGTTTCACCTTTTCCCTGACCAACAGTCCACTGCTGGATGCCCTGGTCAATGGGACGCCAACGACCCTTTATGGTCTGGAGCGCAACCCGGAATTGGCTGCCAACCTGGAAACCCTGTTATTGCCCGCCCCTTACCTGTTTATTCATGGGCACAAGATGGATCTGCCAAAGGCACGGGTCACCTTCATGCCCCCCCCGAGGCAGCAAACCACCGGCTCAGCATTGATCAACGCCCTGCTCAACGTTTCCGACAGCCAACCACCTGCACCGGAAAACCCGGTCTACTCCCTGCTGATGTCACTGCCCCAATCCTGTCAAAGGAACTATCCGGACAGGCCGCCCTGGAACGGGGAGGATTTTCAGCTTCGGTTTGAGCAACAGGCCGAGGCAGAACGCCTGCTGGACGGTAGCCCAGGGCTTCTGCCCTGCCATCAACGCCGGGCCTTGCATGTGCTGTTGGCCAAGGCGTATCGCGGCGATCCGGAGATTTACAGTTTCATTAAGGCGAAAATTGCCTGCTATTACCCTGATCAACCCGCCGACAACCGTGCTGACCGATCCGCCCTGGAGCAATGGCTGACCGACCACCCTGCCCCGGAGCTGAGGGACATTGAGGCTTGTTTCTGGACGCTGGCCCGGCACTGTCCGGCCACGGTACACCAGGACATCAACAACCCGCACTCTATTTGTCGCGACGCAGTGAAGCAGCTGGCCACCTATATGGTCGCCGCCGCCCCCCGGGCACAGCAGCGGCCCCTGGCACAGCGATTGGGTGTTGATCTTCGGCTGGCCCGGCAAAAACGCCTGTTTGACGGGAACCTGCGCTCAACCTTAAAAGATACCCTGATTGCTCACCGGGCATCACTCAGGCAGGGCACCATCATCAGCCAAACAACCGGGACGCTGGAGAGCCAGATTGCTGCCATTCTGAATCAGACCGACCAACAGAAATCACAACAGATCCGGGAGTTACTGGCCACCAACTTTATTGATGATCAGTTACCCGGGCCGTGCCAGGATTTGCCCGATGCCCTCCTTGCCCGACAGCGCCATCACTGGTCCCGGCAGGAGCGGCGTCTGGTGCATTTGGCCCGGAGGGTCCGGGAGCATCCCGTGGTGTTCCTGCAGGGGGAAGCCGGAGCCGGCAAGACCTTTATGGCCAGAGCCATTGCTGCCAAGGCTAAGTATCCAGACTGTCAGGTGCTTCAACTTGGGCCCAACCACACCCGGGAAGCCCTGTTTGGTGGACAGCAGCTGGTGAGTTATTCAGTGGGCAATGGGGCGGAGGATCATGGCACCGAATTTTGTGAAGGGCCACTGCTGCAGTGGGCATTATCAAAAGATCCGCCCCTGCTGGTGCTCGATGAAGCCAATCTGGCACCAGAGGGCCTGCTGGCCCCCCTGGCCGGTTTAACCCGGCAGCCGCCGGTGCTTCATTATCAGGGCCGGGAGTACGAACTGAACGACCGGCACCGGATTATTCTCACCGGTAATCCGGACCATTATTCAGGGCGGCACCTGGATAACACGCTGAAATCACGGATTCCCACCTTCTTTTATAACCCCTTGCCGGACACCGTGCTGGCCAACGCCATCATTCTGCCCAATCTACCCCGGGCCTGGCCTGATCATCTGAAACAACAGGCCCGTGACCGGCTATTAACTCTGTACAACCAGTTCCGGGAGCTGCTGGAGACCACCCCCAGAGATATCACCGATGTGCTGGCCACCGTTCGCCAGATTCTCCGTCACTGTTCCGCTACCGGGGACAACACGCCAGCGCAAGTCAACGCCCTGATCAGGCGGGCATTTATGGACAGCCTGGCCGGGGCTGTAACCACGGAATTCCAGCAACGGCTGAACACCCTCAACGTCTGGTACCAGGGCCAGTTCAAGGAAGATCCGTCCCTTTTGGCGGGGGTTGACTCGAGCTTTACTGATTTTATCCAACGACTGCAGGCCGCCAACCCCGATGGAGACTTCTCTGCGGAGCCTGTCCGGCAGCTGGTCTACCACTACTGGCAAAGTCTGGACAAGGATGACTCGGGACGCACCGCTATGCTGGTGGAAGGGCCGGCGGGCTGGGGCAAGGATTTTGTGCTGGACAGAACCATCCGGCTCTGGCAACAACAGCAAGAGAGGAAACAACGGCCAGTACGCCCGTTTGTCCATATCAATGCCAACCCGAACCAGTGGACCAATCTGGCCGAGAGCGTTAAACAGGCGATGAGCCGGGGGCAACTGATCGCCATCAGTGAGCTTAACCTGATTCCCAGCCACTATGTAGAAGGGTTGCTGAATCATGTGTTGACCGGCCATGCAGCACGGGGATTTCGCCTGTTTGCCACCATCAATCCCGGCTATTTTGCCGGACGGGAAGCGCTGAGCAAGGCCCTGACGAGCCGCTGCACCCAGGTCAGGCTGGCTGCCCTGACCCCGGAAGACCTGGCAAGGCTGGTGCAGGGATTACCCGAGATACCCGACGGGTTGCCCCAATGGCTGGCGGGTCACTTCCACCAACTGGCCACAGCGCTGCATCAGCAGAACTGCCCGGTGCAACTGGCACTGGACGACCTGTTCAGCAGCGCCCGGCATCTGGCCACTCACCACCCTGAACAATGGTATCGGGCCTTGAAACAACACCTGTCACTGCCCTTTCGCGCCTTGCAGACACCGCTGCCTCCGCTTCTGGAAGATGCAGCACGCCTGGAACGAATCAAGCAGGAAGAACAACGACGCCGGGACCTTGAGGCCATGGCCAATAGCATGTCCGGACTGTTGACGCCCATCACGGTAACATTCGGGCCTGCACTCCGTTGTAGTGATCGGGTAATCACGGTGACACCGGAGGCAACAGAGGTGGACGTCATAACAGTTGTGCAAGCCATGCAGCAAAACATGCAGCAACAAAACATGGAGATCAGCAGCGGGTCAACGGTAAAGCAAAAAAACCGGCATTTGGGTTACTCTTTCGAATTTGGCAATATTGTGGCTTACGCCCACTTAAACATCATCAGGTACTACCCGCAACATCCTTACAATGCCAACCAATATCGTCTCTATTTTCTGGAGACCCGTCTGGATGAAGACGGCCAGTTGCGCAACTACCCCATTGACTGGACAGATGGCACGCTAACATCGTTGCCGGGATGGCCTGATGATACCGTCTGGCGGACCGACCTTGGCACCGATGAACTGCCCGGCAAGTTTACGCTGACCCTGAATAACCAGTGGCAGCCCCTGCCTGCCCTGACGCCCAAAGACCAGCTCCGGGCACTGCGCTGCACCCCGGACACCCCCATTGAGCTGGCCCGAAGCGAGCTGACAGGGCAACTGTTAATCAAAAGTAAGGCATCCTCAGCGTCACCGGTAACGGTGGACTTTATCATTGCCCCCGGGCAAGCCTATTTTACCCGACTGAGACCGGGCGACAGCCTGATATTACAACAGGGATTGTGCAGTCAACAGCTTGCAGGTCTCCTGGCAGAGCACATTTTTCACTCCAAAACCAACACCTGCGAAGCCTATACAGAGCTGCGTGACATCGATGGGATCTGGGATATCCCGCAACGACTCAGGGCATTGATGGGTTGGCTGAATACATTCTCCGATTGCAAAAATGTGACCGGAAAAGATGAACAGCTGTTGCTGAATATGCTCAGGGAAAAACAAGGGGTTTGCCAACAAAAGGCGATGATCTTCCAGGTGCTCTGCCACTATTGGGATATTCCAGCCCGACAAGTAAGGAATGCCGGGCACAGTTTTGTTGAAATCAGCCCCGATGGCGGCCGCACCTGGCGACAATACCAAATCAAGGGTGGCGGACAGGTCATTGAATGTATCACAGAACCCGACTGGGGGGATTATCATCGACCAGGCTGTTCTGAGCTGATGCCACCTGAGGGGTATGCCTATTCCAACCAATTTAACAATTCATCGCAAAATCTCTATTATTTAATTAATGAGAATCTTGGTTATCTTGCAAACCAATTACTGTTAAACAAAAACGAATCAGCTGTGACTGAGGTTATGCACACTCTTGAAGATATCTACTCTGTGTTCCACAGAAAACCATTAGGCTCCAGCGTTGACAAAGATTTGCAGATCAATTGGGGGGTACTATTATCGCCACAAATATTTCACCGGTTTGGTAACAACATAAATAAATGGAAAAGTATCATAGAAAAAAGCGCCTGGCTTATGTTAGAGAAGAGAGGCAATAACAATGCGACACATAATTTCATGCATTTTAATATACAGATATTATATCGCCTGATACATGCACAAGAGCCTGATGTGCACTATTTGAACTGGCTATGTGATCTTTACCAATCAGTGCCTGAATTTCTGAAATATGTATTATTGGCCATCTTACAAACGTTCTCTGAGTCCTGTGACTCCTGTCAGTTAAAAGACCAGGTAAAATTAATACTTATGTCTTATCCTCTAGAACCCGAAAAAACTGATATTGATGCTGATGAACAGAAAATTTACCAGGTAAGATTATCAAAGCTCTGCATAAACTTTATCCAAACGATGACCATGAGCCACTCACTTTTGGAGCGACTATCACAGCCTCGCATCCATCAACAACTCCACCACCAGCCTGTGGGCAATAGCATTATCATCCCTGAAAAGCTTATGTCCGGAGAGCCTGCTTTCCTGAGCGTATCAAAATCTACAAGCTACAAACCCATTATCTTCGACTGTACTTCCTTACCAGACCAAGAGGTAGACGACAAGATTGCTGGATCAATAAAATCCGGAGTAAGGTCAGGAATTATCGAAATATCCAAGAGTGAAAAGCATGAAGAGTTAAGCGTGATAATAAGAAGAATATTCTTTTATTGGCTGGCAGCGCATCACATAAATGATACAACTTCTCCCGTTTGGTTGAGTTGCTATTATAATAGCTATTCTAAGACAGTTCAGCCTTACATTGATAACAGCCTTATGCTTGATGACCTCAAAGTTGAGCCCATGGCCCGATTAAAATTACCCCCGGAACGTATAAAATACTGTTTTAACCAACCTTCCGCTGTCGTTCTTCAAAAGGATGATTTGCTTGTCCTTTTAGATGAGTTTCTTGCATTGATCGCAGATTAGGAAAATAGGGAGAAGGAAACGTTAGTCATGCCGTTTTTTGGTTGTTGGGTAGGAATAAAAAAATCATAAACGAAAGTTCTAAATTATGAACAAATGTCGTAAGTCAGATTCCGGGAAACCCGGGTTCAACAGGGCAAGGGCTATCGAGCCATCAGCCAAACTATCCGAATAAACCAGAAATCCAAAAGCGCATTAGCAAACCACTCAACAATGACTGCTCGATAAATGTTCATGCGTTTGCAGTGGAAGGAACGTTCTTATTATTTTGTTGTCCATAATTTCCTGACACCGGCATTCATAAATCAGGTATGGATGATCAAATGGACAAAACAACCAATGAAGTTATCAATTATCATTCCTTTCCAAATCAAACAATAACCCACTCTTTACCACATCAGGTGGGAAACAAAAGGAAAATATCTGATTTTTCCAATGGACAGGCAAAGCTTCAGCAATCTTCAGCACATCGGTCAGTATTAATAGAACCTCAAAAAGTCCCAACGCCTGACTTAGGACAAAGGACGACAGCCGCCTGTCAAGTTACCTCTCACTTTCAAAGCGATCACTCCACCGCCCGCGCAACGGATCAGGAAGCGGCCCATCAGAGCCTGAGCACCGGTGAGTTCTTTTTTGCCAATACTCCGTTAACCCAACAGCGAATTATTGATCAATTACGCCATGAACAGCCTGCAACGTATTGCATTCGCGCGCTGGCTGATCTGGAAAAACACGGCCTGATGCAACAAACCTGGCTAGAGGGCGGCCAATTACAAAAAGCAGAAGGCCGACTGTTTACGGATGAGCCGATGACCCTGGTGTTTGACCTGACCTCCATGAGACCCGGTGATATCGCCAGCTTTAATGACCTTCTTCAGGTGGGACCCAAGTGTAACGATAAACCACTGGGCGATCACATCCGGCGGGTATTTCTGGTCAACCACGGGATGCTGGACGGAAGTAAGCCCGCCAACCCCGACCTCTGGCGCAGATTGGGGCAAATGCCGGAAAAGACCGTATCAGAAGCCGACTGCCATATTGCTGATTCGGTGACCGATGAAACCTTGCTGGCCCAAAAAACCACAGAAGACATCCCGGCCAATCCCCTCCGCACCGCCATCAACTTTGCCACCACCGACAACTGGTACCACCAACTGTTTGGTGGTATCACCCTCAATGATCGGGGTCGGCTGGTTTTTTCTGAAGGGGCTCTGGCCAACCTGAAAGAGAGCACCCACCTGGTATTCAACAACGCACCCTGGGAAGACACTGGCTTCCAGACAGCTCTGGCAACGGCCATACGGGTTGGCGGATTCACCGCCAACCGGCAATGGGTCCGGCTGCCTGAGCAGATATCCCTGTCCGTAGCGCATATCTGTGCCACCGAACTTAATGCCCGGAAAGACCAGGCGATCAGCGACAGCACCGTTTTTTGTCTCCAAAGCCCGTTTGTGGTGATTAACGGCAGCTCAATCGAGTGTCTCAAAGGCCATGTGATGGTGGAGGGCACTGTCGTTGTGCAAACGGATATGCTCGCTAATCTGCTGCAAGGTTGCAGGCAACTGGTGCTTACTGGCGAGCTGGATGACAAACAGTGGTTATGGTTACTGTGCCAACTGGAGCAGTTACCGGCGAGTAAAAGACCACGTTTGTTTGCTAATTTGCCAACCGACCGGTTGCTCCCTGCAAGGGCTCCGGGAGTCTGCAACCCACACTGCGACACTTTCACCTATCAGATTAACCCCGGGGACACCCTGGAATCCCTGCAACAGGTCAACCTCACCAGCCAGAACTGTTTCACTTTTTCCCTGACCAACAGTCGACTGCTGGATGCCCTGGTCAATGGGACGCCAACGACCCTTTATGGTCTGGAGCGCAACCCGGAATTGGCTGCCAACCTGGAAACCCTGTTATTGCCCGCCCCTTACCTGTTTATTCATGGGCATAAGATGGATCTGCCAAAGGCACGGGTCACCTTCATGCCTCCCCCGGGGCGGCAAACCACCGGCTCAGCATTGATCAACGCTCTGCTCAACGTTTCCGACAGCCAACCACCCGCACCGGAAAACCCGGTCTACTCCCTGCTGATGTCTCTGCCCCAATCCTGTCAAAAGCGCTATCCGGACAGGCCGCCCTGGACCGGGGAGGATTTTCAGCTTCGGTTTGAGCAACAGGCCGAGGCAGAACGCCTGCTGGACGGTAGTCCAGGGCTTCTGCCCTGCCATCAACGCCGTGCCTTGCATGTGCTGTTGGCCAAGGCGTATCGTGGCGATCCGGAGATTTACAGTTTCATCAAGGCGAAAATTGCCGGTTATTATCCTGATCAACCCGCCGACAACCGGGCCGACCGATCCGCCCTGGAGCAATGGCTGACCGACCACCCTGTCCCGGAGCTGAGGAACATTGAGGCTTGTTTCTGGACGCTGGCCCGGCACTGTCCGGCCACGGTACACCAGGACATCAAAAACCCGCACTCTATTTGTCGCGACGCAGTGAAACAGCTGGCCATCTATATGGTCGCCGCCGCCCCCCGGGCACAGCAGCGGCCCCTGGCACAGCGATTGGGTGTTGATCTCCGGCTGGCCCGGCAAAAACGCTTTTTTGATGGAAACCTGCGCTCAACCTTAAAAGATACCCTGATTGCTCACCGATTATTACTCAGGCAAAACACCATCATCAGCCAAACGATTGGGACGCTGGAGAGCCAGATTAGCGCCATTCTGAATCAGGCCGACCAACAGAAGTCACAACAGCTCCGGGAGTTACTGGCCACCAACTTTGTTGATGATCAGTTACCCGGGCCGTGCCAGGATTTGCCCGATGCCCTCCTTGCCCGACAGCGCCATCACTGGTCCCGGCAGGAGCGGCGTCTGGTGCATTTGGCCCGGAGGGTCCGGGAGCATCCCGTGGTGTTCCTGCAGGGTGAGGCCGGAGCCGGCAAGACCTTTATGGCCAGAGCCATTGCTGCCAAGGCTAAGTATCCAGGCTGCCAGGTGCTTCAGCTTGGGCCCAACCACACCCAGGAAGCCCTGTTTGGCGGACCGCAGCTGGTGAGTTATTCAGTGGGCAATGGGGCGGAGGATCATGGCACCGAATTTTGTGAAGGGCCCCTGCTGCAGTGGGCATTATCAAAAGATCCGCCCCTCCTGGTGCTCGATGAAGCCAATCTGGCACCAGAGGGCCTGCTGGCCCCCCTGGCCGGTTTAACCCGGCAGCCGCCGGTGCTTCAACCGTTGCCAGGATGGCCTGATGATAGCGTCTGGCGGACCAACCTTGGCGCAGATGAACTGCCCGGCAAGTGTACGCTGATCCTGAATAACCAGTGGCAGCCCCTGCCTGCCCTGACGCCCAAAGACCAGCTCCGGGCACTGCGCTGCACCCCGAAAACCCCTGTTGAGCTGGCCCGAAGCGAGCTGACAGGGCAACTGTTAATCAAAAGTCAGGCATCCTCAGCGTCACCGGTAACGGTGGACTTTATCATTGCCCCCGGGCAAACCTATTTTACCCAACTAAGACCGGGCGAATGGCTGACATTACCAGAGGGATTATGCAGTCAACGGCTTGAAGATCTCCTGGCAGAGACTATTTTTTACTCCGAAACCAACACCTGCAAAGCCTATGCAGAGCTGCGTAACATCCATGGGATCCCGGATATCCCGCAACGACTCAGGGCGCTGCTGGGTTGGCTGGATACATTTTCCGATAGAAAAAATGTGACCGGACAAGATGAACAGCTGTTGCTGAATATGCTCAGGGAGAAACAGGGGGCTTGCCGACACAAGGCGACGATTTTCCAGGTGCTCTGCCACTATTGGGGTATTCCTGCGCGGCAAGTAGAGAATGCTTCGCACCGTTTTGTTGAGATCAGCCCCGATGGCGGCCGCACCTGGCGACAATACCAACTCGGGGGTGGCGGACAGACCATTGAAGATATCGCAGAACCCGACTGGGGGGATTATCATCGACCAGGCCATTCTGCGCTGAAGCCGCCCGAGGAGTATGCCTATTCCGACCAATTTATCGGTTCATGGCGAGACTTCTTTCATTTAATTGATAAGAATTTTGATTGTCTTGCAAACCAATTACTGTTGAGCAAAAACGAATCAGCTGTGACGGCGGTTATGCACACACTTGAAGATATCTACTCTACATTCCACCGAGAATCTGTAAGCTCCGGCAATTACAGAGGTATGCAGAATAATTGGGGGGTACTATTATCGCCACAAATGTTTTACCGGTTGGGTAAAAAAATAAATGAATGGAAAAGCATCATAGAAAAAAGCGCTTGGCTTATGGTAGATACCTGGGGCAATGAGGCGATACATTGCTTCATGCTTTCGCCTATAAAGGTATTATATCGCCTGATAGATGCACAAGAGCCTGATGTGCACTATTTGAACTGGCTATGTGATCTTTACCGATCAGTACCTGAATTCCTGAAATATGTATTATTGGCCATCTTACAGACGTTCTCTGAGTCCTGTGACTCCTGTTAGTTAAAGGACCAGGTAAAATTAATGCTTATGTCATATTCTTTAAGTCCCGAGAAACTGGCCTTTGATATTGAGGAACAAAAAACTGACAAGGTACGCACAAGGTACGCTTATCAAAGCTCTGCACAGACTTTATCAAAACGATGACCATGAGCCACTCTCTTTTGGAGCAACTATCACAGCCTCGCATCCATCAACAACTCCACCACCAGCCTGTGGGCAACAGCATTATCATCCCTGAAAAGCTTATGTCCGGAGAGGCTGCTTTCCTGAGCGTATCAAAATCTACAAGCTACAAACCCATTATCTTCGATTGCACATCCTTACCAGACCAGGAGGTAAACGACAAAATTGCTGGATCAATAAAATCCGGAGTAAGGCCAGGAATTATCGAAATATCCATGAGTGAAAAGCATGTAGAGTTAAATGGGTTAATAAAAAAAATATTCTTTTATTGGCTGGCAGCACATCACATGAATGATACCACCTCTCCCGTTTGGTTGACTTGGTATTATAATAACTATTCCAGGTCAGTGCAGACTTACCTTGATAGTCGGCTTACGCTTGATGACTGCAAAGTTAAGCCCATGGCCCGATTAAAATTACCCCCGGAACGTATAAAATACTGTTTTAACCAACCTTCCGCTGTCGTTCTTCAAACGGATGATTTGCTGGTCCTTTTAGATGAGTTTCTTGCATTGATTGCAGATTAGGAAAACAGGGAGAAGGAAACATTAGTAAACCACTCAACAATGACTGCTCGATAAATATTCATGCATTTGTAGTGGAAGGAACGTTCTTATTATTTTGTTGTCCTTAATCTCATGATACCGGCATTCATAAATCGGGCACGGATGATCAAATGGACAAAACAACAAATGAAGTTATCAACTATCACTCCTTTCCAAATCAAACAATAACCCACTCCTTACCACATCAGGTGGGAAACATAAGGAAAATATCGGAGTTTTCCGATGGACAGGCAAAGCTTCAGCAATCTTCAGCAAAGCGATCAAGATTGATAGAACGTCAAAAAGTCCCAACGCCTGACTTAGGACAAAGGACGACAGCCGCCTGCCAAGTTACCTCTCTCTTGCAAAGCGATCACTCCACCGCCCGCTCAACGAATCAGGAAACGGTCCATCAGAGCCTGAGCACCGGCGAGTTCTATTTTGCCAATACTCCGTTAACCCAACAGCGAATTATTGATCAATTACGCCATGAACAGCCTGCAACGTATTGCATTCGTGCGCTGGATGATCTGGAAAAACACGGCCTGATGCAACAAACCTGGCTAGAGGGCGGCCAATTACAAAAAGCAGAAGGCCGACTGTTTACGGATGAGCCGATGACCCTGGTGTTTGACCTGACCTCCATGAAACCCGGTGATATCGCCAGCTTTAATGACCTCCTTCAGGTGGGCCCCAAGTGTAACGATAAACCACTGGGCGACCACATCCGGCGGGTATTTCTGGTCAACCACGGGATGCTGGACGGGAGCCAGCCGGCCAACCCCGACCTCTGGCGCAGATTGGGGCAAATGCCGGAAAAGGCCGTATCAGAAGCCGACTGCTATATTGCTGATTCGGTGACCGATGAAACCTTGCTGGCCCAAAAAACCACAGAAGACATCCCGGCTCATGCCCCCCTCATCACCATCGACTTTGCTACTACTGACAATTGGTACCAACAACTGTTCGGCGGTATCACCCTCAATGATCGGGGTCGGCTGGTTTTTTCTGAAGGGGCCCTGGCCAACCTGAAAGAAAGCACTCACCTGGTGTTTAACAACGCACCATGGGACGACACTGGCTTTCAGACAGCCCTGGCAACGGCCATACGGGTTGGCGGATTCACCGCCAACCGGCAATGGGTCCGGCTGCCTGAACAGATATCCCTGTCCGTAGCCCATGTCTGTGCCACCGAACTCAACGCCCGGAAAGACCAGGCGATCAGCGACAGCACCGTTTTTTGTCCCCAAAGCCCGTTTGTGGTGATTAACGGCAGCTCAATCGAGCGTCTCAAAGGCCATGTGATGGTAGAGGGCACTGTCGTTGTGCAAACGGATATGCTCGCTAATCTGCTGCAAGGTTGCAGGCAACTGGTGCTTACTGGCGAGCTGGATGACAAACAGTGGTTATGGTTATTGTGCCGACTGGAGGAATTACCGGAGAGTAAAAGACCACAGTTGTTTGCCAGTTTGCCAACCGATTTGTTGCTCCCTGAAAGGGCTACGGAAGCCTGCAACCCGCAGTGCGCTACTGTCTCCTATCAGATCAACCCCGAGGATACCCTGGAATCCCTGCAACAGGTCAACCTCACCAGCCAGAACCTTTTTACCTTTTCCCTGACCAACAGTCCACTGTTGGATGCTCTGGTCAATGGAACGCCAACGACCCTTTATGGTCTGGAGCGCAACCCGGAATTGGCTGCCAACCTGGAAACCCTGTTATTACCCGCCCCTTACCTGTTTATTCATGGGCACAAGATGGATCTGCCAAAGGCACGGGTCACCTTCATGCCTCCCCCGGGGCAGCAAACCACCGGCTCAGCATTGATCAACGCCCTGCTCAACGTTTCCGACAGCCAACCGCCCGCACCGGAAAACCCGGTCTACTCCCTGCTGATGTCACTGCCCCGATCCTGTCAAAGGCACTATCCGGACAGGCCGCCCTGGACCGGGGAGGATTTTCAGCTTCGGTTTGAGCAACAGGCCGAGGCAGAGCGCCGGCAGGATGGTAGCCCCGGGCTTCTGCCCTGCCATCAACGCCGTGCCTTGCATGTGCTGTTGGCCAAGGCGTATCGCGGTGATCCGGAGATTTACAGTTTCATCAAGGCCAAAATTGCCGGTTATTATCCTGATCAACCCACCGACAACCGGGCCGACCGATCCGCCCTGGAGCATTGGCTGACCCGCCACCCGGCCCCGGAGCTTAGGGACATCAAGGCCGATTTCTGGACGCTGGCCCGGCACTGTCCGGCCACGGTACACCAGGACATCAAAAACCCGCACTCTATTTGTCGCGACGCAGTGAAGCAGCTGGCCACCTATATGGTCGCCGCCGCCCCCCGGGCACAGCAGCGGCCCCTGGCACAGCGATTGGGGGTTGATCTTCGGCGGGCCCGGCAAAAACGCTTTTTTGATGGAAACCTGCGCTCGACCTTAAAAGATACCCTGATCGCTCACCGATTATTACTCAGGCAAGACACCATCATCAGCCAAACGGTTGGGACGCTGGAGAGCCAGATTAGCGCCATTCTGAATCAGGCCGACCAACAGAAATCACAACCGATCCGGGAGGTACTGGCCACGGCCTTTGAGAATGATCAGTTACCCGGGCAGTGTCAGGATCTGCCCGACGCCCTCCTTGCCCGGCAGCGCCCTGACCGGTCCCGGCAGGAGCGACGTCTGGAGCATTTGGCCCAGAGGGTCCGGGAGCATCCCGTGGTATTCCTGCAGGGCGAGGCCGGAGCAGGCAAGACCTTTATGGCCAGGGCCATTGCGGCCAGGGCTGGTTATCCAGCCTGTCAGGTGCTTCAGCTTGGGCCCAACGACACTCAGGAAGCCCTGTTTGGCGGACCGCAGCTGGTGAATTATTCAATGGGCAATGGGGCGGAGGATCATGGCACCGAATTTTGTGAAGGGCCACTGCTGCAGTGGGCATTATCAAAAGATCCGCCCCTCCTGGTGCTCGATGAAGCCAATCTGGCACCAGAGGGCCTGCTGGCCCCCCTGGCCGGTTTAACCCGGCAGCCGCCGGTGCTTCATTATCAGGGCCGGGAGTACGAACTGAACGACCGGCACCGGATTATTCTCACCGGTAATCCGGACCATTATTCAGGGCGGCACCTGGATAACACGCTGAAATCACGGATTCCCACCTTCTTTTATAACCCCTTGCCGGACACCGTGCTGGCCAACGCCATCATTCTGCCCAATCTACCCCGGGCCTGGCCTGATCATCTGAAACAACAGGCCCGTGACCGGCTATTAACTCTGTACAACCAGTTCCGGGAGCTGCTGGAGACCACCCCCAGAGATATCACCGATGTGCTGGCCACCGTTCGCCAGATTCTCCGTCACTGTTCCGCTACCGGGGACAACACGCCAGCGCAAGTCAACGCCCTGATCAGGCGGGCATTTATGGACAGTCTGGCCGGTGCTGTAACCACGGAATACCAGCAACGGCTGAACACCCTCAACGTCTGGTACCAGGGCCAGTTCAAGGAAGATCCGTCCCTTTTGGCGGGGGTTGACGCGAGCTTTACTGATTTTATCCAACGACTGCAGGCCACCAACCCCGATGGTGACTTCTCTGCGGAGCCTGTCCGGCAGCTGGTCTACCACTACTGGCAAAGTCTGGACAAGGATGACTCGGGACGCACCGCCATGCTGGTGGAAGGGCCGGCGGGCTGGGGCAAGGATTTTGTGCTGGACAGAACCATCCGGCTCTGGCAACAGCAGCAAGGGATGAATCGCCCGTTTGTTCATATCAATGCCAACCCGAACCAGTGGACCACTCTGACCGAGCACGTCAAACAGACCATGAGCCAGGGGCAACTGATCGCCATCAGTGAGCTTAACCTGATTCCCAGCCACTACGTAGAAGGGTTGCTGAATAATGTGTTGACCGGCCATGCAGCGCGGGGATTCCGCCTGTTTGCCACCATCAATCCCGGCTATTTTGCCGGACGGGAAGCGCTGAGCAAGGCCCTGACCAGCCGCTGCACCCAAATCAGGCTGGCTGCCCTTGCCCCGGAAGACCTGGCCAGGCTGGTGCAGCGATTGCCCGAGATACCCGACGGGTTGCCCCAATGGCTGGCGGACCACTTCCACCAACTGGCCACTGCGCTGCATCAGCAGAACTGCCCGGTGCAACTGGCACTGGACGACCTGTTCCGCAGCGTCCGGCATCTGGCTGGTCACCGCCCTGAACAGTGGGATCAGGCCTTGCGACAACACCTGTCACTGCCCTTTCGCGCTTTAAAGACACCGCTGCCGCCGCTGGAGGAGGATACCGCGCGCCTGACACGAATCAAACAGGAAGAACAACGGCGCCAGGCCCTTGAGGTCACGGTCAATAGCATGCCCGGATTGTTGAAGCCCATCACGGTAATATTCGGGCTTATACACCGTTGTAGTGATCGGGTAATTACGGTGGCACCGGAGGCAACCGATCAGGACGTCATAACGATTGTGCAGGCCATGCAACAGGGCATGGAGAGCCATAGCGGGTCAATGGTCAGCTCTGTTGACCAGAAAAAAAACGGTCATTCGGCATACCCTTGCACATTTGGCGATATTGTGGCTTCCTCCCACTACAAGGTCGCCAGGTACTTTCCCGAAAAGCCTTATGATGCCCGCCAATATCGTCTCTCTTTTCTCCAGACCCGTCTGGATGAAGACGGCCGGTTGCGCGACTACCCCATCGACTGGACAAATGGCAAGATAACCTCTGTGGCAGGATGGCCTGATAATATCATCTGGCGGACCGACCTTGGCACCGATGAACTGCCCGGTAACATTGCGCTGACCCTGAATAACCAATGGCAGCCCCTGCCTGCCCTGACGCCCTCGGACCAGCTCCGGGCACTGCGCTGCACCCCGGACACCCCCATTGAGCTGGCCCGAAGCGAACAGACAGGGCAACTGTTAATCAAAAGTAAGGCATCCGCAGCATCATCGGTAACGGTGGACTTTATCATTGCTCCCGAGCAAACCTATTTTAACCAGCTGAGGCCGGGAGACCGGCTATTATCACAGGGATTGTGCAGTCAACGGCTTGCAGATCTCTTGGCACAGCAGGTTTTTCACCCCAAAACCAACACCTGCAAAGCCTATACAGAGCTGTGTGACATCAATGAGATCAGTGATGTTCCGCAACGGCTGATGGCGTTGATGGATTGGCTGGCTACATTTTCCGACAGCAAAAATGTGACAGGACAAGATGAACAGCTGTTGCTGAATATGCTCAGGGAGAAACAAGGGGTTTGCCGACACAAGGCGATGATCTTCCAGGTGCTCTGCCACTATTGGGGGATTCCTGCCCGGCAAGTACGGAATGTTTCGCACCGTTTTGTTGAGATCAGCCCCGATGGCGGCCAAACCTGGCGACAATACCAACTCGGTGGCGGCGGACGGGCCACTGCAGATATCACAGAACCCGACTGGGGGGAGTATCGTCAACCAGACTTATCTGAGCTGAAGCCACCCACTGAAAGGAGGCATGCCTATTCCATCCAATTGTTCGATTTAACGGAAGTAGTCCCTGCGTTAAGGAGCAAAATTGTCCATTCTCTTGCTTTTCTTGCAGATCAATTACAGTCAAACAAAAAAAGATCAGCTTCGGCTTATCTTATGCAGCTACTTAAATATCACTACTCTGCATTCAACAGAAGACCTGCAGGCTCCAGCTCAGACCTGAGCGATCTGCCGAAAAACTGGATGATACTATTATCACCACAAATGTTTTACCTGTTTGGTGACAACATACAAGACTGGGAACGTATCATAGGAAAAAGTGCCTGGAATTGTGCAGTAGACATGTACATTAGCAAAGGGCATTTGAATGAGGCACTGAAGATATTATTTCAGCTGATACAGGCACAAGAGCCTGATGTGCACTATTTGAACTGGCTATGTGATCTTTACTGCTCATCAGTGCCTCCATTTCTGAAATATATACTATTGGCTATCTTACAGACGTTCTCTGGGGCCTGTGATTCCTGTCAGTTAAAAGCCCGGGTAAAATCAATGCTTGAGTCTTATGATCTGAGGCTAAAAGAACATGACCTTGGTGAAATGAAAATAGAAAATCCACCACTTTCACAGTGCTGCATAAACCTTTTCAAAACGATGACCAAGAGCCGCTTCCTTTTGGAGCGACTATCGCAGCCTCACATCCATCAACAATTCCACCACCAGCCTGTGGGCAATAGCATTATCATCCCTGAAAAACTTATGTCCCAAGAGGCGGCTTTCCTGAACGTATCAAAATCAATAAGCTACAAACCCATTATTTTCGACTGTACTTCTTTGTCCGAGCAAGCGGTAGAGGATAAGATTGCTAAAAAAATAGAATCCGGATTAAAACCAGTAATTAGCAAAATATATGAGAGTGGAAACTATTTAAACTTCAGTTCATTAATAAGAAAACTATTCTTTAATTGGCTGGCAGCACATCACACGAATGATTCCAATCCTCCCATTTGGGTGATTTATTATTATGAGGAATATTCTGAGACAGCGCAGCCTTACTTTGTATCGATGCTTACGCATGCCGATCATCAAGTTGACCCCATCGCCCATTTAAAATTACCTCCAAAACGTTTAAAAGAGTATTTTAACCAACCTTCCGCTGTCGTTCTTCAAAAGGATGATCTGCTGGTTCTTTTAGATGAGTTTCTTGCACAGATCGAAAATGAAGACAATAAGTAGTGGCTCTTTCAGGATTCCTGACCAATGTTTCGTGAGCTATAGACAGTGTTCATAGTAGAGCAGTCCGGAAGCCAAATAGAGCCTGGGTAGTTAACCAAATGAAATCAGATTTTCTGACTACTTATGATTTCATTTGGTAGTAATGCCATCAGCATACCGGCCAGTGCCAGTTGAACTGGTTTTCCTTTCGGTTGAGCATCCACTCATCATGAATTGTCCATTTAGCCCTGGCGTCCACCGCCACAGCAAAATGGGGTTTCCGTGGCAGGAACCTTCTTATTATTTTGTTGTCCATAATTTCCTGACACCGGCATTTATAAATCAGGCATGGATGATCAAATGGACAAAACAACCAATGAAGTTATCAACTACCACGCCTTTCCAAATCAAACAATAACCCATTCTTTATTACATCGGGCGGGAGACAAAAGGAAAACATCCGTTTTTCCCGATGACGAAGCAGCGCCTGAGCAGCGTTCAGCACAGCGATCAAGATTAATAGAACCCCAAAAAGTCCCAACGCCTGACTTAGGACAAAGGACGACAGCCGCCTGTCAAGTTACCTCTCACTTTCAAAGCGATCACTCCACCGCCCGCTCAACGGATCAGGAAGCGGGCCATCAGAGCCTGAGCACCGGTGAGTTCTTTTTTGCCAATACTACGTTAACCCAACAGCGAATTATTGATCAATTACGCCATGAACAGCCTGCAACGTATTGCATTCGCACGCTGGATGATCTGGAAAAACACGGCCTGATGCAACAAACCTGGCTAGAGGGCGGCCAATTACAAAAAGCAGAAGGCCGACTGTTTACGGATGAGCCGATGACCCTGGTGTTTGACCTGACCTCCATGAAACCCGGTGATATCGCCAGCTTTAATGACCTTCTTCAGGTGGGACCCAAATGTAACGATAAACCACTGGGCGACCACATCCGGCGGGTATTTCTGGTCAACCACGGAATGCTGGACGGGAGCCAGCCGGCCAACCCCGACCTCTGGCGCAGATTAGGGCAAATGCCGGAAAAGGTCTTGGCAGAAGCTGACTATATTGC
>NZ_JAGHQW010000080.1 GCF_017744115.1 Salinisphaera sp. G21_0 | reverse complement strand
CAGATGCCTTAGGGCGATGATACTTACCAATCCAGGTATGCAAGGTGTTAGCGTTAACACCAAGATCTCTAGCGGTATCAGTTACTGGCTGATTGGATTCTACAGCCAGTTTCACAGCAGATTCCTTAATACAAGAATCAATATAATGATTTATAACTTATTGATATGAAATTGATATCTTTGAGGCGGCGTTGCAGCAGGGTTTGAGCTTGTTTTTACCAGCTTCGAGAAAGTCAAACCCTGACTGCCATTTGTGATTAACTCTGGCTCAGCATTTCCACGACTTTCAGGTTCAGAATAGACGGTAGCTCATTATCATGCTCCACCATAAAGTCCTTCAGGTCGTTCACTGGCATCTCGTAAATGCTGACGAACTGCTCTTTCGGCAGAAAGCAGTTTTTGCCGATAACTGTCGGGTCGTAGTAATCATCCCCTACACGAATAACCGCTTTACCAAAGAGGCAATGATCACGGCTGATGCCAAGCACATAGTGTATGTCATCAAAGTCCTGTTCATGCAGGTTGAGCAGATAGTCAGCTGCTGTCTTGTAACTGTTATGGGGAGTAACCGGAATATCCAGCTTTTGGATAGATGCGGGAAGAGGATGAAGGGTGACCTCCTGAATCTCAGGTGTTACTCCAAAGTGCTGAAAGTACTCCTTGATATAATCTTCCATCATAACATTGTCCTTATTGTTATGTTTAAAATTTGAGTGACGGATAACCAGACTGATTTATTCAGTTATTTCCTCATCAACTGGCTGGTAATCAATGTCCCAGGCATCCTTACCGAAACCATTAATCCAGAACTTGAGCTGGAGTGAGTCCATAGCTGTGGCACTGATTTCATAGCAGTCCTTATGCTCAATGTACGTTTGATCTTCAGATAGTCTGGATTCCAGAATATGAAGCCCTGCTTCTTTATCAACGCGAAATGAAAGCTTAACTTTTCGGCCTTCCCCAAATGAGAACCGCGCCTCATCGTTGTATTGCTTAAGGTCAAACTCCTCTGGTCGCTCAAAAGTCATAGAGGTTGAGCGAGCGGATAGCATCCTGTGCATGGCCAGATTCCGTTCATTGTCATAACCCTTGAACCGACAGACCAGGTACAACCGAGGCCCTTGTTGAGCCAGCCCCAGGGGCATGACGGTTTTTTCTTTTACCTCTCCACCAGCATTCCTGTAGGCAATATCCAGCCAGTAGTTGTTGTAGAGAGCACAGCTGACTTCATTGAAGACATCTGGTTGTAACTCGGGCGGTAACAATGGCTGCGTCTCAGGTGCCACCACCACCTTGGATAACCACTGAATCTCCTTGGCGGGGTCCTGGGCATGGCTGATATTTCGGTTGGCCTCTTCAAAAAAGCCAGACATGGAATCCATCAAACTGCTGGGCAGCAGGTTCTTCAAGGTCTTGTGCGCCATTTGCAGGATCAGCGACTCCTGAATACTCAGGGCGTTCACGGTAAAGCCCACAGCCTGCTGGTTCCAACGGTAGCCATAAGGTTTACTGCGATCATCCATATCAATGGGGAAATGATTGCTCTCCGCCAACGATTTCAGATGCCGCTGAATGGTGTGGATATCCCGGTCCAGTCCAATCTCGGCCAGCTGTTGTTTCAGCTGTTGAGCAGTAATCCACCAGCTTTTGGGGATGCGTTTCAGTAACTCAATGATGAGAATGGTGGTTTCCAGAGAAGATTGTCGTTTATTCATGTTATTGTCAGACTCCGCAAAACAGGTGTAGCATAGAAAGCTCACTTCATCGCCGTTCGGCAACGCTTTCCCGTTTCAGAATCCCATCATAAAACAGCCCTGCGACGAGTTGTGTCGCATGCAAGCCAATTTCCCAAATTTTTTTCTACATCCCACTGCGCAAAGACAGGACTACCGCCTCAAATCCTCACAGCGTAGAATAGAGAAATTTTACATCGCTTCCCTGCACCGTCACCGAGGTTAGCCATGCCTCGCTGACCAATAGCGTGGTATTTCCACGGGAAGTAACACCTTTTCTTCCAGGCGCCCCAGTGGTTGCTGAAACACCAAACGGATCGACTATGCCTCAAAAGTCAAAAATTACACTGGGTCAGCTTGAAAAATTTCTTGAGCAGGCGGCGGATATTCTGCGTGGCAATATGCAGGCCTCCGAGTATAAAGAGTTCATCTTTGGCATGCTGTTTATCAAGCGGATGTCCGATGAGTTTGAGGTCAAACGGGAACAGCTGAAGAAGAAATATCAGCACTTTGAAGATGAAGGCATGACAGAACAGCTGAATGATATTCTTGAGTCACCAGCCAACTACACGCCGACTTTTTTTGTGCCGCCAGAATCCCGCTGGAACGAACCCTATACCAACAAGCTTGGTATCACCCGTCCAGCCCTGAAAGACCTGAAAACCAATATCGGTGAAGAGCTGGATATTGCCCTGGCCGCCATTGAAGAAAAAGATGAAACCGGTGTTCTCGAAGACGTTCTGAAAAACAACGTCACCTTCAACGCCAAAAAAGGCAAGAACAAAAGCCGGGTGCCCGATGAACGCTGGAAGCAGCTGCTGGATCACTTTAATGATCCGGAGTTCAAACTGGTCAACGATAATTTCGAGTTCCCTGATCTGCTGGGCGCGGCCTACGAATACCTGATCAAATACTTTGCCGACTCTGCCGGTAAAAAAGGCGGGGAATTCTATACCCCCGCAGAAGTGGTAAGGCTGATGGTGCAACTGGTCAGACCGGAAGAAGGCATGACCGTCTACGACCCCACCTGCGGTGCTGGCGGTATGTTGATCCAGTCTCATCAGTATGTGGAGGAACAGGGGCAGGATGTAGAAAACCTCGGCCTGTACGGTCAAGAGCTGGACCCAATGGTCTGGGCCATCAGCATTATGAACCTGATTATGCACAACATTCCCAATCCACGGATTGAGAATGGCGATACGCTGGAGAACCCGCTGCATATCGAAGGTGGCCGACTGAAAACCTTTGACCGGATTTTAGCCAATCCTCCCTTTGCCATGAACTACAGCAAGGAGAGCCTGAATAAGCCGGAGCGATTCCGTTTTGGCGATGCGCCGGAAAAGAAAAAAGCCGACCTGATGTTTGTGCAACACATGGTGGCCAGCCTTTCCGGTCAAGGCTTGATGGCTACGGTTATGCCCCACGGTGTGCTGTTCCGAGGTGGTCAGGAAGCGGTGATCCGGGAACGAATGGTGGATGAAAACATCATCGAAGCCATTATCAGTGTGCCCAGCGGCCTTTTTTACGGTACGGGGATTCCCGCCTGTATTATCGTGATCAATAACGACAAGGCCGACGATATGCGGGATAAAATCCTGTTTATCAATGCCGATGCGGAATACGCTGAAGAGAAAGCCCGTAACCGACTGCGGCCGGAAGATATCGAAAAGATTGATACCGTGTTCCATGAGCGTCGGGAAATTTCCCGCTACTCCCGTCTGGTGGAACTGAACGAAATTAAGCGCAACGACTACAACCTGAATATACGTCGCTACGTGGATAATACACCACCGGAAGAGCCGGAGGATGTTAAAGCCCACCTGGTGGGTGGTTTACCGGTGACGGAAATCCATGCAATCCAGCCACAGTTTGCCAAGTTCCATTTTGACAACAACCATCTCTTTACCGCTGAGCAAAATGGCTATCGCTATTTTAATGATAAGGTACAGCAAAAGCCGGCCATTAAAGCGGTGATTGAAGCCGATGCCAGTGTCACCAAAACCTACGACACCATGCATAAAGAGACCGAGCAGTGGTGGCAGGTGGCCAGAGATGACTTTGCCAAGCTGGCACCAATTAACGGTGGAGCAGAAGGCGAGACCACAGCAACGGCGGCACGACTGCCGGATGTACGACGGGAGTTGCTCACCAGCCTGCGGGAAAAATTACAGCCGATCAATGTGCTGGATGAGTTTCAGGTACGGGGCATCTTCGTTAACTGGTGGCTCAATATCCGTTACGACCTGAAAACCATTGTCGCTACAGGTTGGTATCCGGGTCTGATTCCTGACCAGTACCTGATTGAGCGTTTTTTCCAGGAAGAAGTGGCCGAACTGAATCAACTGGAAGGTCAGCTCAGCGAGGCCGACAGTGCTCTGGATGAAGCTATTCAAGCCGTAGACTACGATGCGGACGAAGATGAAAGCGTCACGGTCTCCAAACTAAAAACGTACCTAAACAAGCAGATTAAAAACCTGATGGCCGATGGCAGCGCCCGGGCAACCGCTGAGCAGCAAACACTGGAAAGTCAGTTAAGCGACCTGAAACGTCTGGAAGCCAAGGTTAAGAAAATCAAAGAGTCCATTAAGACCAAGCAGCAACTGCTGGAGTTGAAAATCGAGCTGAAGCGTTACGGTACGGAAGAGGAAAGTGCCCGCTACAAGCGGTCTTTGAAATCCGCAGACCAGCAGCTTAACAAGGTAGAAATTGAAGTGCGGGAGCTGATCGAACCCTGGAAATACTTATTCCCAGCATTTGAGGATTTCAAAGACCTGCAGAAGCAGCTGGACACCTCCAAAAAGGAGGCCAAAGGCGATAGAAATCTGACCAAAACCCTGAAAGAGATTACCAAGCTGCTAGGTTCTCTGAAAAAGCAGCACAATGCACTATTGAAAGATATCGGCCTGTTGAATGATAAGCAGAAACAGCTGGATACGCTGTTTGAGGCGATTGGTGGTCAGGTGACGGATAGTGAGGCTCGGGAACTGATTCTGAAGAAACTGCATGACCTTATTAATAACGAGCTGGTTAGATATTTGAATGCAGAGCGCCGTATCCTTACAAATAAGATTGAAAGTTTGTGGGATAAATACGCACTCTCCTCTGATCGTTTGGATGCGATTTGCCTGGAAGCAGAGCAAAGCCTCGGCAAGATCTTCACGAACTTAGGTTATGCGGAGTAAGCCATGAATTTATCCAAGAAACGGCTTATCGAGCTTGCCGACTACATTAATGGCTATGCGTTCAAACCTGCACAGCTGGGCAAGGATGGTCTGCCGGTTATCAGAATTGAGCAATTGAAAAATCCAAAAGCCATAGATGACCATTATGATGGTGTATTGCCAGAGCATAACATCATCGATAATGGTGACCTCATCTTCTCTTGGAGTGCTTCGCTATTCCTTGATATCTGGTGTCATGGGAAGTCAGCCCTTAATCAGCATTTATTCAAGGTTGTACCCAAGCCGGGTATCGACAAACATTTCTTGAAATATCTGATTGAGTACAACCTGCCCAAGCTGACCAATGCTGCTCATGGATCAACCATGCAGCACATTACTCGTAAGGAACTTCATGCTTTTTTTGTGGAAGTTCCTGAGGATGAGGTTGTTCAAAAAAAAATTGCTCGTGTAATCACCTCGATCAATGACCTGATTCGTCTATACGAATCGAAGCTGGCCAAACAACAGCGCATCAAAACCGGACTGATGCAGGACTTGCTGACCAAAGGGATTGATGAGCAGGGCAATATTCGATCGGAAGCTACCCATGAGTTTAAGGACTCACCTTTGGGCAGGATTCCGGTGGAGTGGGATGTTACCAGTATTGAGAAAGCATCACTTGATGTCGTTGACTGCCCTCACACAACACCAAAATTCACCAACGATGGGGTACTTGTTGCCAGAACCTTTAACATCAAAAATGGACGTTTTCAGGACACAAAAGCCTCTTATGTGAGTGAAAGTGAATATCAAACGAGAACTACACGCTTGGAACCTCAAGCTGGTGATATTATCTTCACCCGTGAAGCTCCTGTTGGCGAGGCATTTGTCATACCTACCGGAATGAAAATCTGCCTTGGCCAACGGGTGATGTTAATCAGGCCGAATGCTTCAGAATACATTGGTGAATTTCTTGTCACTTTCATCTATTCCAATGCCGCGAAATCAATATTTGACCAGATATGTGCTGGTACAACCAACCCTCACCTCAATGTTAAAGAGGTAAGAGACTTTAAATTCCCCAAACCTCCCACTAAGGAGCAGGAACGTATTTTAGATGCCATTAAAGGAATTAATCACCAAATCAGCTCCTTGGAAATAAAACTTTCAAAGAGCCAGAGGATAAAAAAAGGTCTGATGCAAGACCTCCTCTCCGGCCAGAAAGATATCAGTCAGCTTGATCTGGATAAACTTATTTCAAATTTAAGTGTCTAAATATTATTTATCTCCATAAGGAATAATATCATGTCCAAAAAGGAAGACCTCCGTACCTCGCATGAAATCCCCTGGGTTGAAAAGCCCTTTATGAAACAGCTGGAAGGGTTGGGTTGGGAAACCAAGTATCTTAACCTGGGCCAATCGCCAGAAGAGACCGGGCGTACTGACTGTGCGGAGGTGGTGTTACAAGACCGATTGCGTCAGGCGTTGCGGGCCATTAACCCCTGGCTGGAAGCGGATCAGGTGGATGAGCTGGTGACCGAGATCACTCAGTTCAGTGGCAATGACCTGATTAAAAATAACCAGCGGGTACTGGAGCTGCTGTTGGAAGGCAGCTCGGTTTCTGAAAACCGGCAAACCGGGGTAAAAAATCCAACGGTGCGTTTTATGGATTTTTCTGCCGGTGGTCTGGACAACAATAATTTTCTGGCGATCTCTCAGCTGAAAGTAAGAATTCCGGGCACGGATAAACCGTTCTACCCGGATATTATTCTGTTTGTTAATGGCCTGCCGCTGGTGGTGATTGAGTGTAAATCGCCCCGAATCAAAGGAAAACAGCCGATTCCGGAAGCGATCAAACAGCTGATGCGCTACAGCGAACAGCGGGATAACGACAGCGGCACCCGGGAAGGTAATCGGACACTGTTCTACTACAACCAGATTCTGGTGGCCACCTGCCGGAATAAGGCTAAGTTCGGCACCATTACCACCCAAACCGAAAAGCACTTTTACAGCTGGTCTGATCCGTTCCCCGCTGATTTAAACGATCTGGATTCCGAAGAAGGTGCGCCACCCAATGCCCAGCAGCGCCTGGTATGCGGTATGTTTACCAAAGCCAATCTGCTGAGCCTGATCCAGACTTTTACACTGTTCACCTCCACCGATACCGGCGAGACCATCAAGATTGTTGGTCGTTATCAGCAATTTCGGGCGGTGAAGCTGTCGGTCCAGCGATTGCTGGAACGCAAAACCCCCAAACAGCGCAGTGGCATTATCTGGCATACCCAGGGTTCCGGTAAGTCCCTGACCATGATGTTTATGGTGCGAGAGATGTACCTGCACCCGGAGCTGTGTAACTGGAAAATTATTTTTGTCACCGACCGTACCCAGCTGGAAGAACAGCTGCACGACACCAGCAAAGGCGTGAAGTTCAAGGTTAATAAAGCGGACAGCATTGATGCATTGAAAAAGCTGCTGGCCAATACCAACTCTGACCTGAATATGGCGATGATCCATAAGTTTCAGGATAAGGAGTTGGATGCGGCCTTTGACGAACTGAATACCAGCGACCGCATTCTGGTGATGACCGATGAGGCGCACCGTTCGCAGTTTTCCAAACTGGCGGCCAATCTGGATAAGGCATTGCCTAATGCTACTCATATTGGCTATACCGGCACGCCCACTGATAAGACCGAGAAGCGTTACCTTGACTATATTGACCGCTACACCATGCGCCAGGCCAAGGAAGACGGGGTAACCCTGGGCATTGTTTATGAAGGTCGCACTAATAAAGCAGACGTGACCGACAAAAAAGGGATGGACCAGAAGTTTGCCGATGTATTCAGCGATTACAACCTGGCGGCACGGCTGCAAATTCTCGGTTACAAAACCAAAGAGTCTTACCTTGAAGCACTGCCGGTGATTGAAGATAAAGCCAGGGATATGGTGAACCACTATATCGAACAGGTATACCCCAATGGCTTTAAGGCGCAGGTGGTCGCGTACTCCCGGGAGGCGGCGCATCGTTATAAAGGGGCGATTGAGAAAGCCCTGAGTACCAAGGTTGCCGAGCTGGAAAAAGACAATCCCCTGAGCCTGGACCTTGAACAGCTGCGTAAAGTCAAAGCCGCTGTGGTTATCTCTGGCAGTCAGAATGATGAGCCACACTTGAAGGAGCATACCGATCCGAAAGATCACAAACGGATTCGGCGCAGTTTCAAACTGCCCTTTGGCAAAGAGGATGAAGGCATAACGGGGGATATTGGTTTTGTGATTGTCCAGAATATGTGGCTGACCGGCTTTGATGCGCCCATTGAACAGGTGCTTTATCTTGATCGGACGATTTCTGCCCATAACCTGTTGCAGGCCATCGCCCGGACCAACCGGGTCTATAACCAGGACAAAGATACCGGCTTTGTGGTGGATTATGTGGGCATTGGCCACCATCTTGCCGATGCGCTGAAGGACTTTGATGAGAAGGAACAGAAGGAATTTACCGATGTGGTGGATACCAGCGGTGAAGACCTGAACCGGCTGGAACAGGCGCATAAAGAGATTATGGCCTTTATTGGCAAGCAGGGTATTCAATCGCTGGATAGCCTGGATGCCTTTTACGACCTGTTTTATGACGAGGACTTGTGTTTCCAGTACGTTACGCTGTTTAAAACATTTGCCAAAGCTTACTCACAGGTCTTGCCTGCCAAGGAAGCCCTGAAGTACGACAGGGATTACAAGGCCTTTGCCGAGATTAATGCTCAGGCCATGGGACACTTCAGCGATCACCGAATTGATCTGGATGGCGTACCGAAAAAACTGCGGGCCATTACTGACCAGCATTTGCAGTCCAGGGGGATTGAAACCCGGGTTGAGCCGATTTCCATCTTTGATCAGGCCTTTGAAGATGAGATGGGGAAACGGAAAAAGACGACAACCAAGGCAGCGGGTATTGAGCACGCTATTCGTCACCATATTGATGTACATATCGACGATGATCCGGCGTTAATGGCATCGTTTGCGGAAGAGCTGGAGCGAATTCTGGAACAGTTCTCTGACAACTGGGATGAAGTCTATCGACGGTTGGAAGAGTTGCGGAAGAAAATTCTGGCGGCAAAAAAGGAGCCAACCTATGGCTTGCACCGCCGTAAACAGATGCCCTTTTTCCGCATTCTCAAGCAGGAGCTGCACGGTGACGAAACGCTTACTGAGGATGATATCTCCCGGCTGGTGAATCTGACTCAGCAGCTTTATAACCATATTGAGCGGGAACTGAAGAATGTCGGCTTTATGGACAGCCCTGCGGCCAAGAATAAGCTGAAAGGGTTCTTGCTGGAGGTTATCCAGTCTGCAGAATTTTTTCGATGGAGAGAGCTGCTTGCCAAAAAAGACCAGATTATTTCCCGGTTAATGGAACGTGCAATTTCCAGTCGCGATACTATTTTGTACAGTGACTAAATATTAATAATGCTAAGGAGTCTGGGTGAAAATCGATTACACGGTGGTACGGACCGACAGGAAGTCGTTACAGATAAGCGTTGAGAGGGATCGTTCCATCGTTGTCCGGGCTCCCTACCATGTAACCGATGAGCAGATCGCCAGAGCTGTAGAGAAAAAACGGTTTTGGCTTTACCAGAAAATCAACCATGGCCAAAAATACGACACCAAGGCCAAAAAGGATTTTGTCTCTGGCACATCCATCTCTTACCTGGGGCATTACTACCCGCTGAAAGTGGTGGCGGATCAGGCTGTTTCGGGGATTACCTTTTCCGATAAGTTTTATCTATCCAAATCACAGCAGGATAATGCGCCGGAACTCTTCCAGGCCTGGTATGTAGAAAAGGCCAAAGAGCGGATACCGGTATTGGTGGAAACCATGGCGGGGGCAATGGGGGTTCAGTTCAACCAGGTGATGGTCTCGAATCTTAAGATGCGGTGGGCCTCCTGTACGGCTAAAGATAACCTTAACTTTAACTGGCGGTTGATTAAGGCGCCGTTGTTTGTGATCCGCTACATTATCGCCCATGAGCTGGCGCACTTGCTGGAAGCCAATCACACGCCCACCTTCTGGCTGATTGTCAAAGCTCAGGTGCCCAATTATGAGCGTGCCAAAGCCTGGCTGGTGGAGCATGGGGATTTGCTGGAAGCCGAGGTTTAACTGAAGCCTTGTCGCAGGAGAAACCTGCCTGCAAGCATAAAGCAACATTCTGTTTTCCCGATAATTTGAGTTGACGCTTTCGTTCAGTGAGTTATCGGGAAACTTTCATGGCACAGACATACAGGGAAATCGCCGGAGAAGTGGCTGGCGAAATATATAATCACAAGCTTCCGGCTACCGCTGAAGAGTTTCTGGACTCATTGGAACCTATTTCAGAAAATCTTTTTGATTTACTTCCATGCTTTGAAAATTGCAGTAGTCTGGATGATGTTTTTACTGTTTTTTCAGAGCAGTTTAAACAGGAGATTTGTGAGTCTAAAATAGCCAATGATATTTATCATTTTGGCTATGTTGGTAGCTACAATAGCCCTGATAGTAATACATCGTCAATTTGCCCAGACTGGTTTGCAATCTGCATCCAAAATGAGGCAGAGGATATCATCGTTACTTCAATTCCTTCCAAAATGCCGTAGGATGCATGGTTCAAACATCTTTAATGAATCAGATGTTTGAAGTTTTTGAATTGAAAAACACTGATCATGATTGGTTATCTGTTATTGAACGACAGCTGGCTATTTCATTAGCGGTTGTGAAATGGTACGAATTAACCGGTGGTCTTGACCGATGTGCTAATTTTCTTCTAAGAACATTCAGGATGGAAGGGGTAGAAGACTTCACTACTACTGGTAGGTTTATGTTGCATTATCTGACAAATAAGAGGCGAGATTTATTGCCAGTATATCACTCCAGATTCCATGGCTCACCTGATCCCAGGGACTTTAGTAAGTCCGAAAAATGGGCATGGTATCTTGATTATTTGCCAGAATAATCTTTTGCTCAGTCAGTATTAGGCTTGATTGAATGCCACTTAAGGTGTTCATTTCGGGAGTAGCTCTGAAATTTCAACTCCGTCTACCGGAACACTATCTTTACCAAGGTCATTTTTGACCTCTTGTACAGAATGTATTAGCCTAAAAGTACAGCGCCAATTTACTCCCACTTGCAGGCGCTTAACAAATCTCGCTAAAGAGGAATGAAAAAAATGGATAAAAGCATTTCATTGACCATTGATGGTCAGCCTATCTCCGGTATCATCACCGACCTTTCCCGTTCTGGCATCATCGTAGAGATAACCTCTCCCTTCTCTGGATACAGAGCTGATCGTTATGTGCCGACTTTTGCCAGAGCCAGTCGTAATTATCTGGAAATCGGGGACGAAGTCGCAGCAGAACTGATTACCACACTCTATCAAGATCTCAAGCTATTGAGTGCGAAGCGGCATTCACTGGTAGCGGAAGTTGAAACACTTCTATCCTCATTGTCACAGAATAAAACCTGCCAGGCTGAACTATTAGCGAAAAAGCCAGAGCTGAAGCAACAGTTTAAGGCTGGTCAGCTGGATCAAAAGGAGTATCAGAAATCACTCAAGGCTATTAGTGATCAAGCATTCCAGCAGAGTAGGCAATCCAGTGAGCTTGTGGAGCAGTTTATTGATGAGCACCTTCCCGACTGGGGCTATGGCCTTGACCATGAGCAGTTCATTGGTTTTCTTTCATCAGATTGACTCTGATAATCTACCTACTCCTCCGTAAAACAATGAGAATAAGAATGTACGACATTATTGGAGATATTCATGGCCGAGCTGATGAGCTGGAATCCCTGCTACTCAAGCTTGGCTATGAAAAGCACAATTCAGCCTATCGCCATCCTGAACGAAAGGTTATTTTTGTTGGTGATTTTATTGATGGGGTGGGGCAGCACCGCAAAACTGTTGATATCTGTCGTTCAATGGTCGAAGAAAAAGCAGCACTGGCTGTAATGGGAAACCATGAGTTTAATGCCATCTGCTATTCGATACCGGATGGCTCTGGTGACTTCCTTCGCCCCCATAACCAAAAGAATATCAGGGATCATTCAGAATTTATCGCGGAGCTTCCATTCCAGTCCAGCGTTCATCAGGAGGCAATTAACTGGTTTAAGACATTGCCTTTGTTTCTCGATCTGGGTGAGTTGAGAATCGTGCATGCTGTTTGGCATCACCCTAGCTTTCCTGTTGTTGTGCCATATCTCGATGCAAATAACTGCCTGGCATCAGATGCTTATGCTCAGGCCTCAGATAAATCACACGCGCTGTACTATGCGATAGAGTACCTATTGAAAGGGATTGAGCTGGAATTACCCCGTGGGCTCAGTTTCAAAGACAAAAAGGGGAATCCACGAACCGCAGCTCGGATTCGCTGGTGGGATGAACAAGCCACACACTGGTCCAATGCAACCATTGGGACAGGTCAGGCAGAATTACCCAACTCTCCACTACCCGAACAAAGTTACCGCTATACGGATACAGTACCGTTATTTGTAGGGCATTACTGGATGAGGGAACAGCCCAGGCCATTGAGTGACCACGTTGCCTGTGTTGACTACAGCGTTGCCCGCCCCGGAGGAAGGCTGGTGGCTTATCGTTGGTCGGGTGAGCAGAAGCTTATCCAGGATAATTTTATCTGGATAGACAGAAATCAATAATAACCAACTGCGTGAAAGGAATTATGCATGAGTGCTCTTGATATTGTTTACAACCACCGAAAGAGACAGGGAAGAATAGTTTGTGAGGGTGAGTTAATCATGGAGTTGCCGGTTCACTCGGGTCAGAATTTTAAAACCCGATATCGAAGCGACTACGATGATTATTCAAGTGAGTTCCTGTCGTATCTCACAAGCCTGTACCATGACGGGGTTCTGGTTGAGGAAGGGACTGATACGATCTTTGCTACGATACAAGTCTTTGATCCGAAGGATGAAGCTGCCCGAGAGAAATATTACACCTATCGCGGCAGCATAGGTTTTGTGGTTGATGACGGGAATCTGTTCTCTGAAATCATTTGTGGCGTTATTGAAGAAAAATAATCGCTGGCTGCCGAAGGGAGATTGGTAATGGATTTGCAGTTCACATTTAATTTGGTCGCTTGGGGATTCTTTCTCACTGCAGGTTACTTTGCCTTTAAGCTAATTATTGGCGGTATCACCAAGCTTGTTGCCCAGGAACTGACACTTGGGTTTGTTATCAAATATTGTCTTTTGACTGGGCTATTTTTTGTTTTTGGGCTGACCTCATTTTTCTTGGGTATAGGATCTGAGAGCTGGTAAACAAAGAGTTTTTGTAGCGCATAGGCTGAAGTGTGAACTTTACTGAATCTCAATCAACCGGTTCAAACCTCCATCTCATACTGCGCCAGATTCGGCGCAGCTCCGATCATGGCATCATAAGCTCATCCATCAAGAATTAATCTAATCTTCCGTTACCAATAGAAACCAAGGCTCATAAAGGATTAGCAAACTTTGAAAAGCCCAATGCGCCTGATCAAGTCTGCTTTGGAATATCGCCCCATTACAGATCTGGATGAGAGCAAAACCAGTATGCAGCTTGTTCCCAAGGGCATTCGGGGTATTTATGCTCTCTATCGTAAGCAGGGGAAGTACTACGATGTAGTTTATGTAGGCATGTCCAGCGAAGGGAAGCTTCGCAAGCGCTTGTTCAGCCACAAGCGGAACCGAGAAGGCGAATGGACGCACTTTTCCTATTACGAGGTATGGGACAATATTAGCGCCACTGAGATTCAGGAGTTGGAAGGGTTGTTTCGTCAGTTGTATCGATATGATGAACGGGCCAACTCCCTTAACAAGCAGTTGACTTATAGACCACTCAATAAAGTGCGCAAACTGACAGAAAATACCCGATTAAACTAATGATAAGTTGTGTGGTCAGGAGGTTATAAGTCTTGAGTCCATTTGAGCAGAAAATTTTTGATCTTGTCAGGGATGAGTTAACAGATGACTTAATTCCCGACAACTTTTCAGGACGAGTTGATAGCCGATATTGTGGGCATTGTCATCATGCAAGTTTGGCAATGTACAATCTACTCGGTGGAAAAAATAATGGGTATAAATTACAGAAAGCAGAAGATGAAAAAGGAATAACACATTACTGGCTAATCAATTCTTATTCTGAAGTCATAGATCCAACCGTGGAACAATACACTCATTTGAACAGGCCTTTACCCTATCAAAATTTAAAAGATAATCGAGCCAGCTACCGAAAAACAAACACCACTAAACTCATAATCAAAAGAGTTAAAGAAAAATTGAAAAATCGATAATTGATACAAGAAACAATCTATAAGCATGATTTTTTATGATTCAGGATAATTGCCATCAAATCTCTACCTCATAGATTGGCAGGCTAGGCGCAGTACCTTTTATCTCCCCATCCTGAATAAATGCCTTCTTCCCAACATCGACAGAATCCCCCTTAACAGTAATAACCGAACCATCCCGGAGCATTGCCTGACTTGTGCCATTGCCGTTATTCACGGTAAAGGTGGCATGATTTTATACCCTGATTTTTGCTTTTCAATTGATGTAAGATGCGCACTAACGATTTTTACATATAGACAGTTAAGCGATGAAATACCTCCTAATAACACTTCTGATATTCTTCAGTTCTGCTGTAAATAGTGCTGACTTGGTAAAAAAGAGCAAGTCTGGCATCTGTCACGATACCTCTAGCTCTTATTATGAGAGAACAAAGAACTATACTCCCTTCTATTCTCTCAATGACTGCTTAAGTTCTGGCGGCAGACTTCCTAAAGGATCAAGCTTCCAAAAATCGAATGCTGCAACGTACAGTCAGAGTGCATCAAAATATGATCGTTCATATTTTGGTAATTGGGCTGATGAAGATAGAGACTGTATTAACACTCGACATGAGCTTCTGATGAAGCAGAGTACCAGCACTATTGATACAGGTAGTAACCGGTGTACTGTAAGTCGAGGTAGATGGCTTGATCCCTACACTGGAAAGACTTTTTATGAAGCCCGTCAGGTTGATATAGACCATTTAGTGCCTCTTAAATGGGCTTGGGATCATGGGGCTGATAAGTGGTCGAAGGCAAAGAGAGTGAAGTTTGCTAATGATGAAGTGAACCTTTTTGCAGTTCAAGCCAGTGTTAACCGCCAGAAAGGGGCATTAGGTATGCTTGAGTGGCTACCACCTGCCAGATCCTTTCATTGTCAGTACGTACTCAGGTTCACTCGCATCGTTAAGAGTTATGGTCTTGTTCTGTCAGAGTATGAGCAACGTAAATTCAAGGAATTAAAAGAATGGAAGTGCGGTAGGTAATATATGACATACCAAGAGCTTGAAGAATATATTTCCAAAAAAATGAAAATGTCTCATGTGTATCAGCCTGTGATGATTATGACATTACTTGAACACAGAGGAACTTGTCATCAAGCTGATATAGCACAAGCCATACTCAGCAACGATATAAGCCAGATTGACTATTACACCAGTACCACCAATAAAATGGTAGGGCAGGTCCTTAGGAAAAATGGTGTGGTACAAAAAGAAGGCAAAACTTACGCTCTTAACGGTTTTGACTCTTTTTCAGAACTTCAAGTTCAGAAACTTAAGCAATTATGTCAACAAAGGCTCATTGAGTTCATGGAAAGTAGAGGTGACTCTGTATGGTCTCACCGGAAGAAGTCGTCAGGATATATAAGTGGTACAGACAAGTATGAAGTTCTCAAAAGGGCTAAGTTTCATTGTGAACTATGTGGAATATCTGCACAGGATAAGGCTCTTGAAGTAGACCACATCATTCCTCGAAGTTGTTGTGGATCTGATGATCTGACCAATTTACAGGCTCTTTGTTACTCCTGTAACTCTATGAAGCAGAACAAGGATGATACTGATTTTCGAAAAGTAAGAGAGTCATACGATCATAGGGAATTGGGATGCCTTTTCTGTGAAATACCACAAGATAGAATTATTGCATCTAATAACCTTGGGTATGTAATTCGTGACGGTTTTCCTGTAACAGACGGTCATACTCTGATCATCCCAAAGCGACATGCCATGACATACTTTGACCTCGGGCAGGCAGAAATAAATTCATTGAACCAGCTATTGCATCAACGGAAAGAAGCACTGCAGGCTGATGATTCAAGTATTACAGGGTTCAATATTGGTATGAATTGCGGTGAAGATGCAGGTCAGACCATCTTTCATTGCCATATACACCTGATACCGCGAAGAAAAGGGGACGTAGAAAAGCCGAAAGGCGGTGTTCGTCATACAATTCCAGGAAAAGGGGCTTATTGAAGTTTCAGCATGAAACTTAGGTGGCGGGTTTTATTCTTAGATTTTTCAAACATCTGCCTCGTACTGCCCCAAACTCGGCGCAGTACCTTTGATCTCGCCATCCTGAATAAATACCTTTCGTCCCGCAGGAGCTGACTCCCCCTTTACTGTAATAACAGAACCATTCCGAAGCTCTGCCTGACTGGTGCCGTTGCCATTGTTGCCGGTAATGGTGGCAACGATGCGAACGCCTTCAGGAATCAGCGCCTTGAACTGTTGCCAGATGTTAGTAGTGGCCATATGGATTATCCTTGGGCTGTGAAGGCCAGACAACTTGTGGTTTGAATTTCTTTGGTAAGTTCAAAGTAGCTATCTGGAAACTCTTGGATTAATAATAGGTAGCTGCTTTGAGCCTCCCGCTGGCAGGGGCTTGTGAACACTTCTTCAAGCCATGCTGTTTTGTACGTTTGCACCTTATGTTTGACCACATATCGCTTTGTCCTGCTAGCTTCCATTCTGGCTCCTATCCTTTTAAATGTGCCTGCTGTTCATCCATATCCAGCAGGCACAAAAGCCCCGGAGAGACTCCTATCCGGGCATCTTTCAGTCTCTTCCAAACCACGAGTTATGAAGTCTTAATTCTGAAATAAAGCAACAAATGCTCTGGACACAAAAGCATTGCAGTTCACAATGGACATGGTTCTGATCTATCTGGCTGATAAGTATTCTCGCATCTTTGACTCTGTGCCCTGAAAGCGATGATTTTACATCGTAGCTTCTTATCCGTGTGCCAGACATATCTACTCCACTGGTTACAGCAATCCATGCCATTTGGAGTCGCTTGAGCGAGGTTGGTGTCAAAGAAACATTAAAGGAGTTCGGGAGTTCTTGTTTATAATCAGCATTGCCATGAATAGTGACATTTTTAAATGTTATTTCCTGACAATATTCCTCTCTGAACTCACGCAGATCCTTGTATTGATACATAATCTTGCTCCCTTTATTCAGTAGTCAATAGTTACAACATAGCAGAGCAAAGCAGACGTTTGTTATTAAAAATAATGTCTTTCAAGTTCGACCGATTGAACAATATTTCCTATTCCTGAAGCACTGATACTGGTCGCCAGACAAAGGGCTTGCCAGTCTCCTGTAATATCCTGAATTTCTACCAGCATTCCCGGCTCAATTAGTCCTGGAGCGGTATTGTTATCGGTCAATGGTAGCTCGATGGTGGTAATGCTCTGGTTGCCGCCCTTGGCCAGCTCATTCCGGCCTCGCTCGGTATTGACCTGCGTTTCGGTAAGCCAGTCTTCCAGAATATCAGGAGCCGGGTTATTGCCATTGGAGCCTGTTCGTTTGACATTGACTGCCACGCCAGCATTGGTCCCGGAAACATAGACTGCATTGTAAGCCTGCTCCGGTCGCCAGTTGGCACTTAAACTAATGACCATACTGGCCGGAACGATCTTATCCATTGTGGCGGAATTCCAGTGCCAAGGGCTGGCCGGGTATCGTGGCTGAATGCTCACCTGGTCATTATCACGGCTTGGGATAATCACTGACCCGGCTGTGGTAGCGACCTTGGCCACCACCTGCATGGCGGTCTGGTTTTGATAGCTGAATGAACCTCCGGGCATAACCCAATCCGGTGTGCTGTAGTCGTTCAGGTCAGGATAAATTGCTGTAAAGCCGGTATTGGCCAGTTCTTCACTAATGGCCTGCTTTGCGTTGAGGTTACTGGTGTTGCTCTTACTCCGTCCCGGTGCATAAGGCGATGCGAGCAATTGGGTTCGGCTGCTGCCATAGAGGGTGTAACGCTCATCCCCGAAGCGTCTGTCCGTACTGTAACGCTCGATGATGAATACCCATTTCCAGCCGTTTATATCCACCTCGATCTGCTTCGGACCGTTCTCGTCCGGTTCCACCAGTGCGATATTGGAAGCGCCCCACAGCTGCCCGGTAAAGCTCCATGAGAAGCTATCAATATCAAGGCTGATTTCCATTGAGGGCAATTCCAGCGGTGTCCGGGCAGGCAATACCACTGCGGTGATTATGTTCATTAGCAGATAACTCTCCCTGATCTCTGGCTGTTCCGGCTGTGGCTTTTCAATGACCTCGGGGTCTGTCTCGCCGCCATAGTTGCCGGTTACCGTTTCATCCTTGGCTTTCTGGCCAAAGCCCCACGGCAGGATAACCGGCTGATCTTCTGCTCGGTTGCTCTGGAAGGTAAAGCACCGTTTGCTATCAATGGGGACAGCAGCAGTTTCTTCTTTAAAAGCACCAATCTGGAAAAATACCGAGCCATTGCCTTGTGGCTGATACTCCCGATCCTGAAAGGTAAAATTCAGCGGTTGTTGCGGGTGAATATAGGCAGGGCTTTTTGTCTCGCTGTTCCGGTATAGATCAACCGACTGCATGCCTTCGGATACGTTGCTATCCCTCTCAGGTGGATGGTTCCAAGGGAAGGCCTGTTCCTGATCCTGGGCTTGAATG